>JBBQBP010000004.1:0-118321 GCA_038317635.1 Propionibacteriales bacterium
CAACGTCTACGCCGAAGGTACCAGCGAGGAAATCACCGGGGTACTGCTCAAGGAGCTGGCACCTCGTGACGAGATCGTGCTCGCGACCAAGGTGTTCGGCGTCATGCGTCCTGGTCCGAACGGTGGCGGACTATCGCGCAAGGCGATCCTCTCCGAGATCGACAATTCGTTGCGTCGGCTGGGGGAGGAGTACGTCGACCTCTACCAGATCCACCGCTTCGACCCGAACACCCCTGTCGAGGAGACGATGGAGGCTCTGAACGACGTCGTACGGGCTGGGAAGGCGCGCTACATCGGCGCGTCGGCCATGTGGGCGTGGCAGTTCTCGAAGATGCAGTACACCGCGCAGCGGGGTGGCTGGACGAAGTTCATCTCGATGCAGGACGAGTACAACCTCATCATGCGCGAGGAGGAGCGGGAGATGTTCGGCCTGCTCGCCGACCAGGGCGTCGGCAGCATCCCGTTCTCGCCGCTGGCCAAGGGCCGGGTCTGCCGTCCATGGGGCCAGACGACCGCGCGCATGGACGTCGATCCCGTGGGCAAGCGCTACGACCAGGACGCCGATGCCCCGATCGTCGACGCGGTGCAGAAGATCGCCGAGGCCCGTGGCGTACCCATGGCGCAGGTCGCCCTGGCCTGGGTGCTGTCCAAGCCCGTCATCAGCGCGCCGATAGTCGGCCCCACGAAGGTGCACCATCTCACCGACGCCGTCGCGGCGCTCGATCTGGTGCTCTCCGACGACGAGGTGGCTTCCCTCGAGGAGCACTACGCCCCGCACATCCCCCGGTCGTTCTGAGACCCGGCACGACCCGTACAACGAGGAGCCCCCGATGGCCATCACCGCCAACGCCCAGCACAACCATGACCAGCTCTTCGGGAACCGCCTGTCGACGCTGTCGCAGACCGACCCGGAGCTGGTCGAGTACTTCGACAACTTCGCCTTCGACGAGGTGTTCGAGCATGGATCGATCGACCCGCACACGCGGCTCCTCGTGATCCTGGCCGGCCTCATCGGTTGCCAGGCTCAGACCGAGTACCGGGTGTTCCTCGGGGCCGCGCTCGCCAATGGGGTCTCCCCGGTGGAGGTGAAGGAAGTCGTCTACCACGCCGTCGCGTACCTGGGCATCGGTCGCGTGTACGACTTCCTCACCATCACGAACGAGGCGCTGGTCGAACGCGACGTCGAGCTTCCCCTACCCGCCCAGTCGACGACCACGCCCGAGACGCGGTTCGTCATGGGGTGGCAGGCGCAGGAGGCGGTCATCGGGGATCGGCTGGCGCAGCTGCACGAGTCGGCGACGCCCGACACGAAGCATTTCCAGAACTGGCTCACGGCGAACTGCTTCGGCGACCACTACACCCGGACAGGCCTCACGTTCCCGACCCGCGAGCTGCTCACGTTCGTCGTCATCGTCGCCCAGGGTGGCTGCGACTCTCAGGCGCGCAGCCACGTGGCCGGCAACGTACGTGTCGGCAACGGACGCGACGTGCTGCTCGATGCGTTGAGCCAGCTGGTCCCGTACATCGGCTATCCCCGCACGCTCAACGGGCTGGCCGCGATCAACGAGATCGCACCCGCAGAGAGCTGAGCTCGGGTCGGACGGCGAGCGACGCCTTCAGGCGTGCAGAAGGCGAGTGCAGCGTCGAAGGGTCTTGTGGGGCGGATCGTGGCCCTCTACCGTGAGCCCGAGGCCCCGGTTCACCGACGATCAGGAGTTGCCATGGATCCCGCAAAGACCGCCATCGTGCTCGTGGAGTACCAGAACGACTTCACCACCGAGGGGGGCGCGCTCCACGGAGCGGTGAAGACCGTCATGGACTCCACCGACATGCTCACCCACACCAAGGCGCTCGTCGCAGCGGCTCGGTCCGCCGGCATCACGGTCATCCACTCGCCGATCCAGTTCGCGGCCGGCTACTACGAGATCACGAAGCACCCGTACGGGATCCTCAAGGGCGTCGTGGACTCCACGGCCTTCGTCAAGGGCACCTGGGGTGCGGAGATCATCGACGACCTGACGCCGGCCGACGGCGACATCGTCCTCGAGGGCAAACGCGGACTCGACGCCTTCGCGAGCACCAACCTCGACTTCATCCTGCGCAGCAAGGGCATCGAGACCGTGGCGCTGGGCGGGTTCCTCACGAACTGCTGCGTCGAGTCGACGATGAGGTCGGCCTACGAGCGTGGGTTCGAGGTGATCACGCTCACCGACTGTGTGGCCGGCACCAGCAACGAGGAGCACGCGAACGCGATCACCTATGACTACCCGATGTTCTCCAAACCGATGACCTCGACGGACTTCGTCGCGTCCCTGTCTGGGTCGTTGGCGTCGGCTGATGCGTCACGCGGGTACTGACCGAGATCGGGAAGGCCACGGCTTGGGACAGGCAACATGAGCCCCCGCCGCCCTAGGGTGACCCAGTGAGCGACAATACGCGCGCGAGTGAGGTCGACCGGCGGAGCCAGTCCAGGGACGACGGCACCGTCACGGTTGGCCGCTCCGGCTGGTCGGTGCCGACGCGGTGATGGACTGGCAGCGTACGGAGCGCTGGCTCGCAGTGTTCTGCTTCGTGGCGTCCGTGGCTGCGATTCTCGGCTGGATAGGAGCGGTCGTGACCGGATCCGGTGGGTGGGCCATGATCCTGTCGCTCATCACCGTCGCGACACTCGTCTTCGCCGTGGCGTGGGTGACGAGGCCGGGATCGCTCCGTTGGTGGTCGGGGCTGGTGGTTCTGGTCGTCGGGATCGGCCCGGCGTGCTACGCATACATCACCCTCTCGGGCGCCATTCCGCACGTGGCCGGGCTGTTCACCATCGCCGCCGTGGCGCTGGCCGGGATGACGGTCGTCCGCCGGTACGAGACGCCGTCCGTCCCTCGGTGAGCGCCGCTGGACCGGCGCAGGTCGGCGACCGTTCGCGCGCGCTCCCCTCGGGAACCTCTCCGAACGGCCCGTTCGTCAGGCCTTCGTAGTCATGGTGTTCGAGGAGTGTTAGCGCACCCCCGAGTGGCTCCTCCGAGGGGCGTGAGCGCTCTACCGTCGAGTCATGCCCAGAATCCGTCGTAGCCGTATCGTCCGCCGGGCACTCCTGGTTGGGCTCGTCGTGGTCGTCGCCCTGATCGGGCTCGTCGCCGCCGGCCGGATCGTGCGCCAGGACCCGGAGGTCGTGGGCGCCCCGGCGGCCTCGGCCTCGGTGGCCACGGGGAAGCGGACCATCTCCTACGGACCGTCAGCCGACCAGGTGTACGACGTGTGGCCGGCTCAGGGCGGCACCGGACCGGCGCCGCTGGTGATGTTCGTCCACGGCGGTGGCTGGACCAGGGGCAGCAAGGACTCGGCCGACGGCTCGCACAAGTCGACCTACTACCCGTCGGAGGGGTACGCGTACGCGTCGATCAACTACCGTCTCGTACCGTCTGTCACGGTCGAGGACGAGGCTGGTGACGTGGCGGCGGCGCTGAGGTCGCTCCTCGGCCATGCTGCCGAGCTCGACATAGACCCTGGTCGTGTCGTGATCATGGGCCACAGCGCCGGAGCGCATCTCGTCGCGCTGGTGGGTACGGACCCGTCGTACCTCGCAGGAGTCGGCTTGTCCGAGTCGTCGGTGCGCGGGGTGATCGCGATCGACGGCGCGGCGTACGACGTGCCGACGCAGATGGCCTTCGGCGGGGTCATGCACGACCGGTACATCGAGGCGTTCGGCACCGCCACCGCACGCCAGCGGACTCTCTCACCCACGTTCCATGCTGTCGCGCCCAACGCGCCGGCCTTCCTCCTGCCACACGTGCAGCGCCCTGATGGCATCGCCCAGGCAGACGAGCTCGCGGCGGCGCTCCGAGCCGCCGGTACGAACGCGGAGGAGGCGAGCTTCCCGGGCACAGGCCTGGCCGGGCACGCGGAGATCAACCGGCGCCTGGGCGACCCGGCCTACGCGGCAACTCCCGTCGTCGACGCGTGGCTCGCGAAGGTGTTCGTCTGAGGCTCAGTAGCCGATCTTCCAGTTCTCGAGCAGGCCTCGCAGGTATGCCGCCTGGCTCACGTGGGCCACGGCGTCGTCGATGATGCTGACGATCCGGACGCCTCTGCGGATGGGGCCGGGCATGTGGCCGATCACATCGTCCAGATCGGCGTCGGACAGGCTGCGGATGTACGTGCAGAGCGCGTTCACCGAGGCCTCGAGGTAGCCACTCAGCAGGGCAGGGTCACTGACTTGTACCTTCGCCACCTCAGCGGGTCCGTCGCCGAAGCCCATGTCGCCAGTCGGGCGATCGAGAGCGAACCGGTCCGCCCATCCGTCCTGTTCCCAGACCTGGTCGCCGCCCGAGAGCCGCGCCAGCTGTGCGTCCATCTGGCGACCCGAGTGCCAGATGAGCCAGGCGATCGAGGCGTGCGTGTCGTCGGGCATGCGGTTCACGGCAGCTACGTCGATGCTCTTCAGCACCTGACGCGTGCTCTCGATGGGCCGCTGGGCCGCGTCGATGAGGATCTCGCGAGCGTCCATGCAGCTCCTTCCCTTGGGTGCTTCCACTCTCTCACGGATGCCCACCACGGACGACGTCCGCTCGGTCGGGTCCATCCGAAATCGCCAACCCTGGCTGGGGATGCACGCGATGAGCCGCGCGGAGTGTGAGTGACGTCCAGCGGTGACGTCAGTCACCACCCGGAACTGGGTTGGCGGCGAGCGTCCTCCCAGCTCTCACAAGGCCGAGAAGTACTTCGCTCATCCCCGTACAAACGTGGGGGGTTTGACTGGCGCAGGACGCGGGAACGTGCAAGCATTGATCATCTGCCCGATTGCGGCGCGGGCCCCCTATCCCCCCGGCGGGCCCGCGCCACAAGCGGGCAGATCGTTCTTGGGCCCCGGCATCCGCTGGGGCCTTTCGTCGTTCTCGGGCGGGGTTTCGGCTCACAGCCAAATCACAGGGGTATGCCACCGCATTCACATCATTCGGCGATGGAATCCTTGTCATGAGGACGTTGCGGATGGACACCGCGGGTACGCCGGGTAGGCGCCCAGCGCTATTCACGCGGTCGCGTTCGTTCTCGGGCTTTCGCCGGGCGCTTGTGGTGGGTTCACCCGGCTGAGAGCTGCCACCTGATGACCGCGGGTACCTTTGCCGGCGCGGGAGAGGCGGCCCATGCCGGAGGAGATCTCCGAGCGGGGCTCCCACGTTGGCAGTGAACCGCTGGACTGACCTGGTCGGTTCAGTGGTACCCGCGGTCGTCGGTGTTACGAACTGTGTCGCAACGGCCCGATCCGGTACGAGATCGCGATGCCGGCGGTAGAGGCGACGACCATGGCAGCCATGAGGATCCCGTACGTGAGCATCAGGTCGCCGGAGGGGTGCCACGCCGCGTAGATCGTGCCCGCCACCGCGACCAGCACGCTGCTGCCGAGGTTGTCACTGACCTGCAGGGCGGCGTTGTTGCGGCCCTGCGCCATCGCTGCCGACAGGCTGAGAACCGCCAGCGACGTGGACGTGACCGCGAGGCCCATGCTGAAGCCGGCGACCACCCACCCGATCGCGATGACGCCGACCCACAACGCCGGGGACGAGGCGCCGACAGCCAGCATCCCCAGTCCGATGGACAGGGTCACGTTGCCGACGAGGATGATCCGGCCGCGTGGCAACCACGAGATCGAGCGTGCCTGTACCCAGGAGGCTGTGGCCCAGCCGAAGGAACCGACCGTCAGCAGGCCACCGGCGAGCAGCAGGCTCCACCGGTGCTGCTCGACCATCATGAGCGGCAGGAACGACTGTGCACCGAAGAACGGTCCGGCGATGAGGAAGCGCGCGCCCAGGACGGCCAGGAGCGAGCCGCGATGGCTCGGTTGGGAGGGTGACGGCGTGCGCGGTTCGCGGGCCGGGAGGAGTGGCGGTACGCCGACGACCAGCAGCACCACTCCCAGGGCGAGGGCGAGCCAGATCGTGACCGGCAGCGAGCCCTGCGCCTCCGCGAACTGCTGCCCACCGAACTGGAGGGCCGCGACGCCGAGACCCGTGGCGATCGCCGCCCAGTACGGGACCGGCTGGGGCTGCTCACCCTCCGCGTCGAACCGGTGCGCTCGGTGGAGTGCCCCCAAAGGGCGGGCGCAGAGGACCGCAGCCACGACGAGAAGCGGTACCACGGAGAAGAAGACCCAGTGCCAGCTGAGCGTCCTCGTCAGCCAGGCGGCGAGGGGCGGGCCGACGAAGGACGGGACGACCCAGCAGGTCGAGAACAGGCCCATGAGTTTCGGACGCTCCGAGGCGTCGAACGCGTGGGCGAGCACCACGGCCCAGCCGATGTTGATGAGTCCGCTGCCGATGCCCTGGAGCGTCCGGCCGAGGAGAAGCACGGCCATGGCAGGCGCGAAGCCCGAGACCAGCAGCCCGACACCGAAGACGCCGAACCCCACGTACAGAGGGATCACCGGCCCGTACCGATCGGCGATCCGCCCTCCGATCACCGTCGTCGCCATCATGCCGATCACGAACAATGAGAAGACCCAGGCGTACAGTTCCTTCTGCCCGAGAGCATCGGTTGCCGCCGGCATCGCCGTGCTGACGCTCATCGCCTCGAACGCGATGGCGAGCACCCCGGCGCACAGCCCGACGACGAGCGATCTCTTGGACACGATCCGTCATTCCATCACACGCGGGCGGGACGTCAGCCGAGACCCGGCTGAGCAGCGTCCTTCCCCGTGTGGCATCCTGCACCTCAGTGCCCAACCCCCCGGAGCGGAGCGACAACCGATGGACGTCCTGTACGACCTCGCGACCTTTGCCGAGGGCGCGGTCGTCCACTCGGGCGTGGCCGCGTTGACGACGATGGATGGTCGGCCGGCTCTGCGGATCTCTCGCCCTGACGATGTCGATCAGGCGACGTTCGTCGCCCTGCCCATCTGGTTCGAGGACGGCACGATCGAGGTGGATGTCTTCAGCCGCCTGGACGACCGCGCTCCCGACTCCGTGAAGCCTTTCGCGGGCCTCGCGTACCGCGTCCGCGGCGACAGGGATCGGTCCGATGTCGTGCACGTACGACCCCTCAACGGCACGTGGCTGAACCCTCCGACCACAAAGGTGCGCCGCGCCGCGCAGCACTTCGCCTTCCCGGAGCTGCCGTTCGACCGGCTGAGTCCCCGACGGCTGTCAGAGCCGGGCGGACATGTCGACCTCGAGTCCTGGGCCCGGCTCACCCTGCACATCGACGGCACCCGCCTCACGTCACTGGTCGACGGCGTCGAGGCGCTCGTGATCCCGGTGGACAGGGCTGCAGCTCTTCGCGGCGACCTGGGGCTCTTCATCGGTGTCGGCACGGAGGCGTACTTCTCCAGTCTGTGGATCACTCCGGCGTGAGGGCCGGCTTCCCGGTCATACGCTTCTTGAGGTGCGTCATGAGACCCGGTATGGCGGCCTCGACGGCGGTCAGTGTCTCGTCGAAGTCCTCGGGTTGCCCGTACCAGGGGTCCGGCAGCCCCGTACCGTCGGCGAGATCGGGGTCGAACACGCTGAGCAGGCGGACGTCGGCCTGAGGGGCGAGGCGCAGGAGCCGCTGCCGGTGGTGCTCCTCGGCAGCGATCACCAGGTCGGCCTCGGCGACCTCCTGCGCCGAGACCTGGTGAGCGCGGTGGTGGTTCGCGTCGTACCCGGCGTGCTCCAGCACCCGTCGGGCCCGGTGGTCGATGGGATTGCCGGCCTCCTCGCTGGAGGTGCCGCCGGAGGTGATCTTCACGTCGATCCCCTCGCGCGCCGCGTGGGCGGCCGCCACCCGCTCCATCATGGGCGAGCGACAGATGTTGCCCGTACAGACCATGAGCACCTTCATGAGCCGACCAACGTGGCGACGAGGATCGCCTTGATGGTGTGGAGCCGGTTCTCGGCCTGCTGGAAGACGATGCTGGCGTCCGACTCGAAGACCTCGTCGCTCACCTCGAGCCCGTCCTCGACGCCGCTGAGCCGCTGGACCTCGGATCCGAGCGAGGTGTTCATGTCGTGGAACGCGGGCAGACAGTGCATGAACTTCACGTCCGGGTTGCCCGTACGATCGAGCAGGTCGCGGTCGACGCGGTACGGAAGGAGCATCGGAATCCTCTCCAGCCAGACCTCTTTCGGCTCTCCCATCGACACCCACACATCGGTGTAGATGACGTCGACGTCCTTGACGCCTGCGTCCACGTCGTCGGTGATGGTGATGCGGGCACCGGACTCGGCCGCGAGCGCGTACGCCTGACGCACGATGTGCGGCCAGTTCTGCAGCTGTGTCGGCGCCACGATCCGTACGTCCATGCCCATCAGCGCCGCCGTGACCAGCAGCGAGTTGCCGGTGTTGTAGCGCGAGTCGCCGACGTAGGCGAACGAGATGTCGGAGAAGTCCTTGTCCGTGTGCTCGCGCATCGTGAGCAGGTCGCAGAGGCTCTGGGTCGGGTGCCACTCGTTGGTGAGGCCGTTCCAGACGGGCACGCCCGCATGTTTGGCGAGCTCCTCGATGATGGCCTGACCGGCGCCCCGGTACTCGATCCCGTCGTACATCCGGCCCAGCACTCGGGCCGTGTCCGCAGGCGACTCCTTGTGGCCGATCTGCGAGCCGGAGGGGTCCAGGTACGTGACGTGGGCGCCCTGGTCGTACGCCGCCACCTCGAACGCCGCGCGGGTACGGGTCGAGGTCTTCTCGAAGATCAGCGCAAGGTTGAGCCCTTCGAGCCTTGTCGTCTCACGTCGCGCCTTCTTGGCCGCCTTGAGCTCCGCGGCGAGGTCCACCAGATAGGTGAACTCGTCGCGCGTGAAGTCGACTTCCTTGAGGAAGTTCCGACCGACCAGGTCGACCATGGGTACTCCGTCCGTGGTGGAAAGCCGACACTCTATCGAGCCGTGAAGCGACCCTGCCCTCGCGTGTGTTGGCCCCGGTAGCGGACGGTGCAAGCAGCCGCGATCCCGGGGCCATGATCGGCCCCGGGATCGCGGGTGATTCAGCCCAGCTGCTTCTTGACCGCTGCCACGTTCGACTTGGCGGCGTTGGCGATCTCGGTCGCCGACTTCAGCTGGATGTCGCGGCCCTCGGCGCTGTCCATGCCGGACGCGAGTACACCTGTGGCGTACGCCCGCACGACCCGCTCCATGAACGGACCCCACGGTCCGACAGGGCCGCCGCCGTGGCCGCCGCCGATCGGAACGACGAAGCCTCCGCCGTCGACTGCGATCCCGCCGAAGATGAGCCAGCCTTCACGCGGTACGTCGACCCAGGGGATACGGACCTCGGTCTTGCGGTACGAGGCGATGGCGAAGCCGCTGGCGCCTTCGGAGGCCGTGGCGGTCCGGTCCACAGCCGGGATGCCGATCCATTGCTCGAACGACTCGCTCGTGCTGGCGACGTTTCCCCGCGCGACGAGAGTCTGGCTTCTCGCGGTTGGCACCCATCCGACGACGTTGGCGTCGGAGGTGAGGGTCGCGTCGCTGGTGACGTCCACGAAGGAGTCGTCGATGAAGTCACCGTGGGCGACGGAGAATGCGTCGAGCAGGTAGCCGCTGGCGCCGGGCACCCCGGGGCCGCCGACAGGGAGGTACCAGGCCGTGACGGCCAGTGCCGTGCTGCCGACCTTGTGGTGGATCGAGGTGCTCGCTGTCGTCTGGCCGCCCGACCCGTCCGAGGCGCTCCAGAACACGAACTGCGCGTCGGGCACGACGGAGGCCGTGGCATTGACGAAGGAGCCCGAAGGTGACTCGAACGAGGAGCCGCCGGGTAGGGCGGTCCACGTCGTCGATGACCGGGGCTGGCGGTGATGACCCGCCGGCTGGATGAGCCGGGAGGCGATGTCTACGTGTGTCATGCCTGTGAAGAGGCGCGCGCGGGGGCGACTGATACGTGAGCAACGCGCACAGCCTTTGTGGTCCCGAAACCAGGGCACAGTGGTTGTGCGGACATCCGAAAGGTTGTGCGCCCGGCGGGAGGGCTCGGCGCTCCGCACCAGTAGTGTCGGCGGCGTGAATGCTCCTTGGGTCAAGCACTACCAACCTGGTGTCCCGGCAGAGATCGTGCCACCGTCTGAGTCGTTGGTGGCGCTGGTGGAGCGATCGGTCCGCGAGGCGGGCGAGTCCGTCGCGACCGAGTTCTTCGGACGAGCGACCACGTACTCCCAGCTCGGCGACCAGATCTCACGCGCGGCCGAAGGGCTCCGGCGACTGGGCGTACAGGCCGGTGACCGCGTGGCGATAGTCCTGCCGAACTCGCCGCAGCATGTCGTCGCGTTCTACGCGATCCTGCGGCTCGGTGCGGTCGCCGTGGAGCACAACCCGCTCTACACCGAGCGCGAGCTGCGCCACATCTTCGAGGACCACACGGCTCACGTCGCGATCTGCTGGGACGTGGCCGTACCCAAGCTCGCAGCGATCCCCGACGACGTACCGCTGCAGCACATCGTCTCGGTCAACCTTCTCGACGCCTTCCCGGTCATCAAGCGGCTCGCGTTGTCGCTGCCGGTCAAGAAGCTCCGTGAGACCCGCGCCAAGCTGACCCAGCACGCTCCCGGCACCGTGACGTGGAAGCAGCTCCTCGGCCACGGGCCGCTGGCGGACGACCACCCACGCCCAGAGGTGAACGACCTCGCGGTCATCCAGTACACCTCGGGCACGACCGGCGAGCCCAAGGGCGCGATGCTGACCCACCTCAACCTCTACAGCAACGCGCGCCAGGGCGAGGCGTGGATGTACGGCGCCGAGTACCGCAAGGAGATCTTCTACGCGATCCTCCCGATGTTTCACGCCTTCGGCATGACGCTGTTCCTCACGTACGGGATCCTCAAGCAGGCACGTCTCGTCATCTTCCCCTCCTTCGACGTGGACCTCGTGCTCGACGCGGCCAAGAAGAGCCCGCCCACGGTGTACTGCGCGGTGCCGCCGATCTACGAGCGCACAGCGATCCGCGCCACGGAGCGCGGCATCTCGCTGCGGAGCGCCAAGTACTGCATCTCCGGGGCGATGAACCTCCCGCAGTCCGTCGTCGAGCTGTGGGAGTCGGTCTCCGGAGGGCTGCTCGTCGAGGGGTACGGGATGACGGAGGCGTCTCCCGTCTGCCTCGGCAACCCCTTCGCCCCGAGCAGGCGCAGCGGCACGATCGGCGTCCCGTTCCCCAGCACGTACATGAAGGTGGTCGACGCCGACGACCCCACCCGTGAGGTCGCACAGGGCGAGCGCGGCGAGCTCCTCATCCAAGGCCCGCAGGTGTTCAGCGGCTACTGGAACAACCCCGAGGAGACCGCGAAGACGCTGCTGCCGGACGGCTGGCTGCGTACGGGTGACCTGGTCACGGTGGATGCCGACGGGTTCACGACCATCGTCGACCGCGTCAAGGAGCTGATCATCACCGGCGGCTTCAACGTGTCACCGTCCGAGGTCGAGGCGGTCCTGCGCGGTCACTCCGATCTTCTCGACGCTGCTGTCGTGGGCGTGCCGTCGCCGCATGGCGGCGAGAAGGTCGTCGCGATCGTGCTGCTCCGGCCCGGTGCTGAGCTGAACGCGGACGGTCTTGTCGAGTTCTGCCGCGAGCGGCTGGCCGCCTACAAGGTCCCGCGTGACATCGTCGCGGTCGACGACCTGCCCAAGTCCATGCTCGGCAAGGTGCTCCGCAAGCAGGTTCGCGAGGAGTACCTCGCCACCCACGCAGGCTGAGTGGAGCGTCCCCAACGTGGCGCCACCCACCTACCGGCCGACTGAGCACCACCACTGTGACCGAGCACCGTCCACGTACGGTGCTCAGTCACGTTCAGGGTGCTCAGTCGGCGAGCGGGTGTGCCCCTAGAGCGGCAGCGAGCGTCGCATTGCGAGAGAGGAAGTCGTGCCACTCGACCGGCCCCGAGACCGTTGGGAGACCCTCTGACGACCCCGACGTCGCATCCTCGCTCAGGTGCGTCTGCGTCCAGGTACGCAACCGACCGGCTCTCAGACTCAGTGACACGCGCTCGCCGGCCGAGCTGGCGACGAGGTCGAGGTCCGCGGTGCCCACGAACCGTACGGGCGATGCAACCCAGTCGAGGCCACCCAGCTCGTCACGGATGCGGGCGGCCAGCTCGTACAGCTCCTTGCCGGCCGCGTCGTCCCGCCGCCCGACGAGCCGCTCCCGGGCGGAGCTGACGGCAGCCGGGTTGCCGCGCAGCACCAGGTCGACCTCGCTGACCAGCGTCGCGGCATCAACGCGCTCGACCCCGTGCGCCCGCGCCAGGTCGCGCTCGGTGCCCGTGAGCCTCGCGCGTGTGTACGACAGCGGGTACACACGCTCGAGCGCGGCGACCCCGAGGCGCGACGCGGTGCCGCCGAGGTACGGCCCGTACCAGCGCACCCCCTCGGTCTCGACCACCTCGTGGGCGACGCAGATCGAGGGCGCAGCAGTGTCCACGCGCACGTACACGGGGTTCTCCAGCCCGCCGACGACCCGGTTCCAGCGCGGTTTGCGGTGCTCGAGGAGCATGCGTTCGACCCAGGCCGCCTCGTGCTCGGAGGCGCAGACCAGCGCCTCGATCCGTACGATCTGCGGCACCATCCGGCGCAGGCGGGGGCGGTCACGCAGGTCGCCCCAGTACGAGGAGACCCGCCGTTTCAGATCGCCGGCCCGCCCGATGTAGAGGGCACGGCCCCGGTCGTCGCAGAAGCGGTACACACCGGGCTCGCTCGGCAGCAACGCCACCGTCGACGGTCGCGCTCGCACGTCGATCTCGCTCAGCCCAGCATGAGCGCCCGCGCCACGATGGCCGCGACGATGACGACGGTCAGCGCGGACAGGCCGTACACCTGGATCTGCTGACGGCGTTCTCTGGGTGCGAAGGCGATGATCCAGGTCGCGATCAGTCCGCCGGCGAGGCCGCCGAAGTGGCCCTGCCAAGAGATCGCGCCGGCGAAGAACAGGGTGAACGCGATGTTGGCGCCCAGGACGATGAGCACCTGCCTGTAGTTGCCCTTGGCTTTGTACGACAGGAGCAGGAGCGCGCCCATGAGGCCGAACAGGGCGCCGGACGCGCCCACGGTCGAAGTCTCCGGGCTGGTGAGCCACATCACGCCCGCGGACCCGGCCAGACCCGCGATCCCGTACAGGATGAGGAACCGTGTGCGGCCAAGTACGCGTTCGACGATCGGGCCGATGATGAACAGCGAGACCATGTTCACCGCGAGGTGAGTGATCCCCAGCTGCGTGAACAGGGACGTGACGACCTGCCACCAGGCACCGGTCGACACGCCGGCGACCCAGTTGCCCCCGTTCGCGACGCAGGCGGCTTGGAGCACGCCCGGGTAGTACGAGGTGGGGTCGCTGACGGCGAGGCAGATGCCACGCGGCGCGAGCGCGAGTCGGTCACCGATGGGGCTCACCTGCGCCAGCAGCCAGATCGCCGTGTTGATGACGATCAGCACGATAGAGGTGAGGCGCGGATCGCGGCTGGGGTGGCCGCCGTACGGAAGAAGCCCCTGCCGCATCTGACGCGCGCCCTCCTTGGTGCACTCAGGGCACTGGAAGCCCACGGCCGCGTCGACCATGCAGGCGGGACAGATCGGACGATGGCATCGCGTGCACACCACGCCCGCCGAGACGCCAGGGTGTCGATAGCACGTCATGGACCCGGGTTCGGTCACGCGAGGCTCCCGTGCGATAGAGGGTTCGCGATGACGTCGTCCGCCTGATGTTCCACAGGTCAATCCTGTCATGACCTCCCGACAGGGCGTCGCACTGCACCGTCTCACGCCCCAATAGCACGGTTGTTTTGGGCGTGGACGCTATCTGTACGTGTTATGGACGTTTTCACGCCCGAAACATGACGGCGTTACGGTGATCCAATGAGCGCTGAGTCCGTTGCCGATGAGTCTGACGTGAACGATCAAGTAGTCCACGCCGACGAGACGCCAACCACAGAGACCCGCCAGCCGGGTCCCCACTTCCCGCCGACCCATCCCATCGCCCTAGCGCCGGTGACGACACCCCCGCACTCGGTCGACGGTTTCGTGAAGGAGTTCCTGAGGGAGCTCAACGGCGGCCAGGGGGTCGCACTCTCCGGGTCTACGGTCAACGACCAGTACCTCGCGCTGGCCAAGACCGTCCGGCACTACCTCATGGCCCGCTGGCTCGAGACTCTGCGCCACAACCGCATCGCGAAGGCCAAGACGATCGGGTACCTGTCGGCCGAGTACCTGCTGGGCCGCCAGCTCGGCAACGCGCTCCTCGCCACCGACCTCACCGAGATCGCCGGGAAGGCGCTCGAGGGCTGCGGCCTGGACATCGCGACGCTCAAGGCGCAGGAGGTCGAACCCGGCCTCGGCAACGGCGGTCTCGGCCGTCTCGCCGCCTGCTTCATCGACTCGCTGGCGACGATGAGCGTTCCCTGTATCGGGTACGGCATCCGCTACGAGTACGGCATCTTCCGCCAGACCTTCGTCGACGGCCGCCAGGTCGAGCAGCCGGACACCTGGCTCTCGCTCGGCGGCCCCTGGGAGTTCCCGCACCCCGAGGCGGCCGTGCAGGTGGACTTCGGCGGCCACACAGAGACGTACGACGACGAGGGCACGTTGCGCACCCGATGGGTGCCGGACTGGAACGTGCTGGGCATCCCCTACAACTACATGGTCCCCGGCTACCAGAACGGCCGTGTCAATACGCTCCGGCTGTGGAGCTCCCAGGCGACGAAGGCGTTCGACCTGGAGATCTTCAACGCCGGTGACTACGCCGAGGCCGTACGCGCCCAGACGTTCGCCGAGAACATCACCAAGGTGCTGTACCCCGAGGACTCCACGCCCCAGGGCAAGGAGCTGCGTCTGCAGCAGCAGTACTTCTTCGTCGCGTGCTCGATCCGCGACTTCATCGAGCAGATGCTCGAGGAGGACTTCGACCTCCACGACCTGCCCCAGCGGATCGTCTTCCAGCTCAACGACACCCATCCCGTGATCGCCGTACCCGAGCTCATGAGGATCCTCGTCGACGAGAAGAAGTACGAGTGGGCCGAAGCCTGGGCGATCACGAAGCAGTGCTTCGCGTACACGTGCCACACGCTGCTGCCCGAGGCGCTGGAGATGTGGCCCGTGGAGCTGCTCGGCCGGCTGCTGCCGCGCCATCTCGAGATCATCTACAAGATCAACGACAACTTCCTCGCAGAGGTCCGCTCCAGGTTCCCGGACGACGATCTCCGTGCTCGCCGGATGTCGATCGTCACCGATTCCCCACAGCGCTCCGTAAGGATGGCCTACCTCGCCACCGTCGCCGCCACCAAGGTCAACGGCGTCGCGGCGCTCCAGTCGGAGCTGCTCGCCGAGAAGGTTCTGTCCGACTTCTCCACCTACTGGCCCGACAAGTTCACCAACGTCACCAACGGCGTCACCCCACGGCGCTTCGTCCGCCTCGCGAACCCGTCGCTGAGCACGCTCATCACCGACGCGCTGGGCCCTGGGTGGGTCACGGACCTCGAGAGGCTCGAGGAGCTGGAGCCGTACGCCGAGGACGAGGACTTCCGCAAGGCGTTCCGGGCGTCGAAGGAGACCAACAAGAAGCGGCTGTACGACCTGTTGCGGACCCGCGACGGCATCGACCTCCCTGATGGCAGCCTCCTCGACGTGATGGTCAAGCGGCTCCACGAGTACAAGCGGCAGAGCCTCAAGCTGCTGCACGTCGTCACGCTGTACGACCGGATCATCTCCGGACGTGTCGACCTCGCGGCGTTCACTCCCCGCAGCGTGGTCTTCGGCGCGAAGGCCGCTCCCGGCTACAAGATGGCCAAGGAGACGATCTACCTCATCAACCGCGTCGCGGAGACCATCAACGCCGACAAGCGAGTACAGGGGAAGCTCAAGGTCGCGTTCCCGGCGAACTACAACGTCACCTTGGCCGAGAAGCTCATCCCGGCGGCCGACCTGTCCGAGCAGATCTCTCTCGCCGGGATGGAGGCGTCCGGTACGGGCAACATGAAGTTCGCGCTCAACGGCGCGCTCACGGTCGGTACGGACGACGGCGCGAACGTCGAGATCCGCCAGCATGTGGGCGACGCGAACTTCTTCCTCTTCGGCATGACCGAGCCGGAAGTGACCGAGCTCACCGCGGCCGGTTACGAGCCGCGCCACTACTACGAGACGGTCCCCGAGCTCAAGGGTGCGATCGACCTCATCTCCTCGGGCGTCTTCTCCGACGGCGACGGGAACGCGTTCGAGATGGTCGTCTCCAACCTGCTCCACCAGGACCGCTTCATGGCGCTGGCCGACTACGAGTCGTACATAGAGGCTCAGGCAGCAGTCGAGGAGGCATACGCCGACGAGGAGGCGTGGACGCGATCAGCCATTCTCAATGTCGCGCGCTGCGGATACTTCTCCTCCGACCGATCGATGAAGGAGTACCTCACCCGCATCTGGGGTGTGACCCCGGGCCGTTGACCAGCGCGCGACCGCACGAGCGGTGGTACTGATGCCTGTGCGGTCGCGGGTGAGGTCGAGCTCTACGTGGTGGACGCCTCGTAGATGGACGCGACGGACTCCTTGAGCGCCGTGTCGAACTCCTCCTGCGTCATGTCCAGGCGCAACCCCTCGGACAGCGCGCGGGAGAAGCTCGCGATGAGGCCATGGTTGCGAGCCAGCCGGGTGTTGGCCTCCTCGCGGGAGTAGCCGCCCGACAGCGCCACGACCCGTACGACCTGGGGATGCTCGATGAGCGGCGTGTAGAAGCCGTCGATGTCCGGGATGGTCAGCTTGAGCATGATCGGGCCCTCGAGGGTGTCGGACAGCAGATGCCGACCGATCTCGTCCATGAGGATCCGCTCGCATTCACCCTTGTCAGCGGCCTTGATGTCGACCTCGGGTTCGAGGATCGGTACCAGTCCGGTAGCGGCGATCTGGCTGCCAAGCTCGAACTGCTGGGCGACGTTGGCCGCGATCCCGTCGGGATCGGCAGACCGGATGATGGAGCGCATCTTCGTCCCGAAGATATGAGCGGCCTTGGCACGCTCGAGCAGCGCGTCGAGGCCGGGGATCGGCTTCATCAGCTGCACCCCATGTGCCTCGTCGGCGAGACCCTTGTCGATCTTGAGGAACGGGATGACGTGCTTGGTCTGCCACAGGTAGTCCGCGGCGGGCTGGCCGGCGAACTCGCGGTCCATCGTCATCTCGAACAGGATCGCGCCGAGGATGTGCTCGCCGGTGAAGGACGGGCTGGTGACGATCCGCTCTCTCATGGCGTGGACAAGGTCGAACATCTCGGCATCGCCTGCGTATGAGTCCTCGCCGATGCCGTACAGCCTCAACGCCTTGGGGGTGCTACCGCCGCTCTGGTCCAGGGCGGCGATGAACCCTCGCCCGCCACCCATGTGTTCCATCTGCTCGCTGAACATTGTGCGACCTCCTGGTCGGCCGACGACATCGTCGACCTACCTCTCACCATACGCAGGGACTCCGGGCAGCAATGCCGCTTCGAAGAAGTCCCACCGAAGGACCGACCTCAGCCCAGGAAGCCCTCGCTCGTGAGCCAGGCACGAGTGTCTGCGTCGTCGACCCAGAGATGAGCGTGCCAGCCGCGGTTCGAGGCGGTCGTGACGTTGTCGATCTTGTCGTCGATGAACCACAGCGCCTCGCCGGGCAGTCCGAGAGCCTCCTCGACGCGGGCGTAGATCTCTGGCAACGGCTTGGCGACGCCCATGAGTCCGGAGAAGAAGTACCGCTCGACGAGGTGCGCCCAGCTGAAGTCAGGTGCGGTGTTGGCGAAGCTCCGCGGCGCGTTCGAGAGCACGAAGACCCTTGTGTGGACGGCGTTGAGGTCCTGGAGGATGGTTTGCGCGCCCTCCCGGATGTTCCGCCAGCCACCCGTGTCTGCGGTCACCAGGTCGGGCAGGATCGCGTCGAGGTCGGGCACCCGTGCGCCCTCGATGAGAGGGAGGGCCAGCTCCCAGTAGGCGCGGTCGGTGATGCCTTCGTCGTACGAGTGGCGATGGGGTCCCCAGAACCCTTTCTGCACGGCATCGGGCGTGGCGCCGAGAAGAGTGGCCAGCCCCTCGTACAGCCCCGTGGGGGTCGAGAGCACCATGCCGAGGTCGAAGATCGCTACG
The DNA here is from genome assembly GCA_038317635.1 of Propionibacteriales bacterium. Taxonomy (GTDB): domain Bacteria; phylum Actinomycetota; class Actinomycetes; order Propionibacteriales; family Propionibacteriaceae; genus Fen-668. Next base: position 18,032 of record JBBQBP010000004.1, read on the forward strand.
CGTTCGTTCACGGCAGCGAGACTATCGATTGTTGGTACGGATCAGTCGCGGAGCTTGTGGACGTCGAACGTGACGGCTCGCGGCACACCGGATGCCTGACCGCCTCCCGTGAGGACCCCGTCGACGGTGTCGGCCGCAGAGGCGTGCCATGGGAGGTCGGCGAGGTACGCCTCGTGCGCAGCGAGGGACCTCACGGCCCGGTCACGTCCGTCGTCCGAGACGGCCACGTGGTGGGTCGGGTGAGAGGTGCCGACGACGAGCAGCCACCTCGCGCCCCAGGGCTCCAGCCCGCCGTTGAGGAGATCCGGGAAGACCCAGCGATTGTCCGCGTCCCGCACGGCGTCGATCGTGGCCAGTCCTGCCGCACGGTGATCGGCGTGGTCGAAACCCCACGGGGTGAGGAGCGAGCCGGACCAGCCGACCACCGCGTCGGGCCGGAAGATGCGGATCTCTCGGGCGATGGCTTCCCGCAGGGCGAGCGAGTACTCGAGCGTGCCGTCGGGGAAGTCGAGGATCGTCAGCCGTTCCACGCCGACTGCGTCGCAGGCCGCCCGCTGTTCGACGGCGCGCAGCGGGCCAGCCTCCTCGCGTGGCCGCTGCATGCCGGCCTCGCCGGCTGTGAGGAGGAGGTACGCGACCTCGACACCCTCCGACGTCCACGTGGAGACAGCCGCCGACGTACCGTACTCGGCGTCATCGGGATGGGCGACGACGACGAGGACGCGCTCGATCTTCTCGTCGAACGGTGGAAGAGGCGCTTGTGGCTCTGTCATCGAGCCAGGCTAGGCCTCGGCCTCGTGTATCACCAGAGGTCGAGGACGGACGGCGTCAGCGCGCCGGCATCGCCAGCGTGACGGTGACGCTCGGCGAGACCATGGTGTTGGTCGCCGTGATCGCTGTCACCGTGGTCGGGGCGTCGATCAGCAGCGTCCCTGCCGCGCGGCCGGAGGCGTCCCAGGCGAGCTTGAGAGCCGAGCCGTCGGTGAGGCACAAACCGGTCACCAGGCCTGCGTTCCCGGCCACGGCCTTGCCCTTGCCGTCGAGCGTGCCCCAGTCGTACACAGCCATCCCGAAGCCCTCGGACGTATCGAGCCGCGTGGCGCTGATCGTGACCGCGATGAACTGGCCGTTCTTGGGCTTCGTGGCGCCAGTGGGGCACTTCGCGCCCTCGGTGATGGACTCCACGGTGACGACGGCCTTCGCGAGCCCGCGGGTCTGGGACAGGTCGGTGGCCGATCCCACCTGAAGCGTGACCGGCGCGTCGGACTTCCACGTCGTGGTGGCAGACGGCTCGGCGCTCTGGGACACGACGGTCACGCCGGGCGGCACGCTCCGGGCGCACGACGCCAGCGTCACCGTGCAGGCGACGGCCAGAACTGCAGCGGGGAAGGCACGCATGGGCCCATTGTGCGGGCGCTTGGCTGAACTCGTCCGCAGGACCCGCCGCTGATGGACTACAAATGGGCTCATGCTCTATGCGACCCACGTACGGGTCCACCTCGACCACATCGTCGCCAACCTCCGGGCTGTGAAGGCCCGTGTCGGCGATCGGGCGGTGCTGCTGGCGATCAAGGCCAACGGGTACGGGCACGGAGCGGTCGCTGTCGCGCAGGCGGTTGAGCGTGCCGGCGCGGCGGACTGGTTCGGCGTCGCGACCGTTCCGGAGGGGATCGAGCTGCGGCAGGCGGGCATCACGCTCCCGATCCTCAAGCTGTCGCAGGTGTTCGAGCACGAGCTCGACGACGCGGTACGAGCTCGGCTCGTGCTCACCGTCGTCGACGAGGCGACAGCGCTCGCGGCCGAGCGGGTGGCGGCGGCACAGGGCGTGACCGCCGAGGTACACGTCAAGGTCGACACCGGCATGCGGCGCATCGGGGTCGAGCCGGACCGGGCGGCGGCGCTCGTGCGGCTCGTCGAGGACCAGCCGCACCTCGTGCTGACCGGCATCTTCACGCACCTTCCCGCCAGCGACGAGCCGGCGCAGGACGCGTTCACCGCGTCCCAGCTCGCGACGTTCGGCCGTGTGGTGGACGAGGCGACCGCGGCGATCGGCCGCCGTCTGCCGTACGTCCACGCCGCCAACTCAGGTGGCGTCCTCGCCCATCCGGACTCGTGGGGCACCATGGTGCGCCCCGGTGTCATGGCGTACGGCCACTATCCCGACCCCGCGACGCCACGGACCGTCGACCTCCTGCCTGGTCTCACGCTCGCCACGCGGGTCTCGTTCGTGAAGCGGGTCCGTACAGGCGAGACCGTCAGCTACGGCCGTACCTGGACGGCACCGACGGACACGACGATCGCGACGGTGCCGATCGGGTATGCCGACGGCTTCAGCCGCCTCAACTCCAACCGCGGTCACCTACTGGTGCGCGGCCGCCGCTACCCGGTCGTCGGCCGCGTCTGCATGGACCAGACGATGATCGATGCGGGAGACGACCAGATTGCGGTCGGAGACGAGGCCGTCGCGATCGGCATCCAGGGAGACGAGCAGATCACGGCCACAGAGGTGGCCCAGGTCATGGGCACCATCCCGTACGAGGTCACCTGCCTCATCACCCCCAGGGTGACGAGGCTGTACGGGGCTTGACCCAGGAGAGGACCTTTCCGCTCGAGGAGAGGACCTGTACACCTCCGCGAGAGGACCTGTACCGCCCGGCGAGAGGACCTGTGCCGCCGACCGAACCCGGACGTGCAAGAGGGCCGTTCCTGGAAGGTCCGGCCCTCTGGCGCTTCGTCCGGGAGCCGGGGGATGGACCGGTCGAAGCCATAGCGTCATGTTCGCTGCGGAGATCCAGGTAGGTGGCCCGTTCTTGTGCCCGCGCGACTCATGTCGCCGTGATGACAACGCTACGTCAGCGGGCAGCGCCCCGCTACTCGGGCGGGCACTTTTCAGCCGTACGGACGAGGGATATCAGACCACGGACATACATGGCGCGCTGCCGACGGTGCACTGGCAGGGGATACGGCCGCTGCAGACAACCATCGCGCCCTAAACTGCCGCTCGGGACCAAGAACGAACCGAGGAGCGAAGAGTGGACTACTCGAGCGCCACTGTGGTCGGCGGCGGGATCGTGGGACTGGCCGTCGCGTACCGCCTGTCGCAGCGCGGCATCGCGGTGACAGTGGTCGAGAAGGAGACCACCTGGGCGGCACACCAGACGGGCCACAACTCGGGCGTCATCCACGCCGGCCCGTACTATCGCCCCGGATCGCTCAAGGCGACGATGTGCACCGCCGGCAACCGCTCCATGGTCGCCTTCGCCAAGGAGCACGGCATCCGCCACGACGTGTGCGGGAAGCTCATCGTGGCGACCGAGGTGGAGCAGCTGCCCGGACTGAGAACCTTGTACGAGCGGGGGCAGGCCAACGGCACGCCGTGCGAGCTGATCTCGGCGGAGCAGGCCCGTGAGGTCGAGCCGCACGTCAACGCCGTCGCCGCGCTGCAGGTCCACTCGACCGGCATCATCGACTACTCCGAGGTGACCGCGACGTACGCACGGCTCGCCGCAGAGAACGGCGCCACCCTCATCCTGGGCTCAGCCGTACGTGCCATCCACAGCGAACCGACGGGCGTGGTCGTCGAGCACGACGCGGGCCGGGTGACGGGCGACATCATGATCAACTGCACCGGCCTGCAGTCGGACCGGATCGCACGTCTCGCAGGTCTCGAGCCGGAGGTACGGATCGTGCCGTTCCGCGGCGAGTACTACGAGCTCGCCGAGGACAAGCGCTTCCTCGTCAACAAGCTCATCTACCCCGTACCGGATCCCGAACTGCCGTTCCTCGGCGTCCACTTCACCAAGATGATCGACGGCAGCGTCCATGCCGGCCCGAACGCCGTGTTCGCGTTCGCCCGCGAGGGCTATCGCTGGCGCGACATCGACGTGCGTGACGTCTGGGACGCCGTCAGCTACCCGGGCTTCCTCAAGATGGCGAGTCATAACCTCGGCAACGGTGCCCGCGAGATGGTGCGGTCCGCGTCGCGGACCCTCTTCGCCGCGTCGCTCGCCAAGCTGGTACCCGCGGTGCGCCGCGGGGACATCGTCCCCAGCGGCAGCGGGGTTCGTGCCCAGGCGATCCGCCCCGACGGTTCCCTGGCCGACGACTTCATCATCCAGTACGCCCCGAGGCAGGTCCACGTCCTCAACGCGCCCTCCCCGGCGGCTACCGCGTCCCTCGAGATCGCGGCAGCGATCATCGAGCAGTCGCGTACGGCCTGAGGGAGTGCGCCGATGGGACTTCTCGACGGCGCGGACGCGGTGCTGTTCGACCTCGACGACACGCTGCTCGACTACTCGACCGCACGCGACGCCGGAGTCCGCGCCTGGGTGCGGGAGGTCGACGCGACCCGACACGCCGGTGATGCCGTACGCATCTGGCGCGAGCTCGAGGAGCATCACTTCCGGCGCTACTCGTCGGGCGAGGTGTCGTTCCACGAGCAACGACGGGCACGCCTTCGGGCCTTCTGGCCCCACCTGAGCGAGGCGGCCGACGACGAGGTCGATCGTGCCTTCGCGGCGTACTTCACCCACACCGAGGCTGCCTGGTCTCCCGTCCCGGCCGCTGTCGAGACGGTGACGGCGCTGGCAGCGAGGACGCCCGTCGGCGTGCTCACCAACGGCCACGTCGAGCTGCAGGCACGCAAGCTGCGCGTGCTGGGGTTGGAGGGCCTGCCGCTCTTCGCGTCCTCCGAGCTGCCGGCGCCCAAGCCGGACGTCCGCGCCTACGAAGCCGCCTGTACGGGGCTGGGGTCGAGCCCATTCCGTACCGTCATGGTCGGCGACGACCTCACCAACGACGTCGAGGGCGCAATGCTCGCAGGGTTGCGGGCGGTGTGGTTCAACCGTGGCGCCGACCGTACGTCGTCGGCGCCGGTCATCTCCGACCTCCGGGAGCTGCTCGCCTGACGAGGCGTGAGACCGGCGGCGGGACCGCCCCGCTTCTAGTCCCACGCGCACAACCCTTATGGCGCGAGAGTGTGGTCACAGAGGTTGTGCGGAGGTCCTAAAGGTTGTGCGCGTGGGCTCACATCGCACGGGCATCGCCTAGCTCGTGCGGCGCCGGGTGGGCAGCTGCGACTTGGCGCACTGTCCGATGACGTGGGTGCCGTAGCCGTCGTAGACCGCGCCGACCCCGCCGCCGATCAGCGGGATCTTGCGGCCGACCAGTGAGGTGAGGCGCTTGCCTCCGACGTTGGTCAGCACGTCGGCAACGATCCGCTCGGCCACCTTGAGGTCGAGGTCGGAGTCGGAGACCGGTGCCGTGGCGACCGCCATGGGGCTGGTCGGCAGCCGACCTGACTCGATCTGTCGGCGCAGCTCGTCGTCGCCGAGCAGGCACATGAGCATGGCGGTACGGACTCGGCGGTCGTCGATGTCGTACCCGCGAAGGTGCGCGATGCACGCCACCAGCCGCATCTGGATCACGATCACGCCCGTGACGTTGGCCGGTGTGGCGATGATCGCCGTGACGACCCCACCGACGTTCGTGGCGAACCCCTGCGCCGACGCCATCGCGATGTGCGAGTTGATGAGCCAATCGACGGCTGTCTCGGCATTGCCCCGCTTCTGCAACGCCTTCGCCGCGGACGCCTTGGCGCCGGGCAGCGTGTACACGCCGTCGATCGCCAGGTCCACGAGCCGAAGCAGCGCGCTGCCGGCGGTCGGACTGACTCGTCCGGGGATCGTTGCGATGACCTTGCCGACGTCGCGGGCCGTGGTCGCCATGGGGAGCGCCTTTCTTTGTCGTGCAGGTCCTAGAGTACGGAAGGAGGCCAACCACGCGCCGTCCACTGGAACAACACGATCCGGTTACGGCACCGCGACTTCGCTTGACAGCCATGGTATGTGCCCTTAACGTTCATTTGAACGTTTCAAGGCGCCAACGGAGGCACCCATGAACACCCCGCAACCACAGCCCGTGCTGCAGCTCGCTGGCGTGTCCAAGAGCTTCGGAGCGGTTGTCGCTCTGCGCACGGTGGATCTGACGCTGCATGGCGGTTCGATCCATGCTCTGGTCGGCGAGAACGGCGCGGGCAAGTCGACGCTCGTCAAGATCATGGCCGGCCTGTACCACCGGGACGCCGGCACTTTTGCGATGGACGGCGAGGCCGTCAACTTCCGCACCACGGCAGACGCCAAGGCCGCGGGCATCGCCGTCATCTACCAGGAGCCGACACTCTTCCCGGACCTGTCCGTGACCGAGAACGTCTTCATGGGCCGCCAGCCGATGGGCCGGTTCCGCCGGATCGACCGCGCGGCCATGCGAGCCGAGGTGGTACGTCTCCTCGACGGTCTGGGAGTGAGGATGGATCCAGATCGTCCCGCTGACGGTCTCTCGATCGCCGACCAGCAGATCATCGAGATCGCCAAGGCCATCTCCCTCGACGCGCGCGTGCTCATCATGGACGAGCCGACCGCCGCGCTCTCCGGTGTCGAGGTCGAGCGGCTCTTCGCCGTCGCGCGCAGCCTGCGCGACCAGGGGCGGGCGCTGCTGTTCATCTCCCATCGCTTCGACGAGGTCTTCGACCTGTGCGACACGATCACCGTGCTGCGCGACGGCGCGTACATCTCCACGTCGCCCATCGCGAGCACGAGCGTGACCGAGATCGTACGGCTCATGGTCGGTCGCGAGGTGAACGAGCTGTTCCCGAAGACGATCGTCCCGATCGGCGAGCCGGTGCTCGAGGTCTCGCACCTCACGCGACCCGGTGTCTTCACCGACATCTCGCTCACGGTACGCAGCGGCGAGATCGTCGCGCTCGCCGGACTGGTCGGCGCGGGCCGCAGCGAGGTGGCACGAGCGGTGTTCGGCGTCGATCCGTACACGTCCGGCTCCGTCTCCGTACGTGGCAAACGACTCTCGTCCCACAACACGTCGGCGGCCATGGCCGCAGGCATCGCCCTGGTTCCCGAGGACCGGCGCAAGCAGGGGTTGGTGCTCGACTCGACCGTGTCGACCAACGTCACCGACGCGGTACGCAAGAACATCGACAGGTTCGGCCTGGTGACCAAGCGCCAGGAGAACGCGTTCGCCCAGTCATGGGCGCGCAAGCTCGAGGTGAAGACCGCAGCCCTCGACTCGTTGGCCGGGACGCTCTCGGGCGGCAACCAGCAGAAGGTCGTCCTCGCGAAGTGGCTGGCCTCGGAACCCACGGTGCTGATCATCGACGAGCCCACCCGAGGGATCGACGTGGGAACCAAGTCCGAGGTGCACCGCATGATGTGCGAGCTCGCGGGGGAAGGCATGGCGATCCTCATGATCTCGTCCGAGCTGCCCGAGGTGCTCGGCATGGCCGACCGCGTCCTCGTGATGCGCGAAGGTCGGCTGACCGCCGACATCCCGCGAGACAAGGCCACACCGGAGACCGTGATGTTCGCCGCCACGCATGCCCCTGAGGAGGTCGCGTGAACTCCGTCGCCGGCCGAGTGCTGGGAGTGCTCCGTTCACGCGAGATGGGAATCCTGCTCGCGTTCGTCCTCGTCGTCGTGGTGGGCACACTCAAGAACCCCGCCTTCGTGTTCAGCAAGGACGGCTGGCACGACCTGCTCATCACCCCGTCGATCCTCGTCATCGTCGCCGTCGGCCAGGCCGTCGTCATCATCACGCGCAACGTCGACCTCTCGGTCGGCTCGATGCTGGGGCTCTCCGCGTACCTCGCCGGGACGTTCTTCGTGAGCTTCCCGTCCGTCCCCTGGCAGCTCGTCTTCCTCATCGGCCTCGCGTTCGGCGCGCTTCTGGGCCTGATCAACGGCGCCCTCGTCGGCTACGGGCGGGTCCCTGCGATGGTGATCACGCTGGGAACCCTCTACGCATACCGAGGCATCAACGTCGCCTGGACAGGCAGCAACCGCATCAACGCCGACCAGATCCCACAGGGCCTGCAGTCGGTCGGCAACAACTCGATCCTCGGCATACCGATCCTGACCATCATCGCGATGGTCGTCCTCCTGCTGGCCGCCTGGTACATGCGCAACATGCGTAGCGGCCGCGAGATGTACGCGATCGGCTCCGACCCTGACGCCGCCGAGCTGTACGGACTGTCGAAGCGGCGCCGGGTGATCACGGCATTCGTCGTCTCGGGCGCCATGTCCGGCCTCGGCGGCGTCCTGTACACAGCCCGGTACGCGACCATCAACTCCCAGGCGGGCTACGGCTTCGAGCTCGATGCGATCGGCGCGGCAGTCATCGGAGGCGTCGCCATCGTCGGCGGGAGCGGCACCGTCGTCGGTGCTGCCATCGGTGCGTACCTGCTGTACACGATCAACCGGGCACTGCCCGTCATCGGCATCCCTGACTTCTGGCAGAAGTCCGTCGTCGGCGTCCTGATCCTGGGCGCCATCGTGCTCGACCGGGTCCTTGCGGTCCGACAGGCCCGCAAGCTCCGGGAGACGAAGGAGGTGGCGGCGGTATGAGCACAGCAGTGAGCACCGACGTGGTGCCGACCTACACCGACTACGGCCACGCCCTCTGGCGCCGTGTGCTGCTCACCCGCGAGATGGCGATCGTCGCACTACTGATCGCAGTCCTCGTAGGCGCCTCCGTCCTGCTCCCCAGGTTCGCGGCTCCGATCACGGTGACCAACCTCCTGCTCGACGTGACGCCGATCCTGCTCATCTCCCTCACCATGGCGCCGGTCATGATCACCGGCGACATCGACCTGTCGGTCGGAAGCATGGTCGGCCTGTCCAGCGTGGTCGTGGGACTGCTCTCCCACAACGGGTGGTCGATCCCGGCCGCCGGCCTGGTCGCGATCCTGGTCGGAGCGGCCGGAGGCATTGTCAACGGCCTGCTCGTCACGCGGTTCGGGCTACCGGCCCTCGCTGTCACCATCGGCACGCTCGCCCTGTACCGAGGGCTCGCGGTCGGACTTCTGGGTACGACCGCGATCACCGGCTTCGACCGCACCTGGACACAGCTCGCCAAGTCGAAGATCGGTGAGACGGGCATCCCGGCGGTCATGATCGTGTTCCTCGTGCTGCTGGCGGTCTTCGTCGTCCTGCTCCACTTCACCTCGTTCGGTCGCGGCGTGTTCGCGATCGGCCTGAGCAAGGACGCGGCGGCGTTCTCGGGCATCCACGTCGCCCGTACGCGCATCATCCTGTTCGTCCTGTCTGGGGCCATGTCGGCCCTGGCCGGCATCTTCTACACGCTGCGCTACACGAGCGCCCGCGGCGACAACGCGACGGGCCTCGAGCTTGCCGTGATCGCGGCGGTCGTCCTCGGAGGCGTCTCCGTCTTCGGCGGCCGGGGGGCGCTGCACGGCGTCGTCGCGGGTGTCCTGCTCATCGGGGCACTCTCGAACGCCCTACGCCTGGCGAGCGTGACCTCAGACGTCATCAACATCATCACCGGCGTGCTGCTGGTGCTGTCGGTGATCGCCGGGAGCCTCATGCAGTGGATCCAGTCTCGGCGGGCAACCCCCGCCACAACCGCCGCGTCAACCTGACTCGGCACCCACCAGCTGTCAGGTCAACGTTGACCCGGCACAACGAAAGGAACCCCCATGAAGCATGGGACAATGCGGACAGGTCTCCGCGCGGCATCAGCACTTGCCGCAGTGAGTCTGTTCCTCGTCGCCGGCTGCTCCTCGAGCACCACACCCGGTGCCAGTACCTCCTCGAAGGCCGCGAACCTGGCGATCACGTTCCTCCCCAAGAACCTCGGCAACGCGTACTTCGACACCTCTGACAAGGGTGGCAAGAAGGCCGTCGAGGAGCTGGGTGGAACGTACGCCGAGGTCGGCCCGGCCGCGGCTGCGCCTGACGCTCAGGTCCAGTACATCAACACCCTCACCCAGCAAGGAGTGGGCGGCATCGACGTCTCGGCGAACGACAAGGCCGCCATCTGCAGCGCGCTGCAGGACGCGATGGCGGCGGGCATCAAGGTCGTCACGTACGACTCCGACACCAACCCCGAGTGCCGCAACCTCTTCATCAACCAGGCGACCGCCGAGGGCATCGCCAAGGTCGAGGTCGACATGATCGCCAGCCAGATCGGCGACGCCGGTGAGGTCGCGATTCTGTCCGCGTCGGCCAACGCCACGAACCAGAACGAATGGATCGACCTCATGAAGACCGACCTGACGACGAACCACCCGAACATCAAGCTCGTGGATGTCGTCTACGGCAACGATGACGACCAGACCTCCTTCGACAAGACGGCTGGTCTGCTGTCGGCTCATCCGAACCTCAAGGGCATCATCTCCCCGACGACCGTCGGCATCACCGCCGCGGCCCGCTACCTGTCGACGTCGACCGCCAAGGGCAAGGTTGCGCTGACCGGTCTCGGAACCCCGAACCAGATGCGTCAGTACGTCAAGGATGGCACCGTCGCCGAGTTCGCGCTGTGGAACCCGGCTGACCTCGGCTACCTCGCCGCGTACGCCACGGCGGCGCTCATCAAGGGTGAGATCACCGGCAAGACCGGCGACACCTTCACCGCCGGCACGCTCGGCAAGTTCACCGTGGGAGCCAACAACACCGTGCTCCTCGGCGATCCCTACAAGTTCAACAAGGACAACATCGATCAGTTCAACTTCTGATCCTTTCGCTCCCGCCACGGCGGCGTCCCTTCTCGGGGCGCCGCCGTTGGCGTTCTCGGGCGGTGGTCACAGGTGGCCCGGGCGCGAGATGGCACGATGGCATCGTGAGCCTGTCGCACGCCTTCGGGCCCGAGGAGGACTGGCCGGACCAGGACCTCGTGGCGCTGTCCGACGACTTCAGCGCAGGGCTCGTGCTCGAGGCGTACCGGGCGGGTGTCTTCCCGATGCCGCTGCAGCACTCCAGCTTCGCTGCGCGGATGGGCTGGTGGTCGCCCGTACGTCGCGCGTACCTCCCGATCGACGAGCTCCGCGTCACGCGCTCGCTGGTGAAGATGTCGCGTCGCTACACGGTCACGGTCGACCAGGACTTCGAGGGCGTCATCGCGGCCTGCGGCGACCCGTCACGCGAGGGCGGCTGGATCGACCAGGACATCACCGCCGTGTACGGAGAGCTGCACCGCGCGGGTGTCGTCCATTCCGTGGAGACGTGGGACGCCGAGGGGCGACTGGTCGGCGGGCTGTACGGCGTGGGCCTCGGGGGCCTGTTCGCCGGTGAGTCGATGTTCCACGACCCCGTGCACGGCCGGGATGCGTCGAAGGTGGCCCTCATGGAGCTCGTCCGCATCCTGGGGCACGGCGGCATCGCGCGGCTGCTCGATGTGCAGTGGCTGACGCCCCATCTCGAGAGCCTCGGCGCGATCGAGATCTCGCGCCACGACTACCTCGAGTTCCTCGACATGGCGCTCGACGTGCCCGATCCGCCGTGGAGCTGATGGCTACTTCAACAGCCGGGACAGGCGACGGTCAGCGAGGGGCTTGCCGCCGGTCTGACAGCCGGGGCAGTACTGCAGGGACGAGTCGGCGAAGGAGACCTCGGCGATGGTCGTACCGCACACGGGGCAAGGCAGACCTCTACGACCGTGAACGGCCAGGTTGCTGCGCTTGCCGTCCTTGAGCTCCGAGGGCTTCAGCCCGTCCGCACGCTCGATGGCTGACGCCAACAAGCCGTGGACGGACGCGAGGAGGGTGTCTCGCTCGGCATCGGTGAGCGCGTTCGAGGGCTTGAACGGGCTGAGCTTCGCCGCGTGGAGGATCTCGTCGGAGTAGGCGTTCCCAATGCCGGCGAGCACCTTCTGGTCCCGCAGGACCCCCTTGAGCTGCGAGCGGCCGGCGGCGTCCAGGATGGCGTCGAGCTGCGGTCGTCCGAAGCCCTCCGCGAGGGGATCGGGACCGAGCGCGGAGATGCCCGGTACGTCCTCCAATGCGCCCACCACGTACACAGCCAGGTGCTTCCGCGTGCCGGCCTCCGTGAGGTCGAAACCTGCGCCGCTGTCGACGCCGACACGCAACGCGAGCGGGCTCTTGCCGGGTCGTGCGAGCGCGGCCGGCGGGGTCTCGTACCACCTCAGCCAGCCAGCCCTCGCAAGGTGGAACACCAGCCAGGCACCGTCCTGTCCGATCCCGAGGAACTTGCCGCGGCGCTCGACGGAAGAGATCTCGAGGCCGAGCAGCGCGGTCGGCGCCAGCGCCACGGTCTTGAGGGCACTCAGCGAGGCCAGCTCGACGCGCTCGAAGCTGCTCCCCGCCAGCCGGGGCTCGAGCCAACGGCGGAGTGCCTCCACCTCGGGCATCTCGGGCACGGAGAGGAGGTTACTCCGTCGGTCCACACGCCATGGTGCTCCAGATGTCCCGGTCCTCTTCGAGCCAGGTCTCGTCGGTCGCTGTCATGAGCTCTGGATACGTCGTTCGTTGCTGTCGTAGTTCTCGGTGATCTGGCCGAGGACCGAGCCAGACCGTTGGATGACGTCCTCCATGCGATGCGCGGCCTTGTCCCAGGTGGCCCTGGCCGTGGCGTACGCGGAACGGGCAGCGCCGTCCCACCCGCCCAGCGAGCCCAGCAGCTCCGCTTCGAGGGACTCCAATTGGTCGGTGAGGCTCAGGTAAGCCTGGTTGAGGTCGCTGATGCCTTCCTGCATCGCAGCAGCGTTGACGGCGGTGAAGTCGCTCATGAGTTGTTCCTCTGGTGAGTTCACGAGTAGGCGGTCGGTCAGCCATCGAGGAGGGCCGTGCTGCCTTTGCTGGCTGCTTCCTGGTCCGCCTCGTTCTGGGTGTACGTGCTCTGCGAGTTCACGAGCTTCTCGTGGATGTTCTCGAGCTGCTGCTGGACCACGCTGAACTGGGCGTCGAAGTCCTGGTAGGCCCGAAGGAAGGCATTGGCGGCGTTGCCCTGCCAACGACTCATCAGGTTCTGGATCTGGTTGCCGAGAGCCTGCTGGGTCTGGTGGATCTGGCCCGCCTTCTCCTCGATCTGCAGCGCGGCCTTGGCCATCTCTGCACGATCAGCAGTGGTGTTGCCCGACATGGTTCCTCCCTCAGGTTGGGGGATCGTTCCCAGTCCCTCGAGTGGTCCGCAGGTCCGATTCCTCGTCTGCGGGCCACTGGCTGCGACATTAGGTGTGGCGGGGGCCACATCCGAAAAGGTTCGCCGAGCATTCGCACCAAGTTGAGCGCGAGTACCCGCTCGCCTGGGTGGGCGTACTCAGGGCGGGGCGATTCGAGCGGGCATTCCGTCGGGGATGAGCGACGGCAGCGCCGGCTGTACGGTGCCGATGTCGACGCCCGCGCGCATCACGTCTCATCACGCGCCCGGCGCCGGGCCCACCGGCAGCAGCACTTCGTTGCGGCGGAGGAAGCTGGGCTTCCACGGCGGATCGAACCGCGCGAACCGTGGGGGACCGACCACCTTCATGCCACCCGCCGCAACGGCATGCTGTAGAGCGGTGAGCTGTTCCCGATAGGCCCGCTCGGACCAGCGGCCCGAGAACGTCCGGGCCGCCATGTCCTGTGCGGGCATCTCCCGGATCGTGATGCGGGAGTCGTTGGGGACCGGAAGAGTGGCCAACGAGTACCTGCTCGGCATCACGAAGGCGACGCGGTGCCGCCGAAGAGCCGCATCCGGGTCAGCGTCGGGTTCCGAGCGTGGGGGAGGTGCGCCCTCCGGTCCGCTCTCCTGCAGCACCGGGGCGGTCATGGCGACCTTGCCGCGCTCGATGTTGTTGCCGGAGATGAAGGACACGAGGACGCCGAAGGCGCGGCTTCCGGCGTCGGTGAAACTGCCCGAGACCTCCACCTCAGCGACGAGGTGCGGCGGGTAGTGGCGCAGCTGCCACCCGTCCCGATCAGCGACGACGTCGTACGGCTGGTTCTCGGTCATCGGTGTGCTGCTTCGACCTGGGTGGGCCCCGGTGCTCCCCCGGCCGGTGCGTGGCCGACGACTGTGAGGTTCATGTGTCCATCGAACACGGCAGTGCCAAACCCGCGCGGGACAGGATCGGCGTTGCGACCGACGACCGACGCGCCGATTGTTCCCGCCCGTCTGGCAGAGTGTGGCGCGGACGCCGGGTGACGGCGCGGGAGGGAGCGGGCCCATGGCACGCGGCGATCAGGACAGTGTCCGGCCGCCTCGCGGAGCCGCTTTGCTCGGCCGCGAAGTAGTCCCGCCGATGCGTCGCCGCAACGACGCACCGGCACGGTCGGACGAGTCATGACGCGCAGCGAGCCCAGGACATGGAAGCCGTCCCGCCTGTACGAACCGACCTCCTTGCTGAGCCATCCCGGCCTCGGCGTCGGGCTGGTCATCGGCTCCACCGCCGGCATCGCCGGGGTCTCGTTCTTCGGGCCATCCGCGGTGACCCTGTCGCTCGGACCTCGTTACGGCAGCCTGCTGCCGCCCTGGTACATCCCGTCGACCTGGGGCATCGCCCTCAACGACTGGGTGGCCGTCATGACGACGTACGCCTGCATCGCCCTGGGCGCCGTCGGGATGTGGATCCTCATGCGGGCGCTCGCCGCGGGCTGGCGTCCGGTACCGAAGAAGCTGCTCGGGCTCGGGATCGGCCTGCAGATCGCCGTCTCGCTCGTGACGCCGCTGACGAGCGCCGACGTCATGATGTACGCGGCGTACGGCCGCTTGCAGGTGCTCGGCCGCAACCCGTACGAGATCACGGTCGGGGAGATCTTCCGGACGCAGTACGACTCGGTCCTCTACTGGACCGAGCGGCCGTGGCAGGACACGCCCAGCGTGTACGGGCCCATCGTGTCCGCGAGCCAGGTGCTGGCGAACAGGCTCGGTGGCACGTCGATGCACGACATCGTGTTCTGGCTGCAGATGCTGTGCCTGATCCCGATGCTGGTCGTCGGGATCATCGCCTACCGCCTGGCCGCCGGGAACCCGGTGCTCCAGACCCGCGTCGCGATCTTCACCCTCGTGAACCCGGCCACCCTCTGGGCGGTCACCGCCCAGGCGCACAACGAGGCCTTCGCGGTGATGTTCGCGTTCGCGGCGATCGCGGCGATGCGGCGGTGGCCGTGGCTGGCGGGGCTCCTCATAGGCATCGCGGGCGGCGCCAAGGTGAACATGGTCCTGTTCGGGATCGCGATCCTCTGGGGCTACCGACGAGAACCGAAGAAGCTGGCGGTCATCGTCGGCACAGCAGCTGTCCCTCTGCTCATCTGCTACGGCCTGTGGCAGCCGGCAGCGCTCCTCTCGGCAGCCCGCAACACGACGTACGTGAACGCCGGTGCCTGGGCCGGACCGGTCTTCGGGGCGCTCACCCAGTGGATGAGCTGGAACATGGCGAAGGTCGTCATCAACGCGGTCGGGCTGGTCGGCTGGGTGGTCATCGCGGCGATGCTGTTCCGTCTGCTGGAGACTCGCCCGCTGCCCGGCATCGCCGACCACGTCCTCGACCCGATGAAGGACCCGACCTCCGTGGCCGTCCGGACGGCGGTGGTCCTGTACGCATCGTGGCTCGTCACCACCCCGAACTCGTTCAGCTGGTACGACCTCATGGCCTGGACGCCCCTGGCCGTCGCCGCGGCCAGCAGGCTCGATGGCCTGATGCTCTGGCGTACGACCTGGCTCTCGGCCGCCTTCGTCACCGGACGGGCCATCCCGTACGCACGGGGGCTGGGCACGTTCGGAGCCCGCGTCCGAGACACCGCGTGCGTCACCGCTCAGGTGCTGGTGCTCCTTGCGATCGTCTGGTGGTACGTCCAGAGCCGGCGCCAGGCCGCACGTGCGGCATCCGGGTGACGCAGTCAGCGGTGACGTGATGCTCTTGCTCCCGCGTGGCTACACGGGGTCCGCGACGTTGGAGGTCAAGCGGTCGGTGTTCCGTGCCGAGATCGCGAGGGTCGACGACGAGGATGCCGCGCGTACGGTCGTCGCTGCCGCCCGCCGAGCCCACTCCGACGCGCGCCACCACTGCTCGGCCTTCGTCCTGGATGTCGAGGACGCGAGCGTGGTCGAGAGGTCGTCGGACGACGGCGAGCCGGCCGGTACGGGCGGGATGCCGATCCTCGCCGCCCTGCACGGCTCGGGCCTCGTCGACGTCGTCTGCGTCGTGACCCGCTGGTTCGGCGGCGTCAAGCTCGGAGCGGGACCGCTGGCCCGGGCGTACGGGGACGCGGCAGGGCTGGCCGTGACCCAGGCGCCCCGTGTCGAGCGCGTCCTGCGTCCGCGGTGGCGCGTCCACGTCTCGTACGCCGATGTCGGCCGCCTCGTCGACGACCTCACCACGCGCGGTCTGATGGTCGAACCCGAATACGGCGCCGACGCCTCCCTGCTCATCACGGCGGGGCCGGGACGAGATGTCGTGGAGCTCGTGGCGTCTCTCACCCAGGGCTCGGCAGTCGTCGAGACGGCCGGAACGGTGGCCGTGGAGTCACCGATGCCGTATCCCGCATAGGGTCGCAGGCGTGACCCAACCGATTGATCCCGTGCTGGCGATCACCCCCGCGCTCCTGTCGGTGACGTTCGGCCACGCGAACGCAGCCGCCGGGGAGGCGTACGTGAGCGAGGGCCGGGTCGAAGCGCTCATGGTCGCGTCCTCCGGCGAGGCAACGGTGGTGCAGGCCGCGGTGGTGGGGTCGCACCGGCGCAGGTACGAGACGGTCGTGACGATCCGGCCGGGCGGCGGCGTGACGAGTCGATGCACCTGCCCTGTACGGATCAACTGCAAGCACGGCGCTGCGGCCGCGCTCGCAGCGAACGCGAAGCGTCGGACCTCCGCGCCGACGTGGCGCCGAGCGATGGAGGAGCTGACTTCCGCGGCTCGGCGCCCGAGAGCGGAGCTGACGCCGCTGGGGTTGCTGGTCACCGACCACTACGGGGTGCTCTCGCTGCTTCCGGTGCAGCGTGGTGGG
This sequence comes from Propionibacteriales bacterium, assembly GCA_038317635.1. Lineage (GTDB taxonomy): Bacteria > Actinomycetota > Actinomycetes > Propionibacteriales > Propionibacteriaceae > Fen-668. Next base: position 34,782 of record JBBQBP010000004.1, read on the forward strand.
CGCGGCAAGTGGGTGAAGGCCGGAGCGTCCTGGGACGACCTCCGCGAGGGCTTGAGGTCCGGATGGGACGACCGGCAACGGCACAGCCTCGACGGCCTGGGGCGGTTGCGCTTCTCGACCGGCAACTTCTACGGGTACGGGAACCAGCCGGCCCCTCTGTCGATCTTCGGGCCGAGCCTGTGGTCCGCCCTGAGGCGCGTCGTCGACTCCGGAGTCGAGATCGTCTCCGGGCGTGACACGCCGCCGGTACGGATCATCGACGATCCGGTGGAGGTCGTCGCTCGCGTGGCGGCGGTGGCGGGCGGGCTCGAGCTGCACTCCGCGGTCCGAGCCGACGGGCGGGACTGGGAACGCCGGGACCTGACTTTGATCGGTGCGCCCGTGCACGGCGTCATCCTGGCGTCCGAGGGCGAGCTCCTTCTCGGAGCCTTCGCCGAGCCGCTCTCGCCGTCGCAGGAGAAGCTGGCCACCCGGCACCAGCTCATCGCGGTCCCTGCAGCGGACGCCACCCAGTTCCTGGCGGTGTTCCTGCCACCGCTCCAGCGGACGGTACGGGTGCTCGTCGACGACGACGTGTACGTGCCGGAGGTGCATCCGCCAGTCATGACTCTCGAGGTGAGGTACGAACCCGGGCACACCACCGAGCTCTCGTGGGGCTTCCGCTACCGGATCGACGACGAGGTCTTCGACGTCGGTGCGGAGCCGGACGCCTCACCGGTGAGGGACGCCCAGGCAGAGGCAGAGCTGGTCGGGCTCCTTCCGCGGCAGCCGTGGGCGGTGGTCGATGCGCCACCCGCGCGAGCCCGTCTCGTGTCGCATGCGCGTCTGACCGGAACAGAGTCCGCGGTGTTCGCCACGACCTACCTCCCCGCGCTGGAGGCGTCCGACCGGGTGGAGGTGAGGAAGCTCGGCGAGCAGCCCGACTATCGGTACAGCGAGGCGGCGCCGACCGTCACGCTCGCTGTGACCGACCCGCGCGACGGTGCGGGGGACTGGTTCAGCCTCGACGTCCGGGTGTCCATCGACGGTGAGGAGGTCGACTTCGCGGAGCTGTTCGCGGCGCTGGCCAGGGGCGAGACCCATCTCGTACTGGCCGGAGGGACCTGGTTCAGCCTCGACCGGCCCGAGCTCCAGCAGCTACGCGCGGTGATCTCGGAGGCGATGCTCCTCGCCGGGGCCGAATCGGGGCTCCGGCTGCGGGCCGAGCACGCGGGGCTCTGGGAGGACCTCGTCGCGCTCGGCGTGGTGGCCGAGCAGTCGTCGTCATGGCAGCGGGCCGTGTCCGGGCTACTGGACGTCACGTCGGTGCCCGAGGTCGCCGTGCCGGACGGGCTGACCGCCACGCTTCGTCCGTACCAGCTGATCGGCTACCGCTGGTTGACGTTCCTGTGGCAGACGCGACTCGGAGGGATCCTCGCCGACGACATGGGCCTCGGAAAGACGGTGCAGTTGCTGGCGGCGATCCTTCGGGTGCGCGCCGAAGAGCCGGACAGCCCGCCTGTGCTGGTGGTCGCGCCGACGTCGGTCGGGCCGACGTGGGCGGACCAGGCGCGCATGTTCGCTCCCGGCCTGCGGCTCGAGGTCGTGGAGCGGACCAGCGGGAAGCGAGCCGAGCCGCTGAGCGAGGTGCGGGCACGGTCGGACATCGTCGTCACCTCGTACACGCTCCTGCGACTCGACGAGGAGGAGTACGGGGCGGGGCCCTGGGGCGCCGTGATCTTCGACGAGGCGCAGTTCGTGAAGAACCGGCACGCTGCGACGTACAAGGCGGCTCGGCGGTTGAACGCTCGTGTGAAGTTCGCCGTCACCGGCACGCCGATGGAGAACAACCTCATGGACCTGTGGTCGATGTTGTCGATCGCCACGCCCGGTCTGTTCCCGAGCCCCGATGCGTTCACCGACACGTACCGTCAGCCCATCGAGAACGGAGGTGCCCCGGAGGTACTGGCGCGGTTGCGGCGACGGGTACGGCCCGTGCTGCTGCGCCGTACGAAGGATGAGGTGGCCACCGAGCTGCCGCCCAAGCAGGAGCAGGTGCTGTCGATCCCCTTGTCCGCGGGACATCGCCGCCTGTACGACAGACACCTGGCTGCGGTACGCAAGCAGGTGCTCGGTCTTGTCGGCGACCTCGACAGGAACCGGATCGCGGTCCTCCAGTCGCTCACGAGGCTGCGGCAGCTGAGCCTGTCGCCGGCGCTGGTGGAGGCCGGTCAACCGCCGGTGTCGGCGAAGATCGACGCGCTGGTCGAGATGCTCGGTGACATGATCGCCGAGGGTCACCGTGCTCTCGTCTTCAGCCAGTTCACGAGCTTCCTCGCCCTGGTGAAGGAGCGTCTGGACGCAGAGCGGATCCCGTACGTCTACCTCGACGGGCGCACGCGTAACCGCGAGCAGCGGATCAGCTCCTTCAAGAACGGTACGGATCCCGTCTTCCTCATCAGCCTCAAGGCGGGTGGCTTCGGCCTCAACCTCACGGAGGCCGACTACGTGTTCGTCCTCGACCCCTGGTGGAACCCGGCTGCCGAGAACCAGGCGATCGACCGCGCTCACCGCATCGGTCAGGAGTCCACGGTGATGGTCTATCGGCTCGTCAGCGAGGACACCATCGAGGAGAAGGTCGTCGCCCTCCAGGAACGCAAGCGCCACCTCTTCGACGCCGTCGTCGGCGAAGCCTCCACCCTCAGCGCCCCACTCAGCGCGGATGACATCCGAGGCCTGCTCGAGCCGGACTGAGCACAAGACTCGCGACGACCCATGGAGAAAGCGGTAGCCCTCGGCTAGCCTGCGAACCTGGCGGTCACTCTCCTGGAGGTCACGAATGCCCATTCTCGCCAACATCACCGAAGCCATCGGCAACACCCCGCTGGTACGGATCAACCGGCTCGCGGAGGGTCTCGACGCGACTGTGGCGGTGAAGCTCGAGTTCTACAACCCCGCGAACTCGGTGAAGGACCGCATCGGTGGGGCGATCATCGATGCGGCGGAGGCCGACGGCAGCCTCAAGCCGGGCGGCACGATCGTCGAGGCGACCAGTGGAAACACCGGGATCGCGCTGGCGATGGTCGCGGCAGCGCGTGGGTACAGGCTCGTGCTCACGATGCCCGAGTCGATGTCGAAGGAGCGGCGCGCGCTGTTGCGCGCGTTCGGGGCGGAGCTCATCCTCACCCCGGCCTCCGAGGGCATGCGTGGAGCGGTGGAGAAGGCTGAGGCGGTTGCCGGCGAGCGGCCAGGTGCGATCCTCGCCCACCAGTTCGAGAACCCCGCCAACCCCGCCATCCACTACACGACCACGGGCCCCGAGATCTGGCAGGCGACCGAGGGCAAGGTCGACATCTTCGTCTCCGGTATCGGCACAGGAGGCACGCTCACTGGCGCGGGCCGCTACCTCAAGGAGCAGAACCCGGCGGTCAAGGTGGTCGCGGTCGAGCCCGCGGAGTCGCCGATCCTCTCGGGCGGCAAGCCCGGCCCGCACAAGATCCAGGGCATGGGGGCGAACTTCATCCCCAAGGTCCTCGACCGCAGCGTGTACGACGAGGTCATCACGGTCAACGCCGACGAGGCCGTCACCGTGGCCAGGGACATGGCGACCAAGGAAGGCATCATGGCCGGCATCTCGTCCGGCGCGATCCTCAAGGCCGCGCTCGATCTCGCCGCGCGCCCCGAGAACGCCGGCAAGATCATCGTCGCCATCACGTGCGACTTCGGCGAGCGCTACCTGTCGACCGTCCTCTTCGAGGGCATGGTCGACTGAGCTCGACACGGTGGCGGATGAGGAGCCGCGGTCGAGGGCTCCACGTCCCACTGAGCACCACAAACTGAACAGAGCACCCTGCGAGAGCGGTGCTCAGTTGGGTTTGTGGTGCTCAGTCGGGGGAGGGCCAGCCATAGCTGTCAATGCTGCGGGACGAGGTCGTCGTCCACGTAGCCCGGCCGCGCGACCGCGAGCCCGCCCAGGAGCAGGAGGACGGCTGAGGCGGCCATCAGCAGGAGCGGTACGGACCAGCCGCCGGTCACCTCGTGGATGATGCCGACCAGCAGCGGCCCGACGCCGGAGAAGATGTAGCCGACGGACTGTGTCAGCCCGGACAGCCCGCCCGTGACGTGCGGGTCGCGTGTCCGTGCGGTGATGAGCGCGAGCGCCATGGGGAACGAGAACCCCGCCACGCTGAGGAGCGTCACCCACAAGAAGGGCGACCACATCGGCGCGAGCCACAGCCCGCCGAAGCCCGCCGCGAGGAAGATGGCAAAGACGACCACGTACGGTCTCAGGTCGCGCGACCTCGCCACGACGATCGGCATGATGAGGGCGGCTGGGAAGCCGAGGGCCGAGTAGTACGACAGGAGCAGGCTCGCCGTCGCCGCGGACGTCCCTGAGTCGCGGAGGATCTGGGCAAGCCAGCCGAAGCACACGTACGCCTGCATCGACTGGATGCCGAAGAACAATGCGAGCCCCAGGGCCCGCCGCGACCGGACCACCGAGAGGATGCTGCTCCTCGGTCCCATCGCGGCGCCGGTCAGGCGGCGTTCGCGTACCGTCAGTACCACCCAGGGCACGACCGCCACCGCGGAGATGACGCCCCATACGCCGAGCGCGGCACGCCACCCGCCCGGAGTGGTCACGAACAGCGGTGTCACGAGACCGGGCACCGTGGCGCCAGTGGTCAGCCCCACGACGTACACCATCATCAGCACGGACTGTCGACGCGGGTAGAAGCGCTTGATGAAGACCGGTACGAGGATGTTGCCCATCCCGGCGCCGAGCAGCGCCAGCACGGACAGCGCGAGGAACGCGGCCTGGTTGGTGACGAGAGAACGGGCCAGCAGACCAAGGGCTGCTGCGGCCGCACCCAACGTCAGCGCCCCGGCGGTGCCCAGCTTGTTCGACAGCGTGACGGCTGTGGCCCCCGCGATCGCGAAGCAGAACCCCGGAAGGGCGGTCAGCGCACCCGCGACGGTCGCCGACAGGCCGAGGCCGTGGGTGATCTCCGCGAGTACAGGTCCGACCGAGGTTGCGCCCGGGCGAAGGATGATCGCGATCGCCGCCACCGCCAGGACGCCGAACCACGCGAACCGAGTCGCCCGGGGAAACCTCACCGGCGCATCTTCCCAGATCTCCTGCGGCTCGCCCGGGGGTGATCATTCGAGCGACACCGGAAAGGGCCGAAACGTGTGAGCTCCCATGGACATTGGAGTGCTGTCATTCGCACCCCTGCCGTCACAGACGCCGCCCTATATTCAAACTGCCGATCGATGGCCATCGACAAGGAGCAACACCAGATGTCTCGCAACGAACAGATTCTCTACATCCTGCAGGGTTTGGTGGGGCGGTCGCAGGATGTTGAGGGCGCGATGCTCGTGACGCTCGACGGTCTCCCGCTTGCCTCCGCGCTGCCGCAAGGCGCTGACGAGGACCGTGTCGCGGCCATGGCCGCCGCTGCTCTCTCGATGGGTGCGCGTACCACCACCGAACTTCGCCGCGGTTCCCTCGAGCAGGTGCTCGTCAAGGGCGACTCCGGCTATGTCGTCATCATCTCCGCCGGCCAGGACACCGTGCTGGCAGCCATCTCGAACGGTGAGGCCAAGCTCGGCATGATCCTGTACGAGATGAAGATCGCCGCCCGTGACCTGGCGCGCGAGCTCGGGTGACATCGATGCAGGACATGCGCCCCGAAGACATTCGCGGCGAGTGGCGCGAGTACCACCAGACGTACTTCGACGGTACGAGCCGACGGCTGCTCGTCACTGATCTCGAGACCAGGTTCCCGACCGGCGAGCTCATCGTGTCCCAGACCGACGTCGCGGGCATCATCACCATGTGCAACGAGGCGTTCGTGCACATGTCCGGCTTCACCCGCGACGAGATCATGGGCGCCCCTCACTCGATCCTGCGCCACCCGGACATGCCGCAAGCCGCCTTCGCCGACCTGTGGTCCACGGTCGACCAGGGCAAGCGCTGGAGCGGCTACGTGAAGAACCTTCGCCGGGACGGCGGGTTCTACTGGGTGTACGCGACCGTCATCCCCAAGATCGTCGGTGGGGTCGTCGTCGGCCACACCTCGGTACGTCGCGAGCCGAGCCGAGACAAGGTCGAGGAGCTGATGGGTGTGTATGCCACGATGCGTGCCGAGGAAGGCAGGTAATGGCCAGGCAGTTCGTCATCTCACCCGACGTCAGCGTCCGCAACATCACCGACTGGTTCATCTTCAACACCAAGGTGCAGCGGATGACCGGCGAGGCATTCCACGCGACTGCGTACACGGACTTCGCCGACCTCCACAGGGCGTACGAAGAGGGCCAGGCCGACCTCGTCTTCGCCAACGCGGCGGACACGGCACTGCTCGTACAGGACTACGGCTACCTGCCGGTCGCGGCGGCAACAGGCGTCTCGAAGGAGGCATCGATCGTGGTCTCGGCGGGGGGGCCATGGCACACGCTGGCCGACCTGCCCTCCAGCCTCACCGTCGCGTCGACCGACTCGCCGGACGTGGACCGGATCTGCCGGATCCTCCTCGAGCCGGCGAACCTCGGACCTGCTGACCTCACGATCACCGTCAAGCCGAACCCCGTGCTGGTCGCCAAGGCGGTCATGTTCAACGAGGTGCAGGCGGGCTTCCTGCCTCAGGACGCGTACGACGAGCTCTCGGGCATGGTCAAGGAGGAGCTCCGTGTGGTCGTCGCGAGCAAGGTCTATGTCGTACGGAACTCGTTGCTCGCCAGCCCGGCGATCGCGGACAAGATCGACGCGATCTGGGCGGGCCTCCAGTGGATGAACATCGACCCCGACAGCACCCAGCTGCTCGCTGGACTGGGTGCCCCGAACGGCTGGGAGCGTCTCTCCATCGAGGACACGAGGTTCATGATCGACCTCATGGACGCGCTCTCCCAGGGCTAGCCGAACGATCGGGGGCTACCAGGCCCGCCCGCTTGTCGTCGGTTCATCATGTTAAGTGGGTGAGTGTGAGGTTCTCATGGCGGATTGGCCATGAGAACCTACGGTTCGCCCACTTAACATGATGAACCGGTGACTGGCCGACCCCGCCCGACCCCGCCGCATAAGCACGACGGGCACGTGACCCCGATAGCCTGAGCCGGTGCTCGGATATTTCGGCCCTGAGGGGACGTTCACGCACCAGGCGCTGTTGTCGCTGAAGCTCGGCGAGGAGGCGATGCCTTACGCGTCCGTGGCGGAGACGCTGGACGCGGTCCGCGACGGATCGGTACGAGCCGGGCTCGTACCGATCGAGAACTCCGTCGAGGGCGGCGTCTCTGCGACCCTCGACAACCTGGCGGCCGGCAAGCCGCTCGTGATCACCGCCGAGGTGCTGCTCAGCGTGCAGTTCGGGCTGTTCGGGCGCGTGGGTACGCAGCTTGCGGACGTCCGGCGCGTGGTGACGCACCCGCATGCCGCCGCCCAGGTCCGTACGTGGCTGGCGACCCATCTGCCGGGTGCGACGGTGACGGAGCGCGGCTCGACGGCTGGCGCCGCCAAGGAGGTGGCGACCCCCGGCTCGGGGTTCGACGCGGCGGTCTGTGCGGCAGTGGCCGGGGAGATGTACGGGCTGGAGCCGCTCGCCTCCGACATCGCCGACAACCCCGATGCCGTGACGCGGTTCATCCTCGTCGGTCGGCCGGCGGCACCTGCGGCACGCACGGGACACGACAAGACCAGCCTCGTCGCGTACATGCGCGAGGACCGCTCCGGCGCCCTCCTGGAGATCCTCGAGCAGTTCGCCTCCCGCGGCGTGAACCTCTGCCGCATCGAGTCGCGGCCGACAAGGGAGCGGCTCGGGTCGTACTGCTTCGCCATCGACGCCGAGGGCCACCTCTCCGACGCCCGGATGGCCGAGGCCCTCATGGGCCTCCACAGGACCTGCAAACGCGTCGACTTCCTCGGCTCGTATCCGCGGGCCGACAAGGTCGAACCCACGGTCGAGAAGGGCTTCCGCGAGTCCGACTATGAGAAGGCCGCCACCTGGCTGACCGGCCTTACCAGCTGAGGTCGCGCACCACCCTGACCAGCCGCGAGATCGCCTCGGGGATGCGCGCCGGGTCGATCCGGCCGACGCCGAACGCCAGCCCACGACGTGGGGGCTGGGTGACGAAGCGCACCGACAGGGCCTCAACTGCGACATCGACAGCCTCCGCTGCCCTCACCACCGCGAGGTCATCGAGGTCCTGGTCTCGGAACCACGCGGCGATCCGGAGGCCGGCAGCGGACTGTACGACCTCGAGTTCGGGCGCCTTCGAGAGAGCCTCCAGCAGCACATCGCGTCGGTGCGCGTAGACCTTGCCCGTCCTTCGCAGCTGTGCGGCGAGGCCGCCGTCGGCGATGAATCGTGCCAACGTCGTCTGGGTTGCCAGATCGCCCTGCCAGTCGGTGAGCAGCTTGGCGGTGCGGAGGGCAGGCTGCACGGACACCGGGGCGATGAGGTACCCGACCCGGAGGATGGGGGACAGGATCTTCGAGAAGGAGCCCGCGTAGATCACGTACCCGTCCCGGTCCAGGCTCTGCAAGGGTTCGAGCGGTCGGTGCTCGTAGCGGAACTCGCTGTCGTAGTCGTCCTCGAGGATCACGGCTCCCCGCCGCGCCGCCCACTCCAGCAGAGCGATCCGGCGGCGCAGGCTCATGACGACTCCGGTGGGGAACTGGTGCGACGGCGTCACGTACACGACCTTCGCCTGCTCTGGAAGCTCCTCCACGACGAGGCCCTCGTTGTCGACCGGGACTCCGACGACCCGGGCCCCGTGGGATGCGAAGAGCCGTACGACCCCGGTGTAGGCAGGATCTTCGATCGCGACGACATCTCCGGGAGAGACGAGGACGCGGGCGACGAGGTCGAAACCCTGCTGAGCGCCGTTGGTGAGGAGCACGTCCGACGACTCGCACACCACTGATCGGGACCTGCCGAGGTAGCCGGCGATCGACGCCTGGAGGGACACGTGACCGGCTCCGGCGTACGGGCTCGTCGCGGCCAGCGCCGGACGCAGCGACTCCGACATCAGCCGGCGCCACACGGCGAACGGGAAGAGCCTGGGATCCGGGCCGCCCGCTGACAGGTCGAAGCCCAGCCCCTCGGAGTCGGGCACGCCCGGTGGCAGCGAGGTCCACACCGCACGAGGGGCGATGCGACGGCCGTGCGGCGCCGTCCGGCCGGACCATGGGACGACCTTGCTGGCCACGGAGGTGCCGGACCCGCGGCGGGTGTCGACGAGGCTCTCTGCGGCCAACCGGTCGTACACGGCCGTCACGGTGCCGCGAGCGACGTGCAGCTGGTCGGCCAGCTCACGCGACGACGGGAGCCGTTCCCCCGGCGTCAACCGCCCGTCGCGGATGGCCGCCACGAGCTGCCGGTACAGCGAGGCGGTCACCTCGCCATGCGGTCCCACGTCCACCTGGAGGTCCATGGCCACACCATAGGTCTTCAGGTGGCCCAATCGAAGCTGCTCCTAGTGGCTCTGTCGACTGGGCCACCCACGACGCAGACTGGCGTGGTGACCACGACAACGCCGGCCCCGGTCCGGACGGGCTCGCTCACGATGCTGCAAGGCTCGGCGCTCACCATCGGCGCGGTGCTGGGCACCGGCGTGATCAGTCTGCCGGGCCTGGCAGCCCGCATCGCCGGCCCCGCCAGCCTCCTGTCGTGGCTCTTCCTCGTCGTCGCCTCCGTCCCTCTCGCGGCGACGTTCGGCGCTCTGGGCGCACGCTTCCCCGACGCCGGTGGCGTCGCCTCGTACGCACGGCGCGCATTTGGTCCTCAGGCTGGGGCCGTGGTCGGCTGGTGCTTCTTCCTCGCCGTGCCGGTCGGCGCACCAGCAGCATCGATGATGGCCGGGCACTACGTTGCGGCGGCGTTCGGAGGCGGACGTGGCACGATCCTGGCCGTCTCCGCCGGGCTGATCGTGGGTGTGGCAGGCATGAACGCGTTCGGCGTACGACTGTCGGGGCGGGTCCAGCTGGCACTCGCCGCGGTCCTGGCGGCGACGATCTGCGTCACGGTGGCGATCGCCGCTCCGCACGCAGAGCCCAGTGCGATCGGCCCGATCGCCCCTCACGGGTGGCCGGCGGTCATGACCGCGGCAGGGGCGCTGGTGTGGGCCTTCGCCGGCTGGGAGGCGGTGGCGCCGCTGGCTGCTGAGTACCGGTCGCCCCACCGCGACGTCCCGCTCGCGACCGGGATCGCGATCGTCGTGGTCGGCGCTCTGTACCTCGCGCTCGCAGCGACGACGATCCTGGTGCTCGGTCCGCGCGCCGGGGAGACGGTCGCACCACTATCGGACCTCATGGCGTTGGCCGTGGGCGATGGCGCCCGGCCGGCCACAGCGTTCGTGGCGCTCCTGTTGACCATCGGGGCGATGAACGCCTACTTTGCGGGAGCCTCGAAGCTCGGGTCCGCGCTCGGCCGCGACGGGGCGTTGCCGCTCTGGCTGGCCGAGGGCAGCCGCGCGGGGGAGATACCGCGTCGGAGCCTTCTCGTCGTGACGGTGCTCGCAGCCGCCACCTGGGGCATCTCGGCGCTCGCCGGGCTCGACTTCGACGTCTGGATGGTGCTGGCGACGGGCTCGTTCGCCATGGTGTACGTGCTCGGTACCGCCTCCGCGGTGAAGCTCTTCGGCGCCGGCTGGACCCGTACGGGAGCGATCATCGGCCTCGTCACAGCCATTGCTCTCACGGTGAGCATCGGCTGGGCGATGCTGTGGTCGGTCGTCGTCAGCGCCGCGGCCCTCACGTACCTAACCCTCCGCGGACCCCGCGCATAGCGGCCCAGTTGCCTCCGCCAACCCCCTCCGGGGCGGCGCCACGCCGCGTACGATGACGCGCATCGACGTCGTGTCATTCGTCCAACGGAGGGCGGCACCATGGAGCTGTCGATCATGTTCAGCGACGAAGAGCTGGCCTCGCTCGCCGGCATCCTCGCCGAGACCATCCCGCGGGTCGGTCCGTCGACTCTCGACGGGCTCAGCACCGCGCGCCGCGCAGAACGCATCAGCGCGGCTGAGCTGTCCCTGCGAGCACGGCGCATCGTCGTCACGACGCCGAGCGGCGCGACCGAGGTGGCCGTACCGGTCGCGCGGCTCATCGAGATCCTCAGCCGGCCGCTGATGACCGTGTCGATCTATCGTGGGGCGGCGGGCGGAGGCTGGGACGGGCACGCGACCGAGGTGGCCGTCGTACCGGAGGCGTCCGTGCTCCGGGTCGTCGAAGGCGGCCTCCACCGGCTCACGCCGTTCGCCACCTCGGACGTGCTGCGGCGGGTCGCGGCGTTGACCAGCGCCAGCTCGCAGGTGTCCCGGGGAGAGACACCTGTGCAGGTGGACGTAAGGGCGCTGGCACGAGCGCTCAGCGCCGCCTCCGAGGCGGTCGCCCGGCAGGAGCTGCGCGACCAGAACGGCGAGTCTCCGCAAGAGACGCTCGACGCGCTGGCGGCGGCGATCTGCGCCCACCGAGCGGCCATCGGCATCCAGAGCACGCCGCGGGGCGGGCGCTCCGTCGGTCTGCAGCTGGCCTGGGTCGCGGGCCCAGGCGGTGCCTGGGAGCTGCCCGTGGCCGCCACCCCGTTGGCTGGTGAGGTCGGATCGGCGCCTCGCGGCGACACCGTCGTGACGCTCGATCCTGTCGACGGGTCGGCGCTGCTCCGAGCGTTGGCGACGGTCGGAGATGTTGCCTCGTGACGCCGCCCGAGGACCAGACCGGTGAGGATGCGCCGCCGCCGTCCGAATGGGAAGGGCTCGACTCGAACGACGAGAGTCGGCTGCTCCACGACCTGGGAGACCTGCTTGATGAGTTGCGCGCCGCCGTGGATGTTCCGGCGCTCGACTACGACGACATCTGGCGGCGTATCGATCGCGACATCGGGTAACCAGCGTCACGCTGGGGGCCCGCAGCCCGTTGTAAGGGTGACATCGCAGTACAGGCCACAAGGAAAGGGCACCCACCATGCCGCTCATCGGTGGAGAACTCGACCAGCTGTCCGCGCTCAAGGCGACCTTCGATCGCGAGGGCAACCTTGTGGCGGATGTCTTGACCACGATCCGCAACCAGCTCGGCAACACGTACTGGGAAGGGCCGGCAGCGGGACGCTTCCGCGAGGCCTGGCAGAGCGACTTCGAACCCATGCTGCAGCGTCTTCAGAACCAGCTCGCCGATGCCGGCAAGGAGGTCTCCAGCAGGCGCGAAGCGCTGATCAGGGCGGGCTCGTAGCCCAAGGACCGAGGACAGGACCCTGCCATGGCTGACGCCGCGACCCTCGAAGCAGCCGCGACCGTGCTGCTGACGCGCGCCGACGACCTGTACTACGTGGGCAGCCAGCTCATCGAGCGCAGCCAACGGACGACGTGGGACTGCGCCAAGGGCCATCGCTATCGCGACGCGATGCTCGCACGAGCGTCGGAGTGCCGGCGGCTCGCCGCGGAGCTTCGCGACCTCGGGGTCGCACTGAAGGCACGTGCCCAGGCCGCACAGGCGCCCGCGCCAGCCGCTCCGGGGGCCTGACATGCCGACGAGGATCCGCATCGACACCGATTCGCTGCGCACCGCCGCGCAGTACCTCGAGGGTGCTCTCGACCAGCTGGGCGACATCCGGATGGCACTCGTACAGGTCGGCGTCACTGTCGACGAGACGCCCGATCATGCGACGCGGCGTCAACAGCTCCTTGCGGGGATCGAGCAGGTCGGGGCGGCGTTGACACAGGACCACGACCTCCTGGTGCGGGAGGTCCTCGACCTGGAGGTGCTGGAGGGCCCGCCCCCGGCGACGAGGGCGACGGTCTCGCCGTCGACCAGTACGAACCTGCCCTTCCTGGCCTTCGTGGGAATGATCTTCTTCGGCCACGCGACGCACGCGCCCGAGCCTTGGGACGAGTCGTGGGTCAGCCCGGACGGCTCGGTGCCGCCGGGGCCGACGACGGGAGGCTCGGGTACGGCGGCAGGCAGCTCCGCCTCCGCGAGCTTCGGCGCCAAGTGGGACGAGCGAGGCGAGACCGGTGACGAGAACGTCGGGGCATCGGGCGGGGTCTCGGGTCACGTGTCCGGCAGCGCCCATGCCGAGGCGGGGGTCGGAGACGGGACCGTCAGCGCGTCGGCAGGTGCCGATGTCGAGGCCGGCGTCCACGCGGACGGTGAGGCGCACGCCGGGCCCGTCAGCGTCGAGGGTCAGGCCGATGCGCAGGCCAACGCGGGCGTGTCAGCGGGGGTCTCGGCCGGAGTCGACGGCGACGGGGTCTCGGCGTCGGCCGGAGTAGCGGCCCACGCGGGTGCGTCCGCGAGCGCGAGTGGCACGGTAGGCGTGGGAGACGCGTCCGCCAGTGGCGAAGCCCACGCACAGGCCGGTGCCGAAGCGCACGCGTCGGCGTCAGGCCACGCGGGGACCGACGGCGTCGATGCCGGGTACTCGCTGGGTGCGGGAGCGGGAGCGTCCGCAGGAGGGTCGGTATCGGCCGGGACGGGGGACACCTCGGTGTCGGCCGGCGGCGAGGTCCGTACGGGGGTCAGCGCGGGCGTCTCCGGTGACGCGCATCTGGGCACCGACGGGGTGAGCTTCAAAGTCAGCGCCGGTGCGTCGCTCGGGCTGGGCGTCGGGCTGGATCTCGGTGTCGACCTCAGCTGGAGTGACCTCAACCCGATCGCGGCCGTCGAGAACGCCTTCGAGTCGGTGGGGGACGCGCTGAACACGATCGGGGACGTCCTGGATACGGTCGGGAACGTGCTGGAGGCTGTCGGAGAGGCCGCGGCGGCCGGTGCGGACGCCATCGCCGGGGCCGTGGAGTCCACCGCGGCCCCCGTGGCCGCGGTCACCGCCGACGCGGTGGACGCGCTCTTCGGCGTCCAACAGGGCGACCTGAGCCTGGGAACCGTTCCGGACGCCACAGGTGCCGCGGCCGGGCCGGATCCCGGCCGGGTCCAGGCCGCCCAGGGGATCCCCTCCTGGCCCGACCCCGGGGCGAAGTCCGTCGGGGCCCCCGCGCCGCCGGTCCCCACACCGGACAGCTCGCCGACGGGCATCCCCGCCGGACCGGCCGATGTCCCGACACATCCCGACCTCCCGACCCCCGAGAAGTAGCCCGAAGGACGCGCCATGGACCTCATCTACCCGAGCACCGACTTCCCGCCGCCGCCGGCGCTCCGGCTCCGCGTTCCCGACGGCTGGGTCCGTGTGGACACGCCCGACGCCCTGCTGGCGGCCGCCGACCCAGGGTCAGCACCCGGGTTCGTCGCGAACCTCCTCGTCACGGTCGGCAGGATCGTCGGCGACGACGACCTCGACGCCGTCGTCCAGCGCCAGCAGCAGACAGCGTCACCGGACGCCCAGCTGGAACGACAGGACCGCGAGCCGATCGCCGGCCTCGACGCGGTGTGGTCGGCCACCTCGTACACGCCGACAGCCGACCGGCCCGTGCCCGTCTTCCAGGCGCAGGCGACACTGCTCGTTCCCCGCCGAGACCGCGTCGCGGACGCGGTGACCCTCATCGGGTCGTGCGCGGCGGCCTCGTCGGCACACTACGCACCGATCTTCCGCGAGGCGTTCCTCAGCCTCGTCGTCGACGAGTGATCAGTCGGGCCACACCGCCTGGACGTAGTCGACCGGACCCCGGCTGACGAGGTAGCCGCGGCCGGGCGGGAACCTCCGGGACGCCTTCTTGGGGAGGCGCACTCCGTACAGGTCGCCGTCGGTGTCGACGTTGGGGTTGAGGATGATGCCGTTCCGCGCCTTGCGCAGGCCCGTGATCCAGCCGCCGAACGCTCGGTGAGCCGTGTGGGTCTGGACGGCGGCCAGGACGGTCAGGTCGACATCGCGGGCCCGCCGCAGCAGCGTCGCCAGCGCATTGCCACCAGGGGTGTCGGCGAGCTCCTCTCCGTCGTCGACCACCACCAGCCACGGGCCTGGGTTCGCCTCGTGGTCCCGCAGCCGGTCCTCGAGCCGCCGGGCCAGGTCGTCGGCGGCGTCGGCTCCCGAACCGACCTCCCGCCACCAGGGCTGATCGAGCAGCGGAGTACGGCGGGGTGCCACCAGGTACGCCTCCAGGCCGGGCGCCGACTCGACGAGGCCGCGGGACAGGTTCAGCAGCGTCGTGCTCCGTCCACAACGGTCAGTGCCGAACACCCCGAACACGGGCGAGTCGTCAAGGTCGAGCGCGACCGGGCCGTACGTGTCGCCGGAGACGCCCAGCGGTACGCACGCGCGTCGCGTCGCCGCGAATCCCACGTGGCTGCGGTCGATGTGCTCGGGCAGGGGGAAGACCGCAAGCGGCCGACGAGTCGTCGACCCCTGAAGTCGCGCCGCTGCGGCCGCGCCGAGCTGGGCGAGACTCTGTGCCTGCCCCGCGCCCGATGCGTCGCCGCCCAGCACGGCGACCTGCACCTCGACGCCGTTCAGGAACCCACGTCCGGGCGGCAACGTGGTGGCGGCCAGCGCGGTCGGCAACCCGAGTGAGGCGTACTCGTCCCCGTCGGCCATCCGTAGCACGATCCGCTCGCTGATGCCGCTGGACAGCGTCGTGGGCACGGCGCTGCGCCTGTCGGCGGTGATCACGAACGCCAGGCCGGTCGCGCGTCCCTGGCCCACCAGCCGCTCGAACCGCTCGAGCAGTTCGCCGCGGTCGACGTTGACGTACGCCTGCCGGAAGGCTCCCAGGCCGTCCAGCAGCACGACGACGTACGGGAGCGCGCCGCCCGCAGCGCGGAACTCGGCCAGCGAGCCGGCGTTGGCCTCTGCGAGCAGGGCCGCGCGCTCGGCGACGATCTGCTCCAGGAGGCCGAACAGCCTGTCGATGCGTTCGGGTTCGTCGATGCTGACCACGCCGCCCACGATGGGCAACGCGGTGAGCGGGCCGAGCCCGTGTCCGGTGGCGTCCAGTCCGTACACGTGGACGTCGTCCGGATCGCACCGCGCTGCCAGGCCGGAGGCGATGCTGCGCAGCAGCTGGGTCTTGCCGGTGCCGCTGGTCCCGTACACGAGGAGGTGCCCGGTGACGCCGGGGTCGTACCAGCAGACGTCCTGCGCTTGGCGTTCCGGCAGGTCGACGTGGCCGACAGGGATCGCCGTCTCCGAGGCTCCTGTGGGCGCTGGGAGCTGCATCAGCGGGGTCAGGTCGGTCAGTGGCGGCAGGGGATCGAGCCACGGCTTGGGCTGGTCGGCGATCCCGCTGTGAACGTGCGCCTCACGGATGGCGCCGACGAGGCGCTGGAGGTCCGTCGGCCGGTCGTCCTGGACATCGCGGTGGCCGCCGCTTCGTGTGGCGTCCCGTAGCCCGGACACCACGAGGAACGGCTCGACGGTCGTGGGCTGCCGGGTACTGCCGCCCTGCTGCGAGCGGGCGTTGGCGTACGCCGACTGGACCAGCGTGACATCGCTGTGCCCGACTCGTACGAATGCTCGGCCCGGCAGGCTCTTGGGCAGCCGAGCGGCATCGGGGCGGTCGAGGACGTCGTTGCTGTCCTGCTCGTCGGCCATCCGCAGCGCGATGCGGAGGTTCGTGTTGGCCCGGATGTTCTCGTCGACGACACCGGACGGTCGCTGTGTGGCCAGCATCAGGTGGACGCCGAGCGACCGGCCCCGCTGGGCGATGTCCACGACGCCCGCGACGAACTCGGGCACCTCCTTCTTGAGGAACGCGAACTCGTCGAACACGATGAACAGGTTCGCGAGGCCCGCGTCGGGGCGCCGCTGCTCCAGCTCGGGAAGGTCCTTGCAGCCGTTCTCCCGCAGGATCCGCTCGCGGCGTCGCAGCTCGGCGTTCAACGACACGAGGGCGCGCTTGGCGAGGTGCGCGTCGAGGTCGGTGAAGAAGCCGACCGTGTGAGGGAGCTGGACGCAGTCCGAGAACGCCGCCCCGCCCTTGTAGTCGACGAGGACGAACGTGAGCATCGACGCCGGGTACGTGGCGGCGAGCGAGCCGATGAGGCTCTGGAGAAGCTCGCTCTTGCCCGATCCTGTCGTGCCGGCGGCGAGACCGTGTGGGCCGTCCCGGCGGAGGTCGATGCTGACGGGCCCGGCCGCGCCCGTACCGATCGGCGCTCCGAGCGCTCCCGTACCGGCGAACCGCGCCCAGCGCTGCTCGACCTGGCGGGCATCCGGTTCGGGCATCTCCAGCAGGTCGAGGAGCAGGACGCGTCGCGGCACCTCGCCGGTGGCCGTGGCCGCGGTGGCGTCGCTCAGCGGTGCCAGCCGCCGGACGACCTCGTGGGCGAGGTCGGGCGACAGGCCGTCGATGACGAGGTGCGAGATCACGTCGCCACTCGCGGTGAGGGTGACCGATCCGGCGTCACCCTGATCCTCGACGCGGATGATCGCACGGCACTCACCGGGCAGGCGCTCGGCGACGGCGTCGGCCACGATGCACGAGACCCCGAACCGCGGGCCGTCGGCCAGCAGCCGCGAGAGGGCGGGCTGGGGGATCGCGGAGCTTCCCGGGACGACGACGAGGACCCACGGGTACGGACGCTCGTCGCCCACGCCTCGCTCGGCCCGGAGGCGCCGCGCGGTGACCAGATCGTCGACGACCTGGAACAACGCCCGTACGTCCCCCGCTTCTGAGGCGACTGTCCGCGCCCCCGGGACCCCGGCCAGCAAGGTCTCGGTGTGGGGCAGCCACCGCAGCCACGCCCACTCGCTCTGCGGCGTGGACTCCGTCGTCGGCAGCAACCCGACGATCGCCAGGTCACGTGGGCTGTGCAGCACGGCGGCCTGGACGACGAGCCAGCTCAACAGCGCGGTACGCCCGCGTAGGGTTCCCGCGACGCCAAGGACCCCGGTCGTGGTGAGGCCGACATCGACCGGCACAGCGGGATCGACCGCATGGGATGCGGCGAGCGCCTTGGCGCGCTCCTGGTCGGCGGCCTCGGGCGCGGTGAGGGTTCTCGTGGTGTCGGACGTGGTCGCGGAGACGGAGAGCCGGCTCGGAAGGTCCGCGGCCGCGATCCGCACCGTGAGGAAGTCCGAGTCGTCGTAGCGGCGCTCCCAGAGGCGCGGGTCGCGGCTGCGTACCCAGTCGACCAGCTCCGCCACGCTCGGTGCGGCCGTGCGGCGTTCGGCCAGAAGGGCGCGATGGGTCGCCTCAACGGTGTGCTCGAGCTGGTCCATCTCGGCGAGGTAGGCCGCGCGCCGGGTGGTGTACTCCTTGCGGCCGCTCCGGCGATCCTCCAGGGCCGACACTCCCATCACGACCGGCCCCATGAGGGCGAACAGCAGCATCATGGGGCCCATGAAGTAGGCCATGACGCCGCCCATGACGACCGGAACGAGCGCGGTGGCCATGGGGATCTTGCGCCGGGGCGGCTGGACGGGGGCGGCCGGCACGGTGACGACGGGAGACGTGGCGGTGCGGGCGACACGGGGCGGTCGCGAGTACGACTCCCGCCCGTCGACCCAGGTCACGTTGGCGCGGCCATGCGTCCCACCGGCCACCGGCACGATCGACAGCTGGGTCGAGCCCAGCTCGAGCACCTGTCCCGACTGCACCTCTGTCGCTGCGGTGAGGCGCCGTCCGTCGAGGAACGTGCCGTTGGACGACCCGGCGTCGGTGGCGACGACCGCGTGCGAGCCCACACCGAGGTGGACGTGGCGGCGCGACGTCTGCGGGTCACCCAGCACGATGTCGGCGCTCTCGTCGCGGCCGACGATGTAGGCCGACTCACGGCGAAGCGGATAGCGGGCACCGGCGGCAGGGCCACCGACCACTGTGAGCTCGTAGTCCGGCAGCGCGGCGGTGGCGTCGCGCGCGGCCTCCAGCGGCGGCCGACCCGCCGGGGTCAGCTCGATGCGATCGCCGTGGACCAGCCGGGCGTCGGACACCGTACGTGCCGGATCGAGGCGCAGCGCTGTGCGAGCCACGTACGCGTCGACTGCCCCGGTCGTACCGACGGCTCCCTTGAGCGCGTCGATCAGCTCGGCGACCGGCGTCGCTGCGTCGATGTCGACCCGCAGGTCCATCGGTGGCCGGCCCGTACCGGACACGACGAGGAGCAGCTCCATGGTCACGACCTCCTCGGTGGTTGGGCGCCGCTGGTGGCGAGAGCGGCGCGCAGGGACTGAAGGCCCCGGTGGGCTCGGGAACGGACGGACTCGGCGGAGATGCCGAGGACGTGTGCCGTCTCGGGCACGTCGAGGCCGTCCCCGTAGCGCAGGACGAGGACGGCCCGCTGACTCGGCGTGAGCGACGCCAGGGGCTGGCTGATCCGCCGCTGGGCGGTCAGGCGGTCGACGACCGCGTCGTCGAAGCTGTCGATCGGCGGCACCTCGACGATGGCCGTCGCGACCTCTCGCCGGGCCGGACGTCTCGCCCGTTCGGCCAGCTGTCTGGACGCGATGCGGAACAGCCAGGCCCTGATCGACGTACCCCGCCACTCGAAGCGCGGGAGCGCCAGCCATGCCCGGACGAAGGTCTCGGCCACGAGGTCGTCGACGTCAGCGTGATCCGAGCGGCGGGCGAGGAAGGCCGCCACGCCCGGTGCGTACACGCAGTAGAGGTGCCGGAAGGACTCGCTGTCCCCGGCGGCGGCACGCTCCACCAGCCGTGCCTCGTCGATGAGGGGGTCGATGAGGGGGAAGTCGGCCATCGTCGGCAGACGCTCAGGCGGGCAAGCAGGACTTGGGGCTGGGTGCGCTCACCAGCCCGTTCTGGGTCACGGCGACGATCTGGTAGCACACCGCCCCGGACGGCGGCCAGTCCACGTGGCAGTGCGCGTACCCCGGCGTACAGGTGACGGTGTCGCTGGCGAGGATGACTCCGTCGTTCGACTCCACGTACGAACCGCCGTTGAGCGCGCGCATCACCTTGTACGAGACCACGCTGGTCGTCGGCGAGTTGTTCCACACCAACCGGACGTGGCCCAACGCCACACGGGTGGCGACCAGATCGGGCGGCGGAGCCGGCGCGAGGAAGACGATCGTCCTGAGGTTCGTCATGATCGTGATCAGTGGTTTCGACAGCGACGGTGTGGCCTGCGATGGCGCCTTCGTCGGAGCCGGCAGCGCGGTCGGAGAGGGGGTGGTCGGCGACGGCGTCGGAGTCGGTGTCGGAGTCGGAGTGAGCGATGTCGCCATCGGTGTCGGGGTGGAGGTGGAGGACGTGCTCGGGGTCGTCGTGACAGTTACTCCACCGGCGGTGAAGTTCGCCATCACCTGCTGCCACGGGACGATAACGAGCAGCGCAGCCAGCACCACCACAGCACCCACCCCGATCAGAGCCCGAACGTACCGTCTACGCGGTGGCGAGGAAGCGGGTGGTTGCGAGGGGGTATCGACCTCTCGGGCTCGGGACGCGAGCATGGTGGCGTCGCCGCCTGCGGGCGTAGCTCCTGCCGGGCTGAACACCGGCGGCAGGATCGTGGCGTCGCCCGAGGGCGCCACTGCACCGACACCGGCCGCGCCCGGCAGTTCCGGGACGGTCTCCGGAGGCGGCGCGATGAACGTGGCTGCCGTGGCGGCGCCGGTGGCGATCACGCCCGGGGACGCGCCCATGAGCACCATGTCGGTGACGGGCTGGCCGGCGGAGCGCTGCACGTCCTGGAGCCGTCGCCCGAAGTCCGCGAGGGTCTGCGGCCGGTCAGCGGGATCCTTGGCCATCGCCGCCTCGATCGTCGCGCTCAGCTCGGCTGGAGCGATCTCCGGGGGAAGCGTCGGCGGCGGTTGGTGGAGGACGCGGTCGACAAAGCTGGCGATCCCGGTCTGCTCGGGGTCGGCGAACGGGGACTCACCCCGAAGCAGCTGGTACAGGGTCGAGCCCAGGTTGTACGCGTCGGTGCGCACGTCGGCGGGCTGGCCCATGAGCACCTCGGGTGCCGCGTGGGTCGGGGTGTACGCGGTCGTCACCGTGGCTGCGCCTCGCGCCGTCGAGATGCCGAAGTCGGCCAGCGCGGGCTCACCGAACGCCGTGATGAGGATGTTCTCCGGCTTCACGTCCCGGTGGAGCACGCCGAGCTGGTGGGCGGCGTCCAGCGCGCCGGCGATCTTCACGCCGATGCGGGTGACCTCGGCTGCGGGGATCGGCCCGGTGGAGCGCAGGCGATCGGCGAGCGAGCCCTGCTCGCAGTAGGTCATCGCAAGGAAGGGATGGCCGTCGTCGAGGAACCCTGAGTCGAAGACCGTGACGATGTTGGGATGGCCGGTGAGACGGCCCATGAGCGTGCACTCGCGCTCGAACCTCCGCCGTCCTGCCTCGTCGTCGATCCCCGCAAGAAGGATCTTGACCGCGACCATCCGGTCGTATGCGGTCTGGCGCGCACGCCAGACCGTGCTGAAGCCCCCCCGCCCGATCAGCTCGAACGAGTCGTACCCTGGGACTCGCGGCCGCGAGAGCCGGCCGGAGTCAGCAGTGACACCGTCCATGGTGAACCACCCTATTCCCGCGGTGTCCCGTGTCGGGGAGCTTGGGTGAGATTCCTCACCCGTCTCCCGCTCGCGGGTGGCTCTGCTCGAGATCAGGCGTCAGGCAGAGTCAGGATCTTCGGGCCACCAGGGGTGAGGGCAATGGTGTGCTCGGTGTGGGCGGTGCGGCAGCCGGTGGCGCTGCGGAGGGTCCAGCCATCGTCGTCGACCCTCAACCGGTCGGTGTCGGCCATCGCCCAGGGCTCTATCGCCAGCAGCAGGCCCGGCTTCAGCGGGTAGCCGCGGCCGGGCAGTCCGTCGTTGGCTACGTGCGGGTCCTGATGCATCGTGCTGCCGACCCCGTGGCCCCCGAACTCGGTGTTGACCTTGTAGCCGGCGCCCGTGAGCACGCGGCCGATCGCGTACGAGATGTCACCGACCGCGGACCCCGTACCGGCGGCCGCGATCCCCGCGTCGAGCGCTTGCCGCGTCGCGTCGATCAGCCGCTCGTCCGCCGGGTCGACGGACGAGCCCACGACGAAGCTGATCGCCGCATCGGCGACCCAGCGGTCGACGCTGACCGCGAGGTCCAGGCTCAGCAGGTCGCCGTCGCGCAGCGCGTAGTCGTACGGCAGTCCGTGCAGCACGGCGTCGTTGACCGACGTACAGATCACCTTCCCGAACGGGCCCCGGCCGAACGACGGCGCGTAGTCGACGTAGCTCGAGACGGCCCCGCGCCGGGCGATGAGCTCGGCGGCCCAGCGGTTGATCTCGAGCAGGTTGGTACCCGGCTCCGTACGGCGCTTCAGCTCGGCCAGCGTCTGTCCCACGAACCGTCCGGCTGGACGCGCCGCATCCACCTGGCGCGGCGACAGCAGCTCGATCATCGCTCCTCCAGTCGTTGCCGCATCACCGTGAGACCTGCCGGCACGGCCTCGGCCTCGAGCCGATTCGTGTCGCCCTCGGCGTCGCCGTCGAGCTGGTACGGGATGGGCTCGGTCGACTCGATGACCACCCTGTGGCCCTGGGCATACTCCAGTGGCTCGACTTCCGCCCCGCCCAGAAGCCCACTGGCCACCTTGGCCCAGTCGGAGACGCTGGTCGGGTTCCCGATGAGCACGTCGAGCTTGCCGTCGGTGGGACTCGCGTCCGGGAAGATGCGGATACCGGCCTGCAGGGTGCCGACGTTGCCCACGAGCGCGAGCACGGCGCTGCGGTGGATGGGCTCGGCGTCGTCGAGGGTGACGGTCAGGTCGTACGGTCCCGCGCCCATGTTCTGCGCGGCGGCAAGGAAGTACGCGGCGGACCCGACCATCTTCTTGAGGTCTGTGTTGGTGTGCGCCATCACGCGCGCGTCGCCGCCCATGCCGCTCATGACGACGAAGTGCTCGGTCTGGGAGCCGATCGTGAACCTCACCGCGTCGACGGGAGACGGTGTGCCCTCGAAGGCCACGTCGAACGCCTCCTGCTCGTCGAGCGGGATGCCGAGGTTGCGGGCGAGGAGGTTGCCCGTACCGGCGGGGACCAACGCGAGCGGGGTACCGCTGCCGACGAGCTCCGAGCAGACGACCCGTACGGTGCCGTCTCCTCCCGCGACCAGCACCAGGTCGACTCCCTTCTCCAAGGCGTCGCGCGCCATCTGGCGCCCGGGGTCGTCGGGTTCGGTCTCCAACCAGAGCGGGGGCTTCCAGCCGCGCTGCCCCAGCTCGTACTCGACGCGCTTACGGAACAGGTCGAAGTCCGTGATCTTGGAGGGGTTGTAGATGATGGCGGCGCGCTTGTCGACGTGTACCCGCGGCCTGTCGAAGAAGCCGAGCGACTCCGCAATCGTGTTGACCCCGGCGAGCAGTAGGGCGGTCGAGATCACGGCGCCGCCGAACAGGGCGCCTCCGACGAGATCGCTGAACCAGTGGTGGCGCATGAGCAGCCGGTCGGCGGCGACGGCTGCGACGAAAAGGGCGCCCGCGATGCGGATGACCCAGATCGACAGCGTCGAGCGGCGCTGCGCGGTGACCATCGTCACGATCGTGGCGGCGCCGATGGTGGCTGCGGTGACGTGCCCGGAGGGGTACGCGTACCCCGAGTACGTGATCGCGTCGCTGAACCCCGATGTCGGCCTCGGGAGCTGGAAGAGGGCCTTGAGCAAGTCGTACCCGGCCCACCCGACGATCACCGAGCCGACGAGGGCTGTCGCAAGTCGGCGCAGTCGCCGTGCCGCCGACCAGCCCGCGATGCCGAGGACCACGATGAAGACCACGACCGGGTGGAAGATGAGAGAGGCGGCGCCGAGGATCTGCCCGAACGCCGAGCGCGGCGCGATCTGTCCGGGCAGCAGCGCCTGGTCGAGTCCGTCCAGGAGCCCCATCACCCGGAGCACAGACCAGACGACGAAGCCACAGCTCGTGACCATGACCACGAGCCAGGTCAGTCTGCGTCCTCGGGTGGCCATGCCCCCATTGTGTCGTGAGACCTGGCCGTCCACCCGTCGTATCCTCGCAGCGTCGAAACGACGCCGAGACCAGTCGCGGGGCTCGGTAGTCTGTCTGCGTGATCGATCCGAAGCTGCTGCGCACCGACCCCGACCGTCTTCGTCGTGCTCAGGAAGCTCGCGGTGAGTCTCCGGAGCTCATCGACCAGCTCCTTTCCGCCGACGAGGCGCGCCGCTCCTCGATCGCGGCGTTCGAGCGGCTGCGGGCCGAGCAGAAGGAGCTCGGCGCGCTGATCCCGAAAGCGAGCGGCGACGAGAAGCAGCAGCTACTCGTCCGTACGAAGGAGCTGTCCGCTCAGGTCAAGGACGCACAGGCTGCGTCGGACGAGGCCGGCGCGAGGTTCGACGCGCTGATGCTGAAGCTGCCGAACCCGGTCTTCGACGACGTCCCCCGCGGCGGCGAGGAAGACTTCGTCGTCGTCGAACAGGTCGGCGCCCCGCGTGACTTCGCCGCGGAGGGCTTCACTCCGCGCGACCACCTCGAGCTGGGACAGATCCTGGGCGCCATCGACATGGAGCGCGGCGCGAAGGTGTCCGGCTCGCGGTTCTACTTCCTCACGGGCCAGGGGGCACAGCTCGAGCTTGCGCTGACGGCGCTGGCGATGGCGAAGGCCGCGGAGTGGGGCTTCACCCCGATCCTGCCGCCGGCGCTCGTGAAGCCGTCGGCGATGGAAGGCACCGGCTTCCTCGGCCAAGCCGCCCAGGACGTCTACCACCTGCCTGACGACGACCTGTACCTGGTCGGTACGAGCGAGGTGGCGCTGGCCGCGTACCACTCCGAGGAGATCCTCGACGCCACCAAGCTGCCGATCTCGTACGCGGGGTACAGCCCGTGCTTCCGCCGCGAAGCCGGGTCGTACGGCAAGGACACCCGCGGCATCTTCCGGGTGCACTGGTTCGACAAGGTCGAGATGTTCGTCTACTGCGACCCGGCTGAGGCGCACGAGCAGCACCAGCGCCTCCTCGGCTACGAGAAGGAGTTCCTCTCGCTGCTGGGCCTGCCGTTCCAGGTGCTCGAGGTCGCCGCTGGTGACCTCGGGCTGTCGGCTGCGCGCAAGTACGACTGCTACGCGTGGGTGCCCAGCCAGGGCAAGTACCGCGAGATCACCTCCACCTCGAACTGCACCGAGTTCCAGTCTCGACGGCTGAACACCAGGGCGCGGTACGAGGGTGGCGTCGGTCCCGTCGCGACTCTCAACGGCACCCTGTGCGCGATGACCCGCATGATCATCCTGCTGCTCGAGAACCACCAGCGTCCTGATGGCTCGGTGGCGATCCCGGAGGCGCTCCGTCCGTACCTGGGTGGCCGCGACGTCCTCCTGCCGGCTTAGGTCGTGAGCTCGCGTTGGCGGCCGAAGCTGGTCGCGCTGGACATCGACGGCACTCTCGTCGACTTCGACGGGGTGCTGCCCGGATCCGTACGGGTGGCGGTACGACGCATCATCGACGCCGGTGTGCCGGTCGTCATGTCCACGGGCCGCAGCTGGATGGCGACGCAGATCATCGTCGAGGCCCTCGAGCTGCCCCCGGCGCTGCACGTCTGCTCGAACGGGGCTGTCGTCGTCGACTATCCGCCCTTCGAGCTCGTACGCCACGTGACGTTCGATCCGGCTCCGGTCATCGACCGCGTCGTCGAGGTGACGAACGCGATCATCGCGGTCGAGGAGATCGGGCGGGGCTACCGGGTCAGCGCCGCCTTCCCCGACGGGGAGCTGTACGGGGACACCATGCACGAGACGATCGAGGAGCTCCGGTCCCGGCCTGTGTCGCGCGTCATCGTGCGTGACCCGGACGGAGACGACGCCGAGTTCTTCGACCTCGCGGAGCGGCTGGGCCTGCACGGTGTGAGCTACTTCGTGGGCTGGAAGTGCTGGCTCGACATCGCCCCGGAAGGCGTCGACAAGGCGTCCGGGCTCGACGTGGCGTGCGAGCGGTACGGGGTCGCGCCCGAGGACGTGCTCGCCCTGGGCGACGGCTACAACGACATCGAGATGCTGCGTTGGGCCGGTCGCGGCGTGGCGATGGGTGGCGCGCCGGCGGAGGTCGTAGCGGCCGCAGACCACGTCACGGGGGCCTTCGACGACGACGGTACGGCCGAGGAGCTGTCCCGCTGGTTCTAGGCGTTTCCCAGATTTCCAGCGGGCGCCGATCTGTACGGCCAGACTGTCGGCATGCAGCTCCAGAACCGTCACAACCCCGCGTTCACCGTGGGTCGGCTCTACCTTGCTCCCAACGAGCCCGTACGCGTCGAATCGGGCGCCATGATGGCGACCAGCGCGGGCGTGAAGCTCGACGTCTCCACCGGCGGCGGGATCATGGCCGGCCTCAAGCGCTCCGTACTTGCCGGTGAGTCCTTCTTCGTCACCACGTACACGGCCCCGCCGCAGGGCGGCTGGGTCGATGTCGCAGGCGTCCTGCCGGGGGACATCATCGCCATCGACATCCAGCCCGATCGGCCGTTCTTCGTCACGAAGGGCTGCTGGATCGCCAACTCCTATGGCACCGAGGTCACCTCGAAGTGGGGCGGCGGCAAGAACCTGTTCGGGGGCGAGGGTGGCTTCGGTCTCCAGGCGACCGGCCAGGGCCAGGTCGTCGTCAGCGTGTACGGCGCGCTCGACGTCGTCGACCTCCAGCCCGGTGAACAGATCGTCGTCGACACGGGCCACGTGGTCGCGTACGACCTGGGTATCCAGTTCCGACTGCGTCGCGCGGTGGAGGGCAAGACCTTCTCGTCGCTGACCTCCGGTGAGGGCTTCGTGTTCGACTTCTTCGGGCCCGGCCGTCTGCTGCTGCAGTCGCGCAACCCGTCGGCACTCACCGCGTGGATCCAGCAGAACGCGCCGTCCCAGAACCCTTCGGGTAGCACCGGGGGCAACCTGGGCGGCCTGGGGAACCTGCTCGGGGGCTAGGGGCGTCACCCGGCCCGGGTGTCAGTCGGTCAGCGCCTGGCGCAACCCGTCGAGCCGTTGCTCGAGCGCGTCGACCCTGGCCACGAGGTCGGGGTCGACGACCGTGCTCCCGTCACGCGACGCAGTGAGCGGTGTCGGCGCGGGCGTCTTCCGCACGGCGAACTTCCAGTAGGCGACGCCGACCGTCACGACGAGTGCGCCCGCGACGACGGCGAGCCGGGGCCACTCGTTCGACGCGGACAGGGACATGCCGACGGCGTAGATCATGGTGAACAGGCCGCCGAGCAGGATGCCGTTGGTGATGACCGGGATCCGGTCCGTACGGATCAGCATCGAGGCGATCATGACGACCGTGGCGCAGATCAGCAGCCAGATCCCGGTGACGAGACGCCAGTTGTCCCATGCGGTCGCGTCGTACGTGTCGTAGGTGTTGGCCGGCTCCGGGTAGAAGGTATTGAGCGCGATCCCGACGAACGCGACGACGACGAGACCCAGGAAGAAGCTGAAGACGATCTGCAGGACCGTCTGACTGAGGTTGCGCTGAGGCATCGTTGCCCCCCTTCCCGCTCGTTCCAGTCTGGCACGCGTGAGTAGCACGGGTGACCGAACGTGGCAGCGCCCGCGTGGCGTTGCGGGCAACCGCTGGATGGAGGGTCAGGCGGCGCGGCGACGGGTGGTGTTGACAACGGAGTCGTACACGTCGAGGACTTCCTCGAGCGTCGGCGGTACGGACTTCTTGCGAGGCTCGACCGCGCCGTTGCGCTCGCGGCGCAGGTGGCGCTTCACGGTCGACAGGGAGCAGCCGAGGCGCTGGGCGATCGACTCGAGGCTCTCGTGCGGGTTGGTGGTACGGAGCCGTACGACCTCGTCGTGGTCGATCTGACGGTTGGGCGAGGTGACACCGGCGAGGGTGTCGAAGTCTTCGGGCTCGACGGTCACCTCGAGCTCGGCGCGCATCTCGTGGCGCTGGCGGGCGGTGCTGCCGGCCACGAACCCGTACACGTCGTGTGCGACGACGGCGTCGTACAGACAGGTCGAGAACAGTGGGCAGCTGGTGCAGGTCCCCGTGGCTTTCGCCATGAGAATCGTGCGGGCCTGGCGCTGAGCACCCGAGGCGGAGCTCGGCAGGGGCTCCTCAAGGAGTGGGTTGCAGAAGACCTCGGCGGCGGTGGTGCAACGGGGGGCGGGGCGGGTCATGGCCACGGTCATGCGGGGTGTCCTCCTGTGCGGTCCTGCGGCGGCTCATCGAGCGATACAACTGTCGCAAATCTCAATGGTCACAGGGACACTAGAAGATGAAGGGAACTACCCGACTTCGATAGGTAGCGGGCGGGGCCAGCCTAAGTACCGATACCTAAGGGCGGCAACAGGTTCCCTGATGTACGGATCCTGTCATGCGAAAGGGTCGCAAAACACCCTGATTCAGGCTCTCGTCACGCCGATGTGGGAGGACGCCGTGCGTCAGGCGGGTCGACGCCCCAGACGCGTCCGGCAGCATTAGCCTGACTTCTATGCTCCTCCCGTACGCGCCGAATCCGAACTACATCACCACGATGCGCGACGGCACCATCAAGCAGCTCAACCCCTTCTCGGGCACAGAGGTGTGGACCGTACCGGGTCGCGGGAACCGGCCGCTCGGCATCATGCCGGCGCATCCCGAGTCGATCGATCCGGCGGCGCACGGTCACTACTGCTCGTTCTGTGAGAGGGGCTATCTGAAGACGCCGCCCGAGAAGTCGCGGGTGATCCGCGACAGCCGCGGCTGGCACACCGTGTACCGGACGCCCGCCGAGAACCTGTTCGACACCGTCGCCGAGTTCCGCCGCGTGCCGAACCTCTTCGAGATCTTGTCGTACGACTACTGGCACGCCAACTATGCGTACGAGATCCCGGTCGACATCGCCGAGCGGAAGCGCGCCTATCTGGCGAGCCCGGCCGGGCGAGAGCACGTGCTGACCGTGGCGAAAGGCAAGTTGCGCGCGTCGGGTCCGACTGAGGCGGTTGACGCCATGACCGAGGAAGAGATCATCGGGTACGCGTCCGGCTTCTTCGGCGGCGGCCACGACGTCATCATCGCGCGGCGCCACTACGTCGACGGCGCCACGACGAACGCCGACCTCGCGTCGGCGGGCACGCTGACGGCGGAGGAGCACTACCAGTACATGGCGTTCACGGTCGAGTCGCTGCGCAGGCTGTACGAGATCAACCGGTACGCGCCGTATGTGGCCGTCTTCCAGAACTGGCTCAAGCCGGCGGGTGCGTCGTTCGACCACCTGCACAAGCAGCTGGTCGCGATCGACGAGCGGGGCGTACAGAACGAGCTGGTGATCCAGCGGCTGCGGACGAACCCCAACCTGTACAACGAGGCGGCAGTGAACTACGCGAGCTACCACAACCTGTTGCTCGCCGAGAACGACTACGCCGTCGCGTTCGCCGGCTTCGGGCATCGCTACCCGACGATCGAGATCTTCTCGAAGTCGGAGCACGCATGGCCCTGGGACCATACCCAGGACGAGATCGGGGGGGTGTCCGACCTCGTGCACGCCATGCACGCCGCGACCGGCGTCGACGTGCCGTGCAACGAGGAATGGCATCATCGCCCGGTCGACGTCGACCTGCCGATGCCGTGGCGGATCCTTCTCAAGTGGCGGGTCTCGACGGTGGCCGGTTTCGAGGGCGGCACGAAGGTCTACCTCAACACGATCGACCCGATGACCTTGCGCGACAGGATCGTCCCGAAGCTGTACGAGCTGCGCCACGAGGGCCGGCTCGGCGGCCTACGCATCGGTCCGGAGTGCAGCGGCGCCCCGAACCTGCTTCGGTACAACCCGGTCAGCCGCTAGCACTTCCACTGATCAGGTCAGCGGGAACGGTCGGCCGGTCATCAGCGAGGTTCGTACAGACTCGGCGACCTGTACGGCACGGATGCCGTGGTGGATGGTGACGCGCGGGGCCGTCCCGTTCGTACAGGCGCTGACGAGATCGCGGAGCTGCGAGGTGTACGGACTCTCGTACGGCTCGGTCGGCGCCGTGGAGTCATGTTCCAGGGTGCCCGACTCGCCGGTGACGTGAATGCTGCTGGCGAACGACATGTCGCGGGGGCCCCAGGTTCCGTCGATCTCGCTGACGACTCCGCGAGGGTGGGTGAGCTCGACGCGGGCGTGCTCGCCGCCGTCGTCGTACCAACGGGTGGCCCGGACCTCGCTCACGTCGCCCGCCAGCCACATCGCCTGGTCATAGTCGTGGATGAGGAGGTCCGTGACGAGCCCACCGCCGGACTCTTCGTGGAACCAGGACTGCCACGGCGACGCGCCGCGTCGGGAGAGGCGCAGGCTCGTGAGGGGTCCGACCTCTCCTGCGACGACACGATCGTGGATCGTGGCGTATGCGGGGAAGTACCGCACGACGTGTGCGGGCAGCAGCTGCCTACCGGCCCGCGAGGCGGCATCGGCCAGGCGGAGGGAGGCGGCACCGTCGAGCGTCAGCGGCTTCTCGCAGATGACGTCGCGGCCGTGCGCGAACGCGGCGGCCACAAGCTCCTCGTGAGTCGGGGTCGGTGAGGCGACGAGGACGATGTCGCAGGCATCGAGCAGCGACTCGTACGTTCCGTACTCCTCGATCGACCACTTCTGAGCGAACTCCCCGGCGTTCCCGCGGGCGTACACGCCGAACGGCAGACCGAGGTCCCAGCACGACTGCGCGTGCGCGTGCGCGATCGCACCGGCGCCGACGAGACCGATGCGTAGGCTCATGACGTTCCTGTCGTGGTGCAGAATCAGATGCCCGGGAACCTATCGCGAGGGGAAGACGTGAGCGAGCTCAGCAAGACCCTGTCGACGCTGACGACCGAGGCGGCCAACCCGGAGTGGGCCGAGATCGACACGTGGCCGACCCAGCGCCTGGTCGAGGGGATGATCGCGGCCGATGCCGGGCTGTACGAGGCGATCGCGGCGTGTACGGACGCGATCACGGCCGCTGTCGACGGGATCGTCTCCCGGCTCGAGCGCGGCGGCCGACTGATCTACATCGGCGCGGGAACGGCCGGGCGCATGGGAGTCCTCGACGCGAGCGAGATCCCACCCACGTACGGGACAGACCCGAGCCTTGTCGTCGGCGTCATCGCCGGAGGAGACACGGCCATTCAGCAGGCTGTCGAGAACGCGGAGGACGACGTGGTGGCGGGCGCTGGGGCGATGGTCGAGCTCCGCGTGGGTGAGGCAGACACCGTGGTGGGGATCGCGAGCTCGGGCAGGACCCCGTACGTGCTGGGCGCCCTTGAGGAAGCGGGTCGTCGCGGCGCGTTGCGGGTCGGCCTCACGAACAACGCCAGCTCGGCCGTTGGCGCCGCCGCGGACATCGCCATCGAGGTCGTCGTCGGGCCGGAGTTCATCGCGGGCTCGACACGGATGCGGTCGGGTACGAGCCAGAAGCTCGTGCTCAACATGCTCAGCACGCTGGCCATGGTGAGGCTCGGCAAGACGTACGGGAACCTCATGGTGGATCTGAAGGCGACGAACGAGAAGCTGCGCGTCAGGTCTGTACGGACGGTGGTGGCGGCGACCGGCGTGTCAGAGGCGGAAGCTGGGGCTGCCCTCGAGGCGGCCGACGGGGCCGTCAAGACCGCGATCTTCATGGTGCTGGCGGGCGTGGACGCCGCCGAGGCACGAACCCGGCTGGATGCCGCCGGCGGTCACCTGCGCGGCGCGCTCGGCATGGCCAGGTCCTGAGGCGATGTGCGAGGCGGCCAGGGCACGATCGACGATGTGAGCGCCTGATACTCGGCGTAACGGGGGTACTTCGAGGCCGAGATCCGCTCGGTCATGATCGTCGACCCCACGAACAGCGCAGTGAGCAGCGTGGCTCCGGCGATCGACCACTGCAGCAGCGACGCGGCGGCCACCGCTCCGAATCCGAACATCAGCCACCACATCGAGATCTCGAAGAAGTAGTTCGGATGACGCGAGTACCGGAACAGGCCCTGGCGGAGGAAGCCCTCGGATGCCGTACCTGCCAGCCCTCCCTCGCGCTTGCGCTGGTGGAACTCCCACTGCTGCTGATCGGCGAGGGTCTCTCCCGCCAGTGCGCCGATGAAGAGGAGAGCGAGGGCTCCGTCGAGCGGTCCGAGAGGCGTCCGATGCTGCAGGGCGGTCCATCCGGGCAGGGTGACCAGTACCAGCAGCGCGTTCTGGTAGATCACGATGAAGAGCAGGTTGAAGAGCTGGAACTGCCACGGCTTCATGAGCTTCCGCAGGACCGTCCAGCGATAGTCCTGCATGCCGGTGTAGCCGCCCTTGCGAGCGAGGTTGAACGTGAGCCGAGCCCCCCAGACAGTCGCGAGCGCCGCCATCAGGTCGAGACGGGCGTCGCCGAAGCCCGCTCCTGCTGCGAAGATCCAGAGGTAGATGGGTGGCACGATCGACCAGATCCGGTCGACCTGGGATGTGTCGCGGGTGATCAGCGAGATGATCCAGCAGCCGGTCGCGATGACCCCGGCGAGCACGAGGACAACCACCAACGGGGCCACGAGTCGATGCTATGTCGCGACTAGGGGTGGCGGGCGGACGCGAGGCCGATGCCGACGCAGCCGAGGGCGACGTCCGATCTGAGGTCCTCCCTAGGGTCCGGGTTCGTCGGTGACGGGACCGGCCAGCTTCCGTACGGTCTCGATCGTGTCGGCCTCAGAAGCCGGCTTGTCGTCGCGGTAGCGCAGGACTCGGGCGAACCGGAGCGCCAGGCCACCGGGGTAGCGCGAGGAGCGTTGCAAACCATCGAAGGCGATCTCGACGACTTGCTCGGGACGTACGGTGACGACCCATCCGTTGTCGTCCGTCGCGAGCTCGGCGAAGCGGGTCGTCTGCCAGGCGAGCATGTCGTCGGTCATGCCCTTGAACGTCTTGCCGAGCATGACGAAGGCGTCGCCGTCGCGAGCGCCCAGGTGGATGTTCGACAGTGTCCCGCGCCGTCTCCCCGAGCCGCGTTCGACCGCGAGGACGACGAGGTCGAGCGTGTGCCGGGGTTTGACCTTG
The DNA here is from genome assembly GCA_038317635.1 of Propionibacteriales bacterium. Taxonomy (GTDB): domain Bacteria; phylum Actinomycetota; class Actinomycetes; order Propionibacteriales; family Propionibacteriaceae; genus Fen-668. The sequence continues at coordinate 67,507 of JBBQBP010000004.1, forward strand.
ACCCAGGAGCCGCCTCGGCGGCCGGCGGCGTACGGGGCTGCCAGGTCTTTGATCACCACGCCCTCGTGGCCCGCAGCGATCTGGTCCTCGAAGAAGCGCTGGGCGACCTGAGGGTCTTCGGTGACGACCGACGCGACCCGGTTCTCGGGCTGGAGAAGCCGCTCGAGGACCTCCCGGCGAGCGGTGAGGGGCGCGTCGAGCAGCGATCTGCCGTCCACGTGGAGCACGTCGAAAACGTACGTGGTCAGCGGGGTCTGCTCGCGCAGCTGCGCGGGATCACGGCTGGAGGCTGTGCGGGCACCGGTGACCTGGAACGGCTCAGGGCGCCCGTCGGGGCGCAGAGCGATCGCCTCGCCGTCGAGGACGAGCGTCTCAGCGGGGAGCGCCGCAACCACGTCGACGACCTCCGGCAGCCGGTCGGTGATGTCGTCGAGGGAGCGGGTGAAGACCCGTACGTCGTCGCCTCGTTTGTGCGCCTGGATCCGGATGCCGTCGAGCTTGCGTTCGACCGACCATGGCCCGGGCATCGAGGTGGCGTCGGCGACGTTCGGCGCGGAGGCGGCGAGCATCGGCGCGATCGGCCGAAGGACCTCTACCGCGATCAGAGCCAGCCCCTCGACCCCGTGGCTGAGCGCGACGGCCGCGACCGCATCGAGGGTGCCCGCCAGCATGGCTGCGCGCCGTACGGAGTCGACCGGGACCTCAGCCGCCTGCGCCACAGCTTGCTGCATGACGCCGTCGAGCGCCCCCTGCCGCATCTCCCCGGTGACCAGACTCGTCAGGAAGTCGCGCTCGGGCGCGGTGGCTGCCGAGAACAGCGCGTCCAGGGTCGCTCGGCGCGCGCTCGCGGACCCTGCCCCGCTCGCCGTGGCGAGGGCGGTGAACGCCGAGTCCACATCGGCAAGAGTCAGGGTAGGGACCTCCGCTGGCGGTGGCAGCGAGGCGATCGTCCGGTAGCCGACCCCGAGTCGTCCGTGGGGGACCCGGCCGGCCAGGAACGCCGTGGACAGCATGACCTCGCGCTCTCCCGCTTCGGCTGCCAGCGTCAGCAGCCGCGCGAGCTCGGCGACCTTCGCTGTCCGCGACCGCGTGGCGGCCACGACGGCCGAGGCGCCGACGAGGACTGCGAGCTCCATGCAGAGATCCTCGCACCCACCCCCGACAGTTCTGAGAAGCCGTGAGATCGGCAGTCCCTGACGACCCGCACAACCATTGTGGTCAGGAAACGTTCTCACACGGGTTGTGCGCGAGCTCGAAGGGTTGTGCGCGTGGCGGGCTACGCTGCACATCGCCATGACTATGCAGATCGCCGAGGCTCTGCGCGCTGTCCTGAGCGCCGATGCCGTCATCACGGACCCCGAGACGCTCGAGACGTACGCGCACGACGACGCCGAGTGGGCCCCGTACGGTCAGCCCGCCGTGGTCGTCTTGGCCACCTGCCTCGACGACGTCGTCACCTGCGTCCGTACAGCCCGGTCCTTCCGCGTACCGGTCGTCCCGCGCGGCGCCGGCTCGGGCCTCTCGGGCGGCGCCAACGCGACCGCCGGCTGCATCGTGCTCTCGCTGGAGAAGATGACGCGGATCACCGAGGTGAACGCCGCCGAGCGCTACGCGGTGGTCGAAGCGGGCGTCATCAACGACGATCTCCGCCAGCACGTCGCCACGTACGGACTGTGGTACCCGCCTGATCCCGCGAGCATGTCGATCTCGACGATCGGCGGCAACGTCGCCACCAATGCGGGAGGCCTGTGCTGCGTGAAGTACGGCGTGACAAGGGACTACGTTCTGGGCGTCACCGTTGTCCTGGCCGATGGCAGCGTCGCCGAGCTCGGCCGGACCACAGCCAAGGGCGTCACCGGGTACGACCTCACGGCGCTCATGGTCGGTTCGGAAGGCACTCTCGGCATCATCGTCGACGTCACCGTGAAACTCCGCCCTCTCGCCGGCCGCGAGGAACGCGCGATCATCGGCTACTTCAGCTCGCTGACCGACGCCGGCACCGCCGTCGCTGCTGTCACCAGCGTCGGCATCGTGCCCTCGGCACTCGAGCTCATCGACAGGATCTGCATCCGTACGGTGGCCGAGTGGCAGGGCTGGGACCTGCCGAGCAACGCGAACGCACTGCTGCTCGCGAAGGTCGACGAGCCGGGCGCTGCGGGTGAAGTCCTCGCCGACCGCATCGCATCCTTGTTCGCCGAAGCCGGCGGCTTCGAGGTCGAGCGTGCCACCGACCCGGAAGAGATCGACCGGCTGTTCCTGGCCCGCCGCCTCGCGTACCCAGCCCTCGAACGACTCAGCCCGGTCCTCACCGAGGACGTCGTCGTACCGCGCGGAGCCGTCCCGGAGATGCTGCGCCGGATCGAGCAGATCGCCCTCGACAACGACGTGACGATCGCCAACATCGCGCACGCAGGCGACGGCAACCTGCACCCGCTGATCCTCACGCCGGCCGGTGACGAGGGTGCCAGGGCACGGGCCAAGGATGCGTTCGACCAGATCGTCGAGGCATGCCGCGACCTGGGCGGTACGGTCACCGGTGAGCACGGCGTCGGTCTGCTCAAGCTGGAGGGGATGGCGAAGGAGCTCAGCCCGGTCGTCCTCGGCATGCACGCCGCGGTCAAGAACGCACTCGACCCGGAGGGTGCGCTCAATCCAGGCAAGGCGTTCCCGGCCGGCAGAGCATTCCCGGAGGTCTCAGCATGACGACACTGCTCGCGGACGACGGCGTCCGTCTCGACTACACCGAGCATGGCTCCCCGGACGGCCGTCCGGTCGTGCTCATCGCGGGCTTCAAGGCTCCGGCGACCAGCTGGTGCTACCAGGTGCCCGCACTGGCGAAGGCCGGCTACCGGGTCCTCGCCGTCGACATCCGCGGACATGGTCTGGCGGAGCGGCCCGAGTCGGTCGACATGGACCGGCGGGGGCTGGACGTACGGGACGTGCTCGAGGGTCTTGACCTGCAGCACGCAGTCCTGGTCGGCGGGTCGATGGGCGCGAACACGATCTGGTCGTACGTGGCGCAATGCGGCACCGACCGCCTCGCCGCCGCGGTGACGGTCGACCAGACCCCGAAGATGCTCAACACCCCTGACTGGTCGCACGGCTTCTACGGCTACACCGACGCGAACCGCGACGCGTACTTCGCCGAGCGCATCCCCGACACGGGCATGGGTACGCCGATCGCCAAACGCGGGATGCGGCTGGTACGACTGCTGCGGGCGATGAAGGGCGCCGAGAAGGCGATGACGCCGGGCGAGCTTGCACTGCTGCACGACCACGCGACCCGCGACTGGCGTCCGGTGATCGCCACCGCCGACTTCCCTGCTCTCTTCGTCGCCGGACACGACTCCGAGTTCTGGCCCGCCAGCCACGCCGCAGCCTGCGCCGCACTGGCGCCGATGGGCATGTCGATCGTGCTCGCCGACGACGGGCACGCCGCCAACATCGAGCAGCCCAAGGCATTCAACGAGGCGTTGCTCAGTTTTCTGCCCGCCGCCTGACGCGCCCTTACCCAGCCCCGGCGGGGCGCTCAGCCGGTCGAGAAATCGCTGGTCTGTGTCACAGGTGGCACATAGTGTGAGCGAGAAATGATGGACTTCCCTCCCCGCCTTCGCGCACGAACGAGCCTGCCGCCGACCGACTTGCGGTCGCCGGCACGGTTCCTCGTGTGGCTGATGAGGATCCAGCCGGGACTGATCGCGCTGGGATCGTTGTGCGGCCTGATCTGGTTCCTGCCGCCTGCCCTGGCCCCGTACGCGGTCGGCCGGGCCATCGACCGCGGCATCCTGGCCGGTGACGTCGGGGCGACCGTCTGGTGGTGCGTCGCGCTGTTCATCGCGATCGGCATCGGCACGACGATGGGCATCCTGTGGCACACCCTCGTCGTGCGGACCTGGCTCGTCACGCTCTACGGGACGATGGAGCTGGTCGTCGCGAAGGTCGCCGAACTCGGCCATGTGCTGCCGAGACGTACGCCGACGGGCGAGGTGCTCAGCGTCAGCTCGGGCGACTCGGACGTGTTCGGCGCCGTGCTCGAGGTGACCGAGCGCACGATCGCGGCATTCGGGGCTTTCATCCTGCTCGTGTGGCTGATGATCTCGACGTCGCCCAAGCTCGGTCTCATCGTGCTCGTCGCGTCGCCCTTCCTCGTCGCGTCCAGCTTCTTCCTGCTCCGGCCGCTGCATCACGCGCAAGAGGTCGAGCGGAAGCGGTCGAGCGAGCTGACGAGCCGCGTCACCGACATCGTGGCCGGCCTGCGGATCCTGCGCGGCATCGGCGGCGAGGACACGTTCGGCGCCAACTACGCCACGCAGTCGCAGCTCACGCGACGCGCGGGAGTGGCGACCGGCATCTGGCAGGCGGGAGTACAGGCCCTGTCGGTGCTCTTCGCCGGGCTGTTGCTCGTGGTGCTCACCTGGCAGGGCGTGCACGAGATGACGGCCGGCCGACTGACGATCGGCCAGCTCGTCAGCTTCTTCGGGTACGCGGTCTTCCTGCTGTGGCCGATCCAGACGTTCTTCGAGTGCGTACAGCGCTGGGCAACAGGCCTTGTGTCAGCGCGAAAGGCGATCACGCTCCTGTCACTGCGCAGCCCCTGGGTCGAGCCAGCGCACTCGGCAGAGATCGTCGACGGAGACCTCGTCGACCCGGTGTGCGGCCTGACTGTACGACAGGGCCGGCTCACCGCTCTCGTCTCGGCCCTGCCGGACGACACGGCCGCGCTCGTGGACCGTCTCGGCCGCTACCTGCCGCGCGGCGATGCTCCTCCCGCCGACGTGACCGAGGACGACCTCAAGGGCCGCGCGGCCAAGAGGGAGCGCGCCCGCCGGATGGCCGAACGGGCGGAGATCGCCGCTCGCGACGCCGAGATCGCGCACGGCGACTGGGGAGTGACGCTGGCCGGTACGGACCTGTCGGCGTTCAGGATCCGCGACGTACGGAATCACATCGCGGTCAGCGAGACGTCCGCCATGTTGTTCGCCGGGTCCCTGCAGCGCAACGTCGACCCGCGGGGCACGGCGACGCGCGACGAGGCCGAGGCCGCGCTGCGGACGGCGTGCGCCGAGGACGTGTACGACGCGTTGCCCGACGGCTGGCAGGGCGAGGTCGAAGAGCGAGGTCGCGGTCTGTCGGGCGGGCAGCGCCAACGGGTCGCGCTCGCCCGGGCTCTGCTCGCGGAGCCGCCGGTGATGCTCCTTGTCGAGCCCACCTCGGCCGTCGATGCCCACACCGAGGCGCGCATCGCGGCACGAGTCGCGGAGCACCGTCGAGGTCGTACGACCCTCGTCACGACCGCATCCCCCCTGTGGCTGCGGCACGCCGACGAGATCGCGTTGATCGTGGATGGCACCGTCCAGGCGACGGGAACGCACGAGGAGCTCCTCGCGAGCTCGGCTGCGTACCGCGATGTCGTCGCGCGAGGCATGGAGACGACCCCTCTGGAGGAGGTGATGAGCGATGCCTGACGACCTGTTGGCCACGTCCGCAGCGACCTGGCGTGAGAGCCCCGACGTGGAGCCCTTGCCGCCGGTCTTGACCCGCATGTGGCAGATGGGCGGCAAGCCGCTGGGCGAGCGGGTCCGCGGGTTGCGAGAGCGCTACCTCGTGCGCGAGCAGCGCGCGCGAGACTACTTCGAGAGCACCCGTGCGCCGAAGCGCGGCCTGCCCGTGGCGCCGTCGTCAGCGGTCGTGACGTTCGTACGCGACCTGCTGACGTCGCGTCGCGGACTCTTCGCCGCGCTCGTCGCCGGCAACGTTCTCGCAGGCGTCTCGGGTCTGCTCGTACCGAAGCTCCTGGGCAACCTCGTCGACAGCGCGACGAGTGGCGGCGAGGTGCCCCAGCTCGACCGGATCGCCGCGATCGTCGCCGGCGTCGTCGTCTTCCAGGCCATCGCGACCTTCGCCGCGAGGGGCGTCTCGGTCGTGTTCGGCCAGGGTGTCCTGGCGAGCGCGCGGGAGCGGATCGTACGGTTCGTCCTCGCGCTGCCGTTGTCGCGCATCGAGAGCTCGAGCTCCGGCGACCTCGTCACGCGCGTGACCCGCGACGTGCAGACGATGAGCGGCGCGGCCCGAGACGCGCTGCCGGCGTTCATCCTCGAGGGCGTTCTCATCTCGTTGTCGTTCGTCGCGATCTTCCTCAACTCGCCGCTGCTGGCGCTCCCGACGCTGCTGAGCATGGGCCTGCTGGTCATCGTGGTGCGCTGGTACCTGCGGCGCGCGACGAAGGGCTACGTCACCGAGGGCGGCACGTACTCGCGGATCAACTCGGGCGTCACCGAGACCGTAGAAGGCTCTCGTACGGTCGAGGCGCTGCAGCTCGAGTCGCTGCGCCTGGGGCACACCGACGACGACCTCGGCGTGTCCGGGCAGGCCGAGCGCTACACGCTGACTCTGCGGAACCTGCTGTTCACCACGCTCGACTACGCGTTCCAGGGCCCGCTCATCGGCATCGTGCTGCTCGGCACGTGGGGGTACGCGCACGGGCTGGTCACGCTGGGCCAGATCACGGCCGCCGCGCTGTACAGCCAGCAGATGTACGGGCCGATCGACCACATGATCCAGATCCTCGACCGGCTGCAGATGGCGCTCGCGTCGACGACGCGCCTTCTCGGCATCGCGCAGGTCCCGGCAGACCGCGTGGTAGGCGAGGAGACACCGAGGGGCGACAAGCTCCTGGGCGACGACCTCTTCTTCGCGTACCGCGAGGGCCACGATGTGCTCCACGGCGTGACGCTCGACCTCACGCCCGGCGAGCGGCTGGCGATCGTCGGGCCCTCCGGCTCCGGCAAGTCGACGCTGGGCCGGTTGCTGGCCGGCATCAACGCGCCGGGTGCGGGGTCGGTGACGATCGGCGGCGTGGAGGCGACCCGGCTGCCGCTGCCCGTGCTGCGCACCGAAGTCGCGCTCGTGACCCAGGAGCACCACGTGTTCGTGGGGTCCCTGCATGACAACATCGTGCTGGCAAGGGAGGACAGCGGCACGGAGGTTGTACGTGAGGCGCTGGGCGCTGTCGGTGCCACCGACTGGATCGACCGGCTACCCGCGGGGCTGGCCACCACCGTCGGGTCGGGGCACTACCAGCTCACGCCGGCGCAGGCGCAGCAGGTGGCGCTCGCGCGGCTCGTGATCGCCGATCCGCACACGCTCGTACTCGACGAGGCGACCTCGCTCATCGACCCGCGTACCGCGCGGACGCTCGAGGGGTCGATGCATGCCTTGCTCACCGGTCGCACGGTCGTCGCCATCGCGCACCGCCTCCACACGGCCCACGACGCTGACCGGATCGCGGTCGTGATCGACGGCCGCATCGCCGAGCTCGGTTCGCATCACGAGCTGCTCGACCTCGACGGCGAGTATGCAGCGCTGTGGCGGGCCTGGACCACCTGACCAGGGCTGGGATCAGCCCTCGGCGGCTGCCGGCTGCGGCAGACGCGCGGTGATGGCGATCACGATCCCGGCGACGACGAGGCCGAAGGTCCCGGCGCCGAGGAAGCCCGCCTGCCAGCCGTACGTGTCGAGCATGATGCCGATCACCGGCGGCCCGAGCGACGACCCGGCGGTGAGCGCCGAGCCGTGCCAACCCATGGCCTCCCCGCGGACGGACTCGGGGACGCGGCCGTTGAGCTCGTCGACGGTCGCGGAGATCAGCGGTGCGCAGAAGAAGCCCGAGACGGTGACGATGGCGAAGATCGCCGGCACGTTGGTGGCCGCCGCGACCGGCAGGGTGAGGGCCGCGAGCCCGATGAGCAGGAGTGCTGACGGGATCGACTTGCGCCACGCACCATAGATCAGGCCGCCGACCGCGGATCCGGCGCTCCACACCGTCATGACGAGGCCGAGGAGCTCGGTGTGGTTGAAGGTCCGCAGCGCCGCGACGAGCGAGACCTCCGTGCCCGACAGCACGATGCCGCCCGCGAGCACCGCTCCGTACACACCGAGTACTGCCGGGCTGAGCCATTCGCGACGAGCCGGCGCAGGTTCGGGCACCCTTTCGTCGCCCTCCCCGCGCAACGCGATCAGCGGCGGGTTGAACCAGGCGAGCAGCGCGCCCCCGACCGACGTCAGCAGCGCGAGCGCGACGAGCGTCGGCCGCGTGCCGAACTGGGTGATGGCGACGATCGCGAGGAGCGGTCCGATCATGAAGTTGATCTCGACGATGACCGAGTCGAGGGACAGCGCGGTGCGCCGCGCGCCCTCGGGCGAGGTAGCGACGATGATCTGGCGGATCAGCGAGAACAGCGGCAGCGAGAACAGGCCGCCGACGGCGCAGGCGACGATGAGCAGCCAGTACGGGAGGAACGGCGCCACCCCCCAGACCAGCGGCACGATGATGAGCGACGGCAGCAACGTGCGGCGCAAGCCCTGTCGATCGAGCAGACGGCCGCGCCAGGGGGCGGCGATCGCGGCGGCGACCGTGTAGACCGCGGCCACGACACCGGCGGCCGCGTAGCTCATCCCGAGCGTGGTGACCACGTGGAGGGTGAGCGTGACACCGAATCCGAACTGCGGGATCCTCGCGATCAGCGAGACGAGCTCGGCCTTGCGGAACGCCGGTACCCGCAGCACAGCGGCGTACCTGCCGGTCACATCCACCCCCTGCTGCTCCCGTATAGGTTCCCAGGCTCGCGCCACGCGCGCACAGATATCTCAGCGCTGGACGACCAGTACTGCCTTGCCGCTCGCGGAGCCGGACTCGAGCCACTCGTGGGCTGCGCGAGCGTTGGCAAGCGCGAAGCGCTTCTCGCTCGGGAGCTGGATCTGGCCCGACTCGTACATCGGCCACACCTCACGCGCCACCATGGCGACGACCTCGGCCTTGCGCCCCAGCGGACTGAACCGGAGCGTTGACGCGGTGACCAGGGCGCTCTTCCTGAGGAGCACGTTGAGGTCGAGCGTTCCCTTACGACCGCCCTGGAGCCCGATGACCACCAACCGCCCGTTGCGGGCGAGCGAGGCGACGTTGGCCTCGAGGTACTTGGCGCCCATGACGTCGATCAGCACGTCGACTCCCTGGCCGTTGGTCGCCTCCTGGACCGCCGCGGCCCAGTCGTCGTGGTAGTCGATGGCCACGGCTGCGCCCAGCGCTCGGCACTGTTCGAGCTTCTCGGCCGTGCCGGCGGTGCACAGTACGCGACCGCCGCGCGCTGCCACGTACTGGATGGCGAAGGCGCCGATCCCGCCCGTCCCGCCATGGACGAGGAAGGTCTCGCCGTCCACGTACCGGACACGATCCAGGTTCGACGCCACGGTCGCGGCGACCTCGATCAGACCGGCAGCGCTGACCAGGTCGACCCCAGCAGGCGGACGGCAGCACTGCTCAGCGGGAACCACGGCCAGCTCCGCGTAGCCGCCTCCGGCCAGTAGGGCCACGACCTCGTCGCCGACCGCCCAGCCGGTGACCCCGTCGCCGAGCGCCTCGACCCTTCCGGACACCTCGAGCCCGATGACGTCCGAGATCCCCGGCGGCGGCGGGTAGAAGCCCTGGCGCTGGAGGAGGTCGGCGCGGTTCACCCCCGCGGCCACTACTCGTACCAGTAGCTCACCCGGTGCCGCCGCAAGGTCCGGGACCTCGGCGAGAGTGAGTTGTTCGGGACCACCCGGTTCAGTGACGACAACGGCGCGCATGGTCTCAGCCTGTCACAGGAAACGAGGGCCAGCCGCCCCCTCCGGACCGGTAGGATCAATGGGACCGGCAGGGACGTCGGCTGGCGAGGTCGCATAGTGGTCTAGTGCAGCCGCCTTGAAAGCGGCCAGGCGGAAACGTCTCGTGGGTTCAAATCCCACCCTCGCCGCGCTTGGGGATTGGGGGATTGTGATGACGACTCACGTGCTGAGGCCCGCGCCGCCGCTGCGCTCGTACCTCGTCGCGGCCGTTCTTGCGACCCTCGGCGCCCTCATGGTCGGCGGTTCCGGGTTGGGTACGAACCTGTGGCTTCTCGTCTTCGGTGCGCTCGTCCTTGCCGACGGGTTGGTGCTGGTTCTCATGACGACGATCAGCGCCCGCCGCGCGCGGGTCGCCGTCGACCTCGACGAGTCCGGCTACGTGATCCACAGCCATCAGGGGGACGTGCGTGGCACGTGGGACCAGGTCACCCGTGTCACCCGCTCCGCAGACGGCACAGAGCTCGTGTTCCATCAGGGCGACGAACGCCGCCTCATCCTGATCGGTCGCGAGGTCACCTCGCTCGAGACCGACGTCGCGCGCTACCTCGACAAGAATCGTGGGTACGGGAGCATGCCGGGCCTGTGAGGGACGAGCGAGCCCGTCAGCGTACGACTCCGGCCTGGCTCAGGCTGTAGCCGGCCACCACCGCGAGCGGTACGCAGACCAAGAAGCTCAGCACGAGCACCAGGACGGCGCCGGAGATCCGCTGCCCTGTGGTGACGTCGTGCGGGCGCAGGGAGAGGTACGTGGCGACGATGATGCCGATCGTGAGGATCGCCAGCATCCCGCACAGGACTGCGACACCGAGGAGCGTGATCGGGCTGGTCATGAGACGTTCGGCGAACGTCCGTTCGTAGGCGAGGTAGCCCACTCCGCCGCCGATCGCCAGGAAGAAGACCAGTGTGGTGACCCCCTCGAACCAGCGCTTGGCCTTGAGGAACCCGAGACCGGGCAGGACTGTCCCGGCGATCGTCCAGCCGATCGTGCCCGGGAAGGACGTGATGTCCTCCTCGACGACGGCCGGGGCGGCGCGGCGAGCGCCTGCTGGCCGGTACGGCTCCGACATGCCTACCTCCCTGGAGACTGTGCGTCATCGTAACGGTCTGAGCTGCGCTGGTCGCAGGCGACGGGGACTGCGTCTCATCCAGTTGGTGACCCGTGCCGGGGACCGGTAGCATTCCCACGGCAAAAGGAGGCGTCGCCTAGTACGGTCTATGGCGCCCGCCTGCTAAGCGGGTTTGGGACACAAATCCCATCGCGAGTTCAAATCTCGCCGCCTCCGCCAACGGTCCATGACCACGCAAGAGCCCCCGGTACGAACCGAGGGCTCTTGCGTGGTCATGGACTATCAGCCCTTGTGGGCGACGATTCGGGCCTTGAGCTTGTCGAGCTGCTCGTACAGCGCCGCAGGAGCGTGGTCGCCGAACTGCGCGAAGTACTCGGCAGTCACGTCTGCCTCTGCGGACCACGCGTCCGGGTCGAAGGCGAACAGCTTCTCGACCTGGTCGTCGGTGATGTCGAGGCCGTCGAGGTTCAGATCGTCGAACGTCGGGATGCGGCCGCTGATCGCGTCGATCGCGTCGACCTCGCCGTTCACGCGTCGAAGCGCCCACTCGATGGGGCGGGAGTTCTCGCCGAAGCCGGGCCACAGGTACGAGCCGTCGGAGTCCTTGCGGAACCAGTTCACCTGGAAGATGTGCGGGGCCTTGTCACCGAGGACCTTGCCGACCTCGAGCCAGTGCGTCCAGTAGTCGCCCATGTTGTAGCCGCAGAACGGGAGCATGGCGAACGGGTCGCGGCGCAGCGCGCCCACGGTGCCTTCTGCGGCCGCCGTCTGCTCGGAGGCGACGGTCGCGCCGACGAAGACGCCGTGCTCCCAGTCGTACGCCTCGCTGATGAGCGGGATGTTCGTCGCGCGGCGGCCACCGAAGAGGACGACGTCGATCGGGACACCCGCCGGGTCCTCCCAATCGTCGGCGATGGAGGACGCCTGGGAGGCGCGGACGGTGAACCGGCTGTTCGGGTGGGCGGCCGGCGTCGTCGACTCCGGTCTCCAGTCCTTGCCCGTCCAGTCGACGAGGTGAGCCGGGATCTCGTCGGTCATGCCCTCCCACCACACGTCGCCGTCGTCGGTGAGCGCCACGTTCGTGAAGATCGTGTCGTGGTCGAGCGCGAGCAGCGCGGTCGGGTTGGTCTTGAGCGACGTGTACGGGGCGACGCCGAAGAAGCCAGCCTCGGGGTTGATCGCGTACAGGCGGCCGTCCGGTCCGGGGCGCATCCAGGCGATGTCGTCGCCGACGGTCTCGATGGTCCAGTCGGGGATCGTCGGGCGCAGCATGGCGAGGTTCGTCTTGCCGCAGACGCTCGGGAACGCGGCCGTGAGGTGGTAGACGCGGCCGTCCGGGCCGGTGATCTTGAGGATGAGCATGTGCTCGGCGAGCCAGCCCTCGTCACGGGCGAGCACCGACGCGATGCGCAGCGCGTAGCACTTCTTGCCGAGCAGGGCGTTGCCGCCGTAGCCGGATCCGTACGACCAGATCTCGCGGGTCTCCGGGAAGTGGGTGATGTACTTGTCGTCGCTGCACGGCCAGGCGATGTCCGGGCGGGTGGTGCCATCGGCGTCGACCAGCGGGTAGCCGACCGAATGCACCGCGGGCACCCAGTCGCCGGTCTCGGCGATGAGCGTGAGCGCCGGGGTGCCCATGCGGGTCATGATCCGCATGTTGACGACGACGTACGCGGAGTCGGTGAGCTCGACGCCGAGGCGGGAGATGTCGCCGCCGAGAGGACCCATGGAGAACGGGATCACGTACAAGGTGCGGCCGCGCATCGAGCCCTCGAAGACGCCTTTGAGGGTCTGGCGCATCTCGGCCGGCGCGGCCCAGTTGTTCGTGGGTCCAGCGTCCTCTTTGTGCTCGGAGCAGATGAAGGTGCGGGACTCGACGCGAGCGACGTCCGACGGTGCCGAGCGGGCGAGGTAGCTGTCGGGACGCTTCGCGGGGTTGAGCTTGATGAAGGTGCCTGTCTCGACCAGCTTGGCGTACAGGCGGTCGCGCTCCTCCACGGACCCGTCGCACCAGTACACCTGGTCGGGCTGGGTGAGCTCGGCGACCTTTTCCACCCAGGCGGCGAGGTCAGCGGGTGCCTCAGCGGGAGCATTGGGTGTGATCAGGTGGGTGGTCATCTGGTCCTCCGGTTTCCTCGGCTGTGAGGGACAGTAAGAGCCTAGACCCGCCGATCTCGCCCTCTTGACTCGGGCTTTGAGTTGGGGCTCTACGTGCTGGCAAGGGCAAACGCTTGCCCCGGGATCGGTTTGCACGCCCCCCTCGGCGGTGGGCTAGACTCAACCCCCGGTTCACCAAGCGCCCGTGGCTCAATGGATAGAGCAGCTGACTACGGATCAGCAGGTTGGGGGTTCAAGTCCCTCCGGGCGCGCCAGATCGATCGCTTCCTTCAATCCCCCTTGTCAGGCGATTTTGGCGTGCGCGCTCCTGGAGGGCTGGCGCAGGCCAACCTAGGGGGCTGCGTCCAGCAGACGGCTGATCTCGTACGTATCGGTCTGTTCGCCCGCGAAGACGTACGGGTTGTGGCCGTTCCAGGACGACCAGCCGGGATCGCCGGTGGTGATGAACCGGACCCAGGCGGCGTGCATCTCGTCCGCGAGATCCTGCGGCGGGTTCTCGCCCGCGACCGCAGCGACCCCCTCGGCACCGAGCAGGTCCCAGGCGAACGGGAGCTCGAGGCAGTGGAAGGCCAGACCTAGCGCGGGGCTGGCCCAGCGGAAGTCGTACGTCCAGGTGCGCGGGCCATGCGTATCGGCCCAGGTGATTGTCGGGATCCGGAACATGAAGTTGGTGCCCAGCTGACCGCAGAGAAGGGCGGTGGACCGGAGCTCGGGGTGCGCGACGACGAAGGCCTTGGCGGTCTCCGCGGGGAGCCCACCGTCCGAGAGCGCCGCGACCGGATCCGTACGGGCCCAGGCCTCCGTGAACGCGAGGGTTGCCAACGTGAACTCGTGCCCGACTGTGCCGGCCATGAGGTCCTTGTCGGCACCGATCCCGGAGGCGAGCGCGGCGGGCAGCTCGAAGGGGAGGACGTCGTCGCCGGTGAGCGGTACGAACGGGAGGCCGACCTTCCGGTTCCGGATCGTACGGGAGACCCACGAGGCGGCGTCGGCCGGTGGCTCGTCCGCGGGCGCCATGTAGGCGGTCTGGAGGTCGAGGAGGGCGTCCTCGGTGAGGGTGGACCAGCCGGCGCGCGTTGGCTCGATCCCCGCTCGTACGGCCATCTCGCGTCCGACGCGCTCGGCCTCGGCGATCGTGCGGGTGAGGCCGCCGCCGGAGTGGGAGATGGCGCGCGCGAACAGTGGCTGGGCGAGCGGCGACGCGAGCAGGCACATCACGGCCGAGCCACCGGCGGACTGCCCCGCGATCGTGACCTGAGACGGGTCGCCGCCGAACGCTGCGATGTTGTCGCGCACCCACTCGAGGCCCAGGATCATGTCGCGCAGCCCACGGTTCGTGGGCGCATCGGCGATCCAGCCGAAGCCGTCGAAACCGAGCCGGTACGAGAGGGAGACGGTCACGATGCCGTCCCGGTTGTACGAGATGCCGTCGTACCAGGGGCTCGACGGCGACCCCGCGAAGAACCCGCCACCGTGGATCCAGACCAGTACGGGCAGGAGGGCCGACGCGTCGCCGGGCGCGGGGGTGAACACGTTGACGTTCAGCGTCGCATCGCCCGGGAACGACGGCTCCGGGATCGTCGTCACCGCTCCGAAAGGTCGACGCTGGGGGGTGGCGGCAGGTGCGGACGCGTCCAGCTCGCCGTCCCAGGGAAGGGCCTTCGCAGGGCCGGCGAAGCTCAGCTCGCCCACCGGAGCCTGTGCGAACGGGATCCCATAGAAGGCGGCTGAGGGCCCCCGCCAGACCCCCAGAACCGTGCCACGTGCGGTGTCTACGACGGGACGCTGATCAGTCATGCCTCCATCATTCCCTCTTGGCGTGTCCCAGATCGGCTGCGACAGGAGGTCGCACCTGGGGTGGGCGAACCAGATGTCGATTGAAACGTTTCGTACGAGGCAGTGGTCCTGCGTCGTAGAGTCGACTCATGCGCGTGATTCAAGCCCGTGAGGTGGGCAGCCCTGATGTCCTCGAGCTCGTTGAGCTTCCCGATCCCGTACCTGGCCCGGGCCAGGTGCTGGTGAAGGTGGCGGCGGCGGGGGTGAACTTCCTCGACACGTACCGGCGTGGCGGCGTCTACCCGATGCCCTTCCCGCACATCGTCGGGAGTGAAGGCGCCGGTGTGGTGGTCGGGCTTGGCGAGGGTGTGACGGATCTGGCGCTGGGAGAGCGCGTCGCCTGGTCGGACCAGTCCGACTCGTACGCAGAGCTCGTCGCCGTCAACACCGACCGGCTCGTCCAGGTGCCGGACGGGATCGATCTGGACGTCGCAGCCGCCGTCCTGCTGCAGGGCATGACTGCCCACTACCTCGTGACGTCCACCTATCCCGTCCAGCCCGGCGACGACGTCCTCGTCCACGCAGCCGCAGGTGGTGTCGGGCTCCTGCTCACGCAGCTCGTTGTCGCGCACGGCGGGCGGGTCATCGCCACCGTCTCGACAGCGGAGAAAGAGGCCCTCGCGCGCGAAGCCGGCGCTGATGTCGTCATCCGCTACGACCAGCTCTCCGACCTCACCGCCGAGTTGCCCGCCCTGGTCAAGGAAGCGACAGGGGGCAGGGGCGTGGCGGTCGCGTACGACGGCGTCGGCAAGACCACCTTCGACGCCTCACTGGCGAGCCTCACGCCGCGCGGCATGATGGTGCTCTTCGGCGGGGCAAGCGGCCAAGTGCCGCCGTTCAGCCCGCAACGGCTCAACGCCGGCGGGTCGCTGTTCCTGACGAGGCCCACCCTCAACCACTACACGGCCACCACCGAGGAGCTCCGCTGGCGCGCTACGGAGCTGTTCGAGGCCATACTGGCGGGGACCCTGGAGGTACGGATCGGCGCGCGCTACCCGCTCGCCCAGGCCGCCGAGGCCCACTGGGCACTCGAGGGGCGCACGACGACCGGCAAGGTCATCCTCGTCCCGTGAGCCAGCTCATCCGCTCCGGTGTCCCAGCCGCCGATGGTGGCGCCCTGCCCTGGCGGGGCGTCATGCTCGACGTTGCGCGGCATTTCCTGCCGATCAGAGAGGTGCGGCGGATGGTCGACGCGATGGCGCTGCTGCGCCTCAACGTCCTCCACCTCCACCTCACCGACGACCAGGGCTGGCGGTTCGAGTCCAAGGCCTGGCCGCTGCTCACCGAGATCGGCGCATGGCGCCACGAGACCGTGGTTGGGCATCCGGGCAACTACTCCGATGGGAGCCAACACCCCGAGAACCACCTCAACACGTACTCTCGCGTGGGGCACGGCGGCTTCTACACGCAGGCCGAACTGCGCGACCTGGTGGCGTACGCACGCGACCGCGGCGTGACCGTCGTACCCGAGATCGACATGCCGGGGCACATGCGAGCGGCACGCGCCGCGTACCCTGACCTGGGCTTCGAGCCCACGGCCCTGGGCGTCGGCCGCAGCTGGGGCATCTACCCCGAGGTGCTGCGCGTCGACGACGCCGGGCTGGCGTTCTGTGCGGACATCCTCGCCGAGGTGGTCGACGTGTTCGACGCGCCGTACGTGCACATCGGCGGCGACGAGGTCCCGAAGGTCGAGTGGGAGGCGTCGCCGACCGCCCAG
The DNA here is from genome assembly GCA_038317635.1 of Propionibacteriales bacterium. Classification (GTDB taxonomy): domain Bacteria; phylum Actinomycetota; class Actinomycetes; order Propionibacteriales; family Propionibacteriaceae; genus Fen-668. Next base: position 83,908 of record JBBQBP010000004.1, read on the forward strand.
GCGCAGCGACGCGACCTCGGGCTCGGCGACGTCGCTGATCTCCAGACCTGGTTCACCGGCCGGATCGCGGCGTACCTCTCCTCGCTCGGCCGTCGGCTCGTCGGTTGGGACGAGATCATCGACGAAGGCATCCCCGACGGTGACCCCGTGGTCATGGCGTGGCGCGACTGGACCGACGCTGCGGGCCGGGCGACACGAGCCGGGGTCGACGTCGTACAGGCACCGTCGTTGCTCTACTTCGACCACGCGTACGGGATGGGGGAGGACGAGCCGCTGTCGATCGGGCCCGGCGCTGATCTGGCTGGGGTGTACGCGTACGACCCGTACGCGGGGCTGAGCGACCCCGCCCACCTGCTTGGGCTGCAGGCCCAGCTGTGGAGCGAGTACATCCCGACGAGCGACCACCTCTGGTACATGGCGTTCCCCCGCCTGGTCGCCGTCGCCGACATCGGGTGGTACGGGGCGGACCGGCCTCCGTACGAGGAGTTCCTGGCCGATCTTCCGGGTCGTCTCGAGGCACTCGCCGACCTCGGCGTCAGGCACCGTCCGCTGTAGCTCATTCGTCGGGTGCCACCCGCATGAATACGACCGACCGACATGGAGTGGCGCTTACGCGGTCGCCGGCGCCCATAGCGATCGGCGGCCGCGCAGGAGCCACTGGATGTCGGAACCAGCACCGTCTCGGTCAGGCGAGCGCTGCGTCCCAGCGGTCGCGGGCGGCCAGGACGTCGTCGAGGTGGGTCTCGGCCCACTTCCGGTTGACACGAATGGGCTCCAGCAGCGACGACCCGAGCGGCGTCAGCTCGTACTCGACCCTCGGAGGCACCTCGGCGAAGATCGTCCGGGTCACCAGACCGTCGTGCTCCAGCCCCCGCAGCGTGGCCGTCAGCACCCGCGGCGTGACGCCGCCGATCGCCTGCTGGAGCCGGGTGAACCGCAGCGCTCCACCGCTCAGCGCCTCGATCACCAGCGGCGTCCACCGCTCACCGATCCGTCGCAGCACCTCACGCGACGGACACGCGGGGTTCATGACGTCTGCCCGGCGGTCACTATCCATGGGGTAACTATAGCCGTTTGTGGATACCAATATCTAGCGGATACTGTTGACTTACAAGGAAACATATCCAGGAGGAATCATGAAGATCGTCGTGTACGGAGCCTCTGGCATGGTCGGCAGCCAGGTCGCCGAGGCCGCTCTCGCCCGCGGCCACGAGGTCACGGCTGTCTCGCGGAGCGGCACTGACGTCGCCGGCGCCACCGCGATCGCCGCAGACATCGCCGATGCCGACACCTTCGTCGCTCTCGCCGCCGACGCTGACGCGGTCGTCGTGTCGATCCCCCCGGACCGTACGGGCGGACCCGCCGAGCCCATGGTCGACGCCCACCGGCGCCTCATCGCTGCCCACCCGGCTGCGCGGCTCCTGGTGGTCGGTGGCGCGGGTTCGCTCTCGGTCGGCGACGGACTCCTCCTCGACACCCCCGGGTTCCCCGACGCGTACAAGCCGGAGGCCAAGGCGTTCACCGCCATCCTCGGCGACTACCGCGCCTCGGACGGTCTCGACTGGACCTACGTGTCGCCCTCGCCGATGATCGCGCCAGGAGAACGTACGGGGTATGTGCTCGGTACGGACTCGCCCGTCGGCGACTCCGTGACGACAAGCGACTTCGCCGATGCGATCCTCGACGAGCTTGAGGCCCCCGCGTACAAGGGTCGCCGTTTCACCGTCGCGTCGAAGAGCTGACGCCGGTCAGCGCGCCGCCCGGTTCGTCGCCGGGACCGGGCAGGCGCGCTCACCCGCGAGCCGCACCTTGAGGGAGTAGCCGAGCAGTCCCATGGCCGCGACGGCCAAGAGGGGTTGGACGGGGGCGAACCACTGCAACGCTCCCGAGGCGCCGAGCGTCAGCAGCACGATCTTGTTGCACACCGGGCAGCCCACGGCGAAGAAGGTCAGTACGCCTCCGGCGACGCCGAACCGTGACGGACGGTCCTCGCCGAGCTTGGGGTCGGGGGTGGTGCCGCGCTCGCGGACGTAGGTGGCGAACACCAGCCCGCTGAGCACCGCCGTCACGATCAGTACGGGCCATGACCACCACGTGACCCCCACCTCGCGCCCGAAGATCGGCGTGGGAATCATCGCGGTCGGTATGGCGACGACGAGCACCGTCACGAAAGCCGTGGCGATCGCGGCGCCCCATCGGCGGTTGGACCAGTTCCTCACAGATACCCCCTGGAGTATGTACGTATGGACTCTAGCGGGTCCGTCGAGTAACAGATGCTCTCCTCTGGCGGATAGGTCCTCTCCTCTGAGGGATAGGTCCTCTCCTCGCCCGGATAGGTCCTCTCCTTGAGGGGACAGGGGTCTCGGCGGGTTAGGCGACCGCCGCCCTCACCAACGTCTCGACCTCGGCCAGCCAGATGGCTCGCTGGTCGGACGTGCTGCTGGTGACCGGGGCGTACATGCGGCGGACCATCGTGCGGATTCCGCAGAAGTCGAAGACGCCCGTCTCCCAGATGCGCTGCAGTGGGTCGCCGAAGACGAGCTGTTCTCGCTCCGGCGGGGTGTCTCCGGTGTTGAACACCAGCGCGCGTGCCGTCAACAGCCCGATCGGCGGCTCGCCGATGGGGGCGTCGCGGTAGGCGACCTCGGGCACGAACGTACGGTCGATCCAGCCTTTGAGGAGCGCCGGCGGCATGCTCCACCAGTTCGGATGGAAGACCAGGAGGATGTCGGCTGCGTCCAGCTCTGCGCGGTGCTGCCTGACGAGCGCCTCACCGCCGCGTACCGGCTCGTACCCCTCTGCGTACAGGTCGTGATGCGCCACCTCGACGCCCAGTTCGCGCAACGTGCCCACCGCCCGGTCCGCCATCGCGTGGCTGAAGCTCACCGGGCTCGGGTGCCCCACGACCGACAGTGCGAACACACGGACCTCCTCAGGACTCCACGCGACGGGCGTCTCGATTCTCTCGGAGTTGTACGGGCTCCGTGGCCGGTCTCGATCGATGCCCGGTCGCGTGACCGGGAGCAGCCGACGAGCTCAGTCGTACCAGGACTCCGCGGCGCGACGGGAGCGGAGGTACGAGTCGACGACGGCTGCTCCGAGCTCGTCGAGATCGGGCGCGACGACGCGGCCACCGACCCGCTCGGCGAGTGTGCTCACGAACCGGGCCAACCCGGGGTCGTCGCCGAGGCGGAAGAACGTCGTCTGTGTGCCGCGCCGCGCCACCCGGTCGAGCGCGGTGATCGTCAGGCGCAACGTCTCGTCGTCCGGCGGGTACGAGAACCACGCGTGGCCCTCGCCCTGCAGGTGCGCCGTGGGCTCGCCGTCGGTGACGACCAAGAGCACCGGCTGCATCGACGGATGCTCGCGGAAGAACTTCTCGGCCAGCAGCAGGCCGTGGTGCAGGTTGGTGCCCTGCTCCCGTACCGCAGACAGTCCCGTGAGCTCGTCGATGTCCATCGTCTGCGCGAGGAAGCCGAACGTCACGAGCTCCAGCCGATCGCCCCGGTAGCGCGTTGAGACGAGGTGGTGCAGCGCCAGCGCCGTACGCTTCATCGGCACCCACCGGCCCTCGGCGGCCATGGAGTACGAGACGTCGACGAGCAGGGCGACCGCCGACTGCGTCCGCGCCTCAGTCTCGGTCACCTCGACATCGCGCACGTCGATCCGCATCCCGCGACTCGGGTCACCCCCTTCTTCCACGGTGCGGCGCAGCGCATTGGTGACCGTCCGGGTCACGTCCCAGGGCTCGGTGTCTCCGAACGCCCACTCGCGACTGGCGCCGGTCTGCTCTCCGGCCGCACCGGCCATCCGTGTGTCCCGCGAGCCCGTACGTCCCGACAGCTGCTTCGCGGCATCCGCCAGGAGCGACTTGCCCAGCTTCCGCATAGCCGCCGGTGAGAGCTTCAGCGACCCGTCCGGCGTCCGGCGCAGCAGGCCCGAAGAGCGCAGCTCCTGCTCGATCTCGGCCAGTCGCCGCGCCGAGATCGCCGCGTCTTCGCCCAGCTGGCGTGCGAGCGCATCCACGTCGACGTCGTCGAGATGCGCTCCTCCGTATCCCTGGCCGAGCTGTTCCGCGAGCGACTCCAGCTCCGCGAGATCCTGAAGCATGCCGGTTCCGTCGCCGAGGCCCAGCCCTTCGTCGCCGCTGAACGACTCCTGCCCCGACCAGTCCTCGCCGGGCCGCAGAGCCTGAAGGTTCGCATCGAGCTGACCCAGCTGCTGCATGAGGTCCGACGACCCGAAAGCCTGCGCCGACAAGGCCATGAGCTCGTCGCGCTGCTCCTGCGACATCGAGCGCATCATCCGCTGCGCCGCCGCAGCGCGCTCCGCGAGAGCATCGATCAGCTCCTCCACGGTCTCCGGGTTCTCGGGGAAGAACTGGCCGTGCTTGGCCATGAAGTCCTTCATCATCTGCCCGGTGTCCTCACCGCGCCGATGGGCGTCGAGCAGCTGGTTGAGGTCGTGCAGCATCTCCGAGACGGCCTGGCGATCCTCGTCGGTCGCGTTCTCGAGCGCGTCCTTCATGCCGGCGAACCGCTGATCGAGCAGCTCGCGACCGAGCAGGTCCTTGATCTTCTCGTACGACTCTCGTGCGTCCGAGGACTGCCAGTCGTACGAGCTCAGCGAGTTCACCGCCGCAGCCGTCGAGCTCGGAAGGCTGTCCAGCGTCATTTCGCGCAGCGCCCGGTCGCCGTCGTCCATCGTCGCGTCGCGGGCGAGCTGCTTGCGCTCTTCGAGGACGGCCTCGTCGAGGAGCTTCTTCACTTCCTCGAGCGTGCCGTCGAGGCGGTGGTTGCGGAGCAGCTCCTGACGCTTTCGGTGGACGTCGCGAGCCAGGTCGTCGAGGCCGCGCTGCTCGCGGCCTCCGCGCCGCAGGTACTCGCGGAGAGCCCCCTCGGGCGAATATCCAGCCATGACGTCATCCGAGATCGTCTTCAGCGCCTCGGCCAGGTCGACGGGCGGCGCGAGCGGGTCCGGCCCCCCTGCGTACCGCCCGTACAGCGACCTTCTTCGACGTCTATCCATAGAGCGTCTCTCCGTCGCCGGAGTCCTTCGCGATCCGGCGCGCGAGGTACAGGCCCTCCAGCGCCAGCTCGATCGCGCTCGCGCGCTCACCCGCCGACGTCGCGCCGAAGCGCTCGGCCAGCGCGTCGTACGTCCCGTTCAGCCGCGGCAGCGTGTCGAAGAACTCCTGCGCGGTGATCTGCTCGCCGGTCGTCACGGTCACGGACCCGTCGAGCGCCTCGACGAGCGGGCCGAGGTCGATGCCCCGGTACAGCTCTCGTACGGTCTCGGCGGTCGCCACGCGGAGCAGATGGTCGAGGATGTCGCGCTCGCGTCCTTCCTCGCCGGACTCGAACTCGATCTTTCCGCCGAGAACGTCGACCGCGCTCTCGAGGTCGACGACCCGTGCGACGGCCTCGTCCTCGCCCCGCAGCGTCGCCCGGTGGCGCGCGGCCGCTGCGATGGTCTCGGCGCCCGCGATCGCGAACCGTGCCGAGACGCCCGAGCGCTGGTTGACGGCAGGCGACTCGCGCAGCTGGCGCGTGAAGCGGGCGAGGATCTCCAGCAGCGGCTCTGGGAGGTCGGCGACGAGGGTGGCCTCCTGCTGGATGACCGCGACCTCGTCGGCGAGCTCCAGCGGGTAGTGCGTGCGGATCTCGGCCCCGAAGCGGTCCTTGAGAGGGGTGATGATGCGGCCGCGGTTCGTGTAGTCCTCGGGGTTCGCCGAGGCCACGACCAGTACGTCGAGGGGCAGCCTGAGCACGTACCCGCGGATCTGGATGTCCCGCTCCTCCATCACGTTGAGCATCGCCACCTGGATCCGCTCGGCCAGGTCTGGGAGCTCGTTGATAGCGACGATGCCTCGGTGGCTACGGGGGATGAGGCCGAAGTGGATGGTCTCCGGATCGCCGAGGCGGCGGCCCTCGGCCACGCGCATCGGGTCGACGTCGCCGATGAGGTCGGCGACAGAGGTGTCCGGCGTGGCGAGCTTCTCCGAGTAGCGCTCCGACCGGTGCTTCCAGGCCACGGGGAGCGCGTCGCCCAGCTCGATGGCACGGCGTCGGGACTCCGCGGTGATCGGGTCGTACGGGTGCTCGCCCAGCTCCGACCCCGCGATGACGGGCGTCCACTCGTCGAGCAGCCCCGAGAGCGTACGCAGGAGGCGCGTCTTGCCCTGTCCGCGCTCGCCGAGCAGTACGACGTCGTGGCCGGCGATCAGGGCCCGCTCGAGCTGAGGAATGACCGTGCGGTCGAAGCCGTGGATCCCCGGCCACGGGTTGCGGCCCTCCGCGAGCGCAGCAAGAAGGTTGTGCTGGATCTCTTGGCGCAGCGACTGCTGTTCATGCCCTGACGCCCGAAGCTCGGCGACTGTACGGATGCTCGGCTGGCTCACGTCGACACGCTAACTCCGCTCACCAAGCGCGAACCCGTGTCTCACGGGCGCCCAACTCAGGAATCCGTCGGCGAAAGGAGTTATCCCCCTCTCGCGAGAGGACCCATCTCCTCTCGCTGAGGGGTACAGGGTGTCTCGCGGAGGGGTACAGGGTGTCTCGCGGACGGTCAGGCTCCGTACTGCTCGCGGTAGGCCTGCATCGCCGGGAGGTACTGGGCGAATCGGGGGTCATCCGCGACGTACGCCACCACGTCGTCGAGGGTCACGATCGCCCGTACCTCGACGCCGTGGTCGGCGCGGACCTGGCCGATCGCGGACAGGTCACCGCTGCCGCGCTCCTGGCGGTCGATGGCGACGATGACGCCTGCGAGCTGAGCCCCGGCAGCGTGGACGAGGTCGATGACCTCGCGGATCGCCGTACCGGCCGTGATCACGTCGTCGATGACGAGCACCCGGCCGGTCATCTCGGCGCCGACGAACAGGCCGCCCTCACCGTGGTCCTTGGCTTCCTTGCGGTTGAACGCCCACGGAACGTCGCGGTCGAAGTGCTCGGCGAGCTCTACCGATGTGGCGGCTGCGAGGGGAATGCCCTTGTACGCGGGTCCCAGCAGCACGTCGAAGTCGAGGTCCCAGACGTCGATCGCGGCAGCGTACGCGCGCCCCAGGCCGGCCAGCTTCACGCCGGTGTTGAACTTGCCGGCATTGAAGAAGTAGGGGGATGTGCGACCGGACTTGAGCGTGAACTCGCCGAACTGCAGCACCTGGTGGGCGAGGGCGAACTCGATGAAGTCGCGCTGATAGTCCTGCATGTCACCCAGCCTAGGGCCGCTCAGCCTGACGACGAGCGGGCCCCGGCCGAGGATCGGGTTGGTGGAGTGGTCCCCCCAAGCGGGGGCCATGTCTCACCACTACAGGAACGGTTGATGAAACGACTCATACGAGGCGCAGCATTGTTATAAAACAGCGTCACGATACACTTGTCAAGTGCCCCGGCCCAAGGTATATGACGATGACCTCCGTAGGAGGCTTATCGCGCGCGCAGCGACCATGATGGTCGAGAGCGGCCCCAGTGCGCCCGCCCTTCGGCAGGTCGCGGCAGCCGAGGGCACATCCACCACGGCGATCTACTCGATGTTCGTCGACCGCGCCGGGCTGATTCGCGAGGTGGCTCGTACGGCGGCGGTCGGATTCGTCGCCGCGCAGCGGGCGGTCGCCGTGACTGACGACCCGTACGTGGACCTGTTCAACTTCGGGCGCGAGTATCGGGCATGGGCCCTTGCGCATCCAACGCTGTACCAGGTGCTCATGACTCCCACCGGGCCGGAGACCCACATCGACGGTCCGATTCCGGAGTCGGCTGCTGCCGAGCCGCTCCGCGACGTCATCAACCGGCTGATCGGCGCGGGCATCTTCCCCCCGTACGACCCCAACATGCTGCTCGGGATCGTCTGGGCCTCGGTGCATGGCTTCGTCTCCCTCGAGCTCGCGGGCTACTTCTCGCCCACCTCGCAGGAGCAGATCGAGGAGATGTTCGAGGCGCAACTCAGCTCGATCGCCCGCGGCTGGCATACAACGCCCTGAGCGCTGGCGTACAACGCCCTGAGATTGGTGTGTATCCCTTTCGGGGGTTCGCCCGTCTATGGGGTGACTCTTACCTGAAGGGATTCACAGATGAAGCCGAACATGGGCTCCCTGGATCGCAAGATCCGCTCGTTCATCCTCGCACCGCTCCTCGTCATCCTCGCTGTCGTGTTCAGCAGCGTCACGTGGCTGATGGTTGTGCTGCTGGTGCTGGCGGTCGTCATGTGGGCGACCTCGGCGGTCAAGACGTGCCCGCTGTACATGCCGTTCAAGTTCAGCACCGCCAAGCAGTAGGTTCTGCATTCGCGACCGCACAGTTCCTCCCGTAGCCACTCAGTCGCCCATCGCGCCTGCGCAGCCGTAGGAGCTTCCTGTGCGGTCGCCTTGTGCCCGGACTCTTGGGCGTTGAAGGCTTGCTGCTGATCGGTGACCTACGGTTGAGGCATGGCGCTGGACACCGACGAGCTCACCGAGGCGGCACCTCGGCTCTACCGGTACGCCTTGTCGCTGACCCGAAACCACGACGTCGCTGAGGACCTCGTCCAGGACACGCTGGTGAAGGCGCTCGAGTACGGGGAGACGTTCCGCGGCGGGTCGTCCTTGCAGACCTGGCTTCATCGGATCCTCCACAACAGCTACGTCGACGGCGTACGTGCGTCCCATGACACGTCCACGAGCCCTGAGGATGTGGCGATCCTCGTCGACAGGCGCTGGAGCGACGACTCGTACACCGTCGACGGCGAGCAGGTTCTCCTTCGCGCCGAGCGGGACGACGAGCTGCGCGATGCTCTCGAGCACCTGCCCGTCACGTACCGGTCCGCGGTCATCCTTCATGACGTCGAGGACTGGACCGCAGCCCACGTCGCCGAGATCCACGAGGTGAGCCTCGCAGCTGCCAAGCAGCGCATCCGCCGGGGTCGCATGATGCTCGTCGACGAGCTCGCCGCCCACGCACAGCGCCACGCCGACCTCAGGGGCGTCCCGCTGCGCTGCTGGGATGCCCGAGGGAAGGTCAGCGACTACCTCGACGGCGACCTTTCCCAGCACGAGCGCTCGGCTCTCGAGCGCCACCTCGAAGGCTGCCCGACGTGCCCGCCGCTCTACGCGGGACTGGTCGGTGTACGAAACGGTCTCGAGCGTCTGCGTGATCCCGATACCGTCATCGCTCCAGAGCTCGCCGATCGGCTACGAGCCTTGCGGGCCGGGGTATAGGGAGAGATGTGATCGACGAACACGCCGCTGCCGAGACGGCTGCCGCGGCTGAGCCCTCCGAGAAGGCCCCCACGCCGGCCACGACGATCCTGCTGGTTCGACATGGGCAGACGCCGACCACGGGCAAGGTCCTGCCTGGTCGCGCGCCGGGTCTACACCTGGCCGACACCGGTCGCTCCCAGGCGGCGCTCGTAGCGGAACGGCTCTCCGGGCTCGAGATCGCCGCGCTGTACTGCTCGCCGCTGGAACGTACCGTCGAGACCGCCGCCCCGATCGCCGAGGCGTTCGGGCTTGAAGCGATCCACGAGCTGGGCCTGCTGGAGTGCGACTTCGGCGAGTGGACCGGCGGCGAGCTCTCGGAGCTCAGCACCAGGCCCGAGTGGGCCACGATCCAGCGCGCCCCGTCGACGTTCCGCTTCCCCGGCGGCGAGAGCTTCCCGGAGATGCAGCACCGCATCGTCAGCGCCATCGACCGGATCCGTGCCGCGCACCTGGGCAAGACGGTCGTGTGCGTGAGTCACGCAGACCCGATCAAGGCGGCGGTCGCGTACGCTTTGGGTACGCACCTGGACCTCTTCCAGCGCATCGTCGTCAGCCCTTGTTCGGTGTCGGCGATAGCTTTCTTCGCTGGTCAGGCCCCCGTCGTGCTGACGGTGAACTCCGCCAGCTCCTCCCTGTCCGACCTCAAGCCATCGTGAGGAGTCGACGATGAGCGACCTCTATGCCGAGTACGACGACGTCGACGAGTTCGCGGTGGGTGCACTGGGCGAACCCGGACAGCGCGTCTTCCTCCTGCAGTGCCGCCACGGCGACGACCGCATCACGATCAAGCTCGAGAAGCAGCAGGCACAGGCCATGTCGCTGTATCTGCGCCGCGTCCTTGCAGACCTGCCGCAGGCCCAGGTCGTCCCCAAGCCGACCTCTATCGAGCCGCCCTTCGATGCGGAGTTCGTGCTGGGCGAGATCGGGCTGGGATACGAGCTTGAGGGTGCTCGCGTCCTCGTACAGCTCGAGGAGATCGAACCCACCGACGAGGAGGGTGAGCCGGTCACCGGTGCCCCGCGCGGCCACATCCGTGTCTTCTTGTCGCCCGCCCAGGCGCTGGCGTTCTGTGAGCAGAGCGACGACGCCGTCGCGGGCGGTCGCCCCACCTGCCGCTGGTGCGAGCTGCCGATCAACGCCGATGGTCACCTGTGCCCACGGATGAACTGACTGTCCTCGCGACCGGCGAGATCGACCTCGTCGGCCGAGTGATCGACAGCAGCAACGCCACGTACGTGGTCCAGGTCAGCCTGCAGGGTACGGAGCTGTCCGCGGTGTACAAGCCGGAGCGCGGCGAGAGGCCGTTGTGGGACTTCGATCCCGGCCTCTACAAGCGGGAACGCGCCGCGTACCTGCTCTCGGAGCACCTCGGCTGGGGTCTGGTCCCGCCGACGGTCGTCCGCGAGGACGCCCCGGCGGGCGTCGGGTCGCTGCAGCGGTTCGTGGACGGCGACCACCGCGAGCACTACTTCACGCTGTACGACGATCGGCCCGAGCTCCGCGACACGTTCCGCCGGATGGCGGTGTTCGACTGCATCGCCAACAACACGGACCGCAAGAGCGGCCACGTGCTGCTGGGCAACGACGGACACGTGTACGGGATCGACCACGGGCTCTGCTTCGCCGCCGACTTCAAGCTCCGTACTGTCATCTGGGACTTCGCCGGGGAGGAGATCTCGGCAGCGGATCTCGAGACGATCGAACCTCTCGCCGAGTCGGTGCCCGACGCGCTGGTCGAGCTTCTCAACCGTGACGAGGTCGCGGCTCTTCGTTCCCGCGTACAACGACTGCTGACGACGCGGATCCTCCCCGTCGACCGCACGGGGCGCCGCATCCCGTGGCCGTTGATCTGACGCGTCGGTAGCTGAGCCGGATCGCCGAGAAGCTCATACCTGGGAAGGTTCTCATCCCAGCCCTGGTGAGGTCTTTGCTCACACCAGGATGTGCTCATCGGTGGGATGGCGAGAGATCTGGGGGGATCTGCATGGCTGATCAGTACCCGCGACGAGCGGTGGAGGACGACTCGGCGTCGAACGCCGACGTCCGACCAGTGCGGCCGCAGCTTCCCACGAAATCCCCCCGCATCTCATTCGAAGGGCTCAAGACCTACCTGAAGATGAGGGCCGACACGATCCTCGACTGGTACGCGGCGCAGCCGAAGTCGTTGCGCGTCGGCCTGCTGGGCGGAGCGGTCGCGTTCGGCCTCATGGGTGCGGTCGCTGCCGCGAGCAACGCGCTGGCACCCCTGCCCACGGGCTCCAGCTGGGCCAACGTGCCCAGCTCGACCCCCGCGACCTCCATGGCGGTACGCGTCAGTGGTTCCGCCGGTCCCGTTGCGTCCAGCGCGGAAGCCTCCACCGCGGAGCCGACGACGACGCAGATGCCGGCGGTGTCGGAGCAGAATGCGACCTCGGCCACCTCCGCGACGACCGGCTACCAGAGGCCGACTGCCACAGCGGCCCAGAAGACCACGAGCGCCACACAAGCGCCCGTACGGGCCACTGCCGCCCCGACCACAGCGTCGCCGACCACTGCGGCCCCCACCTCCGCGGTGCCCACGACTGTTGCGCCGTCGACGGCTCCGCCCACGACCGCGCCGCCGACGACCGCGCCGCCCACTACTGCGCCGCCCACTACTGCGCCGCCGACGACCGCGCCGACGGCGTAGGGCTCAGACCAGACCGCGGCGCTCGAGCATGTGACGTACATCCGGGTCGGCACCCCGGAACCTTCGATACGACTCCATGACGTCGATCGAGCTGCCCTTGCTCAAGAGCGTGGCCCGGAAGTGGTCGCCGTTCGCCCTTGTCATCCCGCCGTTCGCGCTGAACCAGGCGACGGTGTCGGCGTCCATGACCTCACTCCAGAGGTAGGCGTAGTAGCCGGCCGCGTAGCTGCCGCTCCAGATGTGTGAGAAGTACGCGGTGCGGTAGCGCGGCGGCACGAGCGGGAAGTCGATCTGCCAGCGCGCGAGACCTCGCTTCTCGAAGTCCTCCACCTCGTCCGGCGAGGTCGGCAGCTCGTCCAGCGGCGTCTGGTGCCACACCTGGTCCAGGATCATCGCGCCGAAGGTCTCCGTCGCCGCATAGCCCTCACCGGCGTGCCGGGCTGCGTTCAGCGTGTCGATCCAGTCGTGCGGGACGGGCTCGCCGGTCTCGTGGTGGCGTGCGTACGACCTCAGCAGGGCCGGTTCCCAGGCCCACATCTCGTTCACCTGGCTCGGGTACTCGACGAAGTCCCGGGGCGTCGCGGTGCCGGAACGCGACGGGTATCGCACCTGCGACAGCAGGCCGTGCAGGTCGTGCCCGAACTCGTGGAACAGTGTGATGACGTTGTCCCAGGTCATGAGCGTGGGCTTCCCGGGCGCGGGACGGACGAGGTTGCAGTTGTTCGTGACGACGGGCAGCTGGGCCAGGAGCTCGTTCTGGTTCACGAGGGAGGTCATCCAGGCGCCGCCCTGTTTGGTGGGGCGAGCGTACGGGTCGCACACCACCAGAGCCATGGGGCGACCGTCGCAGTCATGGACCTCGAAGACCCGGCAATCGTCGGTGTAGCCACGAAGGTCCTCCCGGCGTACGAACGTGATGCCGTACAGGCCGGTCGCGGCGGCGAACACACCGTCGACGAGGACGTGCGTGAAGTCGAGGTACGGACGGAGCACCTCGTCGTCGATGGAGAATGTCGCCGACCGCACGCGCTCGGCGTAGAACTGCCAGTCCCAGGGCTCGAGCGTCTCGCCGGGGTGATCCTTGGCGAGGGCCTCCTGCAGCTCGGCGGCTTCCTTCCGGGCGTTCTCGATCGCGGGCCCGGCGACGCGGTGGAGGATCTCGTTGACTGCTTCGGTGGTCTTGGCGCAGCCGGCGCTGGCGACGAAGTCGGCATGGTGCGCGAAGCCGAGCAGCGAAGCGCGCCGGGTCCGAAGACGGGCCAGTTCCACGATGAGGGGGCGGGCGTCGTTCTTGCCGATGAGTCCGCGGCCGACGGAGGCGCGATGGAGTCGACGGCGTACGTCGCGGTTCTCGAGCTTGTCGAGCAGCGGCTGCCCGGTGGTGTTGACCACCTCGAGAACCCAGCCCTGGCGCCCGCTGCGCGTGGCGGCCTCGTTGGCGGCATGCAGGTCCTCGGGGGTGAGACCTGCCAGGAGAGAGGCATCCTCGATGTGGAGTGCGGCCTCGTTGCGGCCGGAGACGACGACGGAGTTCCACTTGGCCTCGAGCGTGGCGATGCGCTCGTTGAGCTCGCGCAACGTGGCCTGGTCGGCCTCGGGGAGGTTGACGCCGAGGCGCCGGAAGTCGCGCAGCTTCTCGCTGAGCAACCAGGCCCCTTGCTCGTCGAGGACGATCTCGCCAGCCGTCACGCGGGCGTCGAGAGCGACCAGCCTGTCGTACATCCTTCTGTCCAGCATGATCGCGTCGTTGTGCGCCGCGAGTCTCGGCGACATCTCCTCCTCGATCGCGTCGAGAGCGTCGGTGGTGTCGGCCTCCTTGAGGGTCCAGAAACCCATCGCGGCGCGGTCCAGCAGTCGCCCCGACCGCTCCCATGCGTCAAGCACGTTCTCAGCAGTCGGAGGGTTGGGGTCGGTCGCGATCGCGTCGAGCTCGGCGAGCTGTTCGGCCATGCCCTCGCTCAGCGCCGCTCGCCAGTCGTCGGCGGCGATGTGTGCGAAGTCCGGGAGTGCGTAGGGCAGCGTTGTCGATGCCACGGGGTTGGGGCTCACGGGGGTGCTCCTTTCAACCTGCACATCCTGGCAGGAGAAAGGACGAGATCGCTGCCGCGCGCGTCACAGCAAGGTCACAGAACGGATACCTGAGGGGGCGTCGAGACCCCGCGTCCGAAGTCGGGGCGTCAGTTCGGTACCGCGGTGGGGCTGTAAGTCCTCTGATAAGGGTTTGATCGCTACTCCGGTACCGATCTGACGATCGCGCGGCCGCGACCCTGAGATTCATCCACAGGTGTCTCGAGTGTCCACAAGGGGGCGATTGCCTGACGCTTGCGGGCATTGCGCGCCCATTGTCCGGGTGTGAAGATCGACACCCTCCTGGCAGCTTGTGGCCCGGTGCTCCATCGCGCCGGGCTGACCTCGGCGCAGCGGCGCGCGCTGGCGAGCGCGCACGCCGCGGGGAGGGTGGTGCGGTTGCTGCCGGGGACGTACGTTCGCTCCGAGCTCGCGGAGGACTTCGCCACGAGGGTGCTGGCTGTCGCGACGTGGAGCCCCCGCGCCGTGATCGTCGGTTCGGCGGCCGCGAGGCTGACCTTCTGGCCGAGTCTGCCGGACGGCGTGATCGATGTCGCACGGGCCGGGCGGGTGCCGCAGGCGCCGGGCTACCGCTTCTGCCGCCGCTCGATCGATCCGGACCACGTGGTCTTCATCGGGGAGGTACGCGCGGCCGCCCCGGCCCTGGCCGCTGTCGACCTGGCCGGTACGCATGGTGGCGACGCGATCGACACCTGCCTTCGATCGCGACGGGCCCGGTTGCCCGACCTCTGGGCGGCAGTGCGGGCGCATCCGAACCGGCCTGGGAATGCCGAGGTCGCGCGCCTCCTTCGCGAATCGCGCGACACACCCTGGTCGGCGGCTGAGCGGCGAACCCACAAGCTGCTACGACAGCACCGGATCCGGGGCTGGAAGGCCAACCATCCGGTCCGGGTCGGGGGCAAGCAGTACTTCATCGACATCGCGTTTCCGGGTGCGCGGCTCGCCATCGAGATCGACGGCCGGTTCCACGAGGACGACCACGACGTCTTCGAACAGGACCGTGTACGACAGAACGCTCTGGTCCGAGCGGGGTGGAGGGTGCTCCGGTTCACCTATTCCATGCTCGTCAACGACCCGGGGTATGTCGTGGCCGCGATCCGGGCCGCGCTCGTGGCCGCATGAACGTCAGGTACCCCATGCGCGAGCGTCAGATCGGTACCGCGGTGGCGACGTATCCTCAGGAATCGGGGTATGGGGGCGACGCCGGTACCGATCTGACGCTTCCGCGCGGCTCCAGGGTGCCTCTCCCCGCCACGGCAGCGCCCCGCCACCGCTGAAGGGCCGAAATGCGTCGCTTTGAGTTCACCTCGTGGGGTGTCGCTGGGCGTCGGTAACCGGAGACAATGGGTGTATGACGACGATCTGGGCACATCGTGGGGCGAGTGCGACAGCGCCGGAGAACACGCTTGCCGCGTTCCGGCTCGCGCACGAGCTGGGCGCCGACGGTGTCGAGCTCGACGTACAGCTCACGGCCGATGGGCACGTGGTCGTCATCCACGACGAGACCCTGGACCGTACGACGACGGGCGGCGGGCCCGTCGTGGCGCGCACCCTGCGCGAGATCAAGAGGCTCGACGCCAGCAACGGTCGCGAGGGGTACCCCGGTGAGCAGGTACCCACGCTCGACGAGGTGCTGCAGCTCGTCGGGCCGACGGGGATGAGCGTCAACATCGAGCTCAAGAACAGCGTGGAACCGTACCCGGGTCTGGAGCAAGCAGCGCTCAGGATCGTGGAGACCGTCGGCATGGCCGAGCGTGTCATCTACTCGTCGTTCAACCACATCAGCGCCACGCAGTTGGCGCGCTCGTCACAGCCGAGCCGCGTCGGCCTGCTCTTCTCCGACGTGCTGGCGGAGCCCTGGGACTACGCGCAGCGGCTCGACATGGCGGCGCTGCATCCGCACTGGAAGTACGTGAAGTTCGTCCCTGAGACCATTGAGCGCTGCCACGCCCTCGGCATGGCTGTCAACGTGTGGACCGTCGACAGCCCTGACATGATCCGCCGCCTGGTCGACCTCGGTGCTGACGCCGTGATCACCAACCGTCCCGACGAGGCGCGTGCGGCCCTCTGACGCGGTGGACAGGGGCTACGACCTCGCCCGACCGGTACCTCGTCGGCCTCGGAACCCGCCGCCCGCGGCAGCGGGTACGGACGCCCTCGGAGAACGACGACATGGTTCGCCTTTCGACTGGCGTAGCGGTCATTTCTACCTCGCTTCAGGGTCACGCCGCGACGTGCGCGCAGGCCGGGGCCACTACGGTGGTTGCGTGAATCCGTTCCAGCCGGAGTTGTGGGAGCCCGTGGCGGGCTTCGAGTTCACCGACATCACGTACCACCGCGCCAAGGACGTCCCGGCGGTGCGCATCGCGTTCGACAGGCCGGAGGTACGCAACGCGTTCCGGCCCCATACGGTCGACGAGCTGCTGATCGCGTTCGACCATGCGCGGGCGGCCTCCGATGTCGGGTGCATCCTGCTCACCGGCAACGGACCGTCGCCGAAGGACGGTGGGTGGTCGTTCTGCTCCGGTGGCGACCAGCGGATCCGAGGGCGCGCCGGCTACCAGTACGCGGAGGGCGAGACGGCGGAGAAGGTCGGCCCGGCGAAGCTGGGGCGGCTGCACATCCTTGACGTACAGCGCCAGATCCGCTTCATGCCCAAGCCGGTCATCGCGTTGGTCGGCGGCTGGGCGGCCGGTGGCGGTCACTCGCTGCACGTGGTGTGCGACCTGACGATCGCGTCCGACGAGGCCCGCTTCAAGCAGACCGACGCGGACGTCGGCTCGTTCGACGCGGGCTTCGGCTCCGCGTACCTCGCCCGCCAGGTCGGCCAGAAGTTCGCGCGGCAGATCTTCTTCCTGGGCCAGACGTACGACGCTGCCGAGGCGTACGCGATGGGCACCGTCAACGCGGTCGTACCGCATGCCGAGCTCGAGACCACCGGTCTCGACTGGGCACGGATGATCTGCGAGAAGTCGCCGACCGCGATCCGGATGCTGAAGTACGCGTTCAACGCGATCGACGACGGGATGGTCGGCCAGCAGGTGTTCGCCGGCGAGGCCACCCGGCTCGCATACATGACCGACGAGGCCGCCGAGGGCCGCGATGCCTTCCTCGAGAAGCGAGCCCCCGACTGGTCCGACTTCCCGTACTACTACTGACCGCGGTAGGGCAGGTCCGTGGGTGCCTGGTGCCTACGGCTGAGTCGACGACATCGCCTCTGCGGACGTGGTGGGCTTCGGCCACGGGTCCTCGACAACACCGAGCTGGATGAACAGTCCGAGCTTGTCGGCACCCATCCACTCGCTGACGACTCGGTCGTTCTCGAAGCGCATGATGTTGATGGCCCATTCTTCGACTGTTCGTCCGGTCGGAGGATGGCCCGCGTACCCGCCCTTGTCCGTGCCGCGCAGCGTGAACCGCAGTACGGCCGTCTCCCCCGTGATGATCAGGTCGTCGATGTCGACGCGCATGTCGTCGGGGAAGGCTTGGTGGCTCAGACGGATCCCGGCAGCCTTCGCAGACGGACCCTTGCCGTAGGGGCTCGCGTAGTCGTCACCGTAGAGGTCGGCTGCCGCCGCGTAGTTGCGGCCGTTCCACACCTCGTCGACGAAGCGCCGAATCTGGTCCGCACGCTCGATGTCGTTCACGAAGCCCTCCGTTCGTCATCTCCTCGGGATCAGGGCCGAGGTTCCACCGGGAGGCTACGCGGCCCCGAGCGAGGGTCCTTCGGTGGGGTCGCCGAGCGGGTCAGTCGTCGTCATCGATAGGGGGTTGGTGCGCTATGGACCACGGCGTGTGATGCAGGATGGTGCGCGTGACGGATCTGATGGTGCTGGCCGCGGGAATGGGGTCGCGGTTCGGGGGAGTGAAGCAGCTCGATCCGGTCGGGCCGAGCGGCGAGACGGTGATGGACTTTGCCGTCTACGACGCGGTGCGGGCTGGGGTCGACCGGGTGGTGTTCGTCATCCGACGCGAGCTCGAGCAGGCGTTCCACGCGCAGATCGGAAGCCGGTACGCAGGTGCCGTGCCCGTCGCGTACGCGTTCCAGGAGCTGGCGGCCTTGCCCGGTGGCCGCGGCGTGCCGGAGGGGCGGACCAAGCCATGGGGTACGGGACAGGCGGTGCTCGCGGCGGCCGACGTCGTCGACTCCCCGTTCATCGTGATCAACGCCGATGACTTCTATGGGCGCAGGGCCTACGAGGGACTGGCTGGGCGGCTCGCGATGGCGAGTGCGCCGGGCTCGTACTCCATGGTCGGTTTCCCCCTTGTCAACACGCTGTCGGAGCACGGGACCGTGGCGCGCGGGATCTGCGAGGTCGTCGATGGACGGCTACGGAGCGTCGTCGAGCACACCGGGTTGGCTCCTGACGGCGACGGAGTTCTCGACGCGTCAGGTGCGCGGTTCAGCGGCGCCGAGCTCGTGAGCATGAACTTCTGGGGGCTCCAGCCGGATGTGTTCGGGCGGCTGGAGACGCAGTTCGGCGAGTTCTTGGACGCGAGGGGAGACGACCCGAAAGCCGAGCTGTACCTGCCCGCGGTCATCGACCGGCTCGTGGCCGAGGGGTTGGCGAGTGTCGACGTGCTCACGTCGCCGGACCAGTGGTTCGGGATGACGTACGCGGCCGACCGGGACGCCGTGGCCGCGCGGCTGGCCGACCTCGTGACTACCGGTGAGTACCCGACACCGCTGGGGTGGGACGCATGACCCGCATCGTGCCGAAGAGCCTCCCCACCCACATCGCCGAGGTCTTCGGGCTGGCGCCGATGTCAGCCCGTCAGTACGGCGATGGACACATCAACGACACGTACCTGATCGAGACCAGCGGCCGTCCGTACATCCTCCAGCGCATCAACGACTCTGTGTTCACGCGGCCGGTCGACCTCATGGAGAACGTCGCGCGGGTGACACGGCATGTACGGGGGCGGCTCGAGGCGGAGGGCGTCGACGACATCGACAGGCGGGTGCTCACGCTCGTGCCGACGCCGGAGGGCGCCGATTTCCATATCGATACGTACGGGCAGGTGTGGCGCGTGTTCGACTTCATCGGCGGCGCGACGAGCCATGAGGTGATCACGACGCCCGCGCAGGCGTACAAGGCTGCGCAGGCTTTCGGCCACTTCCAGCGGCTGCTCGCCGACTACGAGGGCCCGCGGCTGCACGAGACGATCCCGCGGTTCCACGACACGGTCAAGCGTTTCGCGGATTTCGCGGCGGTCGTCGAGGCCGATCCCGTGGGGCGCGTGGCCGACGTGCGCGAGGAGGTCGACTGGTTGCTCGGACAGGAGGAGCTGGCCGGCTCGATGCTGCGCCTCGCCGCCGAAGGCGTCCTCCCCGAACGCATCACCCACAACGACACGAAGCTGTCGAACGTGCTGCTCGACGACGTGACGGGCGAGGCGATGTGCGTCGTGGATCTGGACACGGTCATGCCGGGACTCAGCCTGTACGACTTCGCCGACCTCTGTCGCTCGGGCGCCACGACTGTCGCGGAGGATGCCCCGGATGCGTCCGGACTCGACGTCGACGTGCCGATGTTCAAGGCGCTGGCGGAGGGCTACCTGGCAGGTGCAGGGGCGTCCCTGCTGCCCGCGGAGCGCGAGCTGTTGGTGCTGGCGGGTGAGGTCATGACGCTCGAGCAGGCGTACCGCTTCCTCGGCGACCACCTCGCCGGTGACACGTACTACCAGATCGGCCGTCCCGGCCAGAACCTCGACCGAGCCCGTACCCAGGTCGCCCTCGTCAAGGCCCTCCAGCGCTACGAGGGGTGCCTCAACACGTACGTGGCGACCCTGTCCTGACCCCCTTCTTCATTGAGGAGAGGACCTATCCGCGCCGGGAGAGTACCTATCCCGTTGAGGAGAGGGAGTATCCGATCTGGGAGAGGATCTGTGCGCTTGAGGGGAGGATCTCTGCCACTGATGGGCGAAATAGGTCCTCTCCCCGGGCGGATACCTCCTCTCCTGGCCCGTACAGGTCCTCTCCTCTTGCGGATAGATTCTGGACTGAGAGAATCCGTACATAGCCGTCTGAAACGTCTCAGGGAGTATGCACATGGTTGGGGCCCCGCAGGTACGTGTCGAGTACGGGGAGAACATCCTCGCCAACCCGAGCCCTCGTCTCAGCTGGTCTGTGGCGGACGCGCCGGACGGATGGATGCAGACGCGCGTCGAGATCCGCGACAGCCACCAGGCCGTGACGTTCACCGGGCGCGACTCGGTCTTCGTCGCGTGGCCGTTCACCCCTCTCGTCCATGGCGAGACCCGCGAGGTGACCGTTCGTGTCACCGGCACCGACGGAGGGACCTCCGAGTGGAGTGAGCCGGTCCACGTACAGCTCCAGTCCGCACCTGGCGGCTTCTCCGTGGCACCCGTCCATGTCACGGACGACAACGTGCCGTCGCTGCTCCGTGCCGAGCTGTCCCTGCGTGCCGCGCCCGTGGCCGCGCGCCTCTACGCCACCGCGCATGGCGTCTACCAGGTCTCGATCGGCGGCGTGGATGTCGACGACCAGATCCTCAAGCCCGGCTGGACCCCGTACGACTTGCGCGTCCTGTACGAGTCCACCGACGTCACCAGCCTCCTGGTGGCGGGCGTCAACGCCGTCGGCGTCCGTCTCGCACCCGGCTGGTACGGCGAGAGCTACGGCTTCCACGGCCAGATCCGCCGCGTGTGGACGGGTCCGCTGGAGGTCGCCGTGAGGCTCGACGTCATGTACGACGACGGCACCAGCGAGACGTTCACGACCGGCCCCGAGTGGCGTGGCACCACCCAGTCCCCGGTCACCGCCTCCGGCATCTACCCGGGCGAGGACTACGACGCCCGGCTCGTACAGGCGGGCTGGGACAGCGCCGGGTTCGACGACTCGTCGTGGCAGGCCGTCAGGCTCGGCGCCCCGGTCACCGCCGAGCCGCGTACCACCCCGCCCGTCCGTGTCACGGGCACCTTCGGTGTCCAGGAGGCCATCACCTCGCCCTCTGGCGTGACCCTGCTCGACTTCGGCCAGAACCTCGTCGGACGGCTCCGGATCCGCGTCAGCGGCCCCGCCGGGACGGTCATCACGCTCCGGCACGCCGAGGTCCTCGAGCACGGAGAGCTGGGCACCCGGCCGCTGCGCGCGGCGAAGGCGACCGACACGTACGTGCTGGCGGGGGCCGGCGAGGAGGAGTGGGCGCCGGAGTTCACGTTCCACGGGTTCCGGTACGCGTCGGTGGAGGGCTGGCCGGGCACGTTCGACGTGGCCTCGGTGACCGCCGAGGTGATCGGCTCCGACATGGTCCGTACCGGCTGGTTCGAGTCCTCGTCGCCCCTGCTCAACCGCTTCCACGAGAACGTCGTGTGGGGCATGAAGGGCAACTTCCTCTCGATCCCCACCGACTGCCCGCAGCGCGACGAGCGCATGGGCTGGACCGGCGACATCCAGGTGTTCAGTCCCGCCGCCAGCTACCTCCACGACTGTGACGCATTCCTGTCGTCATGGTTGCGCGATGTCTGGCTCGAGCAGCAGCAGCACGATGGGATCGTGCCGTTCGTGGTCCCCGACGCCCTGCGCGGCCCTGCCCACGCCAGGGCTGCGTGGGGGGACGTGGCCTCGATCGTGCCGTACGTGCTGTACGAGCGGTTCGGCGACCTCACCACGCTGGCCACCCAGTGGCCGAGCATGGTCGCCTGGACCGACGCGGTGCTGCGCGACACCACCGACGGGCTGTGGGCGGACCGTCAGCAGTTCGGCGACTGGCTCGATCCGGCAGCGCCGCCGGAGTCGCCCGGCGCTGCCCGTACCCACTCCGACATCGTCGCGACCGCCTGCCTCATCCATACCCTCGACACGATGGTCGCCTCAGCCGGTGTGCTCGGCGAGGATCCGACCAGCTACGAGGCCGAGGCGGCGCGTATCCGCGAGGCGTTCCAGGCCGAGTACGTGACGCCGAACGGGCGGATGGCGTCCGACGCGCAGACCGCGTACGCGATGGCGATCGCCTGGAACCTCGTACCGGACGAGGCGCGCCGCGCGCGGATGGGCCAGCGGCTGCGCGAGCTCGTACGCGAGGGCGGCTACATCATCGGCACCGGCTTCGTCGGTACGCCGCTGGTGTGCGACGCGCTCACGGCGACGGGCTACCAGGCCGCGGCCGGCAAGCTGCTGCTGTCCACGCGGTGCCCGGGCTGGCTGTACTCGGTGACGATGGGCGCCACGACGATCTGGGAGCGGTACGACAGCATGCTTCCCGACGGGAGCATCAACCCCGGCGAGATGACGAGCTTCAACCACTACGCGCTCGGCGCGGTGGCCGACTGGATGCACCGGGTGCTCGCCGGCTTGGCGCCGCTCGAGCCGGGTTACCGGACCGTACTCGTCGCACCGCAGCCCATCGCCGATCTCACCTGGGCGTCGACGCGGCACACGAGCGCGTACGGGGACGTGGCGGTGCGGTGGGAACGTACGGAGGGTCGGCTCGTCGTCGACGTCACCGTCCCGCCGAACAGCGAGGCGGTCGTGCGGCTGCCCGGTCGCGAGGACGAGCGAGTCCGGTGCGGGCAGCACCGCTTCGAGGTCGCCGACCCGGTCCCGATGCCCGGGCCGGTCATGCCGGGGACTCCCCTCGGCGAGATCATCGACGACTCGGAGGCGTACGCGGTCATGGTGCGGGCGATGTCCGAGGCGGGCGCCGATCCGGCCGCGTTCTCACGCCTCACGTGGAGCAATACGCTCACTCTGGGCGCAGTGCCCTTCGTCATCCCGCCGAACGTGCAGCCGCTCATCGAGAAGGGCTGGGCGGAGCTGTCCGCCTCGCGCTGAGGCTGAGCGCCGCTGCCGCCGTCAGCGCGAACCGCAGGCACCCCGACCAGCAGGGGAAGGGCTACTGAGCCAGCCCGTACAGGCGGTCGCCCGCGTCGCCGAGACCCGGCACGATGTAGCCGACCTCGTTGAGGCGCTCGTCGACGGCCGCGACGACGAGAGTGCAGGGGACGTCGACCTCTTCGAGGAGCTTCCGCATGCGCTCGATGCCCTCTGGAGCCGCGATGAGGCAGATGCACGTGATGTGGTCGGCGCCGCGGTTGACGAGGAACTGGA
Organism: Propionibacteriales bacterium; assembly: GCA_038317635.1. GTDB lineage: Bacteria > Actinomycetota > Actinomycetes > Propionibacteriales > Propionibacteriaceae > Fen-668. The sequence goes on from JBBQBP010000004.1 coordinate 106,972, forward strand.
CTGTGCCGGCCAGCGATCCGCCGGTGGCGAGCATCGGGTCGAGGACGTAGCACTGGCGGCCGCTGAGGTCGAGGGGGAGGCGTTCGGCGTACGTGAACGGCTCGAGCGTCTCCTCGTCGCGGACCATGCCCACGAAGCCGACCTCGGCCAATGGCATCAGCCGGGTCATGCCATCGAGCATGCCCAGGCCCGCGCGGAGGATGGGGACGACCAAGGGGCGCGGCCGCGAGAGCCGTACGCCGGTCATCTTCTGGATCGGCGTCTCGATCTCAGAAGGCTCGACCCGGATCTGGTAGGTGGCCTCGTATGCCAGAAGCATGACCAGTTCTTCGACCAGACGCCGGAACGTGGGGGAGTCTGTGCGGCGGTCGCGCAGGAGGGTCAGCTTGTGAGAGACGAGAGGATGACTGATAACTCGGAGTTCCACGGACGCAACATTGGCATACAACGGGTAACGAGTCGGCATCGGGGCATGCCCCCGCTGGTGCGCTCGGCGCCAGGACGTGATTCGATGGGCCTTGGCGAAAGGAGGCCTCCGGATGGCCGACAGCAGCGACGAGGAGTATGACCTCGGCGACCGCGGCGACGACCGTCCCGGCCTTGAGGACGCAGACCCCGATCTTGTGGACGAGGAGCTCGACGCGGACGCGGACGCGGACGACGACGATGATGACGATGACGATGACGACGTTGAGGACGCGCTCGAGGACGATGTCGACTTCATCATGGCGCTGTACCGGGAGGACGGCACGCCGATCGTCACCGCCCTCGACATCGACCTCGCCAACGACCTCGACGACCTCATCGCGCACCTGCAGCGGATCCCCGGCGACAACGGCGCCTCCGCGCTGGTGTCGATCTCCGGCGAGTTCTTCGCGGCGGTACGGGTGCGTGGCCGTCACGTCCATGTCGTACTGAGCGATGTGTACTCGGCGGAGAACTGGTCGCTGGCGCGCGACATCATCGACTTCCTCGGCATCGAGATCCCTGAGGACGACGATGAGGACGGCCTCGTCGGAGACCTCGACCTCTTCGTTGACCAGGGCTTGTCCGAGATGGAGCTCGAGGCGATCTGTGCCGACTGGGACGAGGATTCCGACACGCTCGCTCTCCACGTCGCCGACGAGATCCACTACGGCCCCCAGGCCCGCAAGGTCGCCGACGCGTTCAGCTGACGACAGCGCCGGCAGGCGATGAGGCTCCTCGAGGAGAGCACCGCCGGCGACAGCCCGTCAGGTGAACCTCTTGACCTCGAGTGGGCCGAAGACCGTAGCGTCGTGGGCATGACGACAACCGAAGACATGATTGCCCGTCAGCAACCGCTCGACACCGCGTTCGGCTACCGCACCACGGCCGCCGAAGTCATCGCTGGCCGAGACCTTGCGGGAAAGGCCGCGATCGTCACTGGTGGCTACTCGGGCATCGGGCTCGAGACGGTGAAGGCACTCGCCGCTGAGGGAGTCATGGTCACTGTGCCGGCTCGTCGCCCGGACGCCGCCACGGCCGCGCTCGTGGACGTGCCCGGCGTCACCGTCCGGCACATGGACCTCGGTGATCTCGACTCGGTCGCCGCCTTCACCGCAGCAGTGCGCGAAGCGGGTACGCCGATCGACCTCATGATCAACACCGCCGGAGTGATGGCCTCGCCGTTCTCGCGCACGCCGCAGGGATGGGAGTCGCAGTTCGGCATCAACCACCTGGGTCATTTCGCTCTTGTCGCCGGGGTGGCCGGCCAGCTGAGCGAAGGTGCCCGCGTCGTGGCCTACTCGTCGACGGCGCACTACCGCTCCCCGGTCCTGTTCGACGACATCAACTTCGACCACACGCCGTACGACCCCTGGATCGCCTACGGCCAGTCGAAGACCGCGGATGCGCTGTTCGCCGTGGCGCTCGACGCGCGTGCGGCCGCCCACGGGATTCACGCGTTCTCCGTACACCCGGGCGGCATCATGACCGAGCTGCAGCGGCACATGCCCCGCGAGGAGCTGCTCAAGCGGCAGTGGATCGACCAGGACGGCAACCCGAACCCCTTGTTCAAGACCCCTGCCCAGGGTGCAGCGACCGGACTGTGGGCGGCGACCGCTCCCGAGCTGGTCGACCATGGCGGGGTGTACTGCGAGGACTGCTCCATCAAGGGCGTCGTCCCGCCCGACCACGGCAACCCAGCCACCGGAGGGGTCAAGGAGTGGGCCATCGACGTTGACGCGGCGGAGCGCCTGTACGCGATCTCTGTCGAGGCGACCGGGCTGAACCCGTTCGCCGACTGAGCCACGGCGCCGGCGTTCGCGCTGTCGGTGTCCACGGCGATCAGCGCTTGCCCGCGAAGAACTCCTCGAGGAGAGCGCCGCACTCGTCGGCGAGGATCCCGCCGACGACGGCTGGGCGGTGGTTGAGGCGCGGGTCACGGACGACGTCCCACAACGAGGCGATCGCGCCGGCCTTGGGGTCGTACGCGCCGAACACGATCCGGTCGACGCGCGCCAGCACCGAGGCGCCAGCGCACATCGTGCAGGGCTCGAGTGTCACGACCAGGGTGTGTCCCTCGAGGTGCCAGCTGCCGAGCTCTGCGGCGCGGCGACGGAGGATGAGGACCTCGGCGTGCGCGGTGGGGTCGTGCGTCTGCTCGCGTTCGTTGGCAGCGGCGCCGACGATGGTGCCGTCGGCATCGAGGAGTACAGCTCCGATCGGTACGTCGCCGGCTGCCGAGGCCGTACCGGCGACGGAGATCGCCTCACGCATCGCGTCATCCCAGCGGCTCACGCGATCACTGTCCCACGCCGCGCGCGGCACCGCGAAGGCCCTGCCGGAGGTGGCGAGCGATTCGCCGACGCCGTTCCCGCGCCGCTACACTCTTCCGCGGTGGCGTGTCCGAGCGGCCAAAGGAGCACGCCTCGAAAGCGTGTGAGGGGCAACCCTCCGAGGGTTCAAATCCCTCCGCCACCGCCCTTCCGGGCTCCACCCCGGATTGACGCGGCGCCGCCTCGCTCACGCGAGGCGGCGTTCGTGTCTCCGAGGGACGATCTCAGGCGGGAGCCTTGATGGCCTCGCGCCGCTCGCGGCGGCCCTCGACGAGGTTGTAGAGGACCGGCAGCACGATGAGGGTCAGCACAGTGGAGGAGAGCAGGCCGCCGATCACGACGATGGCCAGGGGCTGCGAGATGAACCCGCCGTGACCCGTGACGCCCAGAGCCATCGGGGTCAGGGCGAGGATCGTCGCGAGCGCTGTCATGAGGATCGGCCGGAGTCGGCGGCTGGACCCATGCATGATCGCTTCGGGAACAGTCATCCCCGAGTCCCGGTACTGGTTGACCAGGTCGACGAGGACGATCGCGTTGGTCACGACGATCCCGACCAGCATGAGGACGCCGATCAACGAGGCGACGCCGAGGGGTACGCCGGTGACCACCTGGAGGATGATCGCGCCCGTCGCCGCGAACGGGATAGAGACCAGCAGGAGCAGGGGCTGGCGCAACGATCGGAACGTCGCGACCATCACGACGTACACGATGACGATCGCGATGAGCAGGGCCATCCCCAGCTGCGAGAACGCGGACGCCTGAGAAGCGGTCACACCGCCGAGGGTGGCCGTGACGCTGGGCGGAAGGTCGGCCTTGTCGATCGCGGCCTGGACAGCGGAGCTGGCGCTCGCCAGGTCGTCACCGACGGGAGTCACGGACACGCTGGCGGTCCGCTGGCCGCGTTGTGTCGTGATGGACGCGGGACCGTTCGTCTGAGCGACGTCGGCCAGACTCGACAGCGGGACAAGACCCGCGATCGTGGGGATCTTGAGCTCGGCGAGCTCGGCGGTGGTGGTGGGCGGGTTGGTCGGCGCCAGGTAGATGGACAGGGAGGTGTTGTCGATCACGATGCTCCCGACCCGAGCTGACTGGATCGAGCGGCTGACCATGGCGCCGACCGCGGCTTCACTCAAGCCGACACCGGCGGCCTTCGCCCGGTCGACCTTCACCGCGATGTACGGGGAGGAGGCGGAGAGGTTGCTCTGTACCTGCGCGGCCTCCGGGAGCGCGCGCAGAGTGGTCACCAGGGTGTCGTTGGCCGCCTGGAGCTGGGACTGGTCGGTGGTGGCGATGTCGACGGCGATGTCCGTGGATCCGCCGGCACTGCTCCCGGAGCCGATGTGGATGTCTGCCGGCTCTGCGATACCGGTGAACGCGTCACGGATGGAGGACTGAATGGCGTTCTGGTCAGCGTTGGGATCCGTGGTGATCGAGTACGAGATGCCGCTGCTCTGACCGCCACCGAACGAGGCTGCCAGGCCTCCGCCCGACCCGATCGAGACCTGAACCGTGGTCACCCCCTTGACCGCCTTGAGCGCGGAGGAAGCCCGAAGACCCACGTCCTGCTGCGCTTGGAGGCTCTCGCCGGTCGGCACGCTCTGGGTCACGGTGAGGGTGTTCTGACCGGAGCTCCCGAGGAAGTTCGTCTTCATCATCGGGAACAATGCACCCGTCCCGATGAGCACGAGAACCGCCAGCAGCACGGTCACCACCGAGTGCCGCAGCGTCCACACGATGATGGGGCGGTAGCCGCGCTGCAACAGCGTGGGCGTCTCACCGTCCTCCTCGACGGCCGTCTCCACGATCGCGTGCTTCGGAACGAACAGTGGCGTCGCGGAGTTGACGGCCTCGGGTGATACCGCCGTCTCGGCCCGGTGAGGGGTGGCCAGTCGCTTGAGCGCTCGTTTCGACGGGCGCAGGAACCAGAAGGCGAGGACCGGCACGATCGTGAGGGCCACCAGCAGCGAGGCGAGCAGTGCGATCGACACGGTCAGCGAGAACGGCCGGAAGAGCTCGCCGACGGTGCCGCCGACGAACGCCAGCGGCAGGAAGACGGCGACGGTCGTGACGGTGGATGCGGTCACTGCAGTGGCCACCTCTCGTACGGCCGTGACGACAGTGCTCGCGCGATCCTCTCCCCGGTCCAGGTGGCGCTTGATGTTCTCGATGACGACGATGGAGTCGTCGACGACACGGCCGATCGCGATCGTGAGCGCCCCGAGCGTGAGGATGTTGAGGGAGTAGCCGACGGTCTTCAGACCGATGAACGTGACGAGGATCGACGTCGGGATCGAGATCGCGGTGACGAGCGTGGAGCGGACCGAGAGCAGGAACAGCAGGATCACAAGGATCGCGAAGACGAGGCCGAGCCCGCCCTCCTCGCCGAGGCTGGTGATCGACTGCTGGATGTACGGAGCCTGGTCGAACACCGACGTGAACGTGGTGCCATCGCCGATCCTCGTCTCGAGGTCGGGCAGCATCTTGTTGACCGCGTTCGAGACCTCCACGGTGTTCGCGTCGGGGGTCTTCGTCACGGAGATCGTCAGCGCGGGCTTGCCGTCGACCAGCGAGATCGAGGTCACCGGATCGTCGGTCAGGGCCACCGTGGCGACGGCGCCAATGGTCGAGGGAGAGACCTTGCCCGCAGAGGAGAGGGACGGAATCAGCGGCAGCTCACTGATGTCGGAGACCGAGGCCAGCTTCACGCCCGCCAGCACCGAGTAGGTGGAGCCATCCTGGGTGATGTCGCCACCCGGGATGAGTACGCCGTTCTGCTGCAGAGCGGTCGTGATGTCCGCGGTCGTGAAGCCCGCAGTCGCGAGCGAGGCAGGGTTCGGAGTGATCGTGACCCGCTGGCCCACTGCGCCTTGCAGGGCCACGCTTCGTACCCCGTCGATCTTGCTCAGCTCCGGAACGACGTTCGCCCTGATCGCCGAGGCGAGCGCCTTCACGTCCCCGTTGCTCGTGGCTGCCACCTGCAGCACCGGCAAGTCGTCGATGGATCCGCTGACGACCTGGGGATCGACCCCTGTGGGCAGCGTCGCCTTGATGCGGTTGATCGCCTGGGACACCTTCTGCTCGGTCGCGACCAGATCCGTGCCGTACTTGAAGGTCGCGGAGACGATCGACGAGTTGGTGCTGGAGGTGGCTGTGCTGGAGTCCAGCCCTGCGATCCCTTGAATGGCGGACTCGATGGGAGCCGACACGTCATCGTTCACGACCTCGGGCGAGGCACCGGGGTACACCGAGATCACGGCGATGACCGGGAAGGAGATCGACGGGATGAGCTCCTGCTTCAGGCTCGTCATCGAGACCACACCGAAGACGGCGACGACGAGGGTCACCAGCGCGATGAGGGCGCGGTTCTTCATGCTGAAGGCTGCCAGACGATGCATGCTGTCATGATCCACGATAGATTGCACGAGTGCAAACCTGCACTAACGCAATTCTCATGGAAGGCGAGCCGGTGAGTGACGTGCACATCGACGAGTCAGCCCCGCACGGGCATCTTCGTGAGCGCAAGCGCATAGAGACCCGCCATCGGCTCGCAGACGCCGCGTTGGAGCTCGTGCTGCGCGACGGACTGGAGGCCGTCACGGTCGAGCAGATCAGCGATCGGGCAGGCGTCTCGCGGCGAACGTTCTTCAACTACTTCGACAGCAAGGACGACGCGCTCCTCGTGACGAGCGGCTTCGAGGTCACTGAGGAGATGCTCGCTCAGCATGCCGTTCGCTACGGGTCTGCGACGGTCGTCGAGTCCGTGGTCGGACTCCTCTTCCTCGTCTCGGGCCACGTCGTCCGCGACAGTGCCGCGAGCAAGCAGCGGGGCGTGATCATCACGCGCTATCCGCAGCTCGTGGAGAAGCAGATGGCACTAGTGGCTCGAGGCACGGCCGACATCATTGCGGCCCTGGACCGGATTCTCGAGGTCCACCCTGGCGGGAAGGGATTCTCCACCAGCGATGGCTCGACCCAGACCCTGGTGAGCCTGTGCTACGGCGCGCTCCAGTTCACGACGGCGGCCGCGATCGCCGGCGAACCCGTCGACGACCTCGACGAGCTGGAACGGCAGTGCGTCGAGCTGGTGGGGGCTACCGTCGAGCGGATCCGCTGACGCCCCGCCGCTCGCCGACGCGGAGTCGCCCACTCAGGCGGGAGGAGGTTCCTCTTCTGGGCCCGCGGGGGAGCCCGGGTCAACCGCTCTGTTACCGTGAACCCAGGTACAGAACGATCGTTCTGATCGGAGGACCCGTTGCTTTCGCTCGGTCTGGATGTGGGATCGACCACCGTCAAAGCGGTCGTTCTCGACGGCGACGCGCTGCGCTTCAGCTCGTACCGGCGCCATAACGCCGACGCTCGCGGCGCCCTCCGGACCCTGCTCACCGAGGTCGTACAAGCATTCCCGCACGAGGCCTTCCAGTGCGCGGTCACCGGATCCGCTGGACTGAGCGTCGCCGACCTGATGGGCGTGGAGTTCGTCCAGGAGGTCATCGCCGGTACCGCAGCGATCGAGCGCTTCGAGCCCCAGGCGGACGTCGTCATCGAGCTCGGCGGCGAGGACGCGAAGATCACGTTCCTCCACCCGGTCGTCGAGCAGCGGATGAACGGTACGTGTGCGGGCGGTACGGGTGCGTTCATCGACCAGATGGCCAACCTGCTCCACACCGATGCCGCCGGCCTCGACGCCCTGGCCGCTTCGTACAACCACCTCTACCCGATCGCCTCCCGCTGCGGCGTCTTCGCGAAGTCCGACCTGCAGCCGCTGCTCAACCAAGGCGCCGCGCACACCGATCTCGCGGCGTCCGTCTTCCAGGCCGTCGCCACCCAGACGATCGCCGGCCTCGCCTGCGGCCACCCGATCCGCGGCAACGTCGTCTTCCTCGGCGGCCCGCTGCACTTCCTGCCGCAGCTGAGGGCTGCGTACGAGCGGGCGCTGGCCGCTCAGGTCTCCTCGTTCACCACCCCGGACGAGGCCCACTTGTTCGTCGCCATCGGCGCGGCGCTGCTCGCGGGACAGCCGGCGAACGCCCACGCCACCAACACGCTCCGCGGCACCGAACAGCGCCCCCACGACCTCGTGAGGCGCCTCAAGGACCGCATCCTCGTCTCGCTCAACACCGCCCGGATGCGTCCGCTCTTCGCTGACGACGAGGAGCGATCCGCATTCGTCGACCGGCACCACTCGGTCAAGGTCTCTCGCGCGGACCTCGCGACGACCTCCGGGCCGCTGTTCCTCGGTATCGACGCCGGGTCGACGACGGTCAAGGCGATTCTGCTGACCGCGACCGGTGAGGTCGTCTTCGACCAGTACCAGGGCAGCAACGACCCTGTCCATGTCGCGCTCGGGATGCTGCGCAGCGTGCTGACCGAGATCCCAGGGAGCGCGTACCTCGCGCGCGCCTGTGTCACCGGGTACGGCGAAGGACTCGTACGGGCCGCACTGCGGCTCGACGACGGCGAGATCGAGACGATGGCCCACTACAGGGCCGCTGAGAGGGTGTGCCCCGGCGTCACGAGCGTCATCGACATCGGCGGCCAGGACATGAAGTACCTGCGGATTCGCAACGGCGTCGTCGACTCGATCGCGGTCAACGAGGCCTGCTCGTCGGGTTGCGGATCTTTCCTGCAGACGTTCGCCGCCTCGATGGGCACCGACGTCCACGCGTTCGCCGGCACCGCGGTGGAGTCGGACTCCCCGGTCGACCTCGGCACGCGCTGCACGGTGTTCATGAACAGCTCGGTCAAGCAGGCCCAGCGCGAAGGTGCCACGCAAGGCGACATCGCCGCGGGCCTGTCGTACTCGGTCGTCCGCAACGCCCTGTACAAGGTCATCAAGCTCAAGGACGCCTCCCAGCTCGGCGACAAGGTCGTCGTACAGGGCGGTACGTTCCTCAACGACGCCGTGCTGCGAGCCTTCGAGCTGCAGACCGGTGCCCAGGTCACGCGTCCCGACATCGCGGGCCTCATGGGTGCCTACGGGGCGGCGCTCACCGCGCAGCGCAACTGGCAGATCGGCGAGAAGTCGCAGGCGCTGGCGCTGGAGGAGATCGACGACTTCGTCCTCGACACGTTGCTCGACACCTGTCGGCTCTGCCAGAACCACTGCCAGCTGACGATCTCGAACTTCGGCGACGGAACCCGCCACGTCTCCGGGAACCGTTGCGAGCGCGGCGCGAGCACCGAGAAGGTGCCGCCGAAGTCGGAGCTGCCGAACCTGTTCGACTACAAGTACAAGCGGCTCTTCGGCTACCGCAGGCTGACCGACGCAGCTGCGACGCGGGGCGAGATCGGCATCCCACGGGTGCTCAACATGTACGAGAACTACCCGCTGTGGTTCACGATCCTCAGCCAGCTCGGGTTCCGCGTCATCCCGTCGGGCCGCTCGAGCCATGAGGTCTTCGAGCAGGGCATGGAGTCGATCCCCAGCGAGAACGTCTGTTACCCGGCGAAGCTGGCACACGGTCACATCGAGCACCTGCTCGACAAGGGGATTCGTACGATCTTCTACCCGTGCGTGCCGCTGGAGGCCAAGGAGACTGCGGGCGCCGACAACCACTTCAACTGCCCGGTGGTCGCGTTCTACCCCCAGGTGCTCGAGCGGAACCTGCCGCGGCTGCAGGACCCGAGCGTGAAGTTCATGTCGCCGATGCTCAACCTCAACGACGCCGAGAAGCTGACCAAGCGCCTCGTCGACGTGTTCGCCGACTGGAACATCCCCTTCGACGAGATGGCCGCCGCCGTACAGGCCGGGTTCGCCGAGGACGCACAGGTCAAGGCCGATGTACGGGCCGAGGGACAGCGCGCCCTCGCGTACATGGCCGAGCACGACATCAAGGGCATCGTGCTCGCGGGCCGGCCGTACCACGTGGACCCGGAGGTCCACCACGGCATCCCGAGCCTCATCACCGGCCTCGGCATGGCGGTGCTCACCGAGGACTCCATCATGGAGCCCGGCACGTCGGTGCTCGAACGTCCGATCCGGGTGCGTGACCAGTGGGCGTACCACACCCGCTTGTACGAGAGCGCGGCGATCGTGTCCCGTACGCCCGAGCTCCACCTCGTACAGCTCAACTCCTTCGGCTGCGGCGTCGACGCGATCACCACCGACCAGGTGGCAGAGATCCTCGAGCGGGCCGACGACATGTACACGCTGCTCAAGATCGACGAGGTGTCGAACCTCGGCGCGGCCACGATCCGGCTGCGGTCGATGAAGGCGGCGGCGGCCGAGCGTCGCGGCTCGGCGACTGTGAGCACGTACGGGCCGCTGATGGAGCGCCGGCTCTTCGACGAGGAGGCGCGGGACACGCACGTCGTGTACGCGCCGCAGATGGCGCCGATGCACTTCCGGCTGATCGTGCCGGTGCTCCGCAAGATCGGTCTCAACGTCAAGCTGCTCGAGCACGCGAGCCAGACGGATGTCGAGGTGGGCCTCAAGTACGTCAACAACGACGCCTGCTTCCCGGCGATCATGGTCGTGGGCCAGCTGGTGAACAAGATCAAGTCGGGCGAGGCGGACCCCGACCACACGTCGGTGGCGATCACCCAGACCGGCGGCATGTGCCGCGCGACGAACTACGTGGCCCTGCTGCGCAAGGCGCTGGCCGATGCCGGTTACCCGCAGGTGCCGGTGCTGGCGATCAGCGTCCAGGGGCTCGAGAAGAACCCCGGTTTCAAGATGACGCCGTCGCTGATCCATCCGGCCCTTCAGGCGCTGGTGCTGGGCGACCTGCTCCAGACGGTGGTGCTGCGCGTGCGACCGTACGAGGCGGTTCCCGGATCCGCCAAGGACCTGTACGACAAGTGGGACGTCATCTGCCAGGAGTTCCTGCAGTACTCGGGCTACAGCGAGACGCTCGGCCGCTCCATCGGCTACACGAGCCTCATCAAGCGGATCGTCAAGGACTTCGACGAGCTTCCCCTGCGTGATGTCGAGCGCAGGCCGCGCGTCGGCATCGTCGGCGAGATCCTCGTGAAGTTCCACCCTGACGCGAACAACCATGTGGTGGACGTCGTCGAAGCGGAGGGCTGCGAGGCCGTACTGCCCGGGATGCTCCAGTTCTTCCTCATGCCGCTGTACTCGGCGCAGTTCCAGTACGACGTCATGGGCATCGGCAAGACCTCGCACCACGTGAAGAACTTCGCGACGTGGCTGATCGAGAAGTACCAGGCGCCTGTCGCCGCGGCGCTGAAGAAGACCGGCAAGTTCGACGTACCGCCGAAGATGAAGGACCTGGCCGCGAAGGCCGACGGGATCATCTCGATCGGTACGAGGGCGGGCGAGGGCTGGCTGCTCACCGCCGAGATGGTCGAGCTGATCGAGCTCGGTGCGCCGAACATCGTGTGCGCGCAGCCGTTCGCGTGCCTGCCGAACCACGTGGTCGGCAAGGGCATGTTCGCCGAGCTGCGGCGTCGCCATCCGGAGTCGAACGTCGTCTCGGTCGACTACGACCCGGGAGCCTCCGAGACCAACCAGCTCAACCGCATCAAGCTCATGGTCGCGACGGCTCACAAGCGCCACGCCCTCCTGGCCCAGGGCGCCTTCGTCCTCGACG
>JBBQBP010000005.1:0-113086 GCA_038317635.1 Propionibacteriales bacterium
CAGGGAGACACGCTCACGGTCGAGCTCGACGGTCAGGACCTCGACCGTCACCTCCTGGCCGACCTCGACAACCTCGGACGGGTGGTCGATGTGCTTCCAGCTGAGCTCGGAGACGTGGACGAGACCGTCGACACCGCCGAGATCGACGAACGCGCCGAAGTTGACGATGCTCGACACGACGCCCTTGCGGATCTGGCCCGCCTTGAGCTGCGTGAGGAAGTTCTGGCGCACCTCGGACTGGGTCTGCTCGAGCCACGCACGCCGTGACAGCACGACGTTGTTGCGGTTCTTGTCGAGCTCGATGATCTTCGCCTCGAGCTCCTGGCCCACGTAGGGCTGCAGATCGCGGACACGACGCATCTCGACAAGTGACGCGGGCAGGAAGCCACGCAGACCGATGTCGATGATGAGACCGCCCTTGACGACCTCGATGACGCGGCCGGTGACGACGCCGTCGGCTTCCTTGACCTTCTCGATCGTGCCCCAGGCGCGCTCGTACTGCGCACGCTTCTTGGACAGGATCAGGCGCCCCTCCTTGTCCTCCTTCTGCTGAACGAGGGCCTCGATCTCATCACCGACGGAGACCACGTCGAACGGGTCCACGTCGTGCTTGATGGAGAGTTCTTTGGAGGGGATGACACCTTCGGTCTTGTAACCGATGTCGAGCAGGACTTCGTCCCGATCAACCTTGACGACGGTGCCGGTGACGATGTCGCCGTCGTTGAAGTACTTGATGGTCGCGTCAACCGCGGCGAGGAAATCCTCGGGCGATCCCAGGTCGTCGATGGCGACCTGCGGTGCCTCGTAGGTGAAGGTCATGTAGAGGGGCTCCGTTGATGGTGGTGCGAGTAGTGGCACGCCGCGACCCTCGATCGAGTGCGGGTGCGAGCCCTGACCATCACGAGCGCGACCTACTCCATGCCGAAGCCACGCAGGTCACAGCGCACCAGGGAGCCTACCTGTGCGCTGATCGGACGGTCAATCCAGCCCGCTCTGCGGGGGATGCGCCATCGCCGCAGCGGCCTCCCCATGATGCGCGAGGAGCTCGTCCACCCGGACGGGGCGGCGATCCGCCTCGTCGACCACCTGCCCTTCCGAGGTCCACAGCGGCGGCTCGCTGCGGTAGACCTCGTCGAGCGGGACGAGCGAAGTGTGAGCCTCCCAGCCCTCCCACCGCAGGTCGCCGGCGAACGTCGAGAGGCCCCCCGTGAGGGTCCACCGTACGAACTCGGCGTGGCCGAACTCGAGGTCCTCCCACTGCAGCGCGTCCGGGGCGTAGTAGCAGACGTGCCCCTTCACACCGCGGAGCCCGCCGCCATCGAGGGCGAAGACGCCACCCACGACGTCCCAGCCGAGCACGATGTAGTCGGGTGCCGAGGAGGCGTCGTCGAGGCCGAGCGCCTCGTACAGGGACGGCAGCGCACCGTGCCCACCGCCGAGGAGCCGCAGCCACCCGTGGTCGACCAGGACTCCGCCGGTCTCGTACGCGAGGGCGCCGAGCACCGACCGCAGCGTCACCTGGAGACCGACGAGGCACTGGTCACGACGCCCGGGTTCCACGTCCAGGACCTGGGCGTCGACATCACCCGACTCCAGCCACTGCCGCAGCAGCGGGCCGGCGGGATCGTCGACCGAGGTCAGGTCGTGCAACGTCTGCGGCATCAGTGCGCCGCTTCGTACCAGGACCGGCCGACACCGACGGACACGTCGAGCGGAACGTCGAGGGCCATGGCGCCGGACATCTTCTCCCGGACGAGGGCCTCCACCTGCTCCCGTTCACCTGGCGCAACCTCGAGCACGAGCTCGTCGTGGACCTGCAGCAGCATCCGGCTGGCGAGCCCTGCCTGCATGAGCCCCGACTCCACGTCGAGCATCGCGACCTTGATGATGTCGGCCGCCGACCCCTGGATGGGTGCGTTGAGCGCCATCCGCTCGGCCATCTCGCGGCGCTGCCTGTTGGACGACCCGAGGTCGGGCAGGTAACGGCGTCGGCCCAGCAGCGTCTCTGTGTAGCCGGTCTTGCGGGCTTCGGCGACGATACCCATGAGGTAGTCGCGTACGCCGCCGAACTGCTCGAAGTACTCGTCCATCAGGACGCGGGCCTCGGAGGTCTCGATGCCCAGCTGCTGGGACAGGCCGAACGCGCTCAGCCCGTACGCGAGGCCGTAGTTCATGGCCTTGATGCGGGCCCGTTCGGTGATGGAGACCGCATCGGGGGCGACACCGAAGACGCGGGCTGCCATGACCGTGTGGAAGTCATGTCCGGACCGGAACGCCTCGATGAGGCCCGTGTCATGGGACGCATGGGCCATGATCCGCATCTCGATCTGGCTGTAGTCAGCCGTGACCAGCGTCTCGTAGCCGGGTCCGACGACGAAGGCCTCGCGGATCCGGCGGCCGGCTTCGGTCCGGACGGGGATGTTCTGCAGGTTGGGGTCGGTCGAGCTCAGCCGGCCGGTCGCCGCGATCGTCTGGACGTACGTGGTGTGCACGCGGCCGTCATCGGCCACCGATTTCTGGAGCCCCTCGACGGTCTGGCGCAGCCGGATGGCGTCGCGGTGCTCGAGCAGGTGGGCGAGGAACGGATGACCCGTCTTCGCGTACAACCCCTCGAGGGCATCCGCATCCGTCGTGTAACCGCTCTTGAGCTTGCGGGTCTTGGGCATGTGCAGCTCGTCGAAGAGCACGGTCTGCAGCTGCTTGGGAGAGCCGAGGTTGATCTGCTTGCCGATGACGTCGTACGCGGCCGCTGCGGCGCTCGACACCCGGTCGTCGAAGCCGCGCCACAGCTCGTCCAGCAGATCGGTGTCGACGGCGATGCCCGTGCGTTCCATCGTGGCCAGCGTGCGGAGCAGAGGCAGCTCGACGTCGCGCACCAGCAGCGTCCCTCCCTGGCTCTCGAGCTCGACTCTCAGCGCCTCGGCAAGGTCGATGACCGCACGGGCCTTGAGCATGGCGGCCTGCGCCACCTCGACCGAGTCCGAAGGCTCGTCGCCGAAGTCGAGCATCAGCTGGTCGTCGGGACTGCCGACCGGACCGCCGGCCACCTCAGCGCGCAGCTCGCGCTTCAGATGACGCAGCGCGAGATCTCCCAGATCGTAGGTGCGCTGGTCGGGTCTCAGCAGGTAGGCCGCGACCTGGGTGTCGCTGACGAGCCCATCGAGGTCCCAGCCACGCGCCCAGATGGCGAGCAACGGTCCCTTCGCGTCATGGATGGCCTTCGGATGCGCGGGATCGGCCAGCCAGCCGGCGAGCGCGGCGTCGTCGTCCGGGCTGAGCTCGGTGACGTCGAGGTACGCGGCAGCCCCGTCGGCGCTCGCGAGCGCCAGCGCCACGAGATCTCCCGTACCGCTCCCCCAGCGCCCGACGGCCTCGATGCCTGTGAGCACGCCGGACCCGTGAGCGTCCAGCCACTCGCGGACGCTGCCGGGCTCGAGCACGTCGCCCACGATCTCGAACCCACCCTCGGCAGTGGGCTCCTCGGCCGGCAGCACGTCGAAGAGCCGATCGCGAAGCACCCGGAACTCGAGCCCGTCGAACAGCCGGTGCACTGCGTCGCGATCCCAGTGCCGTCTCTCGAAGTCGGCGCTGCTGAACGGGAGCGCCAGATCGCGGAGGAGTGCGTTGACCCGCCGGTTCGTCGTCACGTCCTCGAGGTGCTCGCGGAACGACTCCCCCGCCTTGCCGGGGACGTCGGCTGCCTGGCGCACCAGGTTCTCCAGCCCGTCGTAAGCCTCTAGCCACTTCGCGGCGGTCTTCGGTCCGACGCCGGGCACGCCTGGCAGGTTGTCGCTCGTCTCACCGACGTGCGCCGCGAGGTCGGGGTAGCGCTCCGGTGTGACGAAGTACTTCTCCGCCACGGCCGTCGGCGTCATGCGCGCCAGGTCGGACACACCCTTGCGGGGGTAGAGCACGGTGACGTGGTCGTTGACGAGCTGGAGCGCGTCCCGGTCGCCGGTGACGATGAGCACGTCGAGCCCGTCGTTGACCGCTTCCGTCGTCAGCGTCGCGATGATGTCGTCGGCCTCGTAACCGTCCAGCTCGAGGTGGACCACGTTCAGGGCGTCCAGGACCTCCTTGACGAGTGCCACCTGGCCCGCGAACTCGGGTGGGGACGCTGACCTGTTGCCCTTGTACGCCGCGTACAGCTCCGTCCGGAACGTCTGCCTCGATACGTCGAACGCCACGGCGAGGTGGGTGGGAGCCTCGTCGCGCAGCACGTTGATGAGCATCGACGTGAACCCGTACACCGCGTTGGTGTGCTGGCCCGTCGACGTCGAGAAGTTCTCCACCGGTAGCGCAAAGAACGCCCGGTACGCGATCGAGTGACCGTCGATGAGCAGGAGACGCGGCCGCTCAAAGGTCTGGATCGCCATGCCGGTGACTCTATCCGGCCCGACTGACACAACTCATGTGGACGCGTCTGCCAGAGTACGGGAGTGACACATGCGGATCTTCCAGACTGGATGGCGACCATGAAGAGCCCGCTCGAGGAGCGGCTCGGCGTGGTCATCGAGAAGGTGACGGCCGAGGAGACCCGCGGCCGCATGCCCGTCGAGGGCAACACGCAGATCGCGGGGATCCTCCACGGCGGCGCCACCTGCGCGCTCGCGGAGGGACTCGGATCGATGGCCGCCTACGCCTACGGGCGCGAGCGTGACCTGCTCCCCATCGGCGTGGACATCAACGCGACCCATCACCGTTCCGCCCGCGAGGGCTGGGTGACAGGCGTGGCGCGTCCGCTCTACCTGGGGTCGACGACGGCCACGTACGAGATCGTGATCTCCGACGACCAAGGACACCGCCTGACCACGGCCCGGATCACCTGCCAGCTGCGACCGGGCACGATCCAGGGGTAACGGCTTGGACCGCATGCACGACGACCAGCTCTCCATCGCGGTCGACCAGGTCACCGCGCTCATCGCGGACGAGCTGCCCCAGTTCGCCGGCGAGCCGATCGAGCGGCTCTCGGGCACCGGCACTGTGAACGCGATCTTCCGCGTCGGCGACCGGCTCACCGCACGGTTCCCGCTCCGTCCGTACGACCCGACCCAGGCGCGCTCCCAGCTGGAGCTGGAGGCCGCAGCAGCCCACGAGATGGCCCCCGTCAGCCCGTTCCCCGTGCCGCGACCCGTACATGTGGGCGCGCCCGGTCACGGCTTCCCCATGCCGTGGAGCGCTCAGACCTGGCTCGACGGCCATGTCGCCACACCCACGTCGTGCGAGGGCTCCTCCGCGTTCGCGCGCGACCTGGCGGAACTCATCCAGGCGTTCCGGACGGCTGACACCCGCGGACGACGGTTCAGCGGTACGGGTCGGGGCGGCGACCTTCCCGACCATGACGCCTGGATCGAGGAGTGCCTCACCGAGAGCCGAGACCTCGTCGACACGGCCGCGCTCAGGCGGCTCTGGTCGTCGTTCCGGGAGCTGCCTCGCGAGGACGCCGACGTCATGAGCCACACCGACCTGATCCCCGGCAACCTGCTCGTCGAGCGAGACCGGCTCGTCGGCGTCCTCGACGGCGGTGGCTTCCGCGCCGCGGACCCTGCGCTCGATCTCGTGGCCGCCTGGCACCTTCTCGGCTCCTCCGCCCGTGACGTCCTGAGGCTCGAGCTGTCGTGTCCCGACCTCCAGTGGCTGCGCGGACAGGCCTGGGCGTTCGAGCAGGCGATGGGGGTGGTCTGGTACTACCGCGACACCAACCCCCTGATGGCCGAGATGGGCCGCACGACACTGGAGCGCCTGCTCGCCGACCAGCCCTAGGGCGGGATCGGGCCCGCCCCGATGCAGAAGCGTCAGGCCTTCGGGGCGGCACCCCTGCCGGACTTGTGATGGTCGACGACGCCCTCCGCGACCTCGCGCATCGACTTGCGGAGGTCCATGGCCGTCTTCTGGATCCAGCGGAAGGACTCGGCCTCGGTGAGACCTAGGGACTCCTGCAGCAGGCCCTTGGCCTGGTCGACAGCCTTGCGCGACGCGAGCCTTTCCTGCAGGTCGGACACCTCGGCCTCGACGGCGATGATCTGGGCGAACCGCGCGGCAGCGATCTCGATCGCAGGCACGACGTCGGAGGCGTCGAACGGCTTGACCACGTACGCCATCGCACCGGCCTCGCTCGCCCGCTCGACCAGCTCCCGCTGGGAGAACGCCGTGAGGATCACGACAGGGGCGATACGTTCCTTGGCGATGATCTCGGCCGCGCTGATGCCGTCGAGCTTGGGCATCTTGACGTCCATGACGACGACGTCCGGCTTGAACTCCCTGGCCATCTCGACGGCTTCCTCGCCGTTGGCGGCCTGCCCGACGACGATCATGCCTTCCTCTGTGAGGAGCTCCACGAGATCGAGCCGGATGAGCGCCTCGTCCTCAGCAACGAGGACCCGGCGAGGAGAGGGAGGATTGGTGGTGTCGTCAGTCACGAACGCCATTCTGGCATTAATGCGCGTTTCCCGCCCGTCGCGGCCCTCGCGCACCCATCGGACGCCGCTGTGGCACAATTTCCGGGCGGGCGATGAGCCCGAGTGGCGGAATGGCATACGCGGACGGCTCAAACCCGTCTGCCCGCAAGGGCATAGGGGTTCGACTCCCCTCTCGGGCACCGGATCAACCTCAGATGTTCTCGCCCCACCCGCTGCTGCGCGGGTAGTGGCGATGCACCATGAGCGCGTTGGTCTTGCCTGAGATGCCCATCGGCGAGCCGTACACGACGACCAGTCGGTCGCGCCGCTCACAGAGCTGCTCGCGCTCGAGGATGGTGTCGACCTCCTCGAGAAGATCCTGGAAGTCGCTGTGCTCCTGGGTCGTGAAGGTGGTGACGCCCCAGAGCAGGGACAGCTCGCGCTGCGTCTGCTTCCGGGGCGTGAAGCAGAGCACCGGGATCTCGGACCGCAGCCGGGACAACCGCCGAGCGGTGTCACCGCTCTTGGAGAACGCGACCAGGTAGCGGGCGCCCAGACGACCGGCCACCTCCGCGGCAGCCATGGCCATGACGCCGCCGGTCGTGTGCGGGTCCCACTCGATCTCGTTGATCGACGAGAACCCGTGCTCCTCGACGGCGCCGATGATGCGCGACATGACCGAGACGGTCTCGACCGGATACGCGCCGACCGAGGTCTCGCCGGACAGCATCACGGCGTCCGCACCGTCCAGGACGGCGTTCGCGACGTCGGAGGCCTCCGCCCGCGTCGGGCGCGGAGAGGAGATCATCGACTCGAGCATCTGGGTCGCGACGATGACGGGCTTGGCCCACGTCCGGGCCGCACGGATGATGCGCTTCTGAACGACAGGTACGTCTTCGAGCGGAAGCTCGACTCCCAGGTCGCCGCGAGCCACCATGAAGGCGTCGAACGCGTCGATGATCTCGTCGAGGTTGTCGACGGCCTGCGGCTTCTCGATCTTGGCGATGACCGGGACGCGGCGTCCCTCCTCGTCCATGATGCGATGGACGCTGACGATGTCGTTGGCGCTCCGTACGAACGAGAGCGCGACCATGTCGACACCCTGGCGCAGCGCCCAGCGGAGGTCCTCGGTGTCCTTGTCGCTCAACGCCGGGACGCTCACGGCGACGCCCGGCAGGTTGATGCCCTTGTTGTTGCTCACCGGGCCACCGACGACCACCTCGCACTCGACATCGGTGTCGGTGACGTTCGTCGCACGCAGCTCGACGCGTCCGTCGTCGATGAGGATCGCGTCACCCACCGAGACGTCACCGGGCAGGTCCTTGAACGTCGTCGAGCAACGATCCACGTCACCGAGGATGTCGTCCACCGTGATGGTGAACGTTGCGCCGTTCACGAGGACGACGGGTCCTGCTTCGAACCGGCCGAGCCGGATCTTCGGTCCCTGGAGATCGGCGAACACGGCGATCGGCTTGCCGGCCGCCTCAGCCGCCCTGCGTACCTCGCTCAGCCGCTCACCATGCTCGGCATGGTCGCCGTGGCTCATGTTCAGCCTGGCGAGGTTCATCCCCGCCTGGATGAGGGCGTCCATCCGTTCGCCAGATGTCGCCGGGCCGAGGGTGCACACGATCTTGGCTCTTCGCACAACCTGAACCTTACTGCGCGGAAGTCACCAGGCCCGGACGAGTTCCAGGGCCCGCTGCAGGTCACTCGGGTACTCACTGGTGAACGTCACGATCTCGCCACGCGTCGGATGCTCGAACGACAGTTCCACCGCGTGCAGCCACTGGCGATCAAGACCGAGCTTCGCGGCAAGGACGGGGTCCGCGCTGTACAGGGGGTCGCCCACGCACGGATGGTGCAGAGCCGCCATGTGGACCCGGATCTGGTGCGTCCGGCCGGTCTCGAGGTGGATCTCGATCAGGCTGGCAGCCCGATGCGCCTCGAGCGTCGTGTAGTGGGTCACCGAGTGACGGCCGCCCGCGATGATGGCCATCTTCCAGTCATGGTTCGGGTCGCGCCCGATGGGTGCCTCGATGGTGCCCTCGAAAGGGTCAGGATGGCCCTGTACGAGGGCGTGGTACGTCTTGTCGACCGTCCGCGCCCGGAACGCGTTCTTGAGCCGTGTGTACGCGATCTCGCTCTTCGCGACGACCATCAGCCCTGACGTCCCGACATCGAGCCGCTGGACGATTCCCTGTCGCTCGGAGGCGCCAGAGGTGGAGATGCGGAATCCTGCGGCCGCGAGGTGCTCGATGACCGACGGCCCGTCCCAGCCGAGACTCGGATGCGCCGCGACCCCGGCGGGCTTGTCCACGACCACCATGTCGGCGTCGTCGTGCACGATGCGGATCCCCGCAACCTCTCGTGGCACGACGGAGACGGTCGGCGCGTCGGAGTCCTCGACCTCGAGGAGCGATCCACCCGTGACGCGCTCCGACTTCGCTGCCAGGTGACCGTCGAGCTGTACGTGCCCTTCGGCGATGAGGGTCTCGATCCGCGAGCGGCTCATCCCCGTCATACGCGACGCGGCGACATCGACCCGCTCGCCATCGAGGCCGTCCGGGACGAGGTGGACGCTCATGCGTCCGACTGCGGCGGCGCCGACTCCCCCAGGCCGTCGTCCGCGCCCTTGGCGCCCTTGCGACCCGCGAACAGCGAGAGGACGACGATGGTGACCGCGGCCGACGTCAGGCAGATGTCCGCCACGTTGACGATCGCGAAGTAGGGCAGCTGGATGAAGTCGACGACGTGGCCGTGCATGACGCTCGGCGGCCGGAACAGACGGTCGGTGAGGTTGCCCGCGATCCCGGCGATGCCGAGCCCCGTCGCCACCGCCCAGGCGCGCTCCGTGACCTTGGGGGCGAGCCCGAAGACGACGAGGAGCAGCATGACGATCGCCAGGATGGCGAACAGGACCGTCGCGTTCTCGCCCATGCTGAAGGCGGCGCCAGGGTTGCGGATGAGCTGGAATGTCACCAGGCCACCGAGAATGCTCGCAGGGTTCCTGGGATCGAGCCATGCAACGGCCATCGCCTTGGTGACCTGGTCGAGGACCAGTCCCGCCACGGCAATGAGCACGATGAGGCGCCTCGCGGCACGATGCCCGATGGCGCCTCGAGGGCCTATCGTCGCTCCTCGCGCTGCTTGCACTTCACGCACATGGTCGCGCGCGGGAACACTTGGAGCCGAGCCTTGCCGATGGGAATGCTGCACATCTCGCACGTTCCGAACTGCCCCTCGTCGAAGAGCCGCAGCGCCAACTGGCTCTGCTCGAGCATCTCGCGGGCGTTCTGCGCCAGAGACATCTCCTGGTCGCGTTCGAAGTTGCTGGAGCCGACGTCTGCCGGGTCGCGGCCTGCGCCATCCCCGGCGTCGCGTAGCAACTCGTCGAGCTCCGCCTCAGCGATGATGATCGCGTGTTCCATGCGAGCAACCTCAGCCACGAGCTCCGCGCGCACCTCGGCCAATTCCTCGGCGGTCCACGGGTCCTCACCCTCCGCAACAGGAATCACCGGAACGGCTACCTGAGTACCGGTAGCTGTGCCTGGACGACGAGCCGCTGCCATATCTCACCTCTCACGCGTGTTGTCAGGACGCGAACCATACACGGCCAAGAGAAACGCGAGTGACGCGCCACTCCCTAAGAAACGCGAAGGGGCCCCGAAAGGGAGCCCCCGCGCGGTGATAACCCTCAGTCGTGGTTCGTGAGCAGAGCGTCGAGACGCGGTGTCTGCGAGCCGCTGTTGCCCTGCTGAGGCGTCGTCTGGCCGATCTGCGGGGCATCCGTCGGCTCGAACGTGCGGTTCTTGAGATCGTCCACGAGACCCGACAGGTGCGTGACGAGCGAGTCGCGGTAGCTGGACTCGAACTCGCGCAGCTTGCCGACGTGGCTCGACAGAGCGTCCCGCTCCTTCTCCAGAGCGGTGAGAAGCTCGGCGCGGCGGGAGTTGGCTTCGCGCTCGACCGACGATGCGCGGGCCTCCGCCTCCGTGACGAGCCTCTCGGCGTTGACCCGTGCCTCGGACTCGACGCGGTCGGCCTTGGTGCGCGCGTCCGTCGTGGACTCGTGGGCCCTCGTGGCCGCCTCCTCAGCGATCCGCTGAGCCTCGAGCTGCGACTCCTGCGTGAGCTTCTGAGCAGCGGCCTGGGACTCCTGGGTGAGCCTCTCCGCCTCGGCATCGGCCTCCTGGGTCACCTTGGTCGCGTGCTCCTCCGCCTCGACCCGGCGCCGCTGGGCGTCGGCCTGTGCGTCTTCGACCAACGACTCGGCCTGCTCGGTCGCAAGCTGTACGAGCTTGATGACCGCAGCGCTGGCGTCGGTGCTCGTCGTGACGACGATGTGCTGGAGTCCGCCGCCATCGGGGCTGGCGACCGGACGAGCATTGAGCTCGGCGATCTGGGCGCGAAGACGCTCGTTCTCTCCGGCGACGTCGCCCTGCTCTGCCGCCTCGCGCTGGTGTGCGTCGACGAGCTGACGCAGCCGCTGGTTCTCCTCGACAAGTCCCGAGTCGCCCGCGCCTGAACGAGCCTGGTCGAGCTCGGCCTGCAGACGCTCAGTCTCGACCTGGAGCGAGGCGACCTCGTCGGCCGCGCCGCGCAGTCTCTGGACCTCGGCGCGCAGACGATCCACCTCGGCCTGCAGCTCAGGGCTGTTACCGCCGACCTGTGCGGCCTCGAGCTGACGACGCAGGTGGTCGTTCTGCTCGGTGATCGTCATCAGGGTGGCCTCGACCTTGTCCACGAAGATGTCCACATCGGTCACCTCGTAGCCATTGCGGCGGGACATGTGGAACCGGGTCTTGCGGACCTCGTCCAGCGTCATCGTCATCTGTACACCTCTGAAGAGACTCGTAGCGGGCTGTGCACCGGGAACACCGGGGCAGGTGCAACCCTGCGATCGGCTGAATCAGGCTATAGCAGCGTTTCCTAGGGGACCAAGGACATGCCGGTGAAGGCATCGTAGCGCGGTTCCCATCTCCACTACAGGTCGAGACTTGCCGCTGCCAAGACCCCCAGCGACGACGCCGACGACGTCAACTCTGGTTGTAGAAACCGCCCGCGATCCGCTCGCGGTCCTCGGCGGTGACAGTGACCTCGTTGGGGCTGAGCAGGAAGACCTTGTTCGTGACCTTCTCGAACGTCCCGCGCAGGCCGAAGATCAGGCCGGCGGAGAAGTCGACGAGGCGCTTCGCGTCGAAGTCCTCCATGTCGGTGAGGTTCATGATCACGGGGAAGCCATCGCGGAAGCTCTCACCGATGGTCTTGGCGTCGTTGAACGTCCTCGGATGCACCGTGACGATCCGAGAGAGGTCCGCGGGCTCAGGAGCCACTGCGCGACGGCTCGGCAATGGGGTCACGCTCGCCGTGTGCTCGACGAGCAGCGAATCCTCGCCGATCGACTCGGTGAGCTCTTCTTCGATGAGCTCACCGTTGTCGTCGTAGCGATGGTCCGTGACCAGTCCTAGCCAGGCAGCGCCACGCTTGATCAAGTCCGCCATGTCCGGTCCCTCCCGTACGCCTACACACCGAGGCTAACGTCGCTCGTGGCCGGAACTGCGGACGCGGCTGCCGACACGCCCGTGATCAGTCGCCCGCGAGCCACACGAAGGCACCGAGGCGACCTGCCTCGGCGCCGTCACGGCGGTGGGAGTGCAGCAGCTCGTTCTCGCGCGTGCAGCCGCCGTGACGCGTCGACGGCACGCCCAGTCGCGCCAGCTGGGCCTCGCAGCCCGCTCCCAGGTCGAGCGCGGGCGTCCCCCAGCTGGTGGTGGACGCCGTCTCCGGTACGACCTCAGCCACCGCCTCGGCCATCTCGGGCGGCACCTCGTAGCAACGCCCGCACACATGAGGCCCTATCCATGCGGTGATCTCGCCGGCCCCCAGCTCTCGCATTGCGGAGACCGTCGCCGCAAGCACGCCGACCGCCACCCCCACGCGCCCGGCGTGTGCCGCGCCGACGACGCCGGCTTTCGCGTCGGCGAGCAGGACAGGGACGCAGTCCGCGGCGCGGATGCAGAGCGCGACACCCGTCAGCGTGGTGACCATCGCGTCAGCGAGGGGAAGGCTCAGCCCGCCGGGTGCGGATCCCCCGAGCTCACCGCCCGGACGATCGGCCGGGAACGTCGTGTCATCGATGACGAGGACGTCGGCGGAGTGGACCTGGTGAAGGGTCGCGATCCGTGAGACCCCCAGCTCGGCGCGGACCAGCGCGAAGTTGGCTGCCACCGCAGCCGGGTCGTCATCATCACTACGTCCCAGGTTGAGCGGTCCGTACGAGCCCTGGCTGATCCCGCCGAGGCGGTCGGTGAAGGCGATCCCGACTCCGGAGTTGGCCGACGGCTCGAACGCGGCGACGAACACGTCAGCGCATGAAGTCCGGGACGTCCAGCTCATCGGAGCCGCCAGACGACGGCTCAACCGCGGCTGGCTCCGGCGTGACCGGCGGCGTGCTCGGCGTGCCAGGACGCGAGGACGTGGCCCGGGTGGGCATCTGGCTGCCCGGCTGGCGACGCAGCGGCACCCCGCCGTCGAAGCCTGCCGCGATCACCGTCACACGTACCTCGTCGCCGAGGGCGTCGTCGATGACCGTGCCGAAGATGATGTTCGCGTCCTCATGGGCGGCCGCCTCGATGAGGTTGGCTGCGTCCGACACCTCGTGCAGCCCCAGGTCTGAGCCGCCTGCGATCGACAGAAGGACACCGTGCGCGCCTTCGATGCTCGCCTCGAGCAGCGGCGACGACACGGCCATCTCCGCCGCGGCGCGCGCGCGATCCTCGCCACGCGCGCTCCCGATGCCCATGAGCGCGGACCCGGCGTTCGACATGACCGCCTTGACGTCGGCGAAGTCGAGGTTGATCAGGCCGGGTGTCGTAATGAGGTCGGTGATGCCGGACACGC
Organism: Propionibacteriales bacterium; assembly: GCA_038317635.1. Lineage (GTDB taxonomy): Bacteria > Actinomycetota > Actinomycetes > Propionibacteriales > Propionibacteriaceae > Fen-668. The sequence goes on from JBBQBP010000005.1 coordinate 13,299, forward strand.
CCTGCATGAGCACCTGGTCTGCCTGACGGAACGCGTCGAGGATCGCCACGTGGTGATCGGTCATGTCGAGCAGCTTGTCGTTGGGGATGACGATGAGGGTGTCGACCTCGTCGCGGAGGTTCGCGATGCCGTCCTCCGCCTGGGTCGAACGACGCCGCCCCTCGAAGCTGAACGGACGCGTCACCACGCCTATCGTCAGCGCTCCGAGAGAGCGTGCGATGCGCGCGACGATCGGCGCCCCGCCCGTGCCCGTACCGCCTCCTTCGCCGGCCGTGACGAAGACCATGTCGGCGCCCTTGAGCACTTCCTCGATCTCGTCGGCGTGGTCGTCGGCAGCCTGGCGGCCCTTCTCGGGATCAGCGCCGGCACCGAGACCGCGGGTCAGGTCACGCCCGATGTCGAGCTTCACGTCGGCATCGCTCATCAGGAGCGCCTGAGCATCGGTGTTGACCGCGATGAACTCCACCCCACGCAGCCCGGCCTCGATCATCCGGTTCACGGCGTTGACGCCACCGCCGCCGACGCCGACGACCTTGATGATGGCCAGGTAATTTTGGGATGCGGTTGCCACTGGAGCCTCGCTCGGTCTGATCGGAGCACTGGGCACCCAATCGGTCCCCGGTGCGGTCAGGCTACGAGAGTGTCAGAGCCTTTGCCACGTTGGTGCGGACGACTCGCCGCATACCTCGACCTGTGGTTCAGGGTCGCGACGACCGAGCGTGGGATCAGCCTCTGGTCGTGGGATGGCTCGGGGAACTCACGTCGTACACGCTGGCTCTCACCGAGAGCAGCGCGGCGATCACCTGAGCCTTCTGCACCGAGTTCTCCGCACTCCCCCAGACCACCTGCTCGCCGCCCCTCAGCTCGATGAGGATGCTGTCGGGGGTCTGAGCGGTGATGAGGACAGCCCGATCCCGCAGGGCCTTGGGCAATGCCGTGACGACGGTCGCCACGTCGCGCCGCAACCGCTCGTCGTCCCCGGTGATGGAGGCGATGACGAGTCCCGCGGGCGCGTCCACGACGGACGTGTACGGAACGCCGGTGGCGTCGACCAGGTCGAAGCCGCTGACCGAGGAGACGGCGTAGACGGCCGTACGCTCCGTCACCGCGATCTTCACCCCGTGTGGCGGCGATCGCGTCACCGCGACGTCCGCCACCGCCTTGAGCTGCTTGACCCGGCTGGCGATCGCTGCGGTGTCGAGTCGGGCGAGCGGTGTACCGAGCGGGACCTGGGCCGCGGCAGTGACCTCGTCGACCGTGAGGACCGAGGTCCCGGTCACCGACACGGTCGTCACCGCGAACGTGGGCGAGAAGAAGACGGCCCACACGGCCCCAGCGATGGCGGCCATGACGACGATGGCCGCGGAGACGACCAGGATCCTGTGGCGGAGACGCTCCCGCCGCTTGGCCGCGAGCCGTACGGACGCGTCGACGGTACGCGGACGATCAGCCACGTCCCGCCTCAAGGAGTCGCGCGAGTGCGGGCCCCGCGGTCGTGATGTCGCCCGCGCCGAGCGTGAGGATCAGGTCGCCTTCGTGCGCCAGCTCAGCGAGTGCCACGGCGACGTCGTTGAGCGCCGGCACGTATCGGACGTCCGCCCCGGCGTCGCGCGCTGCTGTGACGACGAGCTCGCTGGAGATGCCCGGCATGGGCTCCTCACGTGCCCCGTACACGTCGGTGACCATCACGATGTCGGCGGCCGCGAGCGCCCTCCCGAATGCGACGGCGAAGTCGCGCGTGCGGCTGTACAGGTGTGGCTGGAAGCAGGCGACGACCCGCCCGGTACCTGCAGCAGTCCTCGCCGCCTTCAGCGTCGCGGCGATCTCGGTGGGATGGTGCGCGTAGTCGTCGACGATCGTGACGCCTGCGACCTTCGCGACGAGCTCGAAGCGACGCTCCGTGCCGGCGAACCGCGCGGCACCGTCGAGCAGCAGCTGCGGATCGAGGCCCAGGTGGTGACCCACCGCGAACGCCGCTGCGGCATTGTGCAGGTTGTGGCGGCCAGGGGCAGGCAACCGCAGATCGCCCGTACCGCCGGGCCAGCTGATCGTCGCCCGCGCCGTCCCGCGAGAGTCGACGATGTCGGTCAGCCGGATGTCCGCGCCCTCGCGCTCCCCCACGGTCGTCACCGGGATGGGGCCGCCCTGCAGCGCCACCGCAAGGCACTGGCAGCCCGCATCGTCGGCGTCGAGGATGACCACACGCACGGTACGAGAGGTGCAGAACTGGACGAAGCCTGCGGCATACCCCTCCGACGTCACCCAGTTGTCGAGGTGGTCCGTCTCGATGTTCGTGACGACTGCGATCACCGTCGGGTACTGCCGGAAGCTCCCGTCGGACTCGTCGGCTTCGACGACGAACGTCGAGCCGGCGCCGAGATGGGCGCTCGAGCCGGAGGACTGGAGCGGGGCGCCCACCACGTACGAGGGGTCGGCGCCGGCGGCCGTCAGCATCATCGCCGTCATCGCGGACGTCGTCGTCTTGCCATGGGTGCCGCTGATGGAGATGGCTGTGCGACCCAGCATGAGAGCGGCGAGCGCCGCGCTGCGGTGCCACACGAGAAGGCCCTTGTCCCGCGCTGCGGCGAGCTCCGGGTTCGACTGCTTGACCGCGCTGGAGACCACGACCGTACGAGCGTTGCCGATCTGCTCCGCGCGATGACCCACGTACGTACGGATACCACTGCTGGCGAGCCGCTGCAGAACCGGCGAGTCCGCCTGGTCCGAGCCCGTGACCTCGATCCCTCGCTCGGCGTACAGCTGGGCGATGCCGCTCATGCCCGCTCCACCGATCGCGATGAAGTGCACCGGACCGACGTCGTCGGCCGGAAGGACGGGGATCGGATCGAGCAGGGTCATCGTCGCGCCGCCTCGAGCACGATCGCCGCGACCCGCTGGGCGGCATCCGCCGGGACGACGCCTTGGCCGGCCGCCGCCATCCGCGACAGCACGTCGGGGTGCTGGATGATCCGCAGGACCTCGTCCCGGAGCCTGTCCGCCGTGAGATCCCGGTCCTGGATCAGCACGCAGCCTCCGGCCTCGACCAGGGACGTCGCGTTGCGCGCCTGCTCGCCATTGCCGTGTGGCAACGGGACGAAGATGCCCGGCAGCCCGACGATCGCGGTCTCGACGACTGTACCGGCGCCCGACCGGCCCACCATGAGGTCGGCCGCGGCGTACGCACGCTCCATCGCCTTGACGTAGGCCACCGGCTCGTACACGGCCCCGGCGCCCACGTCCGTACGCGGAAAAGTCGTCGGCGTCATGTTCTTCGGCCCGAGCACGTGGAGGATCGACACGCCGGCCGCGAGCAGCTCCGCCATCGCCCCCTCGAGAGCACGGTTGATGCTCGCGGCGCCCTGCGATCCGCCACTGACGAGCACAACGGGGCCGGTGCTGGGCAGCCCGAACTCGCGTCGTGCGGCGTCCCGCAGAGCCGGCCGATCGAGCTCGGAGATCGCGGCGCGCACAGGCAGACCCACGTACTCCGGCTTCGGCAGCGGCGTCCCCGGGAACGACACGCAGACTCGGTCCGCGAACCGCGCTGCGACCCGGTTGGCGAGCCCTGGCAAGGGATTCTGCTCATGGACGACGACGGGGATCCGCATCGACTTCGCGGCGAGGTACACCGGCAACGACGCGTACCCACCGAAACCCACGACGACCTGGGCCTTGTGCTTCTTCAGCACCCGACGGGCAGCCACGACGGCGACCGTGAGACGCCCAGGCATCGTCAGCAGGTCGAGGTTCAGGGCGCGAGGAAACGGAACGGCGGGGATGAACGTGAGGTCGAGTCCTGCCTGGGGCACGACGGTCGACTCGATCCCCTTGGGCGTGCCGACGCATGCCAGCGTCACTCCCGGGTCGGCGACGCGAAGAGCCTCAGCGGTCGCGACCATGGGCGAGATGTGCCCGGCTGATCCTCCGCCGGCGAGGATGATGCTGACCACGCCGACCTCCTAACCCCGTCCGTCGACCACCGCGGTGACGCGCGCCTTGTTGACGCTGCGACGCCGAAGGAGCACCTTACGTGCCGCGGGCTCCTGCCGCGCGCTCACGACGAGGAGTCCCACTGCTGCGAGAGTAGCCAGCAGGCTCGAACCACCGTACGAGACGAACGGGAGTGTCACGCCCACGACGGGCAGCAGCCGGAGGACGACCGCCATGTTGAGTGCGGCCTGGATGAGGAACCACGCGCCGATCCCAGCGGAGACGTGGCGGTAGAACGGGTTGTCCGAACGAGCAGCGATACGGAACGCGGTCGCGACGAGGACGGCGAACAGGAAGATGACCACGATCGTGCCGACGAGCCCGAACTCCTCGCCGATGACCGCGAAGATGTAGTCGCTGTGCGCCTCGACGAGCATGCCCCACTTCTGCTTCGAGTTGCCCAGCCCGACGCCCCACCAGCCCCCCGACGCCAGCGCGTACATCGCCCGCAGCGGCTGCGCGTTGATGCCCTCGGCGTCGCTCGCGGGGTTGAGGAAGCCGATGATGCGGCTCATGCGGTTCGGGGAGAACACGGTCATCGCGGTGATGATGAGTCCTGCTGCACCGGCGCCCGCGGCCAGCAGCCGCAAGGGCGTCCCGGCGAGGAACAGCACCAGGGTGATCATCAGCGACAGCACCATCGCGGTCCCGACGTCCTTCTGCAGCAGGACCAGGCCGATGACCGCACCGGCGAACATGAGGTACGGGACAAGCTCCTTGGGCCTGCCGAGCAGCTTCTCCTTACGAGTGAGCTGATCCGCCCCCCACAGCAGGAGCGCGAGCTTCGCGAACTCCGACGGCTGCAGCCGCGTCCAGGACGAGCCGAACTGGACCCAGTTCCGGTTGCCGTTCACGGTGACGCCCAACGGAGTGAACGTCAGCATGAGCAGGATCAACGTGACGATGAGGGCCGGCCAGCCGATCGAGCGGAGGAGGCGCGGCGACACACGCGTCAGCAGCCAGGCCAGGCCGAGGCCGATCACCAGGAACATCACCTGACGCCTGGCGAAGTAGTAGGGGTCGCCGTAGTTCACCTCGGCGTACACGCTCGACGCCGAGAGCACCATGAGCACGCCGAGGCCCATCAACAGGCCAGCGGTCGTCAGCACCAGGTAGAGGCTGGCTAGCGGCGTGTCGAGCGCATGCCGCAGAAGACCCTTGTTGCTGGCGCTTGACTCGGTACGGACCGTCCTGGGGGAAGTGAGGACTGGCATGGGGCGACCTCAGCCGGTCCCGGTCGGAATCCCGATGACGGCGGACGCGAACGCGTCGCCCCTTGCGTCGTAGCCCGAGTACATGTCCTTGGAGGCACACCCGGGTGCGAGCAGGACGGTGTCCCCCGGCTGAGCCAGGGAGCGCGCAGCGCCTACCACCTCGTCCATCGCTCCAGTGTCGACGCTGTCCACGACGATCACGGGGACCTCGGGCGCGTGTCGGGCGAGGGCTTGGCGGATGTGCTCACGATCGACGCCGAGCAGCACCGCTCCCCGTAGCCGATCCCTGTGGCGAGCGACGAGGTCGTCGAACGAGGTGTTCTTCGCCTGTCCCCCGGCGATCCAGACGACCCGCGAGAACGCCCGCAGCGAGCTGTCCGCCGCGTGCGGGTTCGTCGCCTTGGAGTCGTCCACCCACGTGATCCCGTCGATGACCGCCACCGTCTGGATCCGATGTCCGCCGATCGTCAGCGACGTGAGGCCCCGAGCCACGGCAGCGGGCGGTACGCCGTACGAGCGCGCGAGCGCTGCCGCGGCGAGCGCGTTGGCGATGTTGTGGGGGGCGTGGGGGACGACGTCAGTGACCTTGGCGAGCTCGATCGCCGAGTCGCGTCGCTGGGGGATGAATGCACGGTCGACGAGCAGGTCGTCGACGACACCGAGCATCGAGACCGCCGGGACGCCCGTGGTGAATCCGATGGCGCGAGCACCCTCCGTGACATCGGCTTCCTCGACCATGCGTTCCGTCGCGGGCGCTTCGACGTTGTAGACGCAGGAGTGGGTGACGCCGGTGTAGATGCGGGCCTTGTCCGCCGCGTACGCGTCCATGGGGTCGACGAGCTCCGACCAGTCGGCGCTGTCCGAGTACCACTCGAGGTGGTCCTGCTCGAGGTTGAGGACGGCCGCGGAGTGCAGCGCGAGCGAGTGGGTCCAGTGGAGCTGGAAGCTCGAGAGCTCGACCGCGTACACGTCGTACGCTTGCGAGTCGGCCATGGCCTCGAGGACGGGCCGTCCGATGTTGCCCACGGCTGCAGCCTTGTGGCCGGCGGCGAGGAGAATCGACTCGAGCATCTGGGTGGTCGTCGTCTTGCCGTTGGTGCCGGTGACCGCCAGCCACGGGACGACCCTGTCCGGGTGCTGGAGTCGCCACGCCAGCTCGATGTCGCCCCACACCGGGATCCCCCGCCGCACGGCGTCCGCCAGCAACGGTGACGAGGGCCGGGCACCGGGCGAGGTGATGACGAGGTCTGTGCCGTCGGGCAGAACCGCAGGCGCATCCGAGCCCATGAGCACGGTCGCGCCCAGTACCTCGAGCATCGTGCCGGCCTCGGCGAGCGAGCCCGACGTCGCCGACTCGATGGCCACGACGGACGCGCCGCGCGACAGCATGGCGTCGGCGGCCGCGACACCCGACCGGCCGAGGCCGAGGACGAGCACCGTCGCCTCATGCCACGGGGACAAGCCGTCGGCCTGGGCCAGCCAACCGATCACTGAGCCGTCACCCACTCGGTGTAGAACAGCCCCATCCCCACTGCGACGGCGAGGCCGCAGAGGATCCACATCCGTACGACGACGGTGATCTCCCCCCACCCCAGCGCCTCGAAGTGGTGGTGCATCGGCGCCATCCGCCACAGCCGTTTGCCGCCCGTGAGCTTGAAGTAGCCGACCTGCGTGATCACCGAGAGGCTCTCGAGGACGAACAACGCGCCGAGCACCGCGCTCAGCATCTCCGTACGGGACATGATCGCGAGCGCAGCGACACCGCCACCGATCGCGAGGGATCCCGTGTCGCCCATGAAGATCTTGGCCGGGTTGGCGTTCCACCAGAGGAAACCGAACAGCGCTCCGGCGACCGCGATCGCGAAGAGCGCAAGGTCGGACGGGTTGCGTACTTCGTAACAGCGCGGACCGATCGTCGACGCTCGGCCGCACCACTGTCCCGACTGCCAGATGTTGAGGATCACGTACGCCGCGAACACCATCGTCGCGACTCCGGAGAGCAGCCCGTCGAGTCCGTCGGTGAGGTTCGACCCGTTGCTGAACGCCGAGATGATGAACATCATCCACAGCACCGCGACGAACGTGGGCAGCGTGAGAGCGGGGATGTCGCGGAGGAACGACACCGCGCTGGACGCGGGCGTCACACCACGTTGGTCGGGGTACATCAGGCTGAGCACGGCGAACGCCCCGCCGATGACGGCTTGGAGGATGAGCTTCGCCTTGCCGTTGAGGCCCAGCGAGCGCGCCCTCCTGATCTTGGTCCAGTCGTCGAGGAAGCCGACCAGACCAAGACCGACGAACAGGAGCAGGGCGAGCAGACCCGAGGCCGATACCGGACGCCAGAACATGAGGTGCGAACCGAAGTAGCCGAGGACGACCGCGACGATGAGGATGAGTCCACCCATCGTCGGCGTGCCGCGCTTGGTGTGGTGCTCGGTCGGGCCGTCGTCGCGGATGAACTGTCCGTATCCGCGCCGGGAGAGGAACTCGATGAGGAAGCGCGTGCCGAACAGGGTGATCGTCATCGCGATGGCCCCGGCCGTGAGGATGCTCAGCATGGTGCCCCCAGTAGATCGGCAGCGACCGTCTCCAGACCGACGCCACGCGATGCCTTGACGAGAACGACGTCGCCGGGACGCAGCCCGGTCAGCTGAGCCACGGCCTCGGACTTGTCGGTGAGCCGCAACGCATCGGCACCCTGGCCCGCGGCTCCCGAGACGATCTGCTGGGACTCGGCGCCGATGGCCAGGACCAGCGCGGCCCCTGACTGTGCCGCGTAGCGTCCGATGGCTGCGTGCTCGCTCGCGGCGTCCTCGCCGAGTTCGAGCATGTCTCCGAGTACCACGAAGAGCCTGGCGTCCGGGAGGCTCGTACGCCTGACGTCGACCATCCGCGAGACAGTGTCGAGGGCTGCCCTGGTCGAGTCGGGGTTCGCGTTGTACGCGTCGTTGACGACGGTGACGCCATCAGCCCGGTCGCGCACCTCCATGCGCCAGGGCGACCGCGCGGTCGCACTGGACAACGTTGTCGCGACCCCCTCGAAGGGCACCCCCAGCGCGACGGCCGCACCCGCGGCGCACAGCGCGTTGAGGACCATGTGGAGGCCTGTGACCTGCAGCTGTACGAGCCGCGGCGTCTGACCGGTCGCATGCAGCGCGAACTCGTACCGCTCGCGGTCGTCGGGACGGATGTTCTCGGCCCACACCGCGAGGTCGCCCCCCGGGTTCCCGGCCGCCGACACCAGCAGCACACGACCCATCGCGCGCGACGCCATCGCCAGGACGCGCGGGTCGTCGGCGTTCAGCACCGCCCACCCGGTTGCCGGTACAGCCTCGACAAGCTCGCCCTTGGCCTCCGCGATCGCCTCGACGCTGCCGAACTCACCGAGGTGAGCCGTACCCACGTTGCAGACGACACCGACGTCCGGCGGGACGATCCCCGTCAGGCTGCGGATGTGGCCCGGACCCCGCGCGCCCATCTCGGCGACGAGGAAGCGGGTCTCGGCACCGACCTTGAGCGCGGTCAGCGGCGTACCGATCTCGTTGTTGAACGACCCTCGCGGAGCCACCGTCTCACCGGCGGCCTCCAACACCTGGGCGAGCAGGTCCTTCGTACTCGTCTTCCCGGCCGACCCGGTGATCGCCGCGATGCGCAGCCCGTGCTCGCGCGCAGCCGCCACGTGGACCCGCGCCAGGTCTGCGAGAGCGGTCAACGGGTCGTCGACGACGATCTCGGCAAGCGGTGCACCGGTCGCACGGCTCACGAGCGCCGCTGCAGAGCCTGCGGCCGCCGATCTCGCCACGAAGTCATGCCCGTCGACGCGCTCGCCGGATAGCGCCACGAACAGTGATCCGGGCGTGGCGAGCCTCGAGTCGATGACCACGTCCGGCCCGATCAGGGCCTGCGGGTCAGCCGCGTCGAGGGTGCCTGAGACGGCGCGAGCGATGGCTGCCAGGGACGTCAGCTCCACGTGGGTGCTCCTTCTCGCAGCCGGGCCCACTCCTCGCGGACCACGTCGACGTCGTTGAAAGCGGTCACGCTACCCCGCATCTCCTGGCCGTGCTCGTGGCCCTTGCCGAGAATGGCCACGACATCGCCTGGTCGGGCGTCGTCCAGAGCACTCCGGATGGCACGTCGCCGGTCGCCGCCGTCGACGACCTCGCAGCGTGCGGCCCTGCTGCCGGGCGCCGCGGACTCGTGGGCCTGGTGTGCCCCTTCGAGGATCGCCTCGCGGATGGCCGCGGGGTCCTCGGTGCGAGGGTTGTCGTCGGTCACGACGAGCAGATCGCTGCCGTTGACCGCCACAGCGCCCATCGGCCCGCGCTTGAAGTGGTCGCGGTCGCCGCCACAGCCGAGCACACAGATCGTCCGGCGGTCGTTGAGCGCAGCGAGGGCGGCCTCGACGGCCTCGGGCGTGTGGGCGAAGTCCACGTACACGTCGGGCGCGTCGCTTCCCAGATCGATCCGCTCGAGGCGGCCCGGGACCGTGACGTCGCCGAACCCGCCCACCGCTTCCTCGAGCGCTACGCCACCCTCGTGGAGCATCGCGATGGCCGTCACGACGTTGCGTACGTTGTGGCTTCCCGGGAGGCTCAGCGTCACCGCGATGCGCTGCCCGGCGAGATCGATCTCGAGCCTCTGCAACCCGCCCCCGAGCTTCTCCACCACCAGCGCCCGGGCGTCCCCGCCCTCACCCGTCGTCAGGAGCGGCATCCCGGCAGCGCGTACCCGGTCGGCGAGTCGCTGGCCCCACGCGTCGTCCGTCGCGATGACTGCGGAGCGCGACTGGCTCGGGAGGAAGAGCCTGGCCTTCGCCTCGAAGTAGTCCTCCTGGGTGGGATGGAAGTCGCGGTGGTCCCACCCCAGGTTGGTGAATCCCGCCACGTCGAACGTCACCGCGTCGACACGGTGCATCGACAGTGCGTGGCTCGACACCTCCATCACGACCGTGTCCGCACCACGCTCGACCATCACAGCGAGCAGCGCCTGGAGGTCGGGAGACTCCGGCGTGGTGACGGTCGTCCGATTCATGGGAATCGCCTCCCCCGCCACGCGAGCCCCGATCGTCCCGATCGTCGCCACCGTGCGACCGGCCGCCTCCAGCGCCGCTGCCAAGAGGTACATGGTCGTCGTCTTGCCGTTCGTACCGGTGATCCCGTACGTCTGCATCCTGCGCGCGGGGCGCCCGTACACCTCCGCGGCCCACTCACCGATCCTCTTCCGCGGCTCCGGTACGACGACCACGGGGACGCCGACATCGCCTGCCAGCGCGGCGCCGTTCTGGTCGGTCACGATCGCCACGGCACCGGCAGCCACAGCCGCGGCCGCGTAGCGTCCACCGTGCGTCGTCGCGCCCGGCAGCCCCACGTACAGGTCACCGGCGCAGACGGCCAGCGAGGACATCGACACACCGGTGAGGTGCAGCGACGGTGCACCAAGGATGAGCTCGGCGAGGTTCGCGCCATGCGGGTGCACGGGTCGTACAGGCGCGTAAGCCTGTTCAGAGGCGGTCACGGCCGCCACGCTACTCGGAGAAGTCGGTTCCCCATCGCAGACGGCTCACCACTCGATGGGCTTGACCGGCGCTGGTGACGTGCTCGGCAACACGCCGTACCGCTGCAGCGCGATCCGCATGATGTCCTTGTACGCGGGGGCCGCGACCTGGGAGCCCTCAGTGGCACCCTGGGGCTGGTCGACAACGATGTAGACGAGGATCGACGGGTCCTCGACAGGGGCGACGCCGATGAACGAGGCGACGTAGCCGTTGTAGCACTTGCACGTGGGGTCGATCCGCTGCGCGGTGCCGGACTTGTCCGCGGTGCGGTATCCGTCGATCGGGAACCGCGACGCGCCGACCCTGCTGGCCACCACTGACTCCATCATGTCGAGCACCATCGCCGACGAAGCCTCGGAGATGACCCGCTTCGATGTCGACACCGGCACCGGGACGGACTTGCCGTCGGGGGTCACGGCCGACTTGATGATCGTCGGGCTGTTGTAGATGCCGCCGTTGACGATGCCGGCGACCGCAGCCGCCTCTTGTACGGCCGTCACCGACAGGCCTTGTCCGAACGCGATCTGGTCCCGCGTGTTGTCGGCCAGCGACGTCGACGGCACCGAGCCTGTCCCCTCACCGGGCAGGCCGAGTCCGGTCGTCGAGCCGAGCCCGAACGAGCGCAGGTAGGTGACGAGCTTCGCCTTGTCCATCTGGCGCGTGAGCAGCACGGTCCCGATGTTCGAGGAGTTGGCCACGATGCCGCGTGCCGTGAGCTTGATCGTGCCGTGGGTGAACGCGTCCTTGATCGGCCTGCCACCGGACATGACCTCGCTGGGGACGACGACCTTCGTGTCAGGCGTGATGGTGCCGGAGTCGGTGAGGGCGGCCATCGTCAGGACCTTCTGCACCGAGCCCGGCTCGTACGCGTCGGTGATCGCCCGGTCGCCGAGGTTCGCGGCCAACGCGGTTCCCGGCGAGTTCGAGTCGAACGACGGGTAGTTCGCCAGCGCGAGCAGCTCGCCCGTCTTGACGTTCATGACGATCGCCGTGCCCGAGACGGCCTTCGCCTGGTCGACGGTCTCCTGAAGCCGGCTCTCGACCATGTACTGCAGGCCCGCGTCGAGCGTCAGCGTGTAGTTCACGCCGTCCTGGGCGGGGATCAGGACGTTCTGGCCGGTGGGAATCTTGCCGTTGGGCGACGTCTCGTACATCTCCGAGCCCTGGACGCCCGCGAGCTGCGTGTTGTACGCGTACTCGAGGCCACCCGCACCGATCTGGCCCACGCCGTCGTCGGCTTCACGGACGAAGCCGAGCACGTTGGAGGCGAGCGTCCCGTCCGGGTACGTCCGCACCGCGGCCGTCTCCCGGTACAGCCCCACGTAGCCGAGCGAGGTCAGCTTGTCGGCGATCTGCAGGTACGTGTACGCCTGGACCTTCTTCGCGATGATGACGTACTTCGTGTCCGGCTTGGTGAGGAGCGTCACGTACGCGTCGTGGTCTCCACCGAGGTACTGGACGAGCACGTCGGCGATCGCGCTCGGCGCGCCGGCGGCCTTCACCTTGTCCTTGGTGGTCATCGCCGTGGCGAGCAGACCGTTCGTCGCGATCTGCGTCGGGTCGGCGACGACGGTGACCGCGGGCTGGCTGGAGGCGAGCACCTCGCCGTACCGGTCGGTGATCGTCCCCCGGTTCGGCACGATCGTGCGCGAGACGCTCATGAGCGCAGCCGCCTTCGCGGCGTTGGAGGCGCTGTCGAGCCCTTGGACGACGATCGCGCGCGCCGAGAGGAGCGTGGCGATCAGGCCGAGGGCGACCAACGCTATGCGCAAGCGGCTCTTCGGGGAGCCGACAGGGAGCCTCCGCTCCGATGGGCGGCGCGGCTTGTGACGCGGAGAACGGCTGCGCGGGGTAGCGATCGATCGTGCCGTGCTCGTCGTCGTGCGCGACGCGTGCGTACGAGCGGACGGCACCGAGCCCATCGGAGAACGGCGGGCGGACGGTTTCGGGGCGGGACGCTTGCTCTCGGTCACGGGTTCGTCCCCTGCGGTGTCGCGCCACTGGGTTGTGCCGGGTCCGGCGTCGGAGTGGCGGTCGCCGTGTCAGCCACCTTCGGCTCCGGCGCCTTGTACGTGATGTACGGCACCTCGTTGCCCCTGACGGCCCTCTGAGTGCCGACGACAATGCCGGTACGGACGTCGATGAACACGGAGTAGGGGTTGGGCACCATGCCCAGCGCGGTCGCCTCACGGGCGATCTCGACGGGAGTCGCCTTCTGCTCAACCTGAGCCTCGAGCTGCGCCTGCTTGTAGAACAACTCCGTCGCCGTGCCCTGCAACCTCCGTACGTCGAACGACTGCTCCTGCACGCGCGTCTGCAGCATCAGCAGGCCGACGAGGCCGGCGACGAGGACGCCCGCGAGGATGAGCATGAACGGCAGACGGCCGAGGCCACCCTGCCGCTCCGGCACCGGCCGAAGTCTCGGGGTGGTGGTCTCCGGGGCTTTCTGCCGCGGTTCGACGAGAGCGCTCACGCCGCCTCCTGGATCCGTTCGGCGGCCCGTAGCCGGGCCGACGCCGCGCGAGAGTTCACGGCGGTCTCTGATTCGTCTGGTCGTTCGGCGCCGTGCGTCAGCAGGCGCAGGTCCGGGCCGAACCCGGGCGGTACGAACGGCAGGTCGCGTGGCGCACGGTCGGTCGAAGCGGTCCGCAGCGCGTCCTTGACGAGGCGGTCTTCGAGCGAGTGGTACGCGAGGACGGCGATCCTGCCACCGAGCGCCAGCGCGGCGATGGCCGCGGGCAGCGCACCGGCCAGCGAGTCCAGCTCGGCGTTGACCGCGATCCGGAGCGCCTGGAAGGTTCGCTTCGCCGGATGCCCGCCCGTGGCGCGGGCTGCAGCGGGGATGGCGTCGGCGATCGTCGTCACGAGCCGCGCCGATGTGGTGAACGGCTCCCGTTCGCGCTCGGCGACGATCCTGCCTGCGATGCGGTCGGCAAACCGCTCCTCCCCGAACACGCGGAGGATCCGGGCGAGCTCAGAACGGGTCGAGGTGTTGACGAGGTCGGCGGCAGTGGTGGGGTCGTCGGGAGACATGCGCATGTCGAGAGGGCTGTCGGTTGCATAGGCGAAGCCGCGCTCTGCGTGGTTGATCTGGAGCGAGGAGAGCCCGAGGTCGAGGAGCACGGCCTGGACACGCGCGACGCCGGCCTCCGCGAGCACATCCGGCAGCTCGTCGTACACCGACTGGTACAGCCGAACGCGTCCCCCGAACTCTGCGAGCCGTTCACGGGCGATGTCCAGGGCGTGCGGGTCGCGGTCGATGCCGATGAGGAGGGCGTTCGGGCAGTTCTCGAGGATGAGGCGCGCATGCCCGGCGAGACCGAGCGTTCCGTCCACGTACACCGCTCCGGGTGCGTCGAGAGCCGGTGCCAGCAACTCCAGCACGCGTCCGGCCATCACCGGCACGTGGGTGTCGCGCACGCCCACCATCTCGACCCCATCCTGTGGTGCGGCTCCGTGCTGACCGGTTTCGATCCGTGGCCCTTTCGCCTCCTGGCACCGGGGAAGGTGAGCCAGGGTGCGGGCTATCGGATCGAAGCCGGAAGGCGCGGGGCCTTTCCAACTCGCTCCTCGCCGCGGTTGCGGCTAGGTGGAGAACACCTCGTCCAACTTCGCGGACTGCTTCTCCCATCTCTCCGGCTCCCAGACCTCGACCCGGTCGCCGGCTCCGAGCACGACGACGTCGTGTTCGAGGCCCGCGAACGCTCTCAGCGGCGCCGGCAGGGTGATCCGCCCCTGCCGGTCCGGGACGTCGTCGTGTGATCCGGAGTTGAGCCAGCGCTGGTAAGCGCGGACGTCGGCCTCATTGATGGCTCGGGACTCGAACCGGGCATCGAGGCTGTCGAACGTCTCCACGTCGTAGACGGCCAGACAGCCTTCCTGGACCCGGGTCACCACCACTCCACCTGCGAAGTGCTCCCTGTACTTGGCCGGAAGAGTGAGACGGCCCTTGTCGTCGAGCTTCGGGAAGAACGTCCCACCCAGTCGTCGTGCCATGGGGGAAGTCCCTCCTTTCGCTCCACCTGTGAGCCCACTCGCTCCACTGCGACCCACAGTAACCCACTTCCCCCCATTTTGCCCACGTTTATGAGCGATGTCTCCCCACCATGAGGACCTGTGGCGGCTGCAGCCACAGAGAGAGCAGCCGTGACCCTGCGCCGGTTGGGTGCTCTCGCGTAGGGTTTCGACGACAAGGGGACGAGATCGCGAGGAGGGGAACGTGGTCGGAAGCGTGATCGAGCAACGGTCGCTGGGTGACGTGCTGGATGTCATGGGCACGGTGCGCAGCGCCATCGAAGGCGTCATCGAAGGCAAGCGCGGCGCGATCGACATGGCGATGGTCGTCCTGCTCGCAGAGGGACATCTCCTGCTCGAGGACGTGCCGGGCGTCGGCAAGACGATGCTGGCGAAGGCGCTGGGCAGGTCGATCGCCTCCACCGTGCGCCGGATCCAGTTCACTCCCGACCTGCTGCCGAGCGACGTGACGGGCGTGTCGATCTACAACCAGGCCAGCGGGGGTTTCGAGTTCAAGCCGGGTGGCATCTTCGCCAACATCGTGGTGGGTGACGAGATCAACCGCGCCTCACCGAAGACCCAGTCGGCCCTGCTCGAGTCCATGGAGGAGCGCCAGGTCACCGTCGACGGCGTCACCCACAAGCTCGCGACCCCGTTCATGGTCATCGCCACGCAGAACCCCATCGAGATGGAGGGCACGTACCCTCTCCCCGAGGCACAGCGCGACCGGTTCATGGCGCGGATCGAGATGGGCTATCCGACCGTGGCCGCGGAGATCGAGATGCTCGAGACCCATGGCTCGAGCGACCCGCTGGAGGCGCTGACCCCGGTGACGGACGCGGACACGATCCACTCGCTGATCGTCGCGGTCAGGGGGGTGTACGTGGCACCGGCGGTGAAGAAGTACCTCATCGACATCGTCACCGCGACCCGTCAGAGCCGAGACCTGCGACTCGGCGCCTCGCCTCGCGCAAGCCTCCAGCTGCTGAGAGCCGGGCGCGCCAAGGCGGCTCTGTCCGGCCGCGACTACGTGCTGCCGGACGACATCGCTGATCTGGCCGTGTCCGTGCTCGCCCATCGGACCCTGCCGTCCACCGAGGCGCAGCTCTCGAGGCGGTCGGTGGCGGAGATCATCACGAAGGCGGTGCAGTCGGTTCCGGTCCCGGACAAGAGGTAGGTGACGTGCAGTACAACCCCTGGCGTCTGCTGACGCTACGCGGCAAGACCTTTGTCGTGGTCGGCGCAGTGCTGCTGCTCGCCGGCGTTCTCTTCGGGCAGCGCGACGTGCTCTGGTTCGGGTTGTTCCTCTTCCTGCTGCCGCTGGTCGCGATCCTCATCGTCGCGCGCAGCCGGCTGCGGCTCACCTGCGAGCGCCGGGTCACGCCGCAGGAAGCGATCGTCGGGGAGAGGCTCTCGGGCGAGCTGATCATCACGAAGTCGGGCCAGCTCCCGACGGGCCTGCTCCACTTCGAGGACAACGTGCCGCGAGGTCTGGGCCGGCCGCCGCGCTTCACCGTCCACCGGTTCGCCGGCGAGTGGCGCCGCGAGATCACGTACCCCATGGCCGGCCTGCGGCGCGGCCGCTTCCACACGGGACCTCTGACCGTACGCGCGACCGACCCGTTCCAGCTCGTCAAGCTCGACCGCCGGTTCAGCGCAACCAGCGAGGTACAGATCACGCCGCGGATCGTCCCGCTGCCGATGATGCGTACGGTGAGTGGCGCGGGTTCGACCGGTGACGCACTCCCCCAGAAGGCCGGGGTCATCGGCTCGGACGACGTACTGGTCCGCGAGTACCACCCGGGCGACGACGTACGCCGCATCCACTGGCGCACGACGGCACGCCGCGGCGAGCTGTTCGTGCGTCGAGAAGAGCAGGCGTGGGACCCGACCGCCATCGTCATCCTCGACTCGCGATCGTCCGCCCACGCCGGTACGGGCCGCGGCAGCTCGTTCGAGTGGGCCGTCTCGGCGGCCGCCTCGATCGCGCTCCACTTCATCGACGCCGGCTTCCGTGTGGACCTGTTCGACTCCGGCGGGGCCATGGTCCGCAGCGAGCGCATGACGCAGGCGACCTTCTCGCGCCAGCAGATCATCGACTCGATGACCGACGTCACCACGTCTCCCCGAGCAACCCTGACCCGTACGGTCGAGCACGCAGCGCTCGCCCAGCGCGGCCAGCTGATGGTCTCGGTTCTCGGCCGGCTCACCCGCGGCGACGCGGAGGTGCTGCTCGGGGCACAGCGCAACCGCGCCCGGTGCTTCGCCTTCGTGCTCGACCCCGACACGTTCACCTCACGCAACGACCGGAGCACACCGGAGCAGTACGACGAGCATCGTGCCGCTCTCGACCGGATGCGCAACGTCGGCTGGCGGGTCATCGAGGTGAGCTCCGGGATGGAAGTCGTGGACGCCTGGACGAACCTCGACCGGGTTGGGGAGTACGTGTGATTCGCCCCGTCGACAGGACCTGGATCGCGACAGCCGTCGCCGGTCTCATCGGCGCCATGACGCTGCTGCCCCTCACCTCCGACGCCGGCTACCTGTACCCCTCGTGGCTCCTCATCGCCGTGCTCAGTGTCGCCGCCATCGTCGGGGAACGGCTTCGGCTGGCCAAGGTGATCGTCAACGGGATCCAGGTCCTGCTGGCCGCGGCGCTCGCCATCTCGCTGGCGATCGGCCCCGGCCCGGCCGACGTCGCATGGTACGCACGGCTGGTCCCGCTGCTCCGCTCTGGCTACAACCACATCCAGACCTCCGCGGCTCCGATGCCCCCTGAACCTGGCGCGCAGATCATCCTCACGCTCATCGTGGTGCTGCTGTTCCTCGTCACAGGCGTCATCGCGGACACGCTCGAGAAGCCGGCCTGGACGCTGGCCCCCCTCCTCGCGCTCTACGTCGTCCCGGCGGTCGCTCTGCGTACCGACGTCAATGTCGTCTCGTTCCTCGCCGTCGTCATGGGCTACCTCGCGATCCTGTTCGCCGACGGCCTGAACAGCGACCGGAGCTGGACCCGGAACCTCAGCCACGACAGTGCGAGGTCGCAGGGGTCGCGAGGCATCTGGCGGCTCTCCGTGGTCATCGCGACGCCCACGCTCATCGGGGCGATCGTCCTCGGTATCGTGCTGCCCACGCTGTCGCCCACGTACTTCTCGTCGCTGCGGCCGAACGGCACCGGACCGATCCAGATGGTCGACCCGCAGCTCGACCTGCGGAAGAACCTCGAGCAGGGCGCGAGCCGCCAGGTCCTGTCCTACACCACCAACAAGCCGACCGGCACGTACCTCCGGCTGGCGACCCTGCCGGTGCTCAACGCCGACGGCTGGGCGCAGTCCCAGGTCACCCTCAAGCAGGGTGCACTCGGCAGTGTGCCCGGGGTGGGGAGCGCACCGCCCGGTGGTGCCCGCATCACGAACATCCACATCGACGACTTCGCGTCGATGTACCTGCCGGCCCCCTACGCGCCACGAGCCCAGAGCGCGCCGGGCGAGTGGTCGTACGATCCGGCGTCGCTCATGATCATCGCCACCGGCTCGAACCGTTCGAACGCCACGGTAGGGATCCGCTACACCGTCGAGAGCTGGGACATCGCGCCGGACGGAGCCGCACTCTCGTCGGCCGCGGTCGGTGTCCCGGACGGCCAGTCGATGACGCTCGACCTTCCCGCGAACATCCCGACCCCGATCGTCCAGCTCGTCACCCAGCTCACGACCGGGATCGAGGCACCGGCTCTCAAAGCCGCCGCGATCCAGGCGTACCTCCGCTCGTCCCCGTTCAGCTACTCGGTACAGGGCGCGTCGGGCAAGACCTCGTTCGACGCGATCGAGACGTTCCTGTTCCAGACCAAGACCGGCTACTGCGTGCAGTACGCCGCAGCCATGGCGCTCATGGCACGGATCGCCGGCATCCCCTCCCGCGTGGCGGTGGGCTTCCTGCCGGGGACACAGTCGGGTGACCAGTGGCTGGTGACGAGCCACGACATGCACGCGTGGCCCGAGCTGTACTTCGCGGGACAGGGCTGGGTGCGGTTCGAGCCGACGCCTTCGGTCGCCGTTCCCCCGCCCTGGAGCATGGTGGCCCCGAACCAGCCGTCAGCCGCCCCCAGCTCAGTGGCCGAGCCGAGCGCCAGCAACTCCGTGCAGCCGTCCGCTCAAGCGACCCAGGACCACCAGTCGCCGAGCTCCGTCGGCTTGTCGACAGCGGAGTCGGCCAGAATCCGTACCTGGATCGTGCTCGGAGTGGTCGGGCTGGTCCTGTTGCTGCTGTTGCTGGCTCCCAGCGTCAGCAGGCGCCTGTTGCGGCGGTCGCGACTAGGGCCGGCGGCAGACCCGCACGAGTATGTCTCCCGCGCATGGCTGGAGGTTCGGGACACGTGGCTCGACCTGGGTCATCGATGGCCCCAGGGAACGCCGCGCCAGATCGCCGATGTGGTCGGGAAGCGGCTGCCGGACGGCGTCGCAGGCACTTCTCTGTCCGGAGTGGTCTCGGCAGTCGAGGAGTCTCGGTACTCGGAGCACCTCGGCGATGTCGAGGGCCTCAGGCCGCAGGTCGACGCGGTCCTGTCGGGTCTGGACGCATCCCGTCCCTGGTACGGCAGGCCGGGTCGGATCTTCGTGCCCGCGTCCTTGACCTACGCAGCGCGTCACTGGTGGCAGCGCATCACGACGCGCAAGACACCCGAGAGGCCAGCCGAGCAGACGACCCACCTCACCAGCCCCGAGGACGAGGCATTCCAGCGACCGGTGGGATCCTCAAGCCGCTGAGATCGACCACCACCCGCCGGCGGGATCATGCCCTCGTTCGAGGCGCGACGCTCATCGACTTCGGTGGGTTACTTACTCGGTGCTGCTGTCGTCGGTCTTGCGCCACTGCTCCTCGAGGCGGTGCAGGAAGTCCTGCGCATCGCTGGTGCGGTGCTTGCTCGTCGAGGTGGCGCGGCTCCACGACGCGAGGGCGCTCACGGTCGACAGGAGCATGAGGACGAATCCGAACACGCTCACCACCCAGTTGAGGCTCATCCCGGCGATGAGAATGGCGACGCCCGCGACGAAGCCGATGGCTGCGAGCGCGGCCCGGCGGCGGTGCACGGCGTGTGGCGCTTTGCCGCGCAGGGTGCTCGCCAGCTTCGGGTCCTCCGCTGTGAGGGCGGCCTCCATCTGAGCGAGCAGTTCCTGCTCTTTCTCCGAAAGGGCCATGGTCACCTCCAGGTGTCTCTCGCCTCATTCTAGGTCGGTACGCACAACTCCGGAAGACGCACCGGCCTCCGGTCTGAAGACTCATCGGTCTCTGGTCTGCGGACATAGTCTGGCGGTAACTACGAAGGAGTCCCACATGAACCAGCGGATGCGCGCGCTCTCCCAGGCAGGGGTGTCGATCTGGCTCGACGATCTGTCTCGTGAACGGCTCACGGGCGGGAACCTCGCGGGGCTGATCCGCGACCTTTCGGTCGTCGGCGTCACGACGAACCCGACGATCTTCGACGGCGCGATCGGCCATGGAAACGCGTACGACGAGGAGCTCGCTGCCCTCCGTAGCGAAGGAGTTGACGCGGCGGAGGCGATCAAGAGGCTCACGACGCACGACGTGGGAGACGCGTGCGACCTGTTCGCCGACACGTACCGCGCCACCGATGGCATGGACGGGCGGGTGTCGATCGAGGTCGAGCCCGGCCTCGCGCACGACACCGAGGCCAGCATCGCCCAGGCACGCGACCTCCACGAGAGGGTCGGCCGTGACGGGGTTCTGATCAAGATCCCAGCCACCCGGGAGGGCCTACCGGCGATCAGCGCGACCATCGCTGCGGGGATCAGTGTCAACGTCACCCTCATCTTCAGCGTCGAGCGCTACCGCGAGGTCGTCGACGCCTACCTGTACGGGCTGGAGCAGGCGGACAAGTCCGGCTTCGACATCAGCCACATCCGCTCGGTGGCCTCGCTGTTCGTGTCGCGCCTCGACGTGGAGGTCGACAAGCGCCTCGACGCCATCGGCGGGGAGGCGCTCGCACTCAAGGGCAAGGCCGGCCTCGCGAACGCACAGCTGACGTACGCCGCGTACGAGGAGCTGTTCGGCGGCGAGCGCTTCGCCGCGCTGAAGGCCAAGGGCGCTCACGAGCAGCGCCCACTGTGGGCGTCCACCGGCGTCAAGTCCCCCGACTACCCGGACACCCTGTACGTGGCGAACCTCGTCGCGCCGAACACGGTGAACACGATGCCGGAGAAGACGCTCATGGCTTACGCCGACCACGGCGAGATCGGCACCCCGGTCGTCGGCAGCGCACCCTTGGCGACCGCCACGATGAATGTTCTCGAAACCGTCGGCCTCGACATGGACGACGTCTTCCTCACCTTGGAGAACGAAGGGGTCGAGAAGTTCCAGAAGTCCTGGGCCGAGCTCGTACAGACGGTGGAGAAGGCCCTGGCCTGATTCGCGGTCCGCCCTCGCCTGAGTGGCGGCTCCGGTCGCAGCGACTACGATCAACCCGTGTCACGCCAGGTATCCGTCATCGATCGCGACCGCGTCGTGGCGTCCGACTTCGTGGACGCGGCGGAGACCCTGGCCATGCTGGGCTCGCCGATCAGGATTCACCTGCTGTGGGTGCTGAGCCAGGGCGAACGGGATGTGACGGGGCTGGCTGAGGCGATCGGGGCATCCCTCGCCACGACCAGCCACCATCTGCGCCGCATGCGAGCGGCTCACCTGATCACGTCACGCGCCGACGGCCGTCACCAGGTCTACTGCGTAGACGATCCCCACGTGGTCGAGCTCATCGCTCAGGCTGTCGACCACCATGCCGACCTTCGGCTGAGGGCGGCTGCACCGAGTCGCGCAACCGGCGAGTAGTCAGCCGGAGACAACCCCGAACAGGCGGCCGATGATCCAGGTGAGCGCCATGGCGGCGCTTCCGCCGAGGACGTTGCGCATGATCGGGTGGTGCTTGGCGGAGTCGCTGATGTGAGCACTGACCCATCCCGTGGCGAACAGGCCGACAACAGCGATCGCCACGGTGACGGGGATGCGGAGCGCAGCGGGGATCAGCACCATCGCCAGCAAGGGAAGCAGGAAGCCTGATGTGAAGGCGACCGCCGAAGCTGCGGCAGCGTGCCACGGGTTGGTGAGCTCGTCCTGGTGGATGCCGTACTCCGCACGCAGATGCGCGGCCAGCGGGTCGTGCGCGGTGAGCTCCTTGACGACTTGGCGAGCCGTCGGCTCCGAGAGCCCCTGCCCCTTGTACACGGCCACGAGCTCGTCGAACTCTTCTCTCGGTGTCGTGGCGAGGTCATAGCGCTCCTTCGCGATGAGCGCCACCTCGGTGTCGCGCTGACTGGACACCGACACGTACTCGCCCATCGCCATGGCGCACGCGCCGGCGAGCAGTCCCGCGACGCCGGCGGTGAGGATGGCAGGCGTGTTGGTGGGGTTGGCCGCGGCGACGCCGATGCAGATGCCAGCACCCGACACGAGGCCATCGTTGGCTCCGAGGACTCCCGCGCGAAGCCAGTTCAACCGAGCACCCAGCCCGCCGAAGCCGATGGTTTCCGGAGCTGTCGTGTCAGAGGTCATGCGCCGATCCTTCTCTCAGATGCTCAAATGATGCTATCAGCGTCAGAGTGTTGGATCGGTAAGCGCACCCGGGGTCGAGTGCAGCCCTTACGAGAACGGAATCGGCGTTTTCGCCGCTCAATGGACCCAGGCGGGGCGGCCTCTTGCAGGTCCGTTGCGCTGGCTGAACGGCGATTTTCAGGATCTTCCTCAGAACTCGGCCAGCCGCTAGCAGCCTCACGCGTCCTTGAGACCGCCCTGGTCGATCGTCGGTACCTGCCGTGTCAGCGTCGCACGCTGGACGGCCTTCGGTCCGTACCGGCGGATCGCGCGGTCCATGGCCACTTCCGCTTCGCGCCAGCCGTGGTCGGGGGTGTCGAGAGCGAACTGCTGGTAGGCGGAGTCGGCCGCGACGAGGCCCTGCAGCCGTACGCTCACCTTGCGGATCCTCGCCCGCTGCAGCGCGAGCCCGTCGAAGAGCCGTACCACCGCGGCGTGGATCTCGCCCGTCACATCGGTCGGGCTCGGCAGCGTCACCGACCGGGTGAGGTCTGTGAAGTCGCTCAGCCGCAGGCCCAGCACCACCGTGCGGCCGACCATGCCGGCGGCTCTCACACGGGACGCCGTACGGTCCGACATCCGGAGCAGCTCCACCCGTACTCGCGCCGGGTCGTCGGTGTCCCTGCCGAACGTCTCCCCCGAGCCGATGCTGTGCTCACGCGTCGTCGCGACCACCCGGCTGGTGTCGCGGCCCCACGCGAGGTCGGCGAGCAGCGACCCCTGATGGGGGCCGAACGCGCGCACCAGCGTCGTCTTCGGGACGTACGCGAGGTCGGCCACCGACCGCAGCCCCAGCTGATGGAGTTTGCCGGCCGTCGACTCCCCCACGCCCCACAGCGCCTCGACCGGTAGCGGGTGCAGGAACGCGATGACGTCGTCTGTCTCCACGGCGCACAGCCCGTCCGGCTTCGCCTGCTTCGACGCGAGCTTCGCGACGAACTTCGACGGACCGATCCCCACCGAGCACCCGATCTGCTGCTCGTCGGCGACCAGTGACCGGACGTGCTCCCCCACTGCCTCCGGCGAGGAGAAGCTGTGGATCGCCCCGCTGATGTCGCAGAACGCCTCGTCGATGCTCGTCACCTCGACGTGCGCGGAGACCGACTCGAAGATCGCGACGATACCTTTGGACACCTCCTGGTACGTGTCGAAGTCGGGCGGGATCGCCACGAGCTGCGGGCACAGCCGACGCGCGGTCGTCGTCGGCATGCCGCTCTTCACGCCGAACTGGCGCGCCTCGTACGTGGCCGACAGCACCACCCCGCGCGTCGCGCCCCCGACGAACATCGGCAGCCCGACGAGGTCAGGACGGCGACGCAGCTCGACCGAGGCGTAGAAGCAGTCCATGTCGACGTGCATGACGACGCGACCAGGAGCCTGCGGCCCCTCGTACACGCTCGCACTCGTGCCCCACCCGAACGGCATGGCCTCACCTGCCCGAGCTGTTCGGACTGGAGTGCCACAGCTTGCGCGGCGCGTCCGCCGGGGACAGACCGCTGGGCTTCACGTCCGCGTACGGGGACTGCAGCGCGCCGCTCGCATGCACGAGCACCCGGCGCTGGCCCATGCCACCACCGCGACCGTGCTGCTGCGCGTCGGCGGGCCCTCGGGACTCGCCGGCCGGCGACTCCTCGAGCAGCTCCCCGACCAGGCTGTAGCCCGCGGGGACGACCGCCATCAGCCGTTCCACCGCGGCCAGCGCCGCGTCCTCGCTGCCCGTACGGTCGAGCTCGGCGTCCCACGCCGCCTGCAGCACGGTGAGGTCCCACGCCGCGGTGGCGCGCAGCGACCGGCCACGCGGACCCGTACGCCTCATGACCCCTCGGACCACAAGCAGCCAGGACGCGAAGACCGTCGCCGCGTACGGCCCCTGGACGTCCTCGAAGAACGTCGAGTCAGACAGGCCCGTCGTGTCGTCGAGGGTGAGGAAGATGACGCGTCGGCCCGACCGTACCGCCGGCGTCTGCGTCGCCACCTTCACCCCCGCGACGAGCACCTCCGTCGAGTTGCGGCAGCTCAGCAGGTCGGCCGCCGGGACGACCCCGAGCGCGGCGAACAATCGGCGGTGACGCGCCACGACATGGTTCGAGACGTCGATGCCGAGGATGCCCAGCTCGGCGGTGACCCGCTCGGCGTCGGTCATCTCGGGCAGACCGGACGCCGGTACGTCGACCGCCTCGGTCTGGAAGTCGAGCGACTGCTGCACCTCGGGGACACCGACGGACGCCGATGCCTGGGACTGCCGCTTCGCCAGGTCGCGCGGGTCGTCGGAGACCAGCCGCGGCATGCGCGCGGCGGCCCGTACGCCCCTGGCCCTCGTCGCCCGCGCGTCGACCTTGGCCATCCTGCCGAGACCGGCCAGCGACAGCAGCAGGTCTCGACGCGTGACCTGCCCCCGGGCGCCGACGGGCAGCGACCGCCCGATCCCGTACACACGATCGAACCCCCCGGCGAGGATCAGCCGCTCGACCACCGGCTGCGCCACTCCAGCGCGGTTCCAGAAGTCGGTGAGAGAGCTGTACGGACGGCCGGCGACGATACGGGAGACCGCCTCGCCCGAGATGCCCGAGACGTCGGCCAGCGACATCCAGATCCCCCATGGCCTGCCGTCGGGCAGCCCTGCACCCGGCGCGAGCCTGGTCTCGAGACCGCGCGTGTCCGCCAGCGGCGGCACCTCGCGGCGACGTGCGGGCGGGGTCGCGGGCACATCCACTTCTACGAGGGCATCTCCCTCCCCCAGCCGCTCCACGCGGTAGCCACCGTCGCTGGCGTTGATGTCGAGGCCGAGGATCACGACGCCGAGCCGACGGGCCTCGTCGAGGAGGAGCCGCTTCGGGTACATGCCGGGGTCGTGCGTGAGCACCCCGGCGAGGAAATGTGCCGGGTAGTGGGCCTTGAGCCACGCCGACTGGTACGTGGGCAGCGCGAACGCCGCCGCATGCGCCTTGCAGAAGCCGAACGACGCGAACGAGGTGAGGATCTCCCACAGCCGCTCGACGAGCTCCGGGGAGTAGCCGTGGCGCAGCGCCTGGGGAACGAACCAGCGCCGTACGGTCTCCTGGCCCTCCGGGTCGCCCAGCGCCCGTCGCGCCTCGTCGCCCTGCGCGAGGCTGCAGCCTCCTGCGACGGCGATGAGCTTGATGATCTGCTCGTGGAACACCACGACGCCGCACGTCTCGGCGAGCACAGCCTCGATGTCGGGATGGGGGTAGACCGGGTCCTTCCAGCCATGCCTGGCCTCGAGGAACGGGGTGATCATGTCGGACTTCACCGGTCCCGGTCGGAACAGCGAGATGTCGATGATGATGTCGTCGAACGTCTCCGGAGAGAACTTCGCGACGAGCTCCCGCTGGCCCGGAGACTCGATCTGGAAGCAGCCGAGCGTCGCGGCGTGAGAGACCATGTCGTACGTGGCCGGGTCGTCGAACGGTGCCAGCGCGTCGATGTCGACCCGCTCCGACTCCGTACGCTCGATCTGGTCCAGCGCATGGGCGAACGCCGACTGCATCCGGATCCCCAGTACGTCGAGCTTGAGCAGCCCGATGTCCTCCACGTCGTCCTTGTCGAACTGGCTCATCGGGTAGCCGCCGAAGCTCGCCTCGACCGGTGTGCGGTCGAGCAGCGTCGCGTCGCTGAGCAGCACCCCGCACGGGTGGAGCGCGACGTGGCGCGGCAGCCCGTCGAGCGACTCGACGAGGTCGAACAGCACGCCCAGACGCCGCTCGCCCAGACCCGCGGCGCGCAGCTCCGGCAGGTCACGGAGCGCGGCACGGGCATCACGCGCCCGGATGTGCGGGAACGTCTTGGCGATCGCGTCGACCTCACCCGGTGGCAGCGACAGTGCCGCGCCCACGTCGCGTACAGCATGACGGACCCGGTACGTGTCGAGCATCGCCACGCACGCCACCCGGTCGCCGCCGAACGTGGCCAGGATCGCGTCGTACACCTCGGTGCGACGGGCCGACTCGACGTCGAGGTCGATGTCCGGCAGCGCCTGCCGCAGCGGCGACAGGAACCGCTCGAGGATGAGGTGGTAGCGAATGGGGTCGACGCCGGAGACGCCCAGCAGGTAGTTGACGAGGCTGCCAGCGCCGGATCCCCGTGCGGCGCAGCGGATGTTGAGTCCTCGGATGAGCCCCACGACGTCGGCGACGGTGAGGAAGTACGAGGCGAAGCCGAGGTGCTCGATGACCGCCAGCTCCTCGCTCAACCGCTGCTCGATGGAGGCGTCAGCGCCTGGGTACCGGTCGCCCATGCCCGCCTCGCAGCGCTGTCGCAGCGCGCGGATCGCCTCGACCTGGCCGCCGGACACCCCCAGCACGTCGAGCTCGGGAAGGTGGATCTCGCCGAGACCGATGTCTGCGCGCGGGTCGAGCGCGCACTCCAGCCCCAGGTCGCGGGTCTGACCCAGCAGCCGGTCGGCACCACCGGTCCCCCGACCCGCTCGGGCGGCGACCCGCTCGGCCAGGGCGACCATCGCCTCGGTGCCCTTGAGGTAGCCCTCGGCGTTGCGGCGGTCGACGTTGCGCACGTCGAGCGGTACGAGCCGGCGCGCGGCGTCGAGCACGTCGATCGTCATCGCCTGCTGCCGCTCGGCCATCCGTACCGCGTTGGTGAGCACCGCCGGCAGTCCGTGGTCGTCGGCCAGTGCCAGCAGGCGTGCCGCCTGGAGCTCCGAGCCGACACCATCGCCGGCCACGTCGTGGCAGGTCGGCGCGATCACCAGCGTGTCCGCCGGTAGCGCGGCACGCCATCGGGCGAGCTCGGCGACCGCGTCGTCCACCCGCCCGTCAGCGGCGGCGAGGCCGAGCGTCGAGTCGGCGCCGAGCTGTACGACCAGGTCGCCGCCCGCTGCCGCACGGGCGATCTGGTCGAGCGTGGCGAGGGCGGCGCCGCGCTCCCCTGTCAGGTGGACAGCCGAGACCAGCCGGCACAGCGCGGCCCAGCCCGCCTTCGACCGGGCCGTCACGACGACCCGCGGGTGGCGCGGGTCGCGCAGCGGCCCGCCACGCACCGGGGCCCGTCCGCGGCGGCTCTCGGGGGCCACCGTTGCGGGCACCGCGAGGTCGGCGCCGATCACCGGCGCGATGCCCGCGCTCAGGCACGCCTTCGCGAACCGGATCGCCCCGTACAGCCCGTCCCTGTCGGTGAGGCCGAGCGTGTCGAAGCCGAGCTGGGCCGCGCGGGCCACGAGCGCCGACGGGTGCGACGCCCCGTACTGCAGCGAGTAGCCCGACGCCACCCTGAGGTGGACGAAGGGGGTCATGTCCCCGCCCGGAGCTCTCGCCGGCGACGGCGCCACGACGCGGCGAGCCGGCGCGCGACAAGGTTGTGGAAGTCCTGAGCGTCACGCAGCAGGTCGTCGGCCTCGCGCTCGCTCACCAGCGCTGTCGCGCCCGCCTGTACGAGCAGTCGCTTCTGGCGGCCGGCAGCGAAGAACGCCGCCCACTCCCCGAACTCGGGCGCGAGGTGAGCGAGCACCTGCCACACGTCGGCCGGACCGCTGCTGTGGCGCGGTCGCGCCCTGACGGCCAGCACGGTGACCGCCGTACGCATCGCCGCCAGATAGGCAGCGAGGTAGCGATCGGCGGGGGTGATGCTCAGCTCCGCCTCCAGCAGCGCGTGCTCCGCACGGCGCAGGTCAGCGAGGTACGGCGGGACGGACACCAGGTCCGCGCGCACCAGGTCCGCGGGCGCGATGTCAGCGGTCTCGACAGCCATGTCGTCGCACCCCTCTCAGTCGACGACGGCGCGCAGCCGCCAGCCGCCGGTGCCGCAGGCGTGGTCCAGCTCGTACACCCCCGGGCTTCCGGAGGCGCCCACCGCCGCCAGCACGCGCCACACCTCGTGCTCGGCGAGCAGGTCGGTCTCCTCAGCGGGCAAGGTCTCACCGACGTCGTCGCCGCGTGCCGATCGGACGAGCGGAGAGTCCCACCAGGCTCCCGTCTCGAGCCACCGCGTGATGATGTCGCGGACCAGCCACAGCCGCCCGCGCCACACGAACTGCTCGGGTGCGGCCCTGTCCGCGCCATGCTTGACGTGGATCGGCTCGTCGTATCTCCGCATCGTCATCTCCCCACGGGTCGTCTCCAGTGCACTGCTCGTCTCGACCCGAGCGGGGAAGCCCCGGTGCGACGGGGGTCGAGGACCGTCGCACCGGGGCCGTCCCGGCATGCCGAACAGAGTGACGCGGCCTTCCCCAGCCGCTAATCGAACATCTGTTCGAACGTCTTCACTATAGGCGTCCTCCGAACCGGGACGCAAGACCGTCGGCGCGCAGCTGCATCTCAGCGCGGTCGAGCCATGCCGTGGTGTGATTCGCTCGGCCCCGGGCCGCTGTCGGCGGCGAGGCTGCCCCTACCGAACCTGTCTATCGACGGGCGGCCGCAGCCCCCGCAGCGAGAGCGTCCTCGATCCGCGACAGCTCCGCGGCCCCATGCGCGGCGGAGACGAACCACGCCTCGTACGCCGACGGCGGAAGCCAGACACCGGCATCCAGCATCGCGTGGAAGAACCGCGCAAAGGCAGCTGTGTCCTGCGTGCGGGCAGAGTCGTAGTCGAACACGGGGTCCCCGCTGAAGAACACACTGAACAGGTTGCCCGCGCGGTTGATCGTGTGGGGAACGCCCGCTTCCGTGAGCGCGGTGCCTGCAAGATCCGCCACGCGATCCGCTGTGGCGTCCAGACGCGCGTACGTGGCGTCATCGAGAAGGTTCAGCGTCGCAAGCCCCGCTGTGGCCGCAGCCGGGTTCCCCGACAGGGTGCCTGCCTGGTACACCGCACCCGCGGGTGCCAGGTTGTCCAGAACGGCGGCCGGCCCAGCAAGTGCCGCGAGCGGTAGTCCTCCGCCGATCACCTTGCCGTAGGTGAAGATGTCGGGGGCCCAGCCCTCGATGGCACCTTCCAAGCCCCACCATCCCCTGGGTCCGACACGGAAGCCGGTGAGGACCTCGTCCATGATCAGCAGTGCGCCGTGACGGGTGCACAGCTCGCGAAGACCGCGGTTGAACCCCTCTGGCGGTGGAACGACCCCCATGTTGGCCGCCGCTGCTTCGGTGAGCACCGCCGCGACCTGGTCGGGATGAGCGTCGAATACCGCCGCGACGGCCTTCAGATCGCCATAAGGGACGACGATCGTGTCCGCCGCGACACTCGCCGGGACCCCGGGCGAGTCCGGAAGCCCCAGGGTCGTGGCCCCGGATCCGGCTGCCACCAGGAACGCGTCGGCATGCCCGTGGTAGCAGCCCGCGAACTTGACCACGAGCCGACGGCTCGTCACCGCGCGGGCAAGCCGGAGCGCCGTCATCACAGCCTCCGTACCTGAGGAGGTGAACCTGACGCGCTCGACCGGTGCAACGCGATGGGCGATCGCCTCGGCGAGCTGCAGCTCCGGGACCGAGGGCGCTCCGAAGGACGGGCTGTCCGCCACCGCTCTCTGCACCGCCGCGACGACCTCCGGGTGGGCGTGACCAAGGATGGCGGGGCCCCAACCGCTGACGAGGTCGACGTACTGACGTCCTTCTACGTCGGTGATCCATGCCCCCTGCGCACGCGCGACGAACCGCGGCGTCCCGCCCACGGCTCCGAACGCGCGGACCGGGGAGGAGACCCCACCAGGCATCACGGAGCGCGCTCTATCGAACAAGGCCTGGCTCATGGACGTATCCCTCTCGGCGAGATGTCGTGTGTCAACGTGCGCGAAGCCACCCTGCGACCTCGCTGGCCCAGTAGGTGGCGATGATGTCGGCCCCGGCTCGGCGGACCGAGACGAGCGCCTCCTCGATGGCTCTTCTCCTGTCGAAGGCGCCCGCAGCAGCAGCCAGCTCGATCATCGCGAACTCCCCCGAGACCACGTATGCGGCGACCGGGATGTCGACCGCGGCGCGCGTCCGGGCCACCACGTCGAGATAGCTGAGCGCCGGCTTCACCATGACGATGTCCGCGCCTTCGGCGACGTCGAGCGCCACCTCGCGGACCGACTCGCGCGCGTTCGCCGGATCCTGCTGGTAGGTGAGCCGGTCGCCCTGCAGAGAGGACTGCACCGCCTCCCGGAAAGGGCCGTAGAACGCCGACGCGTACTTGGCTGCGTAGGCCAGGAGGGCGGTGTCGGTGTGGCCGACCTCGTCCAATGCCGCGCGGACCGCGCCGATCTGGCCGTCCATCATGCCCGAGGCACCCAGGACCGCAGCCCCGGCATCAGCGAGGGTCCTCGCCATCGCGGCGTACTGGAGCAGGGTGGCGTCGTTGTCGACCCGGCCGCGGCCGTCGAGGACGCCGCAGTGACCGTGGTCGGTGAACTCGTCGAGGCAGAGGTCGGCGATGACGGGCAGCTCAGGGCTCGCGTCCAGACACCACCGGACGGACTGCGCCAGGATCCCGTCGGGATCGAGAGCACCGCTTCCGGTCGGGTCCTTGCTCAGCGGGACTCCGAAGATCATGACCGCGCCGACCCCCAGCTCGGACGCCTCCTGGACGGCGTCCCTCAGCGACGACGGCGAGTGCTGCACGACACCCGGGAGGGACGCGATCGGGCGGGGATCGGTGGCTCCCTCTGCGACGAAGACCGGCAGAACCAGGTCAGCCGGATGCAGGCGGGTCTCCGCCACGAGTCGGCGAACACCCGGCGTCGAGCGCAGTCTCCTCGGCCTGTGCACCGGATGGAACGGGTCGTACGTCACAGGAACACTCCCTCGATGACGGGCCGCGGGGCACTGCTGGTGCCAGGGCGCTGGGGGGCCGGACAGCAGTTGCCGCCGCACCGTTCACCCTCGAGGGGGCCCCGAGTGGACCCTGCTGTGAGATGGCTCCGCAGCAGTTCGGTGAGGCCGCCGATCATGACGGGATGCATCCCGACAGTAGGTACCCGCGTCATGCGCACCCCGAGCCCGCGTGCGGTCTCGGCCGCCTCGTTGTCGAGGTCCCAGATCACCTCCACGTGGTCGGAGAGGAAGCCGATGGGAACGACCACGAAGTCGGTCACCCCTTCCGCCGCCAGGTCAGTGAGCGCGTCGTTGATGTCGGGTTCCAGCCACGGCATGGTCAGGGGTCCGCTCCGGGACTGGTAGACGAGCTGCCACGCGGGCGCCTCGACGCCGGCCAGTCGGGCAGCCGCGTCGAGTGCCTCCTTGGCCACCGCGAGGTGCTGCGCCACGTACGCACCAGGCTCGTCGGACCCCGGGGTCGGCCACTGCGCCTCGGGCCCGGACGTCCGCGCCATGGACGAAGGAATCGAGTGCGTCGTGAAGAGCACGTACGGCCGACGCCCCGGCTCTGCGAGCACCGGTGCCAGCAGCTGCGCCGTCGTCTCGGCGAGCCACGGGAACTCCGGGAACGGAGGCACCTTGACGACGTCGACGTCGAGCTCTGGGTGCTCGGCGAGCGCCACCCCAACGTTCTCGCGGTACTGACGACACGAGGAGTACGACGAGTACGCGCTAGCCGCCAGTGCCAGTACCCGGTGAGCACCCGACGCGACGAGGTCCCCGAGCACGTCCGGGACGAACGGTGGCGAGTTCCTGTTGGCGAGGACCACGGGGGTGTCGTCGCCCTTGTCGGCGAGACCAGCCTCGAGCGCAGCCCGCAATGCCCTGTTCTGGGCATTGATCGGGCTCACGCCGCCGAGAGTCACATAGTGACTGCCGACCTCGTCGAGCCGCTCGGGCGGTATCCCGCGTCCGGCCGTGACGCGCTCGAGGAACGGCCGTACCTCGTCCAAGGACTCCGGCCCCCCGAAACCCAGCAGCAGGATCGCGTCGTACATCATCGGAGCACGTCCGCGACCTCAGCCACGGGGATGAGCCGGCCGGTGTGGAACGGGATCTCGACCCGGACGTGCCGACGGGCTCCGGAGGCACGCAGGTGCCGTGTCATGTCGACGATCTCGTGCAGGTCCGGGCCCTCCAGCGCGAGCACCCACTCCCAGTCCCCCAGCGCGAAGGCAGCAACCGTGTTGCTCAGGACGCTGGTGTGGTCCCGCCCCATCATCCCGTGCTCGACGAGGAGCTGCTGGCGCTCTTCCTCGGGCAGCAGGTACCACTCGTACGACCGGACGAACGGGTAGACACTCAGCCAGGGCTGAGCCGGCTTGCCGCTCAGGAAGGCCGGGACGTGTCCCTTGTTGAACTCCGCCGGTCGGTGGATGGCGAAAGCGGACCAGTGAAGCTCGACGGCACCGAGCGTCCGACGCAGGTCCCGCAGCGCGCCCTGCAGTCCCTCGGCGGTCGGCCCGTGCAGCCACACCATGACATCGGCATCGGCGCGCAGACCGGACACGTCGTACCAGCCTCGGACGGTCACGTCCGTGAGCTCACCCACGACGCGCTCCAGCTCCTCGGACAGTCCGTCCCGCGCGGGAGCCGTCCGCGAGAAGACGGCCCAGCAGGTGTACCGGATGGTCTCGTTGATCTGCCGTGCGGACATGCGACTGTCGGTCATGATCGGATCCTAGGTTCGGTGACGATGGCCGCCAGGGCGGCCTTGGCTTGGGTACGGCCGTCGGCGATGCAGTCGGGAACCCCCACGCCGTGCAGCGCCGACCCTGCGACGCGCCACGTCGACGGCTCCAGGGCCCGGTCGACCGTTGCGACGCGCGCGAGGTGGCCGACGGTGTACTTGGGCATCACCTGCCGCCAACGGCGCACCCACGTCGCAGTCGGCGCGCCAGCTGCACCGAGGACCGACGCGATGTGGCCCTGGACGGCGGCAAGGAGCTCGTCATCGGACGCCGCGGACAGCGCCCCGACCCGATCAGGTACGAACGCACGGATGAGTACCTCACCCTCCGGGGCGCGTGCCGCCCACTTGGCCGATGAGATCGTGATGCCGCTCACAGGAGCAGCGCCGGCCTCGAGCCATCCATGGCTGGTGACAGGACCAGGGAACGCCGCCGCGGGGTACGCCAGCGTCACCACGGTTGTCGACGCCACCGGAATTGCAGCGAGTGCGGCGGCCGCCTCAGGCTCAGCCTCGCGCAGCAGCCGTGCTGCCCCGGCGGGGCCCGTGGCCAGCACCACGGAGTCGGCCTCCAGCTCGTCGTCGGCCAGCACCAGCCTCGTACCAGCCGTAACCCGCTCGAGCCCTCGGACATCGGCGCCTGTCCGCAGCTCAGCCCCCTGCGCGACAAGAGCCTCCACCAGCCGTTCGACAAGGCTGCCGAGACCGTCCCGCAGGGTGCGGAACGGTGATCCGGCACCAGGTGTCACGCGGGCTGAACGGCCCTGTGCGTAGGAGGCAACCATGAGCGATCGGTGATCCCGCTCGGAAACACGCAGCGAGGGCAGGACGGCATCCAGCGAGAGCTCTTCGACCGTGGCTCCGTAGATGCCTCCGATCATCGGATCCGCGAACTTGCGGACGATCCCCTTCCCGAGGCGGCGTCCGAGGAAGTCCCCGATGGCGACATCCTCGGAGCCCAGCAGCCGGGGGAGGACCAGATCGAGACCCGCTCGGACCTTGTCCCACGGTGACAGGATCCCGGTCCTGATGAATGGCCACATCTTGGTGGGCAGCACCATGCCCATGCCCTCGGGTAGCGGGTGCATCCGGCCACGGGAGCGAAGCTGGACCTTGCGCGTCCCGTGAGTGGCGATGATCTCGTCCTCGAGACCCAGCTCACGGATCAGCGCGAGACCGGCCGGTCGGTACGCGACGAACGAGTCCGGGCCGTGCTCGACGATGCGCCCGTCTGCTCGCTCCGTCAGAATCTTCCCGCCGAGACGGTCGCTCGCCTCCAGCAGCACCACGTCCGCGCCCTGCTGCACGCCTTCCCACGCGGCGGCGAGGCCTGCGATCCCACCGCCGACGACCGCAAGCCTCATACGGCCACCTTCGGCTGATACGGGCAGAGCGGGTCGCTCTCCAACGGATCACCGGTCCAGGCGTACGCCCTGGCCCGCGAACCGCCACACCACTGGCCGAAGTCGCAGACGCCGCAGCGTCCCTTGAACGACGACGGGTCGCGCAGCGCGCGCATGAGCGGGGCGTCGCGGTACAGCTCGACCAGGGGGGTCTCTCGGATGTTGCCCACGGCAAGCGGCAGGAAGCCGGACGGCATCACGTCGCCTTGGTGGGAGATGAACACGATGCCGTTGCCGTCCCGGATCCCGAACCCGCGCGCCATCGGCGCTGCTTCGACCTGCTCGCGGGTCCTGCCTGCCTTCATCATGGCTTGGGCGGCGATCCGGCGATACTGCATGGCCTCGGTCGTCTTCACCTGGAAGGGTGCCTCACGAGCCAGCCCTCCGAGCCAGCGCATCAGCTGCTCGGCCTCGCCCGGGGACATCTCGGTCAGCTGGTCACCCCGCCCGATCGAGATCAAGAAGAACAAGCTCCAGCGCTGCAGCGTCTTGCTGCTCAGCAGCTCATAGATCGCCGCAAGGTCTTGGGCGGTCGTGTCGGTGACCAAGGTGTTCACCTGGACCGGTAGACCGGCCTCAGCGGCAGCGTCCAACGCTTCCAGGGTCGCATCGAAGGTCCCCGGCACACCCCGCAGCCCGTCGTGCAGCTCGGCCGTCGACCCATCCAGCGACAACGAGATCGCCTGGACACCCTCGCGAGCCAGCTCCCGCATTCGGTCGCGGGTCAGCAGGCCGGTGACCGCAGGTGCGAGGGATACGCCGATGCCTCGATTCGCTGCAGCCCGGAGGATGTCGTCGAGGTCGTCGCGTCGAAGAGGATCGCCGCCGGTGAACACGATGTGTGGCTTCGGCTCACCAAACGCGGCGAACCCGTCCAGATGCTCCTCGATCTCGGTCAACGTGAGCTCGCCGGGGGCGGGGTCCGGCATGGCCGTGGCGCGACAATGTCGGCAGGCGAGGCCGCAGGCGTTGGTGAGCTCCCAGTAGACGATCATCGGTGCGCGGTCGTACGCCCAGTTTTCCGGACGGACCGCACCGATGCCATGCGGCGCGGTGTTGGTGGTCATAGCCCTTCCTCATCAGGGATGTCGTGGACGTAGGAGACCAGCCGTGTCAGGACGTCCGGGTCAGTGCCCGGTGGTACCCCGTGGCCGAGGTTGACCACGTGTCCTGGGGCTGCCCGTCCACGCCGGACCACGTCCGCGATGTGCGCGGACAGCTCGTGCCAGGGGGCGCCCAACAAGGACTGGTCGATGTTGCCCTGCAGAGGCGTGCGTCCGCCGAGCCGGACGTTCGCGTTATCCAAGGGGGTGTGCGCATCGACGCCCATGACATCGGCCCCCGCATCCCGCATCGTGACGAGGAGGTCCGCCGTCCCCGTCCCGAAATGTATGCGCGGAAGACCGAGATCACTGACCCCCTCGAGTACAGCCGCCGAGTGGGGTGCGGACAAGTCGCGATACGCGGCGGCCGCCAGCCGGCCCGCCCACGAGTCGAACAGCTGCAGGGCGCTTGCACCGGCCTCGGCCTGGGCGCGCAGGAACAACGTGGTCGTACGGGCGACCCAGCCGAGCAGCGCGTGCCACGTCTCCGGATCCTCGTGCATCAGAGCCCTGGTACGCGGCAGGTCCCGTGACGGACCGCCTTCGATGAGGTAGCTGGCGACAGTGAAGGGAGCACCGGCGAAGCCGATCAACGGTGTGTTGCCCAGCTCGGCGACGGCCAGTCCGACCGCATCCCTGATCGGTTGCAGTGCTTCCGGGTCGAGCTCGGGCAGCGAACGCACATCGGCGGCCGTACGGATCGGCTGGTCGACCACCGGTCCCACACCCGCCACGATCTCGACGCCGACCCCGGCCAGCCGTACGGGGACCACGATGTCGGAGAAGAGGATGGCGGCGTCGACGTCGTGTCGGCGGACTGGTTGGAGCGTGATCTCGGCTGCCAGCTCCGGGTCCAGGCAGGAATCCACCATCGCCTTCCCCTCGCGGACCGATCGATACTCCGGCAGCGAGCGCCCCGCCTGGCGCATCAGCCAGATGGGTCGCCGGCCCCGCCGTTCGCCCCGGTACGCAGTGATCAGCGAAGACTCCGCTGTACGCCCCGTACGCATCGGATGGTCGGGGGGAAGCGGGTGCCCGTCGACGGCAGGTCTAGGTAACGTCACTCTCAGGGGACCGTCGGCCAACACCGGTCGCACAGCACGGGCGAGCGCCTCGGAACCCGTGACGGGGAGGCTGATGACGTCCCAGCCGTGGCCGGCGGCGGCAGCGCTGGTGGTGGGGCCTACGGCGAAGACACGCACGCCCTCGGGGATCGTGGCCCATCGGGCGACAGCCTCGGCTGCGCTCGGGGACCGCAGGACCACACCCATGAGGTTGCCCCCGGAGAGCGCACCCGATGACGAGGGTCGCTCCGACACGGGCACTGTGTCGTACACGACTGCGGTACGGACTCTCCACCCTGCAGCAGCGAGCCCGCTCGTCAGCTCGGGTCGCGCCATCCCGCTTGCCGGCACCAGAGCAGTCCCCACCGGCATCTCGCTCAGAGCAGCGATCAGCCCTTCGGCACCTGACTCCCCGACCAGCTCCACGTCGGAGTCAACCGACAAGGCCGTGGACGAACCGACTGCGGCGATGCGCACACCTCGTGTCCGGGCCGACGCGAGGATCCGGGACAGGGTGTCAGCGCCAACAAGATCAGCCCAGGCAGCCATCGCCCGTGGCGAGGTGAGCACCAGCCAGTCATCCGCTCCAGCGACAGAAAGGTCACCGAGGAGGTGGACCGCGGCCGAGCTGTCTGCTGCCGGGACAATCGCAAGGTATTCGTCGATGAGCGTCGGGATGCCCCGGGCTGCGAGGGCGATCGCGTCGGCCTCGTTGCCGCCAGGGCGAACGAGGAGGATGGGCCGCATCACCGCGCAACCTCCAGCAGGGAACGAGCAACCCGGCGGCCCAGCACCTCGGCTGCCGAAGTCCCCTCGGCGACCTCGATGCGGTCGCTCCGCCGCGCGTACAGGACCCCCAGGTGATCGGAGATCTCCGCCTCCAGGCTCATCCAGCCGGACTCGATCCGAGCCAGAGCCCCCACCGCCGTCGTGCAGGCCGCCTCGACCTCGGCGAGCACAGCCCGCTCGGCCGTGACGCACAGTCGGGTCGGCTCATCGTCGAGGCAGGCGAGGGCGGCCGCCAACGGATCGTCGGCCCGGCATTCCACTGCGAGGGCCCCCTGGGCCGGCGCGGGCAGCATCACGTCGGTGTCGAGCGGCGCCATGTCGGTGGAGAACAGTCCGAGTCGCTCGAGCCCCGCCTGGGCGAGAACGATCGCATCGAGCCTGCCCTCGGTGACGGCTCGGAGCCGGGTGTCCACATTGCCACGCAGAGGGACGACGGTCAGGTCAGGACGTGCGCGCAGCAAGGCGGCCGACCTACGCGGTGAGGACGTCCCCACTGTGGCTCCCAGGGGAAGGTCGACAAGGGAAAGCCCGTCTCGGGCCACCAGCACGTCGAGCATGCTCGCACGGACAGGCACCGCGGCCACGACGAGACCCCGCGTCGACGCGGACGGCAGGTCCTTGTAGCTGTGCACGACGACGTCGACCCGGCCGTCGAGGAGTGCGTCCTGCAGGGCGGCGACGAAGGCTCCGGGTCGCGTGAAGGAGTCCAGCGCAACGCGGGTGTTGTCGCCCTCGGACCGGATCACGATGGTCTCCACGGGCCCGACCGCGGCAGCGATCGCGTCCGCGACGAGGCCCGACTGCGTACGAGCCAGGCTGCTGCCCCGCGTACCGAGGCGGATCACCGGACTGCCTCGACGTCGATCCCGAACAGCGTGTGCAGTGCGTTGCGATAGTCGTCGAGCTCACCCGAACGAGCCAGCTCCGCAGCACGAATGGACGGCGTGTGCAGCAGGGCGTTGCTGACGCGCCGGAGAGACCGGGCGACAGCCTCAGCCGTCTCAGGGCTGTGCCGACGCTCGGCCGACGCAACCTCGGCCTCGATGATGCTGGATACGTAGGCGCGCATGGCCGTGACGGCGGGATCCGCCTGGCGGCCCCCTTCCGTGTGTCGGAATGTGGCAACGCCCTTGTCGACGATGCCCAGCGCTGCCGCTACAGCCGCGGTCCGCTCGGACGGTGCGTTCCGGGCCACCTCGTCGAGGTCGATGAGAACCACGTCAGCAAGCTGGTCCACCTCTCTCGGCACGTCCCCCGCCAGAGCGAGATCCAAGATCGGGAGCAGGCCGTGACGGCCTCGCCGCGCTTCTGAGAGCAGGTCGACGGTCAGCTGGCGAGTGCTCGCACCAGAGCAGCACACGACGACGTCCGCCCACCGCAACGCCTCTGACAGGTCGGAGGCCAGGACCGGAACGACCGGCGGGTGGGTCTCCGCAAAGGCGTCGGCGCGACCTGTGCCGGAATGGACCCGGATATTGGCCGCATCTCGCCTCGTCAGCTCGGCAACGACCACGCCGGCGTACGCGCCGGTGCCCTGCAACAGGACGTTGTGCCCGTCCAACGGTCCGAAGCGTGCCGCGATGAGATCGAGACCGACGCTGGCGAGAGATCGGCCAGCGCTTCCCAACGAGGTTCCCGAAGCGACCGCCTTGGATGTCATCAGCGCCGCCTGGAAGAGCCGCCGCAGGACTGGGCTGGCCGTCGCGTGGTTGTCAGCAAGCGCCTGACGTACCTGCCCTGCTATCTCTTGCTCTCCCACCACCATGGATTCGAGCCCGCACCCGACCCTGAACAGGTGCTCCACCGCCCCGTCACCGACGGAGACCGACAGCGCCGGATCGATGTGCGGTAGGTCCGGGCCCGCGAGATCTCGAACGAGCGCACGGGCGCCTTCGACCGCACTATGGAACTCTGTCGCGTCCAGGTACAGCTCGAAGCGGTTGCAGGTGGCCAGAAGGACCGCACCGCGAACGACGGGCAGGGCTTCGACGAGTCGGGCGGCGAGCTCTCCGGCGCGGTCGCTGAGCGCCGCAAGCTCAACGCTTCTGACTGACCGATGGCTGATGCCTAGGTGTATGAGCGGCACCCGCGAATCGTATGGTCGCTCCCTGTGAACGACACACAGACTCCTGTGACTGTGAGCCCGCTGTCCGGCACCTGTCACCCCGGCCGCGGTCAGCCCGTCAACGGAGGAGCCTGTGAGAGATCGTTCATGCGCCAACCACTCGATCCGTGGCTGGGGTGAGATGTCCTCGAAGGGGTCACATCGCGCACCGGCTCCGGGAGGAGGAAGACTATGAGCGCTCTTGTGATGCGCGTCTATGTGGCAGTCGTCTGCCGGTTCGGGGACCCCCGCCGTGGTGCTACTGCCGTCGAGTACGGACTGATGGTCGCCTTCATCGCCGCTGTCTGCGTCTCGGCCATCACTCTCTTCGGCGGAGCAACCCTCAGCCTGTACGAGAAGCTGTTCACCATCCCAGGACCCTTCCACCACTGAGTGGCCCCTACTCTTAGCGCGTGGAGCTTCTCCCTCTGACGTTCGCCACCGGATGGGCGAGCGGTCTCAACGCGTACGCCACGGTGCTCCTGCTCGGTCTGCTGAGCAGGTTCGCCCACACCGGCGGCATCCCTGAAGGCTTCCAGCGCACCGACGTCCTCCTCGTCATGGCGATCCTGACGCTCGTGGAGTTCGTCGCTGACAAGATCCCGTACGTCGACTCCCTCTGGGACACCGTCTCCACTGTTGTACGACCCGTGGCCGGCGCCGTGATCGGCGCCCTCATCGGAGGCGCGCACGGTGACCTGACCACGATCAGCCTCGCCGCCGTAGGCGGTGTCACCGCACTGCTGAGCCACCTCACGAAGGCCGGCGTACGGCTCGCCGTCAACACATCCCCCGAGCCCGTGACCAACATCGGCGTGTCCCTCGGCGAGAACGTCGCGGTAGCCGGCGTGGTGAGCCTCGCCGTCGCCTACCCGGTGCCCGCAGCGGTGATCGCAGGCGTGATCCTGCTCCTCGGCTTCGTCGTGCTGTGGTTCGCGCTGAGCCGGGTCCGGAAGGGCTGGCATGCCTTGCGGCACAGGATGGCCCGGGGCACGTCGCCAGGCACAGCGTGAGGAACCACCCACTAGCAGCAACGCCGGCCCGACCCGTCGTCGTCATCGGAGCATCGCTCGGCGGTCTGGCTGCCGCGGTCAGGCTTGCTCGTGTGGGCCACCACGTCGTGGTGCTCGACGAGAAACCCGGACCGGCCCTCGACTCCTGGCTGAGTCGTCCGGTTATAGCTCTGCCTGCGGCGTGGCGCGACCTGTTCCGCAAGTCGGGGCGGATCCTCGACGCCGCGCTCGCCATGGAGGAGTACGAGCTCGTGCCCGCTCAGGCGACACGCCACGAGTTCCCCGACGGCTCGACGCTCGACCTGCCCACCGATCGCGGCCAGCAGTACACAGCGATGACCCGGTTCGCCGGCGAGGACTCAGCGGCCGCCTGGCGCGACCTCCTGGACGCGACCGACGAGACCTGGCAGCTCGTGCGACGGGCAGGTCTCGAGACTGAGGCTGATCTCACCGAGTTCCGCACGCACCGGTTCCTCACAGACCCCCGCACGATCGCATCGGAGGCCGAGCGCCTGCCCGATGAGCGCCTCGCCGCCCTCGTCCGGTCAGTCGCGCACCGGCTCGGGTCGGCGCCCGACGAGACCCCGTACTGGCTACTGAGCCG
Source organism: Propionibacteriales bacterium (assembly GCA_038317635.1). Classification (GTDB taxonomy): domain Bacteria; phylum Actinomycetota; class Actinomycetes; order Propionibacteriales; family Propionibacteriaceae; genus Fen-668. The sequence goes on from JBBQBP010000005.1 coordinate 54,202, forward strand.
ACTGTCGGTCGAGCGGACGTTCGGGCTCTGGATCATCGCCCGAGACGGCGTCCCGCAGCCGGCCGAGACACTCACCGATCTGCTGCTCCGGCGTGCGGCCGACCGGGGTGTGGACCTGCGCTGGGGGGTGTCGGCGACCCGGATCACGAAAGACGGAGTCGCCACCACGGCCGACGATCTCGAGGCGGCTGCCGTCATCAGCGCCGTGGGCCACGCGTCGCACAGCGCCCTGACGGGACGTAACGTCGAGATCGTCCTCCCCCGCCGACTGGGTCCGCTTCGCCTCGGCGCCCGCCGGATCGCCGCCGCCCCTCCGGCATCGAAGACTGTGCCCGGTCCCGCCGGGGATGGGCCGCTGGAGGTGGTCCGGCACAGCGAGGACACCTCGTCCGTGACGTGGACGCTGCCCGGTCGTACGGTGACCTCGACCGGAGCGCCCACCACGAGCGGTCTCCGCTGGCACGGCCCAGCGGGGGTCGGTGCGTTCCATCCGGTCGCAGGCGACACGTCCGTGTATGCCGGTTCCGGCGCCCTCGGCGGCGCCGAGCCCTGGGCCCAGCTGCTCGTCGGCGCCCTGGCCACCTACCGCGTCCACGGACAGCTCACCGGCGACGACATCCGCCCGAGCAACAAGGCGTACCGCCCCTAGCTTCGGGCGGTCTTTCGGCCGTTGGCGAACTGGGTGGCGTAGCGGACGGCCTCGATCAGGGACTGGGGGTTGGCGCGGCCCTCCCCGGCGCGATCGAAGGCGGTGCCGTGGTCGACCGAGACGCGGATGATCGGCAGCCCCAACGTGATGTTGACGCCGGCCATCTGGCCCCAGGTATCGGTCTTCTCGTCGTACTTGAAGCCGATCAGCTTGGTCGGAATATGGCCCTGGTCGTGGTACATGACGACCACGATGTCGAACAGGCCGCCGGCCATCTTCGAGAAGATCGTGTCGGCCGGCAGCGGCCCGTCGACGGTCAGCCCCATGCCGAGAGCCCGTTCGACGGCCGGGCGGATCTCGTCCTCGTCCTCGGTGCCGAACATGCGGGCTTCTCCGCAGTGGGGGTTGAGGCCCGCCACCCCGATGCGCGGGCTTTCTATGCCCAGCTGCTTCAAGGCGGCGTCGGCCAACTCGATGACCCGCAAGACCCTGGGCGTCTTCACCCGGTCGCAGGCCTCGCGCAAGCTGACGTGGGTGGAGACGTGGACCACTCGGAAATTGCCGTCAGCCAGCATCATGGCGTAGTCCCGGGTGCCGGTCAGCGCGCCGTAGATCTCGGTGTGGCCCGAGTAGTGGTGGCCGGCGAGATTGAGGCTCTCCTTGTTGATCGGCCCGGTGACTGTGGCGTCTGCCTGCCCCGACATCGCCAGCTCGATGGCCTTCGCGACGTAGCGATAGGCGGCGTCACCCTGTTTGGCGCTGACCGTCTTGTACGCGTGGTCGGCCGGCGTGATGGCCCCGAGATCGAGGACGTCGAGGGTGCCCAGCTGGTAGCGGCCGTCCGCTGGGTCGTGCACCGCGTTGAGGGCGAGATCGAGCTTGCAGATGCGCAGAGCGTCCTGCATGACGCACGCATCGCCGACGATGAGGGGCCGACACTGCCGATAGGTTTCCGGCTCGGCCAGGGTCTTGGCGGCGATCTCGGCGCCGATGCCGGCGGGATCGCCCATGGTGATGGCAAGAAGCGGTCGGGTCTCTGCAGTCGTCATGGTCGATCCTTGGTCACGAGAAGCTGGCGCGGTCGATCCTTGGTCACGAGAAACTCGCGCGCCACGTGAGCAGCGCGTTGTCGTCGCCGAAGGCCCCCGGCTTGGTGCCGACCGCCAGACCCTCGAAGGTACACCCCATCACCTGCCCCAGAACCAGCCCGGGCACGATCTCGCGCTCGAGGCGCAGGCCGCGGGCGCCCAGCCGGCCCAGTACGGACAGGGCGGTGTCGCCTCCCGACAGGAACAGGCTGGCCGGCGGGGTGCGCGCGACGAGGGCGGCCACCAGGGCACCGAAGCCGCCGGCCACGCGTCGCGTGGTGCCCACCGAGGTCTCGCCATGCGGCGAGGTGATGCGTACCACCAGGTCGCCGACGGCCAAAGCGTCGGCCAGTTGCGCCACGTCGGACTCCTCGGGCACCAGGTCGGTCTTGGCCAACCGGCCCGAGTCCATGTCGACCACCGCGAAGGAATAGGTTCCCTGCAACACCTCTACCTGGCGACGGGCCGTGGGCGAGGCGGTGCCCAAAACGATCAGGTGATGTCCCGGCGCAGTCGGTTGGACGGATACCGACGGCGGCGTTCGATGCGGCTGGCAATCGCAGAGCCCCTGGGCCAGCCCTGCCGAGCCGACCAGAAGGGCCGTCGGGAAACGCTTGAGCGCCAAGTCGGCCACCGCCGCCAGATGCGCCCGCTCGGTACTGTCGAAAGCGATGTGGCGGATGCCTTCCCGGGCCAGCCGCTCGACCGCCGCCACGAGCGCCTCCTCGCCGGCCGCCACCGTTTCGAGATCGACATGCCCCACCGGGTGGTGGCTCTGGTGGGCGATGACCCGCGAAAGCCGGCTTTCCCTCACTGGCGTCGCCGGGTCGCGGCCCATCTCGCTCTCGGCCACCGGTTGACCATGCACCCGATGGATGTCGTCGGCGGTGGTGCGGCCCACCGCAGGGAAGGCGGGGGCGATGAAGCTCATCGGCAGGCCCAGGGTGTCGATCAGCGCGTCAATCTCGGCCCCCAGGTTGCCGCGCAGGCACGAATCCACCTTCTTGAAGACGCGTCCCGGCCGCCACAGTGCCAGACGCTTCGCCGCCAACGTGATGCGGGCGCGGGCCTGCGCCTCCGGCAGCGCCCGGCTGCTGGTGTGTATCGCCAGCACCTCCGGCACCGGCTGCGAGGGCTTGGCCGCCAGACCGTTGTCGGTCATCAGCAAAGCCTCGGCATACAACGCCCGGAACTGGATGCCGGTGTCGGCCGCTCCCGTCAAGTCGTCCGCGATGACTGCGATCTCCAGCATCCTGGACCTTCAGAAGGCCTTGATCGGCAGCATGTCCGCCGCGTGTGTCAACACCGTTACCCGGGCCCCCGGGCCCTGTAACCGGAATGCCCGCTCCAGCGCTTCGCCGATGCTGGCGGCGTGGATGTGTCCCAGCCTCTCCTTGTCCGCCGCCGGAATGCCCGGCGAATAGGTGATGACGGTGGCCTTCTCGCGGACCAGCGCCCAGGCCACCGCGAGCGCGGTGGCGACCCCATCTTTGATGATGCCGCGCCGGTAGGCCGCCGTGATGTCCTCGGCCGGCCAGGCCGTGAAGTCGAGAAGATCGGTGTGCACCGGGCTGATTCCTTCTGGCGCCGGCGTGCAGACGATGATGACGCCGCCCTGCTTGACCATGCGCTGCGCCGGATATTGCGCCTTGTGCGACTGCCAGAAATCGAGGTCGCACGGGTACGAGTTGGCGACCACGATGTCGGGCGCTTCGTGGTAGGGAATGCCATAGAGGGCACGGGCGACCTTGACCGCCTCCTTGAAGGCCGCCCGCATCTCTCCGAAGTAGACGCCGACCACCCCACCCTGGGAATTCATCACCACGTTGAAGATGGTCTTCATGCCGATGCGGTCAGCCATCGAATCGAGGTCGCGACGGACCGGGTTGTCCTCCTCGCCCAAGAGCGAATCCCGTTCCGAGCAGGACAGCAGATGGGTCTCGGCGGTGGTCTCGAAGCCGCAGATGCCCGGCTGGATGATCTTGGATGATCCCGAGAAGCCGGGGATGTGGTGCGGCACCACGGAGCCGATGCCGATGACGACGTCGGCCTCGATGGCTGCTTTGTTGACAACCAGCGGCGTGCCGTGCGGCGAAACCCCCAGGTCGACCAGCTGCGCCGGGTCCTTCCATTCGTGGTTGACCACCCGGATGCGTTCGAAGACGGCCTCGCCGACCTTCGCCTTGAGCTCCGGCACGCTCATGTAACGATGCGTACCCAGCGCGATCATGCAGGTGATCTGCCCATCCTCGACCCCTGCCTTGTTGAAGCGATCAAGCATCGGCGGCAAGATGCGGTCGGCCGGAGTCAGTCGGGTGAGGTCGTCGGCGACCAGCAGCACTCTGTCGGTCGGCTTCACCCAACTTTCCAGGGGCGGCTGGCCGATGGGTTTGGCCAGGGCCGACGAGATGGCGCCATCGAGGTCGGCGAGGGCCTCGCTTTCGTGCGGGCTCAGTACTTCGATCAAGTTCGCGTCCGGCACCTCGAAGGAAAGGGGTTTGCCGTCGAAGGGGATGCTGACCGTTGCCATGACTCTTCCGTTCCCGCCTGCGCCTTGCGCCGTTCGGCGGTGATAGTTGAGCCAGCCTAAGCGGGGCGGCTGGATTTTGCCATGTCGTCTTCGATGACGGAGCGGATGATGGTCGACGCAACGCCCACCAGGAACCCAGCCCTGGTTGGCCAACCTGGCGAACCGGTCATGTGCGGTCGGTAGAGCGGCGTAGGATGGTCGTTCTGTCTGGACCCGGCGGAACGAGGGAGGGGCGTGGCGACAACCACGAGCAGGCTCGAACAGGAACTAGCCGTCGAACAGTCCCGCGTCGATGCCGTGTACGCACATCTGCAGCACGCGACGACCTCGGCGCGCTCGATCGCAGCGGAGGGCGCACTGCGGTATTCGGCGGACCGGGAGCGGTACGTCCGCGAGGAGGACGGCACCGCGCTGTTCGAGCGGGATGCGTTCGCGTTCCAGGCCGCACGACGCCTTGCGACGCTCGACGCCGAGCACGAAGGGCTGGTCTTCGGAAAGCTCGACCTCATCGACCGCGAGGTGCGCTACATCGGCCGCATCGGCGTCCGTGACCTCGAGTTCGAACCTCTGGTCATCGACTGGCGCGCTCGCGCCGCCGAGCCCTTCTACCGCGCCACCCCGGCCGAACCCATGGACGTCGTCCGCCGACGTGTGCTGCGCTGCCGCAACGACATCGTCGTCGGCATCGAGGACGACCTGCTCAACGCCGAGGCCGTCCCCGAGGACATGGCCATCATCGGCGAAGGCGCGCTCATGGCAGCCCTCAGCCGGGCCCGCGGTCACCAGATGCGCGACATCGTCGCGACGATCCAAGCAGAGCAGGACGAGGCGATCCGCGCGCCACACGCCGGCGTCACCGTCATCGCGGGTGGCCCTGGGACCGGCAAGACGGTCGTGGGCCTGCACCGTACGGCGTACCTGCTCTACTCGAACCGACGCCGCTTCGAGAACGGTGGAGTGCTCGTGGTCGGGCCGTCGCCGGTCTTCATGAACTACATCGAACGCGTCCTACCGAGCCTCGGCGAGGACACGGTGACGCTGCGATCGCTCGGCCAGCTCGCGTCCGACGTGCTCTCCTGCGAGGCGTCGCGCATCGACGAGACGACCGCGGCCGTCGCCAAGGGATCGCTGCGGATGCTCCCTGTTCTGCGGCGGCTCGCGAACAACCTCGGAGAGGTACCCGAGGGAGGCCTCCTCCTCACGGTGAAGGGCGAGCCCCTGCGGCTCACGACCCCGGAGCTCGTCCGGATCCGGCAGCAGGTGCTCACGCGCCAGCCGTACAACCATGGCCGCGCGGCCGCGGAGGAAGCCATCGTCCTCGCGCTGTGGGAGAAGGCTCCCGAGGGACTGGACGTGCAGGGCCTCGAGCAGTTCGACGACCTCGTACGGTCCTCGAGCACCTTCCGACAGCTGGTCTCGGTCTGGTGGCCGCCCATGACGGCCCCCCAGGCGCTCCGACGCCTCGGTGATCCCACGATCATGGAGCGGGTGGCCGGTGACGAGCTGGTCGGCAACGACAGGGCGGCGGTCGCCGCGTCGTACGCGCTCGAGGGCTGGTCCGTCGCGGACATCGCGCTGCTGGACGAGCTGGTGCACCTCCTGGGCACGCCGCCGAACGAGCAGGAAGTCGACGTGTTCATCGAAGGGGGCGAGGCGAGCGAGCTCGTGACCATCGCCGACCGGCTCACCGACAAGCGTGACGTCGACACCGAGGAGCCTCACTCCCAGTACGCGCACGTGCTCGTCGACGAGGCGCAGGACATCACGCCGATCCAGTGGCGGATGCTGCGCCGCCGCGGCCCGCAGGCGTCGTGGACGATCGTCGGCGATCCCGCCCAGTCGTCGTGGCCCGACGTCGAGGAGAGTCGCCGCGCCCTCGACAACCTGATCGGTACGTCCCCGAGCCGTACGTTCCGGCTGAGCACCAACTACCGGTCCCCCGCCGAGGTGTTCGACCTCGCCAGCGCCTACATCGTCACGAGCTTCCCGGAGGCCGACCTGCCCACGGCCGTCCGGCACACGGGCATCGACCCGTTGCTCCGGGAGACGTCCGACGCCGCCTTCGCCGAGTCCTTGGTCGGCGAGCTGAGCGCTCTGCTCGGACAGGTGGAGGGCACCGTGGCAGCCATCGTGGCGCCGAGCCGGGTCTCCGAGGTACGAGCCGTGGTGGCGGGTGATCCCGCACTGGCCGAGGACGACCGTCTGGTCGTCCTCGCCGCGCTGGAGGCGAAGGGCCTCGAGCACGATGGCGTGCTCGTCGTCGACCCCGACTCCATCGTCGCCGAGTCTCCGGGCGGTGAGCGTGTGCTCTACGTCGCGCTCACCCGTGCGACGCAGCGGCTCGTGACGCTCGACGTGGGCGGTACAGGGAACTGGCGCCCCTGATCAGCCTCGCGCTGCTCGCACCCGCTGCAAGATCGAGCGGGTGGCGAGCGAGCGGTTCTGCGTGAAGAAGTGAAGCCCGGGGGCTCCGCCGTCGATGACGGCGAGCGACAGCTCCGTGGCGAGGTCGACGCCCACCTTTCGTACAGCCTTGGGGTCGTCGCCAACAGCCTCGAGCCGTGCGACGACGTCGCGCGGCAGCTCGGCGCCCGAGAACTCGGCGAACCGCTTCACCTGCCCGATCTGAGTGATCGGCATGATGCCCGGCACGATGGGGATGTCGCATCCGAGGGCGCGGACGCGGTCGACGAGCGCGAGGTACGACTCCGGGCGGAAGAACAGCTGGGTGATCGCGAACTCCGCGCCCGCTGCAGCCTTCTCCACGAGCAGGCGAGCGTCGAGGTCTGCATCGCCGGCTTGCGGGTGAGGGTCGGGGAACGCCGCGACGCCGACACAGAAGTCTCCGTGGTCCCGTACGAGCCGGACGAGCTCGGTCGCGTTCTTGAGCCCCTCGGGATGACGTACCCACGGCTCGGTGGGACCGCCGGGCATGTCGCCGCGGATCGCGAGGACGTGACGGATGCCGGCGTCGTGGTAGGCCACGATCGCCGCCACCAGGTCGGCGCTGCTCTGCGACGCACACGTGAGGTGGCCGATCGTGCGCAGGCTCGACTCCCGGGCGAGCCGTTCCGTGATTGCCAGAGTGCGATCGCGGTTCGAGCCGTTCGCGCCGTACGTCACCGACACGAAGTCGGGCTCGAGCGGCTGCAGGTGGTCGAGCGTCTGCCAGAGCTTCTCGGAGTCCTCCGCGGTCCTGGGCGGGAAGAACTCGAACGAGTACGTCGTCCGTCCGCTGCGCAGCAGGTCGGCCACCGTCGTCTCGGGCTGTGGTGTCACGAAGCGCAACCCTAGCCATATGCCGCGACACGCCGCCTCCGGTGACCGTCAGGTGGTGGCCGACTCCAGCCGACCCTTGAGCGTCACGAGGTCGGCGAGGACAGCTTCGGAGTCCCGGTCGAAGTCGGCGTCGCTCATCCCGTCCTGGCGCCGAAGGGTGAACACGACCTCGGCCCCGTCGTCGTGCGGCAGCACACGTACGGGGTTGTGGAAGGTTTCGCCGGACTCGAGGGTGACGTCGTGGTCGATGACGCCGTACGGGTTCGGCTCCGCACAGCGAACGATGACCAGGCCCATCCCGGACTTCGCGACCCAGTGGTCGTCGACGGGTGCGATGGACGTGCACAGGCCGGGCGCCCAGTCAGGCAGGTGTGACGGATCGGACGCGTAGCCGTAGACCTCAGCCACCGGGCGGTCGACGTGTACGGCGATGTGTCGCGACTCAGAAGCCATGCCTCAGCCTAGGCTCCCGCCGTCCCTGAGTCACCGGGACTGGTCGACGGATACAGTTCCCACATGCCACCCCTCGGCGACGATCCCCCCACCTGGGACGTGCTCCCGATCTCCAACCAGGAGACGGGAATCGATCCATATCGCCCCCCGGCCCAGGACCGTCTCGACCCGGTCATGTTGGTCGGGAGGGCCGAGACTCGAGCAGAGAAGCTCAGAGATCTCGGCGGCGCCGGGTTCGTCGCTCTGCTCGTGGGAGGCCCGCTCGCCAGCCTGGGCCCACGGACCACGCAGTCGTTCGCCGCAACGGGCGCACTGATGGCGGCCATCGTCCTCGTGAGGCTCGTCCGAGTGGTCCGCCGCCCCTCGAGTGGCCGGCCCGAGGTCACCGCGAGCTCAGAAGGGCTGACCGTGACCGATGTGCACGGTGTCACCCGGAGGGTTGCCTGGTCGGACGCCGACAACCTGTTCATCGGCTGGTATTCGCCACGCCAGGTGCGCGAGCTGTACATGACCTGGGTCGAGTCGACCGGAGAGCACGTCGTCAACAACCTCGGGCACTCGCTGGACCTTGAGGGAGTCAGCGCAGTCCTTCTCTCGCGTGCTCCGGAGAACGTGGCCCTCCGAGTCGGACCACAGCGCGCCCAGGGCTTGCCTCGCGGACTCCTTGGAACAGCCAGGCAGACCTCTCGGCGGACGTAGAGTCGGCGACCGCCCCGTGGCGATCACCGCCTCGTTCAGCCCTCAGGCGACGAGGCCCGCGACGATCCCCGGGAGCTCCTGGGCAAGGACCAGGAAGCCCATCACGAGGACGAAGATCCCGAAGGACTTCCGCAGGGCCCGCTCGGGGATGCGCCCGATCAGCGCTGTGCCGAGGAACGACCCCGCGATGGCCACCGCCGTGACCGCGAGCACCACGGGCCAGTCGAGCGAGACCGTGACGAGGTGACCCACGAGCCCAGCCGAGGACTGCATCGCGATGACGAGCAGCGACGTCCCGACGGCAAGCGCCATCGGGAGGCCGCCGAGCAACGCCAGCGCGGGCACCACCAGGAACCCGCCACCCGCTCCCACGAGGCTCGTCGCAAAGCCCACACCGAACCCTTCGAGAAGCACCCGTGCGGGATGCCGGGTGGGAGCCGGAGACGCAGGGTCCCGCTCTCGGCGTCCACGGATCATCGCTGCGGACGTGACGATCATCATGACCGCGAACAGCACCATGAGGACCGCGCCCGGGATGACTCCTCCGAAGAGCCCGCCGATGAACGCGCCCACCATCCCGGCCAGCCCGAAGACAACACCGGTGCGCCACGCGACGCGCCCAGCCCAGGCGTGGCGGACCATGCCGACCAGCGACGTGACGCCGACGACGAAGAGCGACGACGTGATGGCATGGGTCGGGTCCATCCCGAGCACGTACGTGAGGATGGGCACGGTCAGGATCGACCCGCCCCCGCCCAGCAGGCCCAGGGAGACCCCGACGAGCACCGCCAAGAGGAGCGTCAGCACCAGCGGTACGGTGATCGCCATCCCGCTCAGACCGTCGGAAGCCCGGCGGACTGCCAGGCCAGCATCCCGCCCGCCATGTTGTCGCACGTGTAACCGACCGAGGTGAGCATCTGTGTGGCGACGCCGCTGCGGTTGCCGCTGCGGCAGACCGCGATCATGGGGCGGTCCCGATCGAGCTCGCCGAGGCGCTCCCCGAGCTGGCCCAAGGGGATGTGCACGCACCCGGAGATGCGACCCTGTGCGACCTCTTGATCCTCGCGCACGTCGACGACCTGGGCGTCCTGCATACGCTCGAACGCTTCATGAACTGTGATGTCAGGCAACTCTGATCTCCTCGTTCTGAGCCTGGTACTCGAGCCATCCGGCATAGCTGCCGTCGAGCTCCACGACGTCGTAGCCCGCGCGACGCAGAGCACTCGACGCGACACAGTTGCGCACGCCGCTCTGACAGTACGTCAGGATCCTTCCCGAGGCGGGCAGCTCGTCGAGCCGCCACATGACGCGGCCACCGCTCAGCTGGACGGCCCCCGGAACGTGCCCGGCCTCGTACTCCGTGCGGTTGCGCACGTCGAGCAGGACGGCCCGCTCGGTGGTCTCGAGCTGGTCCTGGCTGATCACCGAGGGGACCTCCTGCGGCAGGCCCGCGAGGCTCGTCGTGAACCCGATCACGGTGTCGATCCCGACCCGCACGAGGTGGTCGCTGAACGCGCGAGCCGTCGCCGCGTCCGGCGCAAGCACGACGAGCGGACGGTGCTCGACCTCTGGGTCGTACACCCACGCGCCGTAGCTGGCTGACTTCTCCACGCCGGGCACATTGAGCGACCGAGCGACCGTGCCGGTGTGCACCTCGGTGTGGTGCCGAGTGTCGACGAAGATCACCTCGTTCGCGGCAAGGAGGTCGGCGAGGGTCTCGGAGTCGATCTCGACAAGGTCCGCCGGCTCTCCCATGACCGCCGGGCCGATCTTGTTCTGCCGCTTCATACGGGCGAAGTACGCGTGTGCGTCGGGCTGCCCGTCGAGAAGTGCCGTGATGAAGCCCTCCTCGTCGGCGTCGCGCAGGTAGCCGGCCCACCAGGCGTTCTCCCGCTCGTAGCCGACAGTCGTCGAGGCGATGGCCCCGAGCGCCCGCCCGCAGGCACTGCCGGCACCGTGGGCGGGGTGGACCTGGACGTAGTCGGGAAGGGTCAGGAACTCGTCGCGCAGGCTCTCGAAGAGCTGGCGCGCGCCCGCGAACCGCGTGTTGACGCCACCGGCGGCCTCGTCGAGAAGGTCCGGGCGACCGAGATCGCCGACGAAGACGAAGTCCCCGGACAAGAGGTAGCCGGGCAGATCGCTGAAGGCCCCGTCCGTGACGAGGAACGACAGGTGCTCCGGCGTGTGGCCGGGGGTGTGCCGCGCCTCGACGGTGAGGTTCCCGATGGTGATCGCGTCGCCGTGGCGCAGGCGCTCGGCCTCGAACTCGTACTGCCAGTCCGCGCCGCCCTCGGCGGAGACGTAGACCGTGGCGCCGGTGGCCGCCCCCAGCTCGCGGCTGCCCGACAGGTAGTCGGCGTGGATGTGGGTCTCGGCGACCGCCACGATCCGCATGCCCTTGCGGGCTGCGAGGTCGAGGTACGGGGTCAGGTCGCGCCGGGGATCGATGACGATCGCCTCCCCCTTGGCCTGGCAGCCGATGACGTAACTGGCCTGCGCCAGGTCTTCGTCGTAGATACGTTCGAGCAGCATCAGTTCTCCTACACGTCCCGTGCGATGACACCCCGGGGGGTATATGCATGTCAGTGTAGGTACCCCCCAGGGGTATTGCAAATGGGCGCCTGGGCTGCTCGGTGGAGCGCACCAAGAAACCCCCGAGATCGTCACCGGGTGCGGGGTGTCACATCGGTCGGCTCAACACGAGCCTGGCCGACTCACCGTCTGAGGTTCCGACGGCGGCAGCGTCGGCAGAAACTGCTAGACGTCGTCGCGGTGCTCGACGACGTTGGTGTGCTTGGTGCGGGTGGCCTGAGTGTTCATGACCAAGCCGATGACGAGCGCGAGCACACCGGCGCCCATACAGATGTAGCCGGCTACGGTGAGGTCGACCCCAGGCACGTTCGCTCGTACCGCAAAACTCAGGATCGCGCCAACGACCAGGAGGAAGATGCCGATTCCGATTCCCATGGGGTCTCCTATGTTGTGTGTTGTGCCAGTACCCCGGCGCGACGACGCGGAAACCCCCGGCGCTGCGCCACGGCAGGGACGCTTCCGCTCGAGCGAGGACGCACAGACGGCTCAACGAGAGGCGTGGCCCTCGGTGTAGTCGTCGTCGGACTTCTTGACCCAACTCATGAGCTTGCGGAGCTCACGGCCGGTCGCCTCGATCGGGTGTGACTCGCCGGCCTCACGGAATGCCTTGAACTCGGGGGCGCCTGCGTCCTGGTCGTCGATGAACCGCTTGGCGAAGGCACCGCTCTGGATGTCGGACAGGACGTCCTTCATGTGCGCCTTGACCTGGGCATCGATGATGCGCGGGCCTGAGACGTAGTCGCCGAACTCGGCGGTGTCGGAGACCGACCAGCGCTGCTTGGCGATGCCCCCCTCGTACATGAGGTCGACGATGAGCTTGAGCTCGTGCAGGCACTCGAAGTACGCAACCTCGGGCTGGTAGCCCGCCTCGGTCAGGGTCTCGAAGCCCGCCTGTACGAGCGCCGACGCACCGCCGCACAGAACGGCCTGCTCGCCGAACAGGTCGGTCTCGGTCTCCTCGGTGAACGTGGTCTTGATGCCGCCGGCGCGCAGACCGCCGATGGCCTTCGCATACGAGAGGGCGAGCGGCCACGCGTTGCCCGTGGCGTCCTCCTCGACGGCAACGATCACCGGCACGCCGCGACCGGCGGCGTACTCACGACGGACCAGGTGGCCCGGGCCCTTCGGCGCGACCATGCACACGTCGACGCCCTCGGGCGGGGTGATGTAGCCGAAACGGATGTTGAAGCCGTGCGCGAAGAACAGTGCATCCCCGGCAACCAGATGGGGGGCGATCTCGTCGGCGTACAGCTTCCGCTGGTGCTGATCGGGAGCCAGGATCATGATGAGGTCGGCCTCTTCGACCGCGTCCGCTACGGAGAGGACGCGAAGTCCCTCGGCCGCAGCCTTCTCGCGCGACGGCGAGCCCTCCTTGAGACCTACGCGCACATCGACGCCGGAGTCGCGCAGGTTCAGCGCGTGCGCGTGCCCCTGCGAGCCGTAGCCGATGACGGCGACCGACCGGTTCTGGATGATCGAGAGATCGGCATCGTCGTCGTAGAACATCGTTGCTGCCATGTGAAGCTCTTTCTCCTCAGGTGTGACCTACGCGTCAGACGCGCTCGGACTTGGGGGTCTTGTCGTAGCGGCTGCGGTCCGTGATCGCGCGTGTGCCACGACCGAGGGCCACTGAGCCCGACTGGACCAGTTCACGAATACCGTAAGGCTCCAGCAGCATCAACAGGGCCTGGATCTTGCCGTATCCGCCTGTTGCCTCGACGACCACGGAGTCGGGCGCCACATCGACGACCCGGCCACGGAACATCTCGGCGATCTCGAGGACCTGGCTGCGGTTGCGACCGTCGGCGCGGACCTTGACCAGGATGAGCTCGCGTCGGACCGCCTCACCGGGATCGAACTCGAGGATCCGGATCACCTCGACGAGCTTGTTGAGCTGCTTGGTGATCTGCTCGAGGACGGCCTCCGAATCGACCTCGATCACCAGCGTGACCCGGCTGAGCTCGTGGTTCTCGGTCGGCCCGACAGCCAGCGACTCGATGTTGAAGCCACGACGGGCGAACAGGCCCGAGATCCTGGCCAGCACGCCGGGCTGGTTCTGCACCAGCACCGACAGCGTGTGGAACGCGCTCACAGCTCCTCCTCATCCCACGCCGGAGCGAGGTCCTTCGCGACCTTGATATCGCTGTTCGACGTACCGGCGGCCACCATCGGCCACACCATCGCGTCCTTCTGGACGACGAAGTCGATGACGACCGGCTTGTCGTTGATCTCCAGGGCCTGCTTGATCACCATGTCCACCTCGGCCGGTGTCTCAGCCCGGAGCCCGACACAGCCCATGGCCTCGGCGAGCTTCACGAAGTCGGGGATCCGCCAGGAGTGGAGGTCTGTGTTCGAGTGCCGACCGTTGTAGAACAGGGTCTGCCACTGGCGCACCATCCCGAGCGACTCGTTGTTGATGATCGCGATCTTGATCGGGATGTCGTTGAGAGCGCAGGTGACGAGCTCCTGGTTCGTCATCTGGAAACAGCCGTCACCGTCGATGCCCCACACCACGGCGTCGGGCTTGCCGACCTTGGCACCCATGGCGGCGGGCACGCAGTAGCCCATCGTCCCGGCGCCTCCCGAGGTGAGCCACTTGTGCGGCTGCTCGTGAGGCAGGAAGTGGGCGGCCCACATCTGGTGCTGCCCGACCCCGGTCGCGAAGATCGTGTCCGGGCCGCTGAGCTCTCCGATCCGCTTGATGACCTCCTGCGGCAGCAGGTAGTCGTCGTTCGGATCTCCCGGATCTGTCGGGTACCGGGTCTTGAGGCTGGTGAGGAACGAGACCCATGAGGTCAGGTCCTGCAACGTCTCGTGCTCGAGCTCCTTGGACAGCTGGGCGAGCATGAGCTTCGCATCGCCCACGATCGGCAGGTCCGCCTCGCGGTTCTTGCCGATCTCAGCAGGATCGATGTCGCAGTGGATGACCTTGGCGTCGGGCGCGAACGACGACAGCTGACCGGTCACCCGGTCGTCGAAGCGCATCCCGATGGCGATGAACAGATCGCAGCGCTGCAGAGCGCCGACGGCCGCCACGGTGCCGTGCATGCCGGGCATCCCCATGTTCAGCGGGTGCGAGTCCGGGAACATGCCGCGCGCCATGAGCGTCGTCACGACCGGGATGCCGGTCTGGGCCACGAGCACGGCGAGCTCCCCCCCACCATCGGCCTTGCTCACTCCGCCGCCGATGACGAGCACGGGGCGCGACGCCTCGGCGATCATCTTGGCCGCCTGCTGCACCTGACGCGAGTGGGGGCGGACGGTCGGTCGATAACCCGGCAGGTCCACCTCGCCGGTCCACTCGAACTCGGTCATCGCCGACAGCGCGTCCTTGCTGATGTCGACCAGCACCGGGCCCGGCCGACCCGTACTGGCGATCTCGAACGCGGCCGCGATCGCCCCCGGGATGCCTGCGGGATCGGTGATGAGGAAGTTGTGCTTGGTGATGGGGAACGTGATGCCCCGGATGTCGGCTTCCTGGAACGCGTCGGTGCCGATGAAGGCGGAGTTGACCTGACCGGTGACGGCCACGATCGGCACGGAGTCCATGTATGCATCCGCCAAGCCCGTGACGAGGTTCGTCGCGCCCGGCCCGGACGTCGCCATGCACACGCCCACCTTGCCGGTCGCCACCGCGTACCCCTCAGCGGCGTGCGCCGCGCCCTGCTCGTGCCGGACGAGGATGTGGCGGACCTTGGAGTCGAACAGAGGGTCGTAGGCGGGCAGGATGGTGCCACCGGGGATGCCGAAGATGACCTCTACGCCGACGGCCTCAAGGGAGGCGACCAAGGACTGGGCGCCGGTCATGATCTGTTTGCTGTCGGAGAGCACGGTGTCGGTCATCTCTCGCTCCTCGGGTTAGTAGGTCGTTGTGCGGTCTTCATGAAAAAACCCCCGCTGCCGATCGGCAGGCGAGGGTGCGTGTCGCGGGCCACGAAGGGCCACGACACGCTGTCAAACTACGAGCACGTTACGCACGGCCCCACTTTCGCCCATGCGATGTTGACCTGTCAAAACCTCGGTCCGAGTGCTGGACGCACGAACGGCCGGGCCACCTGGCCCGGCCGTCGCGCGCGTTACCCACGATCTTCACCTCACGGCGCGTTGAAACTGTTCCGCCGCCTTCAGGCGACAGGCGCAGCCTCCACCTCGGCGACCACAGGATTAAGGCCCTTGGCGACAACCATGAGCGCCCAACCGATGAGGCCGAGCATCAGGCCCAGACCCATCGCCAAGAGACACACGCCGAAGGACAGCACGGACGTGAACAGGGAGGCGCGTAGGAACGAAGCCGTCATGACCGTGGTGCGGGTGGCGGTGTACTTGGCGGCAAGCTCCTTGTCACCGGCCTTGGTGGCTGCTGTGGCCAGCGAGCCGAGCTCGGAGTAGGTCTTGCCGTCGGAGGCGGTAAGCGCGTGGTGGTTGATGATCTCGGCCTGCGCGAGCGCGGCCAGCGGGTTGTTGACGGGCTGGTTGGGAAGGAAGGAGTCGGCCGGGGTCGTGATCCTCTCCTGGGCGAGCTCGGAGCTGACGACTCCCCAGACGACCGCGCCGGCGAGGAGCATGATCACGCCGACGATGATGGACAGGATTCCGACGATCCGGACGGGCTTGGTAGACATGGTGGACCCTTCTCATTCGGTTCGAGGCTGGCATTTAGTTGCCGGATGAAGTACATCACGAGGGATTTGTGTCGACTCATCCGGGGGTGGTTGATCGATGAAATGTCCAAGGTTCATTCAGATCATAGGGCTACCCACGGCGGCGCGTCGCACCTCACCCTGTCGCATCGAGACGAGCGGGCGGACGGCGAGTGCCGGGATGAGCAGGGTCCGGCATCCCGGAACGCGGACGGGGGCGGCCCGAAGGCCGCCCCCGCTGCCGGATGTCAGTCCGGCGGCGTCGAGTTCGTTCAGCTCACCGAAACGGTCTCACGGACAGACGCTGCAGTCGCAGCAGTCGCAGCACCCTTGTCCTTGAAGACGGTGAAGGCGAGCGCCAGCAGCACGACACCCAGCACGAGGGCGATGATCCCGGCCCAGAGTGCGATCGTGCCGACCAGCCAGAACGCGTACGCGGTCAGGAGCATCGTGCGGAGGGTGTCACCCTGGAACAGGGTCCCCCGGACCGCGGTGTAGGCAGCCTTCTGGGTGGCGTCCGTGGTGGCGTTGGCCACGCCACCCACGCCGGCGTAGTTGCACATGTCAGCGGGGACCGCCGGCACGGCGTTGCCGTTGGCGTCCTTCACTGCTGCGCAGCCGTTCTGCATGTGCACCCAGATGTAGTGGTTCGCGTAGGCCTGGGCCTGGTCACCGGTGGTCATGGACTGACCCGCGTACGGCGCAAGAGCATCCTGCGAGGCCTGCGGCAGCGTCTTGTACGCAGCCTCCGCCGGCATCGTGATCTTCTCCTGGGAGAGCTGGCTGCTCACGTAGTTGTGAGCGTAGAGGCCGGCCACCAGGGCGAACACGCCCACCGCCAGCAGAATGACTCCGAGCACCTGTGAAAGCACCCGGTAGACGACAGTCTTCATAACTAACCCCTCATGTCTGTGCCGGGAGGCTCCCGGTGTCAGTAGTTGTCGCATGAAGTACATCACCCGGCTTCGGGGCCCATTTCAGCGGGGGTGGTTGAACGGTGGACGGTTACTAATTCATCCAACGCTGACAGTGGTTTCGGCCGCGGTCTGGGCGCGCTTGGCCCTACGCCCGCTGACCACCGCATGGATACACAGCGCCACGATGAGCGCACTCCCCAGGGTCGGGCCCAGGTTGCCCACCAGCTTCTGCCCCGCCGTGTAGGCCAGCTCCTTGCCGCCGCCGTACGGCAACACGGCCAGTGGGAGGCACAGCGCGATCCAGATCGCCCAGGCGCGACTCAGCCACACCGCCCAGCCCGGGAGGCTGCTGCGCATCGTCACCGCTATCAGCAGGATGGCCGCCCACACGTGATGGTGCGTCCAGGACAACGGTGATGCGAGGCACGTGGCGAGGCCGACGAGGCCCACGGCGAAGACCTTCTCGCCGCGACGCCACCACCACGCCGCGACGACCGTGCCCAAGAACGCGACCACGAAGCCGATCGCCAGGGCCGTGATGACCGTTGCCCTGTCCTGGGCGAACCAGCGTGTGAGGGCACCCGTGATGCTCTGGTTGCCCACGTACAGGGGTCCGGCGGTGTTGACGTCGCCCTTGCCGAGGCCGCTCCAGTACTCCCACGACTCCTTCGGCAGCAGGATCCACGCGATCAGCGTGAAGAAGGCGAACGAGACTCCTGCCATCACGGCCACCCTCCATCTCCAGATGAGGACAGCGAACACCACGAACAGCAGCGGGGTGAGCTTGATCGCGGCTGCGAGTCCGATCAGGGCTCCCCGGGGGATGCGGCGAGGACGCTCGGCATCGTCCGGCAACAGGTCCGTGACCACGAGCGCCATGAGCATGGTGTTGACCTGCCCGTAGCCCAACGTCGTACGGATCGGTTCCATCGCCAGCACGAGCGCAGCCGCGATGACGCCCACCGCGAGACCGCGTGGGACCCGGATGCGTCGCAGGACGCTCAGCAGCGCCCCCGTACCCACGATCGTCCAGATGATCTGCCACACGACGAAGGGCCCGAGCAGCAGCGGGGTCATGAGAATGGCGGCGATCGGCGGGTAGATGAACTTGAGGTTGTCGACAGGAGTGCTCGTCAGGTTGATGTCGCGCCCGTTCACCATGTCCTGGACCGCGAGGTGGTAGACCTTCAGGTCGACGGTGTTGGGGTCGTACGGCCACACGTGCCCGTTGACGATCACCAGGGGCAGCAGGATCAAGGACACGGTCAGCGCGGGCAGCCACTCGACCGCTGTCCTCGGGAGACCGGCCCTGATCCGGCTCAGCAGGTCCCTCATGCCGTGAGCTGCGCCAGAACGGCGTCGAGGTCGGTCGTGTCACGGCCCGTGAGGTTCACCAGGCCCGGGGCGTCGTCGTAGCGGGGGACCAGGTGGACGTGCATGTGCATGACCTCTTGCCCCGACACTTCCCGGGCGTTGATGAGGACGTTGAGTCCGGCGGCGCCCAACCGGTCCATCAGAAGCGGAACAACGTGCTCGACGGCGGTGCGGACGTCCCCCCAGATCGCGGGGTCCTCAACGATGCTCGCCACGTGGCGGCGCGGCACGACGAGGGTGTGCCCGCGATGCCATGGCTGGATGTCGAGGAAGGCCACGGCGGACCCGTCCGCGTAGACCTGCCGGGACGGGATCGACCCGTCGACGATGGCGCAGAAGAGACAGTCGTCGCTCACTGTGCCGGCCCCCAGACGATGTTCTCGAAGCGCTCCCCCGCAGCGAGATGGCTCAGCTGACGCGTGATCAGCCGGTCGTAGCGTACGGGAGCCGAGTCGTTCGCACCTCCGACGTGAGGCGCGATGGTGACTCCGGGCGCCTCCCACAGAGCGCTGTCCGCAGGGAGCGGCTCCGGGTCCACGACGTCGAGCGCGAACCGTAGACGTCCGACCTCGCCGACGATCGCATCGGTGTCCATGATCTTGCCCCGCCCCACATTGACGACAAGCGCGCCATCGGGCAGGAGGGCAAGAGCTGTCGCGTCGAACGTGCCCTCCGTGTCGGGCGTGGCTGGCGCTGTGATGAACACGACGTCAGCGCCGGGCAGCAGCGTGTGAAGGTCTGCGGCGGCGTGCACCTCCGGGTCCGTACGTGCCGAGCGCGCGACCCGCACCACTGAAGCCGGCTCGAAGCCGGACACGCGGCGCTCGACAGCGGCCCCGATCCGGCCGTACCCGTAGATCAGCACGTTCCTGTCGGCCAGCGAGCGGCCGAACCCTGGCGACCACGTGTGTGTCTGCTGAAGGCGTGCGTACGTGTCCAGGCCGCGCAGGTTCTCGAGCGCCAGCGCGACGGCCAGTTCGGCGGTCCCCGCATCGTGCACGCCGGCCGCGTTGGCGATCGAGACGCCATCTTCCACGAGGGCTGGCATGCCCTCGTACCCGGCGGATCCGAGCTGGACCACGCGCAGAGCGGGCATGTCGAGGCGCTGGAGCTCGTGCCAGACACGCATCGCGGTGAAGTTCGGCAAAGCGACGTAGACAACCTGGCCGGCGGTCGCCGCGAGTCCGTCTGCGTCGCTGAGCATCGTGAGCTCGACGCCGTCGTGACGGCCGATCCTCGACTCCGCCTCCTCCAACGAGTCGTACGGCACCCATGCCCTCATCGGTCTGCTCCTGTCCCGGCCGGCTCGACGATACGTACCGGGTAGCCGGCCGCGGCCAATGCCAGCTTCACCTCTGCGATAGAGAGCGTTCCGTAGTGGAACACGGATGCGGCGAGGACGGCATCGGCGCCGGCGGCGGCCGCGTCCACGAAGTGCTGGGCCGTCCCCGCGCCGCCGGAGGCGATGAGCGGCACTTCCGCCGCCTCGCGTACAGCCCTGATCATCTCCAGGTCGAATCCCGCCGTGGTCCCGTCAGCGTCCATGGAGTTCAGCAGGATCTCTCCCACCCCACGGTCGACGGCCTCCCTCACCCAGGCGAGAGCGTCGAGGCCTGCGGAGGTACGGCCTCCGTGCGTGGTCACGCCGAAGCCCGACGGCATGCCCTCTTCGCGCCGTGCGTCGACGGACAGGACGAGCACCTGGTTGCCGAAGCGGTGTGCGATCTCGTCGATCACTCCCGGGCGACGGATCGCGCCGGTGTTGATCCCCACCTTGTCAGCACCGTGACGAAGGAGCAGGTCGACGTCCTCGACCGAGGAGATGCCGCCGCCGACTGTGAGCGGGATGAAGACGGTCTCTGCTGTCCGGCGCACCATGTCCCGTGTGGTCGCCCGGCCCTCGTGCGACGCCGAGATGTCGAGGAAGGTCAGCTCGTCGGCGCCCTCGATGCCGTACTGGCGCGCGAGCTCGACCGGATCACCGGCGTCGCGGAGATCGACGAAGTTGACACCCTTGACCACCCGGCCGTCATGGACGTCCAGGCAGGGGATCACGCGGATCGCGACTGACACGACCGCCAGCCTAGTGCGGCTCGGCCGCGAGGCAGGCAGACGTTTCACCGGGCGTGGACCGGATTTCCCGCATAGATTGACGCCCATGCCTGCTGGACTCGACCCGCGCTTCACCGCCCTACCACTCGACGCGCTCGCGGACGCCGCGTTGAGTCGCGCCACGGCTCTGGGGGCCACGCACGCGGACGTACGGATCGAACGCATCCGGAGTGTGCAGCACCTGCTGCGGGACCAAGCGCTCGAGAGCAGTACGGACGGGATGGACCTCGGGATCGGCGTCCGCGTCGTCCATGGCGGGTCGTGGGGGTTCGCGGCAGGCATCACGCTCACTGCTGACGACGCCGCCGCGCTGGCCGACCAGGCCGTCGCGACCGCGCAGATCAGCCGGGCGTTGACGTCACGTCCGGTGGAGCTTGCCGCCGAGCCTGTCCAGGCGGGCGAATGGGTGTCGCCCTTCGAGATCGACCCCTTCGACGTCACAGATGCGGAACGGGTCGCGCGACTCGTCGAGCTGTCCCGACTCGCGACGGGTCCCGGGGTCGACCACGTCACAGCGAACCTCGATCTGGTCGACGAGCACAAGTTCTACGCGGATCTCGCCGGCAGCCGCACGGTGCAGCGGCGGATCCGGGTGTTCCCCCAGGTCGAGGTCATGGCGACGACCGGCGGCTACCACTCGATGCGGACGACGAACCCGCCTGCCGGGCGCGGCTGGGAGTCCGTCGTGGGCGTGGGCTGGGATCTCGACGGCGAGGTGGCGCAGCTCCCCGAGTGGCTGGCCGAGCAGGTCGCAGCCCCGTCCGTGGAGCCTGGGCGGTACGACCTGGTGATCGAGCCGACGAACCTGTGGCTCACGATCCACGAGTCAGTGGCCCATGCCACTGAGCTGGACCGCGCTCTCGGCTACGAAGCCGCCTACGCCGGCACGTCGTTCGCGAAGCTCGAGACGCTCGGAAGCCTGAAGTACGGCAGCGAGGCCATGACGGTGAGGGGTGACAGGGTCGCCGAGCACGGCCTCGCGAGCTGCGGCTGGGACGACGAGGGCGTGGAGGCCCAGACCTTCGACATCGTCCGGGACGGCATCCACGTCGGCTACCAGCTCAACCGCCAGATGGCGTACGAGCAGGGCCTCGGCCGCTCGAACGGGTGCGCGTTCGCCGACTCGTCCGGCCACATCCCGCTCCAGCGGATGCCCAACGTGTCGCTCCAGCCCGCCACGACGGACGTCACCGTGTCCGACCTGGTCTCCCGGGTCGAGCGCGGGCTGTACGTGGTGGGCGACAAGTCCTGGTCGATCGACATGCAGCGCTACAACTTCCAGTTCACGGGCCAGCGGTTCTACGCGATCGAGAACGGCGAGGTCGCGGGCCAGGTCGCCGACGTCGCGTACCAGGCCACCACGACCGACTTCTGGGGCGCGATGGAGGCGGTGGGCGGCCCGAGCACGTACAGGCTCATGGGCGCCCTCGACTGCGGCAAAGGCCAGCCGGGCCAGTCGGCACCTGTCTCGCACGGCGCGCCTGCGGCCCTGTTCCGCTCCGTCAACGTGCTCAACACCGAAGCGGAAGGGGCTCACGAATGATCACCGACTGGATCGAGACCGGGCTCGCCGCGGCAACCAGTGACGAGTGCATCGTCATCGTCCGGGACAGCGGCGAGGCGAACCTGCGCTGGGCGATCAACATGCTCACGACCAACGGCCAGATGCACCATCGCTCCGCGACCGTCGTCGCGATCCGGCGGACGGAAGGGGTGGGTCACGCGGGCGTGCTGTCCGGGCCGGTCACCAGCGAGGACGACCTCCGCCGACTCGTCGCTCAGGCGTGCGCCGCGGCCGCGGACGCACCAGCCAGCGACGACAGTGCTCCCCTCCCCACTCCGGTAGTGGACGCGGACTACGCCGAGGGGGCAGCCGGTACGTCGATCGCCGTCTTCTCCGCCTTCGCCCAAGGCCTCGGCCGCGCGCTGGCTGCTTCCCGCGATGCCGGTACGGAGATGTTCGGGTACGCCGAGCACCACGTCTCCACGGTATGGCTCGCCACCAGCGCGGGCGCCCGGAGACGTACGGTCGAACGCTGGGGCAAGGTCGAGCTCAACGCCAAGCACGCCGACCGCATCGGCTCGGCATGGGTGGGCCAGGCGACGACCGACTTCAGCGACGTCGATGCCGACGCCCTCGCGACAGAGGTCACCCACCGGCTCTCCTGGTGCGAGAACCGCATCGAGCTGCCCGCCGGACGGTACGAGACGATCCTGCCGCCGAGCGCCGTCGCCGACCTCATGATCCTCACGTACTGGACCTCGAGCGGACGCGACGCCGAGCAGGGCCGCACGGTGTTCGCCGGCAAGGAGCCGGGTACGACGAGAGTGGGCGAGGTCTTGTCCCCACTCCCCCTGACGATGTCCAGCGGACCCGGCGAGCTCCCCGCACCCCCGTTCGCGATCGTGGAGGGTTCGACCCCCGGTCTGACCTCGGTGTACGACAGCGGCGCGCCCGCCGAGAAGGTCGACTGGCTGCGTGACGGGACGCTCGCCCGCCTTCCGTACACGCGTGCGGCCGCGGCCGCCTCAGGTCAGGAGTACGCGTTCCCGTGCGAGAACCTGACCCTGGACGCCGGTTCGGACCTCACGCTCGACGAGATGATCCGCTCCACGACCCGCGGCCTGCTGCTGACCTGCCTGTGGTACATCCGCGAGGTCGACATCTCCTCGCTGCTCGTCACCGGCCTGACCCGCGACGGCGTCTACCTCATCGAGAACGGCGAGATCGTGGGAATGGTGAACAACTTCCGTTTCAACGAGTCGCCGGTCGATCTGCTGCGCCGCGCGGTGCAGGCATCGGTCTCCGAGCAGACCCTGTGCAGGGAATGGAACGACTGGTTCACGTTCGCGACGATGCCGGCACTCCGAGTACCGGACTTCAATATGTCCACCGTCTCGAAGGCCTACTGATCGCAGCGAAGAACTAGCCGGTGAAGTTCTCCACCCAGTAGTAGGTGCCATTCGCTGCCTGCGCGACGCCCACCGAGATGTTCTTGAACTTCGGGTTGAGAATGTTCGCACGGTGCCCCGCCGAGCCCATCCATCCTGCGGTGACTGCCGACACACTCGTGTAGCCGGCGGCGATGTTCTCGCCTGCCGTCGAGGTGCCGCCGCACGCGGAGAGAACGGTCGTGAGGCTGTTGTGGGTCAGGGTGCCTGAGGTCGCCAGCTTGATCGCCCACGCCGCCGGCACACTGCAGGACCTGTACGTGAGGGGCGCGAGTCCCGCTGCAGCGCGCTGTGCGTTGGTGGCTGCCGCAACCGCTCCAGCGAGATCCTGACGTGCCTTGACAGAGCCCGCGGGCGCAGCCGGCGCGACAGCGGGCGCGGCGGGTGCCGCAGGAGCCGCTACGGGCGTGGTCTTGGTGGTCGTCGTCGCGGTCTTCTTGGCCGGCGTGGACACGACCTTGGTCGTCGTGGTCCTCGCCGTCGCGGGCTGAGGGGCCTCGGCGGCCGGTGCCGGTGGGGCGGGGACTGGGGTCAGGGTGGCCGGAGCCGGGGTCACCTTGACCTGGATCACGGCTATCGGCTTCGTGGGCAGCCCAGGATCATCCGCGACCGGGCGCTTCGACGTGTCCGCCAGGTTCGTGACGTTCGCGGTCTTCGTCGTTACGGGGGGAGCTTCGCCGTTGTCCGCGGAGTATGCCACGCCGGCCGGCAGGGCAGCCGAACCGACCATGATCGACAACGCGGCGAGGCGCTGGACAATTCGATGAGTCCTCATGCGTCAATCCCCCCGGATCGATGAGCCACAATGGCTCTCGAGTCAGAACCTAAAGGGAACCGGGAGTACTCCCCTGCATCATGAGGCGTCTCTCACTTTGAGTTGACTCAAGGTTGAGGAACACAATCCTGCGTCGTGCCGCGAGATTGCGAGAATGCTCTCATCGGAAGACAAAACCCTTTCGGCGAGCAGAAATTCTCTGCCCGCTCACTCGTCCGCGACGTCGACGACACCTCGGCGCATCCCGGCGACGACCTCACGACAGGTGGCACGCAGCTTTCCTGGTCCCGCCGCGTCGGCGACCTGACCGGCCACGTCGATGACCTGACGCACCCAGCGGACGACATCGCCCGCGGGCATGCCCGAGAGGGTGAGGACGTCCGCGAGTGCCGAACCGCTGGCCCAGGCGTGCGCGGCCTCTGCGAACCCGATGTCCGGCTCCGGCCCCCGCTCGACGCGATGGTCCCGCTCGACCAGTCCGACATCGCGCCACACGGCGCGCAACCGGACCTGTGCTGCCTCGCTGTGCCGATCGGGCATCCTCACCGGGCGCCGGCCGTCCGTCTGCCGGGCCCGGAAGACGAGGCTGGACAGCACCGCCGCGAGCTCCGGCGCGGACAGCCCGTCAAGAACCCCGTTCACGACGCACTGAGCGGTGACGAGGTCGAGCTCACCATAGACACGCGCCAGCACCCGGCCGGGGTCGGTCACCGCAGTGCCGTGCTCGTCGAGGTAGCCGAGCGCGGAGAGTACGCCGCACACCTTGTCGAACTCAGTCGCGATGGTGTTGGAACGCTCGTGGGACCGCTGGCGGGCCAGCGCCGCTTCCCGCTCCAGCCGCATGGCCCGCTCTGTGAGCCGTGCGTGGTCCTCACGGTCAGGGCACCGATGGCACGGATGGTCCCGGAGGCGTGAGCGTACGGCATCGATCTCGGCCATGACCTCGTCGTCGGCACGGGTTCGTCGGCGCGGGTCGGGCAGGTCCACCTCACCGAGGCGGGTGAGGAACGCGGCTGCGAGGTTCCGTCGCGCCGCAGCGCTCTTCGCATCGAAGTGCTTCGGGACCCGGACCCTGCCGGCAACCACTGGAGGTGTCGGGAAGTCGACGACGGACAGCGACTTGAGCTGCCGGTTCTCGGTCATCACGAGCGGGGTGGGGCCGTCCGCACCGGTCACCCGTGGCTCGACCACGGCCGCCCACCCCCGGTGACGTCCTGCTGGCACAGAGATGATGTCCCCTGGCCGCAGCGACTCGAGCACCGTGAGCGCCTCGGCGTGGCTGTCCTCCCGCCGACCACGGGCGGCCTCGGCTTCCAGGGACCGTACCGTCTCGCGCAGCCGGGCGTACTCGACGACATCGCCCAGCTCGCACTCCGCCTGCTCGAGCAGTCTCGCGGCCTCGGCCTCGGTCTTCCGGATGGACCGTGAGGCCGCGACCACGCCGCGGTCCGACTGGAACTGCGCGAAGCTCTGCTCGAGCACCGCGCGGGCGCGTTCGCGCCCGACGGTGCCCACGAGGTTCACGGCCATGTTGTACGTGGGCTTGAACGCGGACCGGAGCGGATACATACGGCGCGACGCCAGCCCGGCCACGGCCCGGGGATCCAGCCCCGGCTGCCAGCACACGACGGCATGGCCCTCGACATCGATCCCCCGACGCCCCGCACGCCCGGTGAGCTGGGTGTACTCCCCCGGCGTGATGTCGGCGTGGGCCTCGCCGTTGTACTTGACGAGCTTCTCGACCACGACCGTACGCGCGGGCATGTTGATACCCAGGGCCAAGGTCTCCGTCGCGAAGACCACCTTGAGCAGGCCCTCCGCGAAGGCGACCTCCACCGCCTCCTTCAGCGCTGGGAGCAGACCAGCATGGTGGGCGGCCACTCCTCGCTGGAACGCGGTCAACCATCGGTCGTACCGCAGCGCGACGAGGTCCTCCTCCGTGAAGCCCTTCGTGTGCTCGTCGGCGATCTCGAAGAGCCGTCGCCGGTTGGCCGCCGTGGTGAGGCGGATCCCGTCCGCCATGAGCTGCGAGACCGCGCTGTCGCAGCCTTGTCTGCTGAACACGAACACGATCGCCGGCAGCAGCGCGTCGCTGTCGAGCGCCGTGACCATCTGGGACCGTCGAGGCACGAGGGAGTGACCGCTGTCAGCCCAGCGCGGGTGCGAGGCCCCGCCGAAGGACCCCGAGCCGTGACGCGGCGAGGTCTTCCCCCGCCCTGTCCGACCCCGAGGTCGGCGGGCGTCATCACGCAACCGCGCGTCCTGCTGGGCGAGCTTCACCAGCTCCGGGTTCACGTCCGCCCGACCAGTGGGCAGCTCCCTCGCCGTGGGCGCCTCGTGTGCGAACAGGTCGACCAGCCTCTTGCCGGCGAGCACGTGCTGGAACAACGGGACGGGGCGGTGCTCGGAGACGACCACGTCCACCGCCCCTCGTACCTCGCGCAGCCAGTCGCCGAACTCCTCCGCGTTGCTCACCGTCGCCGAGAGCGCCACGACCTGTACCGACTCGGCGAGTCCGAGGATGACTTCTTCCCAGACCGGGCCACGGAACCGGTCGGCCAGGTAGTGGACCTCGTCCATGACGACGAACCCGAGGTTGTCGAGGGTCCTCGAGGAGGCGTAGATCATGTTCCGCAGGACCTCGGTGGTCATGACGACCACGTCCGCCTCGGAGTTGACGCTGATATCGCCGGTCAGCAGACCGATCCGGTCGTCACCGTAGGTGGTGACGAGATCGCGGTACTTCTGGTTCGACAGCGCCTTGATCGGGGTGGTGTAGAAGCACTTCCGGCCACGGGCGAGCGCCAGATGTACGGCGAACTCCCCCACGACGGTCTTGCCCGCCCCGGTCGGCGCCGCCACGAGGACGCCCGATCCGGCGTCGACGGCCGTACAGGCCTCGAGCTGGTAGGCGTCCAGGGCGAACGAGTACCGCGCGGCGAACGCGTCGAGCTGGGTGGAGGGAGGCATCGCTGGTCAGGCTACGCCACAGCCGGTGACGGCGCCCCCCGGTTCACGGCCTGGTCGCCACCGTGCGCGGCACGTACAGGGTGAGCGCCTGCGGCACGGCTTCCAGCAGCAACGGTGCGGGGCCGAGAGCCTCTCCGTCGGCCATCCCGTACAGACCGTCGCCATCGATGGTGACGTGGGTGGCACGTACCCGTTCGACCGCCGGGTCGGACACGAAGCGCCCCGAGAACATCTGCGGCAGCAGCCTGAGCAGCGTCATCCGGCTCACGGGATGGATGATCGTGACGTCGAGAAGACCGTCGGTGAGCGAGTAGTCGGGGGCGATCATCATGCCACCACCGAAGAACCCCGCGTTGGCGACGGCGATCAGCATGGCCGTCTGCTTCCGTGGCACCCCGTCCATCGTGATGCGGTAGCGCAACGGCTCGAAGCGTGCGAGCTCTGCGAGAGCGCTGTAGGCGTAGCCGAGCGAGCCCAAGGTGAACGTCATCGCGTTCGTGCGGCGGTTGACCCGCGCGTCGTACCCGGTGGAGACCACCGAGCCCACGTAGCGCTGGGTTGCCCCATCCGCCAGCTCGCCCGAGACCCGGGTCAGGTCGATGGCCTGGGTGGACCCTTCGGCGATCACGCGAGCTGCGGCGACGGCCGACTTCGGCACACCCACGCCACGGCAGAAGTCGTTGCCCGTACCGGCGGGGATGAGGCCCAGCGGCACGCCGCTGGACGCGGCTGCGTTGAGCCCCAGATGCATCATCCCGTCGCCGCCCATGACGATCAGGCAGTCATGGCGCCCGTCGACGGGAGTCGGCCTGGCTGTCTCGACCGCGGCGATGCACCGCAGTCTGGCTTCCTCGTACGAGGTGGCGCGAACGACCTGCAGGCGCGCGCTCGGCACACCTTTGAGGAGCTCCTGGACGACTCTCGGCAGGACCCGGACCGCTTTCCCCCGCCCGGCCGTCGGGTTGACGACCAGTGTCAGCGTCGGTGAGAGCATCAGTCGAGGGAGACGAGCACGCCGCCCGCAGCCTCGAGCTTCTTGGCCTTCTGCGTGTCGTGGCGCCGACAGATGAGCTCGGCGGCCACGTACATGATGGCCATCGGCAGTGCCAGCGCAGTCATCGAGAACGGGTCTGTGGACGGTGTCGCGATGGCACCGAACACGAAGCACCCGAAGATCGCCATGACACGGGCCTTCCGGAGCTGCATGCCCGTCACAACCCCCGCGAGGTTGAGCATGACGAGGATCACCGGAAGCAGGAAGGACACGCCGAACAGCAGGGTGAGGAGGAGCTCGAGCTGCAGGAACGTGTTGAGGTCCAGCTGGTTGACGATGCCCAGGCCCTCAGGCGTGAACTGCAGCATCACGCTGATGCCGGCCGGCAGCACCATATAACCCACCGCGCAACCGAACAGGAACAGCGGGATCGACGATGTGATGAAGTTCCGGGCGTACCGCTTCTCGTGCACCAGCAACGCCGGAACGATGAACTTCCACAGCTGGTACAGCCAGATCGGGCACGCTGCGAGCACTCCGGCGACGATCGACACCCTGAGCGCGAGCATGAACGGCCCAGAGATGTCCCGGTTGACGATCTGCGTCGCGACGAGAGGGTTCCACGCCTTGAGCTGAACGAGCGCTGCGTCCCACGGCCACAGGACCAGGTTGAGGATCGGCCGGTAGAAGAGCGCAGCCAAAGACGACGTCACGGCGACCGCCAGCGAGATCACGATCACTCGGTAGCGCAACTCCCGTAGGTGGTCGTACAGCGACATCGTACCGTCAGGCGTCGACGGCGGAGGCTTCAGTACGGTCCAGACGCGCCGCGCACCGCTCAGAGCGGACACGGTCAGACGTCCTTGCGGGTCTCCGGAGTGACGATCTCAGCTTCGAGAGGAGTGGAGACGTCCTCGGGCTCATCGGTCTTCGAGCCCTCGATGCCCGTCGGGGCCTTGACTTCTTCCTTGAACTCACGGATGGCGCGGCCTGCGCCCTTGCCCATCCCCGCGAGACGAGAGCCGCCGAAGAGCAGCAGAGCGACAACGAGCAGGATGACCCACTCCATGCCGCCGGGGAGACCGGCGATCAACGCAGTCATAACAGACTCCTTCAGTACGAACGGGACCCATCCTAGGCCCGAGTATCAAGTTTCATGCCATGGCGTGGCGTCACAGCACCGGTGACCGCAGGGGCGGCACCAACCCTGCTCAGCTCAAACCCAAGGCTCCCGGAGGTGGTCTCCAAGGCTCGGATCTCAGCGATGAGCTCCCGGACGGCGCGCCAGATGCGCCGGCCCAGGATGACGTGGACGATCAGCGAGACGACGATGATCGCCACACAGATCCAGATCCACACGGCGGTGACCTTACACCGAGCTCTCTCGCCCGAGCACGTTGCCCGTCGCTGACCATGCCGCATACCGGTCCATGGCAGCCCGAGCCGCCAGTACGGCCTCGTCCTGGGCAGCCCGCGGATCGACGACCTCGGCCTCTGTACCGAGACGCAGAACCAGCGCTCGCAGCCACGCCGGGTCGACGACCCGCAGCGTCACCAGATCACCCGAGATTGCCGATGTCGGGTAGTTCTCCGTGATCCACCACGCGGAGTCCTCGACCCTCAGCGTGACCTCTGCGGCGGCGTCGGACAGCCAGTCGTCGCGCTGCGGCGGCTGACCATGGTCCTCCACCTCGGCCTCGGTGACGTCGACGGCGACGATCCGGTCGAGGCGGTACGAGCGCCACCCGTTCCGGTCCTTCGACCAGGCCTCCAGGTAGGCGTAGCCGTCACGGACCACGATCGCCGCAGGATCGACGACCGGCTTGGTGGTGTCTCCTCGCCCCCCGCCCTCGTACGTGAGCCTCACCCGCTGCCGCGCCTCGAGCGCATCGACGAGCGACTGTCGTACGGACTCCTCACCCGTGACGATCGACACGACCGCCGGTGGGCCGTCCTGCCACGACATCGTGGCCAGCTTGGCGGTGGCCGAGTCGATGGCGGGGTATGACTCCGGCGCCGCGATCTCCCGTACCGCCTGCAGCGCCAGCCGGAGCGTACCCACCTCGTGCGGCGCGAGCCGCAACGGCTTGGACAGGATGTCGGCGTTGCTCAGCGTGATGACGCCCTCGCCCTCGACGGCATCCATGTCGACCTCGATGAGGTCGCCGGGCATGCCGCCCGGCAGACCGCACATGAACGCCACCCTGAGGTCGGCCATGAGCTGCTTCTGCGAGAGCGAGAACGCGGCGGCCGCCTCGGCGAGCGTGATGCCGGGACGTGCCTGGAGGTACGGGATGAGTGCCAGCAGCCGGGCGACCTGATCAGCACTGGTGCTCATGGCAGCTCCGTCGACAAGGGGCGGGCACCGACGGCGCGCAGCCGATCCAGAGTGGCGCTGCGGACCTCTTCCGGGCCGAGCACCAGCACGTCCGGGGCGGCGGCCGCGGCCTGGTCGGCGATCTCCTGGACGGAGCCGTACGGGACGGCGTACGCGGTGTAGCCCTCGGGCGCTGCGTCCGTGACGAGCGACCCACGGCGCCGCAGTGCAGGAGCTGCCGTACCGCGGACGGCGACGTACGCGGTGTCCGTGACAGCCGCCGGTTCGAGCGAGGCTGCGGCCGCCTCGACGACGCCACGATCGGGCAGCTCGTACGATCCGGCCGGCTCGAGCGCCTCGACCGTCCCCGACACCCGAGACAGCCGGAACATGCGCGGCGCCTCACGATCCAGGTCCAGCCCGTACACGTACCAGGCTCCCCTGCGGACGAGCACTCCCCACGCCTCCACCAGCCGTGTCCGGCCGGGCTCGCGGTAGTCGAACCGGATCCGACGCCTGTCTGCGATGGCCTCCCACACGACGCTAACGGCCTCGTCCCCGCCCAGCCGGGGCTGTACGAAGCCGGTGGTCGACAGCACGACGCCGGCTGCCTGGAGCTTCCCGAGCGCCGAGCTCGCCTGCGGAGCGAGAGCCGCGCCGTCGAAGACGTGGGCAGCGATCCCCAGGACCACCTTCTCCGCCGGCGTGAACTCGACCGGGGGCAGCTCGAAGTCGCCGGGCAGGATCCGGTACCCCTGCTCGTCGTCGAAGTACGAGTCGTTCGAGCCGGTCTCGATAGGGATGTCGAGATCGCGGAGGTCGTCCTTGTCGCGCTCGAACATCCGCTGGAACGCGGCGTCCGACAAGCCCTGGTAGCCCTCGACGGAGTCTCGGATCTTCTCGCGAGTCAGGTACCGGCGAGCGGCCAGCAGGCAGATCACAAGGTTGAGCTGACGTTCGGTCTTGCGTGGCGCCATACCCCTCCTCTCATACGCTTGGTTCAGTCTTGCATCGGTGACGCCGGAACGCCCGCGCCACCCCGACCGGAGGAGGTCCCGTGGCTGGCCGGTTCGCACCGTCACCGACATCGGACCTTCATCTCGGCAACCTCCGGACGGCTCTGCTCGCGTGGCTCTTCGCGCGGTCGAGCGGTCGTGACTTCCTCGTCCGGATCGAGGACCTCGACCAGGCACGGGTCGCGGCCGCCGCAGGGGTCGCCGAGCGTCAGCTGGCGGATCTTGCCGAGCTCGGGATCGACCACGACGGCGAGGTCGTCCGCCAGTCCCACCGGCTCTCCCTGTACGAGGCGGCGCTGGCGAGGCTCGACGTGTACGAGTGCTACTGCTCCCGCCGGGAGGTCGCCGATTCGGCCCAGGCGCCCCACGGCTACGGCTACCGGCCGTACCCGGGCACGTGCCGCGACCTCACCGAGGCCGAGCGCGCGGCGAAGCGAGCCGTCAGACCGGCTGCTCTGCGGGTACGGGCGGGCGGCGTCACGTGGACCGCCATGGATGAGCTGTACGGACCGGTGACAGGCGTGGTCGACGACTTCGTGCTGCGACGGGGCGACGGCACGTACGCCTACAACCTCGCGGTCGTCGTCGACGACGGCACTCAAGGCGTCGACCAGGTGGTCCGCGGCGACGACCTGCTCTCGAGCGCCCCGCGCCATGCATGGCTCGCCCAACAGCTCGGGTTCACCCCGCCGACGTACGCGCACGTGCCGTTGGCGGTCGCTCCTGACGGCCATCGCCTGGCCAAGCGTAACGGTGCGGTGACGATGGCCGACCTGGCCGCGCTCGGCGTCACCCCGGCGGAGGTCCTCAGGAGACTGGCGGCCTCACTCGGCCTGGCCACGGTCGGCGACCAGATCGCACCCGCCGATCTCCTCGACCGCTTCGACCCCGCGGCTCTCCCCCGCGACGCGTGGGTCGTGTCGTGAACCTGGCCGGACTATCCGGTCTCGTACGAGAACAGGATGTCGACGACATAGACCATGGTCTCGCCCACCTTGATGTCGCTGCGTGGGTCCCCCGAGGGGTACGCCTGGGCCGGCGGGACGACGAGCAGCACCCGACTCCCCACGGTCTGACCGACGAGACCCGTCTGCCAGCCGGGGATGGTTGAGCTCAGGGCGCCGTCGAGCGGCGCGTATCCGTACGTCTGTTTGACGAGCTTCCCGGTGCTCCACGCGTACTCGGCGTAGTCGACGCGCAGCGTCGACGTTGCTGTCACTGCCTTGCCCGTGCCCTTGATGAGCGGCTGGACGACCAGCGTGCTGGGTGGGGTGGCCTTGGTGTCGATCGTGACGACCGGAGCCTTGAGGTCGCCGGACACCGTCGGCAGACCAGCGGGTGGCGTCACCGTGGTTCCGGACGGGCCGGTGTCCGAGACGGAGATGATGTCGACGACGAACACGAGGCAGTCGCCGACCTCGATGCCGATGTTCGCGTTGCCGCCACTGGAGTCGTACCCATCGGGGCCGGTGATGCCGATGAGGACCCTGCTACCGGCCTTCTGACCGATGATCCCGGTCTGGAAGCCCGTGATGAATCCGCTCACCGCGTACGAGATGGGCTGGTTCGCGCTGAAGCTCTCGTCGAACACCTTGCCGGTGTAACCGTTCGCGCCCCAGTAGTTGACCTCGATCATCGAGCTCGCGGTCACCGCGGCGCCCGTCCCCTGGATGAGGGTCTTCGACTGTGTCTTGTCGATCGCCCACGGCGCCGGGATATTGACGGTCGGGAGCTTGCCGAAGTCGCCCGTCACGGAGATCCCGTCGAGGGTCGTCGACGGCGTGATCGACGGATGCGCAGAGGGGCTCGCCGAGGCACTCGCCGAGGCGCTGTCGGACGCGCTGGCCGACGCGGTCGGGATGAACTCGGTACTGGTGGGCGAGCTGCTGGCCCCTGCGCTGGACGAATGGCAGGCAGCAAGGAAGAGGGTCAGCAGCGCGACGACCAGGACGCCCACGCGGCGGCGGCTAAACATGTGCACCCGCGAAGGGTACCGGAGTCCGCTGAGAGCCCTGCCCGCCCACGGGGTTGTCAGAGCTTGACCGCGTCGAGCAGTGCGCCGAGCTCGGCCGAGGTCAGCTCCCGCGATGCGCCCTGGGCGAGCTGACCCAGGCGTACGGGCCCGATCCGGATGCGCGAAAGGCGCCGTACCGGGTGCCCGACTGCGTCGAACATGCGCCGGACGATGTGGTTCCGTCCCTCGTGCAGCGTGACCTCGACCAGGGACTTCTCGGCGCCGCGGCTCTTGACCGTGACTTTGTCGGGCTGTACCGGCCCGTCCTCGAGCATCAGCCCGCCGCGCATCCTCTTGAGCGTCGCAGCGTCGACGACTCCCTCGACCTCGGCCAGGTAGGTCTTCTCGACCTCGTACGACGGGTGCGCCAGCCGATGGGCGAACTCGCCATGGTTGGTCAGGATGATGAGGCCCTCGGTGTCGGTGTCGAGCCGTCCCACGTGGAAGAGCCGTTCCTTGCGCCGCTCGATGAGGTCGGCGAGGGTGGGCCTCCCCTCGGGATCGGACAGCGTCGACACGACACCGCGCGGCTTGTTGACCACGAGGTACACGTGGCGGCGTGGCGGCGGGATCCTCGCACCGTCGACCCGGATCACGTCCCGCTCAGGATCGACCCGCACGCCCTGCTCCCTGACGACCTGTCCGTTCACCTCGACGCGACCGCGGTCGATCAAGATCTCGCTCGCCCGCCGCGAGGCGACTCCCGCCGCGGCGAGGACCTTCTGCAGCCGTATCCCCTCGGGCTGGGTGTGCTCCCGATCGTCGGGCAGGTTCTCATCCTCGAACGTGTCGTCGTCGCGTGACGGCCGCCCATCTCCTGGGTTATGTGGCGTCGGGTTCATGTGGCTCCTCGGACGAAGTGGATGAAGACATCGGTTGGGTGGCCGCCAGCAGCTCGGCCTCCAGCGTCGTGGCGTCCGGCAGGTGCGGCGCCAGCGGTGGCAGGTCGTCGAGCGACGTGAGGCCCATGCGTTCCAGGAAGTACGGCGTCGTGGTGAACAGGACGGCGCCGGAGATCGGGTCGCGTCCAGTCTCGGTGATGAGGTCGCGCGCCAGCAACGTACGGACCACACCGTCGACGTTGACGCCACGGACGGCGGAGATGCGGCTCCTGCTCGACGGCTGCAGGTACGCGATCACGGCGAGCGTCTCGAGGGCCGCCTGCGACAGGCGACCGTGCTGTCCCTCGAGCACGTACGCCGAGATCACCGGCGCATGCTCCGGACGGGTCGCATAGCGCCAGCCACCACCGGCGTGTCGCAGCTCGAAGCCGCGCTTCGTCTCGATGTAGAAGCGCACGAGGTCCGCCAGCGTCGCCTCGACCCTGCCGACCGGTGTCTTGAGCGCCTGTGCCAGCTCGACGGCCGACATCGGCTCGGTGGCCATCAGCAGCAACGCCTCGATCGCGCCCGAGAGTGCGTCGTCGTCGAGCTCTGCTGCCTCGGTGTACTCCGTCATGTCACTCCTCGCTCGCTGACGCCTGTGGCTCGTCGAACTCGTCCGACACCTCGACCTCCCCGGTCGTGGACCCCGTCCAACGGACAACGATCTCACCCAGCGGCGTCATCTGTTCGAACTGGACCGATCCGCTGCGGAACAGCTCGAGCAGCGCCAGGAACCGCGCAACGATGGTGAGCTTGTCGGGCGCGTCGGCGATCAACGCCCGGAAGGTCGCCGAGCCCGAGCGTCGGAGCCGCTCTGCGACGACCACCGCCTGATCGGCGACGCTGACACGTGCCTGGTAAAGGTGCGCCACGGACACCTCGGCGACCGTCCGAGGCTCCATGGCCCGCGCTGCGAGGGCTGCGAAACCGTCCGGAGTCAGGTCGAGCTCGACGTCCGGGAGCAGCACGGAGAACTGCGGCTCGAGGCCGCCCGGCCTTACATAGTGCTGTCCCTCCGTGGCCAGCGTCTCATCGATCCACGCGGCGACCCGCTTGAACGCTCGGTACTGGAGCAGCCGCGCGAACAGCAGGTCGCGGGCCTCCAGCAGCGCCAGGTCCTCGGGGTCCTCGACCTCACCCTGTGGCAGCAACCGGGCGGTCTTGAGGTCCAGGAGGGTCGACGCGACGACGAGGAACTGGCTGGTCTGTTCGAGGTCCCAGTTGGTTCCCTGGGACCGGATGTGGGAGATGAACTCCTCGGTGACCGCCGCCAGTGCAATCTCCGTGACGTCGAGCTTGTGACGGGAGATGAGCTGGAGCAGAAGGTCGAACGGACCCGAGAAGTTCTTGAGGTGGACCGAGAACTGCTCCGCCCTGGCTCCGACGACGGATTCGGACATCAGTCGCCGAGTCGGGAGACCACGTCCGCCGCGTCGCCGTTCTCCTCCAGGTCTGCCAGCGCCGCCGCGATAGCGGCACGTACGAGCCGGCCTCGGTCCACGGCAATGCCCTGGGCGCGCAGCGTGAGGCGGGCCTGTTCGAGCCTGATCAGCTCGTCAGCCGACACGTACACGGTGATCTTCTCGTCGTGACGGATCCGGCCCGAGGCCGTACCCGCTTGCGTCTGCGCCGCGGAGTCCTGGCCGCCGCGGAAGAGCTCGCTCGCTCCCGGGAGGCTTACGCGTCTGGGCATCGTGCGAGCACCTCCCGGGCCAGGGTCCGGTACTGGTCGGCGCCGCTGGAGGTGGGCGCGTAGGTCGTGATCGGCTCGCCGGCCACGGTGGTCTCGGGGAACTTGATGGTGCGTCGGATGACCGTGTGGAAGACCGTCTCGCCGAACGCCTGTACGACCCGGTCGAGCACCTCGCGGCTGTGCAGCGTGCGCGCGTCGAACATCGTGCCGACGATGCCGAGCATCTCGAGATCGGGGTTGAGCCGGTCCTTGACCTTGTTGACAGTGTCCGTGAGCAGTGCGATCCCCCGCAGGGCGAAGAACTCGCACTCCAGCGGCGTGATGACCTTGTCGGCTGCCGTCAGCGCGTTGACCGTCAGCAGCCCGAGTGAGGGCGCGCAGTCGATCAGGATCATGTCGTAGTCGCCGCGGAGCCTGTCGAGAACGCGCTTGAGGGTTTGCTCCCTGGCCACCTCGCTGACCAGCTGCAGCTCAGCCGCGGACAGGTCGATGTTGGCCGGCAGGATGTCCATGTTCTCCACACCCGTGGGCACGATGATGTCGGCGGCATCGATCGTACGGCTGAGCAGGAGGTTGTAGATCGTGCGCTCGAGGGTGTGCGGGTTGACGCCCAAGCCGACGGATGCCGAGCCCTGCGGGTCGAAGTCGACGAGCAGCACCTTCCGGCCCGTCTCCGCGAGCGCAGCACCCAGGTTGATCGTGGTCGTCGTCTTGCCGACGCCACCCTTCTGGTTGCACAGCGCGATGACGAGCCCGTGCTTCTTCCCGGGCCGCGGCGGACGAGCCGCCGGCAGATCGGGCCACGGCCGACCCGTCGGACCCAGCTGCCCGGCCGGCAGTGCCTCCTGGTCGTCTCTGGCCAACGGAGCTCCTCGTGGTGATTTGTCGCCTTTGCCTCAAACCCTAGTGCCGCCGCCGTACGGCGGCGGGACCTCGACGGGCGAGCCGCCAGGCGTGTTGCCGCAGTGCGTCAGTCGACCTGCACCGCAGTGCCCGCAGTGAGCCGGACGAGCTCGTCGTACGTCGTGGCGAAGATCGCGTGAGGGGTGCCGCCGGCCGCCCAGATCTGATCGTACGAGGCGAGCGCGATGTCGATCAGCGTCTCCAGCGACGCCGGGTGGCCGACAGGTGCGACGCCGCCGATGGCCTGCCCCGTTGCGTGTCGTACCTCATCAGCACCAGCCCGTGCGATCCGCTGCTTCCCGACCCGTACGGCCAGAGCCGCCGTGTCGACCCGGTGGGCGCCACTCGTCATCACGAGCAGCGGCTCGCCGTCTGCCATGAACACGAGGCTGTTGGCGATCGCACCGACCTCGCAGCCGAGCGCTGCTGCCGCCTCGGCCGCAGTACGGGCGGAGTCGGGCAGCACCAGCACCTCGCTCGCCGATCCCGCGGCGGCCAGAGCGGCCTGTACGGTCCGGGCAGACGACGGCAGCTCGGTCATCGGGTGCTCCTCGCGATGGTCAGGGCCGGACCCTATCGCGACGTCGCTGCTCGCGCGCCGATCGTTCACGGCTCGACGTCCCGGGCTCTCGGGTGCGCCTCTCGATACACATCGCGCAGGTGATCGACGGTGACCAGCGTGTAGATCTGCGTCGTCGTGACCGACGCGTGGCCCAACAGCTCCTGGACCACTCGGACGTCAGCGCCACCGTCGAGCAGGTGCGTGGCGTACGAGTGCCGCAGGCTGTGCGGCGACACCTCGGCGCTGATCCCCGCCCTCTGCGCCGCCGACCGAATCCGGTTGAACGCGCTCTGCCGGGTCAGTCTTCCGCCGCGCTCGTTGAGCAGCAGCGCCGGGGTCGCGCGAACGGCCCGCGATGCCAGGGCAGGACGGCCACGCACGAGCCAGGCCTCCACGGCGGACCGCGCGTACGACCCGAGCGGGACCAGCCGCTCCTTGTCGCCCTTCCCGATCAGCCGAAGCCCCACGGTGTGATCGCTCAACGCTCGTTCGAGGTCGTCGACATCCAGCGCCACGACTTCACTGATACGTGCGCCCGTGCCGTACAGAAGCTCGGTGAGCGCCACGTCGCAGAGCTGGGCCGAGGTGGTCGGTGCCTCGCCGTCGCTTCCGGCGGCGGTGAGGAGACGCTGTACCTCGTCGACAGACAAGGCCTTCGGAAGCCGCCGACTCGCCTTCGGCGGAGTGACGAAGCGAGCCAGGTCATCCGAGGTGACCTTCTCGATGGCCCAGAACCGATGAAGACCTCGGACAGCGGCCAGCATCCGTGCGATGCTCGCGGGTGCCAGAGATGGCTCGTCGGGCGCAGGACTTCTCAAGGACGAGGCGTACGACTCCAGCGTGTCGCCCGTGACCGCTCGCGGGGTGTGGATGTCGTGGCTCCGCAGCCAGGATGCGTACCGGCCGAGGTCCCGTCCGTACGCGGCCAGGGTGTTGACACTCAGCCCCCGCTCCACGCGCAGGTGGTCCACGTAGGCGGAGATCTCACGCCCCAGGCTGTCGCTGACCACGCGGTCACTGTGCCATCGGCGGTGGGCACGTGCAACGAGCCGTTGCCGCTGACGCGGGCCTAGCGAGCCTGACCGTTGCCGGTCCCACCCGCATCGACGTACACCTCGGAGTGAGTGGTCGAGATCTGCTTCTGCGAGTCCCACGAGGCCTTCGCCGTGTCGGAGATCGTCCCCTTGTAGCCGGACGGCGACACCTTGACGTTGTACACGAGACGCCACCAACCGCCCTTGGCCAGCTTCGGGGCGATGAACGTGAACGAGTTCGAGGCGCTGGGGGTCACGGTGTACAGCCTCGTCGAGGCGGTCTCCCAGATCGGCCAGGTGCCGGCGGCGTTCAGCTTGGATGCGTGCTCCAGCGAGAACGTCCCGGAGAGAAAGGCCTGCTGGTAGGCCAGGTTGCTGGCGAGGGTGTCGTCGATCACGACGTTGTTGTAATCCGTCGTCTGCCCGGTCTTGCCACCCGGCAGGTAGATGTACCAGGTGACCGCGCCGTCGTGGACCCAGACGTCCTTGTAATAGTCGATGCCGGTGAAGCTATTCGATACGGAGCCGGTCGTGGAGTACGGCACGAAGATCTTGGTGGTGCCCGACGTGAAGGCGATGGTCACCGTCGAGTTCTCGGGGATGTTCTCCTGGGTCAGCGTCAACCAGACGGTGCCCTTGATGTCGTACGGATGCGTCGTGACGAACGACGTCAGGACGCAGTCCAGGCTCGCTGCTCCCAGACTGCAGGTCTCGACGGTGTCGTTGGTCGCGTTCTTCAGCGCGACAGTGCCACCGATGCCCTTGAGCTGGGCAACCGGCCAGCCGAGCGAGAACCTCGTGCCCGCGGCGGTGTGGTCGGGGACCTTCCAGTCGGCCGTGACCCTGACCTGCTGCCAGGGGTAGATCGGGCCCGAACCAGATACGGCCGTGACGACGATGTTGGAGAAGGCCCCGTCGAGCGACGCCGTCTTCGCCGACTCCGGCTCCGACCCCGACCCAGAGGTCAAGGCCAAGGTCGCGGCCGATGCGCCGATCAGCACCACCAGGACAACGATGAGTTGAGCCAGCCGCTTGCGCGACGGACGCTTCACGATGAAATCCCCAAGATTCCCCAATCGACTCATCAAGATGAAGAGGCTTCAGCCGAAAACCTAGGAGTACCCACGCACATTGGCAACTCCTGGCGAGCGGCTGGCTGAGACGAACCTCGCCGCCCTGTGGGGGCTGGACCCGTACCCACCATCGTTCGGCCCGTCCCCGAACGAACCGAGGGGTGCCGCTTCAGCGAACAGCACCCCTCGGTGTGTGGGGCAGCGCTCAGCCCTTACGACCGCGTGTGTTGAACCGCGACGCACCCAGCAGGATCACACCAGCCGCGATGATCCCGATGGCTCCGAGAAGCCACGTCAGCGGGATGGTCGTACCCGTGTTGGGCAGGGTGATGACGATGCCCTCGGGCTCCGGAGGCAGGACGTCGACGACCGCCTCGGCGTCATTGTCCGTCAGCGATGCCACGGTGTCCGTGTCGGTGGTCGGCAGGACAAGCGGGTTGGTCTCCGTCGTCTCGTTCTCGGAGGGCGAGACGTAGGCCACGTTCTTGAACTGACCAGTCAGGTCGTCGGGGATCTGGACGACCACGATGATCGGGTTGGCGTCGGCCCCTGCGGCCAGCGTGGTCGAGCTGATGCAGACCAGGTTGATGTAGCAGGTGTAGCCGTCGCCGCTGAGACCGACCAGCGTGCTGCCCGCGGGCAGCACCTCGGTCACCGACCAATAAGCCAACGCGTCCACTGGGCCGTCGTTGTGCGGCACCAGCTTGTACGTCACGTTCGAGCCACCGTAGTACGGGCCCGCCGACGTGACGGACTTCGTGAGCATCAGGTTGAGCTTGACGAAGCCGGCGTCGATGGTCGGCAGGTCAGCGGACTTGGGTGCCGTCAGGTTGGCTCCGGTCGCGGGCGCCGTGAAGGTCACCTTGCCGTCCGCAGCAGGGTCGGAGTCGTCCGCATCGAGCGGTCCGGCGTTCTGCGTCGTGAGTGCCGCACCGAACGGAGCCGTGAAGACCACCGCGTAGTTCTGACCGGGCGTCAGCCCGGCGAATGCGTAGTAGCCGTCCGCATCGGTCTGGGTCGTCGCCACGACGGCCCCCTCGCCATTCAGCAGGGTGACCGTGGCATCAGGGACACCCGGCTCGTCCGTACCCTGCATCCCGTCGCGGTTGAGGTCCCACCAGACATAGTCGCCCACGGAGACCGGGGTCGCCACGTCGATGCTCGCCTGTGCGTCGTTGTCCGTCTCGCTGGCCGAGGTGTCGGTCGTCAGCTCCGGGACCACCAGAGGGTTGGTCTCGGGAACGTCGCCAGTGGCGGGCGAGACGTACGCGACGTTCGTCAGGCTGCCGTCCGCGAGCGTCGCCTTCGTCACGACCGTGATCACGGAACCATCGGAACCGTCACCGAGTCCGGTGCCTGCGACGCACACAGGCTTGGTCGGGTCGGTCGTCGCGTCGCACGTGTAGCCGTCTCCGGAGATCGAGACCAGCGTCATGCCTGCCGGCAGGACATCAGTGACGCTCCACCCCGCGAGAGCGGCCACTGGGCCGTCGTTGTGGGGGGTCAGCGTATACGTCAGGTCGGCCCCCTGACTCACCGGACCGTTGGACTGGATGGTCTTGGTCAGAGTCAGGTTCATGTGCGTGACCAGACCCAGGTCGATACCCGGGTTGTCGGCCTTCATCTGGGCCAGGCTGTTCTGGCCGCCGGCCGGAGTGGTGAAGGATACGAGACCGTCGAGGCCAGCGTCCGAGTCCTTGAGGTCGGCCATCGGGCTGTTGCTCGCGTCGCCACCAGCGTCCTTGGTCGTGCCGGTCGATCCGTTCGGCACGACGAACTGGACCGTGTAGTCGGTGCTCGGATCCAGGCTGCCGAAGCCGTAGTAGCCGTTCGTATTCGTGGTCGTCGTCGCGATGACCTTGCCGTTCTGGAGCAGCTTCACGGTCACGCCGGCGATGCCGGGCTCACCGGTGGTCTGCAGCCCGTCACGGTTGACGTCGAGCCAGACGAAGTCGCCCACCGAGACCAGGACCTTGGTGAAGCCGAAGTCGAGCGTCAGGTCCTGGGCGCCGTCGGTGGCCACGTCGGTGGAGGTGGCCGAGCCGGTGGACGAGTCGAGCGCACGATCCGTACCCACGGTCGCGAGCGTCGGCTGGTAGGCGGCCGGCGGCGTGACCGTCACGGTGTAGTGCTCCCCCGCGGGAAGC
Source organism: Propionibacteriales bacterium (assembly GCA_038317635.1). Lineage (GTDB taxonomy): Bacteria > Actinomycetota > Actinomycetes > Propionibacteriales > Propionibacteriaceae > Fen-668. The sequence goes on from JBBQBP010000005.1 coordinate 95,869, forward strand.
GGTGGAAGGTTCTGGAAGAGGTAGACCCCCGTCGCCCCCGTCGTGATCTCCGCGACCGTCTTGCCGAAGACGTCGGTGACAGGCTTGCCGTCCGGCCCGGTGAGCTTCAGGACCGCACCGGCGATGCCGGTGCCGGGTCCGTCGTTCTGGATGCCGTCGCCGTTCTTGTCCCACCACACGGTGTCGCCGACGGAGACCGCGCGGACCTCGCCGCTACCGGTACCGCCTGCTTCGAGGTACACCTCGGTGTGGGTGGCCGAGATCTGCTGATGAGTGTCCCACGAGGTCTTGGCCGTGTTCGAGATCTGGCCCTTGTAGCCAGCGCTCACCTTGACGTCGTACACGAGACGCCACCAGCCGCCCTTGGCGAGCAGCGTGGCGTTGAATGTGAACGAGTTGGTCCCGTTGGGGGTCACGGTATACAGCGACTTGGCGACCGTCTGCCAGATGGGCCAGGTGCCGTCGGAGTTCAGCTTCGACCCGTGCTCCAGGGTGAACGTAGCGGGAAGGAAGGTCTGGTTACCACCGAGGGTGTCCTCGACAACCACGTTCTTGTAGTCCTCGGTCTGACCGGTCTTGCCGCCCGGAAGGTAGACGTACCAGGTGACGGTGCCATCATGGACCCAGACGTCCTTGTAGTAGTCGATGCCGGCGAAGCTGTTCGGCACCGAACCTGTCGTGGGGTAGCTGACGACGGTCTTCGTGGTACCGGACGTGAACGGGATAGAGACGTTGCTGTTCTCGGGGATGTTGACCTGGGTCAGCGTGAACCAGACCGTGCCCTTGATGTTGAACGGGTACATCGTCACGAACGACGTCAGCGCGCAGTCCAGGCTCGTCGCCCCGAGGGCGCAGTTCGCGACCGTGTCCCCCGCCGCGTTCTTCAGCGCAAGGCTGCCGCCGATCCCGTCGAGCTGGGCTGCCGGCCACCCGAGCGAGAACGTCGTCCCCGCGGCGGTCTTGTCAGGCACCGACCAGTCGGCCGTGACCCTGACCTGCTCCCATGGGTAGATCGGGCCCGAGCCCGACGCTGCCGATACGGTGATGTTCGAGAATGCCCCGTTGAGCGATGCAGCCTGCGCCGAACCGGAAGACAGGGCCAAAGCACTGATCAGCACCGCCAGGGCAGCGATGAACTGAGCCAGTCGCGCGCGCGACAGACGTATCACGTTGAACTCCCCAAAGTTCCCCAAGTGACTCGCTCAGATGAGAAAGTCTTAACCAAACCCTAGGAGTCCCGAAGCGTGCGTGCAACTTCCTGCGAGCGATTCGCAAGAAGGGACTTTCGACGGTCCCCGGGCTAGTGTCCGTGGTATGGCCTTCTTCGACCTCCCCATCGACCAGTTGCAGGATCAACGACCCACCGTCGCTCGTCCGGACGACTTCGAGGCATTTTGGATGAACTCCCTTGACGTGGAGTTAATTCGCCCACTGGAACCTGCGATCGTGCTGCTCGACACACCGCTGCGGACCCTCGACGTGTACGACGTGTCGTGGGTCGGCTACGGCGGACAGCGCGTACAGGCGTGGCTGCGACTTCCTGCCGGCAGCACCGGACCTCTTCCGGCTGTCCTCCAGTACTCCGGCTACTCCGGCGGCCGCGGCTACCCGTTCGTCGACTCGGTCTACGCGGCGGCCGGCTACGCGCACTTCGTGCTCGAGTCGCGCGGACAGGGCTGGCGCACACCGTCGCTCACTGCGACGACGCCAGATCTGGACGCCGGCGCCGGCGAGATGCACTTCCCCGGCCAGATGACGCTCGGGATCCAGGACCCCGAGCGCTACTACTACCGTCGTCTGTACGTGGATGCCGTCCGCATGCTGCAGCTGGCCGCACAGGATCCTCGGGTCGACGCGAGCCGGATCGCTGCGCTGGGTACGAGCCAGGGAGGCGGCCTGTCGATCGCCGTCGCCGGGCTTGCAGCCATGGCCGGGCTGCCGCTTGCCGCGGCGCTCCCCAACGTGCCGTTCCTGTGCCACTTCCGCCGTGCGGTGGGCCTCACCGACGCTCACCCCTACGCCGAGATCGCTCAGTACCTCGCGGCGCACCCGTCCGAGGAGGCACAGGCCTTCACCACCCTGTCGTACTTCGACGGTGCCAACCTCGGCTCGTACGCGACGGCACCGGCGCTGTTCTCCACCGCCGGGATGGACCAGATCTGTCCTCCATCGACCGTCTACGCGACGTACCACGCGTGGGGAAACGAGGACAAGGCGATCACGTACTACCCGTGGAACGGTCACGAGGGCGGCGGCGCCCACCACACGTGGCACACGCTCCAGTGGCTCGCGGAGCGCTTCAGCTAGAGGTCACGACCTCCGAACGCTCACCGGCGATGTGAGCACGCGTCCCTCGCCCACGACTCGCATGGCGCCGGTCAGCGTGATCCGGGCCTCGAGCGGACGGTCCTCGCTCGACGTCCCGACGCTGAGCACGATCTCGCCCGGCTCGACGATGCGCTGGTAGTCGACGCCCGTGAACGAGAACAGGTCCGCGTGGACCTCGACATCGACCTCAGCCGACTGCCCTGCGGCCAGCGGCACCTTGACGTAGCCGATGAGCTGCTTGAGGGGTCGTACGACGGAGGCGACCGGATCGCTCGCGTACACCTGGACGACCTCGGCGCCGGCGCGGTCGCCGGTGTTCGTGACCGTCACCGTCAGCCGGACCGTTCCCGCGACGTCGATCGCGGATGCGCTCGTCCGCAGCCCCGAGAGGGCGAAGGACGTGTACGACAGGCCGTGGCCGAACGGGTACAGCGGCCTCGGGTCGAGGTTGGACACGCCCTCGGAGAACCAGCCGAGTGGCGGCGCGAGGTAGGTGCCCGGCTGGCCCCCCGGTCCGTCGGGGATCGCCACGGGCAGATGCCCTGACGGGTTGAGCCGTCCGCTGAGCACGCCCGCGACCGCCGACGCTCCTTCGACGCCCGGCATGAGGGCGGCGACCACCGCACGGCATCGTGATGCGTACGCGCCAAGCGCGTACGGGCGTCCCGAGACCAGCAGCAGGACCGTGGGCGTACCGGTTGCCAGCACGGCCTCCACGAGCTCGCCCTGTACGCCGGGAAGGCCGAGGTCCTCGGAGTCACAGCCCTCACCCGAGGTGCCGGTTCCGAACATCCCCGCGAGGTCGCCCACCGCGACCACCGCGACGTCCGCCTGCCGAGCCGCCTCGACGGCGGCCTCGAGCTGCGAGCGGTCCTCGGCGAGGAACGGCACGCCGGGAGCCGTGAGGATGCGGGACTCCGCCAGCTCTGCGGCCAGTCCTTCGGCCAGAGAGGCGACCTCGAGACCGCTGCCACGATCCGCGTACCTGCTGAGCACGTGGTTCGGGAACGCGTAGCAGCCCATGAACGACCGGGGTTCGCCGACGATCGGGCCGACGAGGGCGATGGTCCGGGCGTCGAGCGGAAGGATCCCGTCGTTGGCCAGGAGCACGATGCTGCCCTCCGCGACGCGGCGTGCGAGGTCCCTGTTCCGTACCGAGTCCAGGTCGCGGGACGGATCGCCCTGCGCGTCGGGGTCCCAGTCCGGGTCGAGCAGCCCGTGGCGGATCTTCTGCTCGAGCACCCGCAGCACCGCACGGTCCAGCACAGCCTCGTCCAGGCGGCCTTCGGCGACATCGCCGGCCAGTGAGCCGTACGCGGCGGTCTGCGGCAGCTCGATGTCGAGCCCCGCCGTGATCGCCAGTCGACCGGCCTCGGCCAGGTCAGCGGCGACATGGTGCATGAGGTGGAGGAAGACGATGGCCCCGTAGTCGCTGACGACGGTGCCAGTGAACCCCCAGCGCTCGCGCAGCACGTGCGTGAGCAGCTCGTACGACGCGGCCACCGGCACGTTGTCGATGTCCGAGTACGAGTTCATGACCGACTCGACGCCGCCCAGCCGGACCGCCATCTCGAAGCTCGGCAGCAGGACGTCCTCGAGCTCCCGGCGACCCATCGACACCGGCGCGTGGTTGCGCGCCGCCCGTGAGGCCGAGTATCCGACGAAGTGCTTGAGCGTCGCCGCGATGCCGGCGCGTTGCAGACCGGCCACATACGCCGTACCGATCGTGCCGACCACGTACGGGTCCTCACCGATCGTCTCCTCGACCCGACCCCAGCGATAGTCGCGGACCACGTCGAGCAGCGGTGACAAGCCCTGATGCACGCCCACGGCCCGCAGGTCCTCGCCGATCGCCTGTGCCATCTCTCCGATGAGCTCGGGATCGAAGGTGGCGCCCCACGCAATGGCGGCGGGGTAGACGGTCGCGTGGTACGCGGTGAAGCCCGTGAGGCACTCCTCGTGGGCGATGGCGGGGATGCCGAACCGGTTGAGCTCGACGACGCGGCGCTGCGCAGCCCGGAGGAGGGCGACGCCCTCGGAGACCTCGACCGGCTCGGTGCCGAAGATGCGGGTGAGGTGACCGAGCCCGTCCGCGGCGGCGGCGTCAAGACCGCTGCTCGAGAACGCGCTGGCCATCGGCGCGACCTCGCCATCGAGCTCGGTATCTGTCGCCGTCCGCACCCAGCTGGATCCCAGCTGAGCCGCCTTCTCAGGAAGGGTGAGCTCGGCCAGGAGGGCAGCGGCGCGCGCTGACACCGATTGGGATCTGTCGTGCCAGCTGGCCATTTTTACCGCCTGTCCTCTCGTACGGTTCGTGCGTCCCATGGCGAGGTGCCCGGGCGAAGCTGGTCGAGGCGGCCCTCGTGGAGCGCGGTCGTCAGGCTCAGTGCGCCCACGACGAGGCTCGGGTTCTGCAGGTGCCCGGCGTAGATGCCGTCGATGATGTCCTTGAGGAACGCCCACCGCACATCCATGTGCGCCTCCTCGTCACCGAGGACGAACCCCCCGGGTCGAGGCGCCTGCACGAGGTCGCGAGCCAGATAGATGCGCAGGGACTCCGAGCTGCCTCCAGGGGACGTGAACATGTCCACGAGGACGCGCCAGTCGCGGGCGGCCAGCTCGGCCTCCTCGGCGAGCTCCCGCTGCGCGGCGGCGAGTGGATCCTCCGCCTCGACGTCGAGGAGCCCTGCCGGAGCCTCGATCTCCTTGCAGCCGACCGGATGCCGGTACTGGGTCACCACGGCCACGCGGGACTGGTCGTCGACGGCGATGATCGCGACGGCGCCCGGATGCTCGAGGTACTCACGCACCATCGTGTGCCCGTCCGGGGTCGTCACCTCGTCGGTGACGAACCGCATCAGACGGCCACGTACCTCGTCCACGCGGCGGGTGGGCCAGGCGAGACGTACGTCATGGAGCTCTTCGGGTCGGAGTTCGGAGCCCGGAAGGCTCACTCTTCCGCCTCGGGCAGCCGGCCGGCGTTCTTCCGCCGGAGCGCGGCCTCCACCAGACCCTTGAACAACGGGTGTGGCTTGGTGGGACGCGACTTCAGCTCGGGATGGGCCTGGGTCGCCACGAAGAACGGGTGCACGTCGGTCGGGAGCTCGATGAACTCGACGAGCTTCGCGTCCGGAGAGGTGCCTGAGATCACGAGGCCGGCCTTCTCGAGCTGTTTGCGGTAGGAGTTGTTGACCTCATAGCGGTGGCGGTGACGCTCGGTGACCTGCCGCGTCCCGTACAACCTGCTCACGATGGAGCCACGAGTGAGCTCGGCAGGGTACGAGCCGAGGCGCATCGTGCCACCCATGTCGCCCTCACCCGAGACGATCTTCACCTGCTCGGTCATCGTCGCGATCACCGGATGCGCCGTGTCGGGGTCGAACTCGGTGGACGCGGCACCCTCGAGTCCAGCCATGTCGCGTGCCACCTCCATCACCATGCACTGCAGGCCGAGGCACAGACCGAGGATGGGCACCTTGTTCTCGCGTGCGTACCGGATCGCGCCGATCTTGCCCTCGACGCCACGGATGCCGAAGCCACCGGGCACGACGATCCCGTCGACGCCGCCCAACGCGTGCGTCGCGCCCTCAAGGGTCGCGCAGTCGTCGGACGGCACCCACTGGATGGCCACCTTCGCCCAGTTCGCGAAGGCGCCGGCGCGCAGCGCCTCGAGGACCGACAGGTACGCGTCGGGCAGGTCGATGTACTTGCCGACAAGAGCGATCGTGACGTCCTCTTTGGGGTTGTGGACGCGCTCGAGCAGGTCGTCCCAGGCCTTCCAGCTCACGTCACGGAAGGAGAGGTTGAGCCGCCGCACCACGTACGCGTCGAGGCCCTCGTTGTGCAGCACCTTCGGGATCTCGTAGATGGACGGGGCGTCGGGGCAGGAGATGACCGCGTCCTCGTCCACGTCGCACATGAGCGAGATCTTGCGCTTCACGCTGTCCGGTACGGGACGGTCGCAGCGGCACACCAGCGCGTCGGGCTGGATGCCGAGCGCGCGCAGTGCCGCCACCGAGTGCTGCGTGGGCTTGGTCTTGAGCTCCCCGGACGGTCCGATGTACGGGACGAGGGAGACGTGGAGGAAGAAGACGTTCTCGCGGCCCACGTCCCGGCGGACCTGGCGGGCGGCCTCGAGGAACGGCAGCGACTCGATGTCGCCGACGGTGCCGCCGATCTCGTGGAGCACGACGTCCACACCAGGCTTGGCCATGGCGAGCATCTCGTCCTTGATCTCGTTGGTGATGTGCGGGATCACCTGGACCGTGTCGCCGAGGTAGTCGCCGCGGCGTTCCTTGGCGATGACCGAGGAGTACACCTTGCCCGTCGTCACGTTGGCGTCGGCTGTGAGGTTCACGTCGAGGAAACGCTCGTAGTGGCCGATGTCCAGGTCGGTCTCAGCACCGTCCTCGGTGACGAAGACCTCGCCGTGCTGGAAGGGGTTCATGGTGCCCGGATCGACGTTGAGGTACGGATCCAGCTTCTGCATGGTCACGCTGAGGCCACGGGCGACCAACAAGGAGCCGAGGCTTGATGCGGTAAGGCCCTTGCCCAAGGAGGACACGACGCCGCCGGTTACGAAGATGTGCTTGGTGTTCTCTGTCTTCCCCACGGGCCTCCAGCCTATATGCCGATCGCCCCCCACTCGTTGGAGGCCCACCCCTTGGCGCGCCGCGCTCAAGGTGTTGCGGCGGAGGTCGGCGCGTCGGCGCCGAGGTTCTGGCAGCGGTGCCCCTGAGAGGGTCGTGCCCTGGGTGGCTGCGTCCTACGATGAAGACGTGACCAACGCACCGTCCACTGGGGAGCCTGAGCCGCAGTGGCGGCAGCCCTCATTCCCGACGGAGAACGACCCGAAGGCCGCTCCGGTCGAGGGTCCGGTCGCGTCCGGGTCCGTCATCGTTCCCCGTAGAGGCGCGGCACCACCGACGGTGGCGGAGACCGCAGTCGCCACGATCGGTGGCCTGGTGTGGCCGGTGATGATCGTGCTGGCGCTGATGGGGGCGGTCGACTGGTGGCCGGCCATCCTGATCGCGATCGTGACCAGCACGGTGCTCGGCAACGTCCGGGGCCACCTCAAGGCCCAACGCAAGGCCCTCGGCCGCGGCAGGACGATCCCACCGAGCGGCAGGAACCGGCTGCGCTGAGGCGTCGTCCGGTCAGGGCGTCGTCACGGTGACCGGTACGCGACCGGTGAGCAGCAGGAGCCCGTACGTTCTGTCCTGGCCGTTTCGTTCCTTCACCAGCTGGTGGACCTCCTCGACGTTCACCTCCACGAAACCTGCCGCAGCAGCCATGGCAGCCAGGTGGTCGGGCTCGAAGCCGTGGTGGTGGACCTCCTCGTCCGGGTTGTCGTGGAAGGTGCCATCCTCGGCAGCCACGTCGGCGAAGGCGATGTAGCCGCCAGGCTGGAGATGGCACAGGACCGACTCGAGGAATCCTTCGACATCGCGTACGTGGTGCAGCATCAACAGGCTCATGGCCAGGTCGAACGGGGCGCCGGGCGGTGCGTCGGTGGTGATGTCGAGGCACACCGCGGACAGCGTGCTCGAGCCGCTGGCCGCGATCTGGGCGGCCGCCACCTCGGTCATGCCGGGGCTCGTGTCGACCAGGACGACCGTGGCGACCCGATCGGCGAGCATGCGGCTGAGGAGACCCGTACCGCTGCCGATGTCGACCACCGACCACGTGTTCTGCAGCGGGATGCGCGCGGCGATGGCGTCAGCGATGGCGCGAGCACGCTCGATGCGACTCGGCTTGTCCTCCCACGTCGCAGCCATGTCGTCGAAACGGTTCATCGAGATCCTTTGTCCTTCGTTGCACGAGCCAGCAGGTCATGGGCATGGGTCCTCGACGCATCCGTGTCGTCGTGGCCGCCCATCATCCGGGCCAGTTCGCGGAGCCGCTCCTCGCCGTCGACAGCGCGTAGCCCGGAGGTCGTCACGGTCCCGTCGTCAGACTTGGCAACGACGAAATGGCGATCTCCGTACGCGGCCACCTGCGCGAGGTGGGTCACGACGATCACCTGGGTGAGGCGCGCAAGACGCGCCAGCCGGCTGCCGACCTCCAACGCCACCGCGCCCCCGATGCCGGCGTCGACCTCGTCGAACACGAACGTCTCCCCACCGCCCGCGTCGGCGAGCACCACCTCGAGCGCCAGCCGTACCCTCGACAGCTCACCGCCTGAGGCCACCTTGGCCAACGGCCCCGGCTGAGACCCCGGGTTGGCGGAGAAGAGCAGGCTCACGGAATCTGCGCCGTACGGGCCTGGTTCGGACAGCGGCGTCACCGCGAACTCGAGCCGGGCATGCGGCAGTGCGAGCGCGACCAGCTCCTTCCGCACGGCTGCCGACAGCTTCGTGGCCGCCGCGAGCCGCAGCGCAGTGATGCGCGCTGCGGCGGCGGCGATGCGCTCGGTGAGGGTCGCGACCTCGTGTGCGAGCGTCTCGATCCGGTCGTCGCTCTCCTGGAGCGAGGCGAGCCGGGTCGTGCTGGCGGCAGACCACTGGAGCACCTCGGCGATCGTCTCGCCGTACTTGCGGGTCAGTCCCTGCAGCTGCGACCGGCGCGAGGCGACCGCCTCGAGGCGCAGGGGGTCGGCATCGAGGTCGGCCAGGTACGACGCGGTGCTCGCGGCGAGGTCGGCCACCAGCGCGGCGACCTCCCGAGCCTGCGACGCCAGCTCTGTCGCCTGTGCGTCGGCGTCCGCGGCCGACTCCAGCGCCTTGCGCGCCACCGCCACCAGACCGAGCGCGCTCGGCTCGTCGATGACAGCGTCCTCGTCACCCGACAGGGCCACCGACGCGCGTTGCGCGTACAGGCGGAGGTCGTCGACCGCCTGCAACCGCGCGGCCTCGGCGGCGAGCGCCACGTCTTCCTCGGGCTCAGGCGCCACCGCCGCAATCTCCTGGAGCCCGTACGCGAGCAGGTCCTGCTCGCGCGCCCGTTCCCGCGCCTGCTCCTTGAGCAGCGTCAGCTCGGTCTTCGCGAGCTGACGGGCGGAGTAGTCCGCGCGGTACGTGGCGAGCTCGTCGGCGAGCTTCGTACCGGCCGACCGGTCGAGCACGTCGCGCTGCCGTTCGGGCGCCGCAAGTCGTTGCTGCTCCGACTGGCCATGGATGGTGACGAGCTGAGCGCCGATCTCGGCACCGAGCGCTGCGGGCACCTGGGCGCCGCCGAGCAGGGACCGCGACCGGCCGTTCGCCGCCACCTGCCGCGAGACGAGCAGCTCTCGCTCGTCCAGCACTCCCCCGGCATCGTCGACGCTGGCGGCCACAGCATCGGGGACATCCACGAACCGTGCTTCGACGACGGCACGATCGGACCCGTGCCGTACGACCCGGGCCTCCGCCCGCGCACCGGCGACGAGCCCCAGACCCGACACGACGAGCGTCTTGCCGGCGCCGGTCTCGCCCGTGACAACCGTCAGTCCCGGGCCGGGCTCGAGGACGGCGTCGTCGATGACGCCGAGCCCGACGATCCGCAGTTCGACGAGCATCAGCTGGGAGTGCGTTCGTAGCGGGTCCGGAAGCCTTCGACGCTCAGCCCGAACTTCTTGACCAAGCGGTTCGTGAAGGGCTGTTCCGAGAGCCGGGCCACCTGCAGGTGGTTCGCGTGGCGCCGCACCGTGACCTGCGCGCCGGGAGGCGCGTCGACCGTACGTCGCCCGTCGCACCACAGGACGGCGCCGTCGCCACCCACGAGATCGACGACGACCTCGCTATCGGGACCGAGGACCAGCGGGCGCGCGAACAGGGCGTGCGCGCTGAGGGGCACCATGAGGAACGCCTCGAGCTCGGGCCACATCACCGGGCCTCCGGCCGAGAACGCGTACGCAGTCGAGCCGGTAGGGGTTGACAGCAGGAGCCCATCGCAGCCCCAGCGGGACACCGGAAGGCCGTCGACCTGCGCGAGGACCTCGATCATTCGGCGGCGTGACAGCTTCTCTATCGACACCTCGTTCACGGCGAACGACCGCCAGGTCACGGGGCCGTCGCGGTCGGGCCGCAGCTCGACCGAGATCGTGAGACGGTTCTCGATGACGTAGTCGCGGCGGATCACCTGGTCGACGATCTGCGGCAGGTCACTGACCTCGAGCTCAGCAAGGAAGCCGACGTGTCCCAGGTTCACACCGAGGACGGGGACCTTCCTCATGATCGCCCACTCCGCCGCCTTGAGGATCGTGCCGTCACCGCCGAACACGACGACCACCTCGAGGCCGTCAACGCTGTCCTTGTCGATCAGGCCGAGACCGGGCGAGCAGCTGTGGAGGGCCTCGGCGACGTCGCTCTCTGCGGCGACAACCAGTCCGTGGGCCGTGACGGAGCGTACGAACTCACACGTGGCGGCGATCGCCTCGGGCCGGCCGAGGTGTGTCTGGACAGCCACCACCCGCTGCACGCTGGAGGGGGATGTCATGGCCACACCCTAGTGTCCCGCTCGACGCAGACGAAGGAAGTACTCGACGTTTCCGGCCGGCCCCGGGAGCCGCGAGGGACCCCGCCAGTCCTCGGACCAGCCGAGCACTTCTGCGGCCTTCGCCACCTCGTCGACGGCGGCGATCCGATCCTGCTCGGCGCGAACCACGCCACCCGCTCCGAGTCGTTCACGCCCCACTTCGAACTGGGGCTTCACCATGAGCAGGGCCACACCCTCGGGGCGCAGAACGCCCAGCATGGGCTCGATCAGCAGACGCAGGGAGATGAACGACACGTCCGCGACGACGACGTCCACCGGTTCGTTCTCGACGAGGTCGAGGGTCAGGTCGCGGAGGTTGGTGCCCTCGTGCACGACGACGCGTGGATCGGCGCGCAGCGCAGCGGCGAGCTGGTCATGGCCCACGTCGACGGCATAGACCCGCTCGGCACCCACCTCGAGCAGCACCTGCGTGAAGCCTCCCGTCGAGGCCCCGGCATCGAGCGCACGGCCGCCCACCGTCGTTCCCGAGTCGGCCAGCGCGCCCAGCAGCTTGTGAGCGGCGCGTCCCACGTACGTGTCGTAGGGAGCGTTCAGCAGCGCCGACTCGGCGACCGGCAGGGAAGGCTTCGCGGCGGCCACACCGTCGACAGTGACCTGGCCCGACCGGATCAGCTCGCTCGCGTGCTGCCTCGACCGGGCGAGGCCGCGGCTGACGAGGGCCTGGTCGAGGCGCACGTCACCGCCGACCCGGCTCGGGCAGCTGAGGCTCGATCGGACCGCCGGGCTTGGGCAGCGCGACGAGCGGTACGTTGGCGAGCGCGCCGGAGACGACCTCGTGGGCACGCGTCAGCCGGTCGACGTGCTCGCTGATCGGCACGTCGCTGAGATCGGCGACGCCACGACACGCGGCATCGATGTCATCACGGCCCGTGACGGGCGGTTGCTCGCTCACGGCGCCATCGTAGTGTCCGCGGCAGACACCACCAGGTCGTCCTCCCCCAGACCCCTGGCCGCCAGGGCGTCGCCGGTGGCATGGGCATAGGCGACCGCACGGACCACGACGGGGGCGACGTACGCGACCGGGTTGCGCCGGATGCCGCGGGCAGTCGCCGCGTCGCGCACTTCGCCGAACGCCCCGAGAAGATGCGGCAGGCTGCGGACCATCACCGCCACGGCGAGTGCGATGCGGTCGGGGTCGACGCGGAAGACCCTGAGCGGCCGGCACGCGATGGCGATGCCGTCGACCAGCTCGGGGATGGGCGTCGTGAGCGTGAGCAGCCGCGTCGCGTACAACGCCAGCACGAGGTTCTCCACCACGATGACGCCGGCCGTGGCATGTCCCGCCAGTGCCTGGACAGCGACGATGAGGGCGCAGACGACGAGCAGGCCGAGGCTGAGCCCGACGGCGCGACGCACGCCCACCCGCGCCCAGATGAGAATGACCACCGTCACGGCCATCGATGCCAGGGAGAACCACCAGCGACCGACCGCGATCGCGGGAATCGTGAGGGCCAGCAGGAGGACGTACTTCCAGCCCACGGCGAGCGACTCGAACGGGCTCCCGGCTGGTTGGTACGTCCCGAACAGCTCGTTGGCGGCCTTCATCGGGCGACCAGCTCGACGTACGCGGCGATGGCGCTGCCTGGAGGCCCATCGGCCACGATCCGGCCGCCCTCGACGACCAGCACCCGCTCTGCGTCCTGCGCCAGCTCCAGGTCGTGCGTCGCGACGATCAGCTGCTGGTCGAGGCGTGTCAGCTCCTCGCGGATGCGGTTGCGGTTGCGCAGGTCGAGCAGGGTGGTGGGCTCGTCAGCGACGATGACGCGGGGCTCGACGGCAAGGACGCTCACCAGCGCGACCAGCTGACGCTCGCCCCCGGACAGGTCGTACACGCTCGAGTGCTGCAGGTGCCCCAGACCGTACGCGGCGAGGAGCTCGGCGGCCCTGGCCCGTCGTTCGGAGCGAGGCACCGTGCGGCGCAGGCTCAGCTCGACGTCCTCGATCGGCGTCGGCATGACGAGCTGCGCGAGCGGATCGGTGAACACGAAACCGACTCGGCGACGCACGGCGCTTCCGTCCGTGGCTGTATCGAGGCCGTCGACCCGTACCTGGCCCCGGCTGGGCAGGATGAGGCCGTTGAGCAGCCGGAGGAGGGTCGACTTTCCCGACCCGTTCGCCCCGATGACGGCGATCCGCTGCTCGGTGAGAGTCAGCGTGACCTCCGTGAGGAGGGCCCGGGGTGGGATGCCAGGCGCTACACCAGGGACCGTGACCCCGACCTCGCGCAGCTCGATCACTGCGAGGTGGCCGGAACGCGCCGCGGTCGGGAGGCGAGCAGCACAGGGAAGGCCTTGTGGACGACGGCTGCGACGGCGGCGGCGATGGCGACCTTCGCGAGATCACCGGGCAGATAGATGAGGTCCACGGCGAAGGCCTTGGCCAGAGAAAGCTTGGCGTTGACCATGATTCCGAGGATGCCGAAGGGATGTACGACAAGGATGCCGCCCACGATCGCGCTCAGCGCCAGCGTGAGGGGCCGCCAGACCCGTACGTTGCGGGTCCACGCGGCGATGGCGCCCGTCACGAGCGCGCCCAGCGGGAACGCGAGCAGGTAGCCGGCCGACGGCTTGACGAGGTTCGCGAGGCCCGCCCCACCCTGTGCGAAGACCGGGAGACCCGCAAGACCCACGACCACGTAGAGCAGTACGGCCAGGAAGCCGCGCAAGGGGCCCAGCACAAGGCCGGCCAGCATGACGCCGAGCGTCTGCAGCGTGATCGGGACGCCGATGCCGACGGGGATCGCCGGAACCAGCGTGCACGCGGCGACGAGCGCGGCGAAGACGGCCACGAGGGCCAGGTCTGTGGTCGCGGTGCGAGTCCTCATGGAGTCTCCTGATCGGGGGACGGACGGCAGAAGCCTACGTCAGAGCGACGTCGCGTCCTCGACCGTCCCGCGAGAACCATCGGCGTCACGCCACGCCGCCATGGCCGAGCGCCACAGCTCGTCGAGAGGTCCGTCGCCCGTACCCACTGGCGGCCGCAGCAGCCCGGAGATGTTGGCCGACACGTACGTAGGGCGTCGTTCTGGCGGTGCCGCGAGCAGGTCGCCGGATCCGTGCGAGCCGGACAGCACGAACATCGAGTCGATCCCGACGACATGCGCACCCTCGATGTCGGTGTCGAGCCGATCGCCGACGAAGATGGGATGGTTCGCCCCGAGGCGGCGCAGCGTCTCGTCGAGCAGCGGACGACGAGGCTTGCCTGCCAGGATCGGCTCCTGCGCGGGCATCGTCACCCGCATCGCGTCGAGCATCGCACCCACACCGATAGCCTGGACGTCGCCCAGTGGGCGAGTCTGATCGGAGTTGCATCCGTACCAGACCGCGCCGGCCTGTACGGCGAAGCAGGCATCGTTGAGGTCCGCCCACGTGAGCTGTGGGTCGTGCCCGACCACGACGGCGGCCGGTCGGTCCGCCGAGGTAGCCACCGGGGTGAGTCCGACCGCACGGATCTCCGCCACGAGCGCCGGCGTGCCCTCCACGAGCACGGGTGCGCCCTTCGGCAGAGCGGCCGCCATCAGTCGCGCGACCGCCTGACCACTCGTGACGACATCGTCGGGCGTCGCGTCGATCCCGAGCTCCTGGAGGTGCTGGGCGACGGTCTGTGGCGAGCGCGCGGCATTGTTCGTGACGAAGCCCAGCTTGACGCCACGCTCACGCAGAGCGGTGATCGCGTCGGCGACACCCGGTATCGCATGGGCACCGAGATAGATCACCCCGTCGAGATCGAACAGAGCCGCGTCGTAGGCGTCGATCACTGCCGTCACGACGCGGGTCCCTCCGGCAAGCCGAGCGCCTCGTCGATCTCCTGCTGCACCTCGGCGATGTCGTCCTCCTCCGAGGGCAACACGGGATCGTCGTCATCCGCGATCGGTGAGACCTCCGAGTCGTCGGAGGCGTCGGACTCGTCCTCGACGATCTCCTCGGCCTCCTCCTCATCGTCCTCCGCGAAGTCGGTGATGAGGACGAACCCGTTCAGCTCGTCGACACGGTCGAGCGCGTCCGTACCCTCGGGGTCGATCCGTGCTGCCGCCGTGAACCAGTCCTGGGCTGCGTCCTGGTCGCCCTGCTCGAGGAGCAGAGCGGCGTAGGCGTACCGCAGACGGGCCTGTGCCGGCCTGGGAACGACACCGCGGGGCGACTCGATCTCGTTGGCCAGCAAGCGAAGAGCCTCCGCCTGCTGCCCCGCGTCGGCCCTCGCGCCCGCCTGGACGATGCGCAGCTCGATGAGCAGTGCTGGGTCCTTGACGGACTGCTCCCCCTCGCGAACGAGCTTGAGCGCCGCGTCAGGACGTCCGAGCGCCCGCTCGCAGTCAGCCAGTACCGCGATGTAGTCGGGCGAGCCCGTCATGCGTCGCAGCGCACGGAACTCTGTCAGGGCGACGTCGTAGTGGCCGGCCGCATACGCAGTCTCCGCCAGCGCTTCCCGAGCGATCGCGAGACGGGCCGCTCGCCGCTTCGCGGCTTCGGCATGCGCGTACGCCGCCTCGGGGTCGGTCTCGATCAGTTCCCCCGCCGCCACCAGGTGGGCGCCCACGATGGTCGCAAGCTCCTTGGGCAGGCTCTTCAGCTCGGCCCTGACATTGCGGGGCACGTCACGAGGATCGATCTCGGGCAGCTCTGGCTCGTTGTCACGGGGGCCGACGCCCGGAGGCGATGACTCTCGCGGCGCTCGTTCCTGACGAGGCATGGGAGGCCCCGACTGCTCCGCTGTACGAACGAACCTCTGCGCGCGAGGTGGCCGGTCGTCACGGCGGGAGCCGCCGCCGCGGGGGCCCCGGTCCGAGCTCTCAGCACGGTCGCGATACCCCCCAGTGGTCGGCCGGGACCCGCTGGAACGCGGTTGACGATCCGGACCCTCGGTCCGACCGCGATACCCGCCCGCAGCCGGACGTGCCCCACGGTCCGAGCTTTCGGACCGGTCACGATAGCCACCCCCGGTCGGCCGGGACCCGGTGGGTCGCGGACCACGGTCGGAGCCTTCGTCACGACCCCGGTAACCGCCACCACTCGGCCGTCCCCCGGTCGAGCGAGCACCACGGTCCGAGCTTTCAGCCCGGTCACGAAAGCCGGCCCCGGTCGGGCGCGAACCACTCGCACCCGGACCACGATCGGAACCCTCAGACCGACCGCGGTACCCGCCGCCTACGGGGCGGGAGCCTGACGATCGTTCACCACGATCCGAGGAGGGCGCAGACCATCGTCGGCCCTCACCACGGTCTCCCCGCTCGTCGCGCGTATCCCTGGACGGTCGATCCGAACGGGGACGGCTCGAAGATCCGTACGCACTGTTCCGGCGCTCGCCACCGTCACTCCCACTGGGCCGGCTCGTACTGGGCCGATCGCTCGTACTCCTGGGGCCGTATGACCTGGGGGCCTGACCGCGACCTTCGTCACGACCACTCCGGTCCCCGGAGGGGCCAGTGCGCTCGGACGAGTATCTGTCCCGCCCCTGCCCGGCGCTGCTCGCGCCACCACTACGGGAACCACCGCCAGCCCTGGCGCCGTACGTCGAGCCGGCGCGCGTCCCGGAACCGCCCTGACCTGCGTAGCCGGCTCCCCGAGACCCGGCGCCAGCTCCCGACCCTCGGTTGAAGCCCTCTCCCTCGCGCCGCCCAGCGCCGCCCGAGCCACGGCGATCTCCGTCGCCCGCCCCGCGGCCACCTGCGTTGCGTCCAGAGCCACTTGATCTGGGCGCACCACCAGACGTTCCGCCGCTACGCCCCGTCGAACCTCGACGATCCTCCCCGCCTCGGGGAGGATAGTTTCGTCCGTTGTCGCTCTGTCTGTTCACGTCGTCATCCTGCCGTAAGCGTTCCCTGACAACAACAAACACCCCTCGGGTGAGTGCATTGCTGCACCACCCAAGGGGTGTTTATATGTCCGGCGACGTCCTACTCTCCCACACAGTCCCCCGTGCAGTACCATCGGCGCTGAAGGGCTTAGCTTCCGGGTTCGGAATGTAGCCGGGCGTTTCCCCTTCGCCATGATCACCGTAACTCTATTGAGATGTTTGATCGCGTTCCCGACCGTATCTCGGGAACCGCACAGTGGACGCGTAGCATCTTTGTAGTTAGAACAAGCCCTCGGCCTATTAGTATCGGTCAGCTCCGAACGTTGCCGTTCTTCCACATCCGACCTATCAACCCGGTGTTCTTCCGGGGGCCTTACCAGATTATTCTGTGGGAGCCCTCATCTTGAAGCGTGCTTCCCGCTTAGATGCTTTCAGCGGTTATCACTTCCCAACGTAGCCAACCAGCCGTGCTCTTGGCAGAACAACTGGCACACCAGAGGTTAGTCCGTCCCGGTCCTCTCGTACTAAGGACAGCTCTTCTCAAGACTCCTACGCGCGCAGCGGATAGGGACCGAACTGTCTCACGACGTTCTAAACCCAGCTCGCGTGCCGCTTTAATGGG
>JBBQBP010000006.1:0-104831 GCA_038317635.1 Propionibacteriales bacterium
ATCACCGAGTGCACACTCGCGGGCGTCCGAACGCATTCGCCAGGGGCTCGTCGGGGTACGACATGCTGCAAGCCGCCCTGACCTGGGACATCATCCCTGATCAGAGCGGTGTTCCGCTGGTCGGGGTGACAGGATTTGAACCTGCGACCTCGTCGTCCCGAACGACGCGCGCTACCAAGCTGCGCCACACCCCGATGGGCCCGTAGGCCGAAGTGGAGTCTAGCCCATCAGGGGCGACCGCTCACATTCGGTTCGTACCGCGCGCGACGAGCGTCAACAGGGTTGCTTCAGGGCGGCAGGCGAACCGGTACGGGGCGTACGGGCTCGTGCCCAGGCCCGCTGACACGTGCAGGGCAGCGGTGTGCCCCCCGTACGTGTGGGAGCTGAGGCCCTTGACCCGGGCGGTGTCGAGGTCGCAGTTCGTCGTCAGGGCTCCGTAGAACGGCACGCACACCTGTCCGCCGTGCGTGTGGCCCGCCATGAGCAGGTCGAGGCCGTCAGCGGTCATGGCGTCGAGCAGCCGCAGGTACGGCGCGTGCGTCACACCGATCGAGAGCACGGCGGCCGGATCGGGTGGCCCGGCGACCTCCTCGTACGCATCGAGCTCCAGATGGGCATCCTTCGTACCGCGCACCTCGACCAGCCGGCCGTCCACCTCAAGCTCGACGCGCTGGTGCTCCACGTCGTGCCAGCCGCGTTGGACCAGCATGGCCCGCAGCTCGCGGTGGGGCAGTTCCTCGCGCTGCGGCTTGGGCTTCCGCGCCATGCCCAGATACCGCAGCGGGTTCACGGGCGTCGGCGCGAAGTAGTCGTTCGAGCCGAACACGAAGACGCCGGGGACGTCGAAGAGCCGCGAGTACGCGTCGGACACCATCGTCAATGCCTGGGGCTGCGACAGGTTGTCGCCCGTCGTCACGACGAGGTCCGGTCGTAGGGCGGCGAGGCTGTCGACCCAGCGGACGAGGGATCCTCGGTCGGTCGAGAGGTGCAGGTCGGAGATGTGGAGTACCCGCAGCGGGCGCTCTCCATCCGACAGCACAGGCACGGTCACCCGACGCAACGTGAAGGCCCGCCGTTCGACGAACACGCCGTACGCGAAGCAGCCTGCACCCGTCAGGGCGACCGCAGCCGCGATACGGCCGATCACGAAGGCTGTGATGACGGCAGGCTAGGCGTGGCGCCCGGTCTGGGCCCCTGAGAGTAGTTGAGGTAGCACGAGCCACCCACGTACCCGTCGCAGGTCACGCCGATGTAGGTTCCGGGGCCCGAGTTGTCGTACACGTTGCGCGTCGACACGGAGAACCCGGCAGCCTCCAGGGTCGCCTTCGCCTGGGATGCCGACATGCCGGAGGTGCTCGGGATCGCGGTCCTGGTGCCGTGGATGATCGAGTCGGGTGGCGCGGTGAAGGGCGTCGCAGGGAGGCTGGCGACGGCCTTTGTCATGGCCGGTGTCCAGATGTCGCCCGCGTCTCCCGAGCCGGACCCGTTGAGTACCCAGCCGGTCGAGAGCCGGATGCCCGTCAGCGAGCCCCGGTGGGCGGCCCAGTAGCCGGCGAACTGGGGGGACTTGTCGATGGCGACCATGGCGACGCCGGCGATGTTGGGGGTGTAGCCGTTGAACCACACGGACGCGTGGGAGTCGGTGGTGCCCGTCTTCCCGGCCTGAGGCCGTCCGTCGCGGATCCGCACGTTGGCGCCCGTGCCGCCCGACTGCATGACGGCCTGCAGCACGTAGTTCACGCCGTCGGCGACCTCGGGTCGAACCACCTGCGTGCAGTTGGCGCTCTGCGTGGCGACGGGCTTGCCGTCACGCGACGTGATGCTGCTCACGATGATCGGGTCGCAGTGGACGCCGCGCGCCGCGAACGTCGCGTAGGAGACGGCCATCGAGAGGGGGGTGACCTCGGCCACGCCGAGGGTGAACGAAGGGATGTACGAGTACTCATGGACGAGGTCCTTGCCGTTGGACATCTTCACTCCAGCGGCACTCGCCACTCGTGCCGACTGGCAGATGCCCGCCAGGGCCTCGAGCTGCACGAAGTAGGTGTTCACGGACTTGGCGGCTGCCGTCCGCATATCGAGGTCGCCGAAGCTCTGGTTGAACTCGTTCTGCTGCTTGAAGTTGGTCGGGAACTTGAAACTGGTGTCGGCGCCGGACGCGTCGCAGGTCCGGAAGGTCCTGTTCTGCAGCTGCAGCGGACTCGTTCCCGGGAGCCTCTTCGAGACGGCGATGCCCTTGTCGAGCGCCGCTGCGATGGTGAAGGCCTTGAACGTGGATCCTGCCTGGTAGCCCTCGGCGCCGCCCATGGCCGCGCTGACGGCGTAGTTGTAGAACGTCTCGCCTTTCGCCACGTCGTTCCCCATGACGGGTCTGCTCTGGGCCATGGCGAGGATGAGCCCGGTGCCGGGCTGCACCTCAACCATCGTGCTGATGACCGGGTCGGTCGGTCCCACATGGTCGCTCACGGCCTTCTGTGCGACGTCCATGGCCGTCGGGTCGATCTGGGTCTTGATGACGAGCCCGCCGCGGTAGATGGTGTTCTTGCGGTCCGCGACGGTGGCGCCGAGGGCCGGGTTCTGCTCCAGCGAGCGCACGACGTAGTCGCACATGAACGGGTAGCGAGTGCCGACGCAGCCGGTCTGGCTCGGGACCACCTTCGACTGGTCGAAGGTCGTGGCCTTGGCCGTAGTCGCCTGCTCAGGGGTGATGAGCCCCAGCTCCAGCATGCGGTTGATGACGACGTCCCTGCGATCGATCGCTGCGATGGGGTGGTTCACCGGATCGGTCGCGACGGGGTTCTGGGTCTGACCGGCCAGCATCGCCGCCTGGGCGAGGGTGAGGTCCTTTGCCGAGACACCGAAGTAGTGCCGGGCCGCAGCCTCGACGCCGTATGCCCCGTCGCCGTAGTAGGCGATGTTGAGGTAGCGGTTGAGGATCTCGTCCTTGGAGTACTTCGCCTCAAGCGCGATCGCGTACCGCAGCTCGAGCACCTTTCGCTGCAGCGTCTGCGCCTGTGCCGCGAGCACCCCCGCCTGGTCACCGGCTGCCTGGGCGGCCTCGATGCGAACCTGCTTGACGTACTGCTGGGTCAGCGTCGACCCGCCCTGTACATCGGAGCCGCTGCCGGTCCGCACGAGCGCGCGCAGCGTGCCCCTCAGATCGAGCGCGCCGTGCTGGTAGAAGCGGTTGTCCTCGATCGCGACCTGTGCCGTGCGCATGATCGGCGCGATCTGGTCCAGCGTCACCACGGTGCGGTTCTCGTCGTACAGCTGAGCGAGCTGGGTCCCGTCCGACATGAGGACGACGGTCTTGTCGGCGATCGGGTTGATGGTCAGCTCGGCGGGCAGGCTTTCGATCCCCTGGGCCAGGTACTTGGCAGAGGTGCCGCCGATGGCCGCCGCGGGTACCGCGAGCCCCGCGACGAGCAGTCCGGCAAGCACGCTGACGACAACGAACATCGCCAGCGCGTACACCTTCGGCCCGAATTGAGGAGATCTCATGCTGCTCAGAGTAAGCGAGACGACTGTGTGACAACGAACACGAGGCGAGGACAGGTCTTCTCCTGACGTTGAGCATCTAGGCAGAAGGCCTGTCGTCTGTGTATTTTGATCGTGTCGCGCTCAGTATTTGCGGCCAGCGACGTGCCGCCCGGCTCGAAGGGATCGACGAGGATGCCACTGCACGGTCACGATGACTGGACGCTCGAGGCCAAGTGCCAAGGGAAGCAAGATGAGCTGTTCCCGGACGGAGCCGACCAGAAGCGTGTGCGTTCCCTGTGCTCCGGTTGCCGTGTCCGGAAGGAATGCCTTGCCGAGGCGCTCGACAACCGCATCGAGTGGGGTGTCTGGGGCGGCATGACCGAGCGTGAGCGCCGTCAGCTTCTCCGTCAGCGCTCAGACGTCGACGACTGGGCCCTCGTCCTCCTCGGAAAGTCCAGCGCCGTCAACGAGGAGTGACCCCAGCTCTCTCACCACGGCGAGGTCTGTGATCTCGCGCTCCAGCAGTTGCGCCAGCGTCACCGGCAGCGATGCAGGCAGTGCCTTCACCATCCGTGCCCTCTGCGCCCGCCACGTGTCCCAGCTGGCCCGCCACCAGGCGTACGCCTCGGGTTCGAGCGTCAACGACTCCTCGGCCTCCGGCGACAGGCTCACTGCCGGGGAGACGCGGTTCACGACCACGCCGCGAGCAGTCGTCCCCCGGTCGCGGAGTTGCCCCACGAAGTAGCGCGCCTCGTCGAGTGCTGCCTTGCGCGGGCTGGCGACGATGACGAACGCGGCGGCCGGTGACGCGAGCAGAGTCCGTACAAGGCTGGCACGGCGCCTGAAGCCGGCCATCACCGTCTCGAACGCCGATGCGAAGACCTGCAGGTCACTGAGCGCCTTGCTGCCGATGACCTTGGAGATCAGCCAGGTCACTTGCGACAGCCCGGCGCCGATGAGCTTGAGCGGTCCGCTGCTGGGCGCGAGGAGCTGGAGGACCGGCCCTTCGGCGAGCTTGTCCAGACGGGCGGGGGCGTCCAGGAAGTCGAGCGCGGAGCGGGACGGCGGGGTGTCCACGACGATGAGATCCCAACGGCCGGTGGCGCGCGCCTGCTCGTACAGCTGGCCCAGCTTCTCCGTGGCCATGTAGTCCTGCGTGCCGGAGAACGAGGTGGAGAGCGCTTTGTAGAAAGGGTTCCGCAGGACCTCGTCGACACGGTTCTTGGGGGCGTGGGACCGGACGGCGTCGTCGAACGTCTGCGTCATGTCGAGCATCATGGCGTCGAGGCTGCCGCCGGTGATGCCGGGTACGGGTTGTGGCTCGCCGCCGAGCCCCTCGAGGCCGAGGGCGGTCGCGAGACGTCTGGCGGGGTCGACGGTGACGAGGACGACGTTCCGGCCCGACTCAGCGGCTGCCACGGCCAACGCTGCCGACACCGAGGTCTTGCCGACGCCGCCCGTGCCGCAGGTCACGACGACGCGGACGTCGCGGTCGCCGAGCAGCTCTCCCACCTCGAAGATCCGCCTCACGCGTCCCAGCTCTCTGCGAGCAGGTCGGCGATCTGTACGAGGTCGCCCGGGCTCACCTCGTCGGGCAGGAGCGGGAGCGTGAGTGCAGGACCACGCCCGAGCTCGGAGAGGCGCGCGGCGAGCTGCTCCGCCCAGGGCTGCTGTCCGGCCGCGGCGGCGGAGTCTCGTTCCCAGGCGGCGCGAAGGGCGGGGTCGGTCACGCTGTCGGGGAGCGGCGGCGGGTCGGCCATGACCTGGTTGACGATCACATGGCCGACCGCGATGCCGTGCCTGGTGAGCGCGTCGATCGTCTGGAGAGTCTCCGTCAACGCCATCTCCGTACAGGTCGTGACGAGATGGACCTGCGTGGACTCGGCCCGCAGCAGGGCCATGATCGACTGCGCCTGCGGCGCGATCGGCCCGACGACCACGACCTCGGCGAGTGCCTCGCCGGCGGTGAGGAAGTTCTCGATGCGACCGGTCGGCGGCGCGTCCATGACGACCGCGTCCACGGCGTCAGCCTGGCCCTTCAGGCGGCGTCGTGCCGCTTGGTAGACCTTGCCCGTCAACAGGACGTCACGCAGGCCAGGAGCGAGCTCGGAGGCGAAGTCGACGAATCCCGTCTTCTCGAGCACCGCGCCCGCCACGCCCAGCCGCACGTGGCTGTCGAGGTAGTCGCGCAGGGCATGCCGCGAATCGACGCTCAGCATCCGGAGCTTCTGTCCCGCGATCGTGACCCGGCGTTCCTCGCCCAGCTCGACGCGTGAGAGGCCGGCCGCCTCGGACAGTCCGTGCCGTGATTCGACCTCGCAGACAAGGGTCTCGCCGGAACGCTGAAGCATCAGGGCGAGGGCCAGGGCGACGGTCGTCTTCCCAGTACCCCCCTTGCCGCTCACGATGTGCAGCGGGGCGACGGCGGGCATGCCCCCAGCGTAGGGGCGTGCTCCTCACTTCAGCGGCACTAGGGTTACCGGCATGCAGAAGTGGGAGTACGTGACCGTGCCGCTGCTCACGCACGCGACGAAGCAGATTCTCGACAACTGGGGTTCCGAGGGGTGGGAGCTCGTGACGGTCGTCCCGGGCCCGACGCCGGAGAACCTCGTGGCGTACCTGAAGCGCCCCCTCGCAGCATGACGACCCCGTCCGTTCAGCTGGCTGCGCTCGGGCTCGAGCTGCCTCCGGTCGCAGCACCCGTCGCCGCGTACATCCCCGCCACGCGCGTGGGTGACCAGATCTGGACGTCGGGCCAGATCCCGTCCCGGGACGGCAAGGTGCTGGAGACCGGGATCGTCGGCAGGGACCTCAGCCCCGAGGTGGCCACCGAGATGGCACAGGTGGCCGCGCTCAACGCTCTGGCGGCTGCAGCGGACGTGGCGGGCGGGATCGACAACATCCGACGCGTCGTGAAGGTCGTCGTCTACGTGGCGAGCGATCCTGCCTTCGTCGCGCAGCCGCAGGTGGCGAACGGTGCGAGCAAGCTGCTCAGCGAGGTCTTCGGCTCGGCGCACGTACGAAGCGCCGTCGGCGTCGCGGTCCTGCCGCTCAACGCACCCGTCGAGGTGGAGATCGTCGTCGAGGCGTAGCGAAGCCGTTCGTCGCCTGACCTAGGCTGTCGCCGTGGCGGATGGCGAATCGAGACTGGCAACGGTACGGCGAGCGCGGCGGATCGATCGCGGGCTGGCGCTGGCTTACCCGGACGCGAGGTGTGAGCTCGACTTCACCTCGCCGTTCCAGCTGCTGGTCGCGACGATCCTGTCGGCTCAGACGACCGACCGGCGTGTCAACGGGGTGACGCCCGCTCTGTTCGCGGCGTACCCCGACGCTGACGCGCTGGCGACGGCGAACCCGGAGGACATAGAGACCATCATCAAGTCCACGGGCTTCTTCCGGGCCAAGGCGAAGACGCTCGTTGCGCTGGGGGTCGCCCTGGGGGAGCGCTTCGGCGGCGTGGTCCCGGGCGTGATGGCCGACCTCGTCACACTGCCGGGCGTGGGACGCAAGACGGCCAACGTCGTGCTGGGGGATGCGTTCGGTATGCCCGGCATCACGACGGACACCCACCTGCTGCGGCTGAGCCGACGATTCGGCTGGACGGACTCGGACGACCCAGTGGTCGTGGAGTCCGACGTCGCCTCGCTGTTCGAGCCACGAGACTGGACCCCCGCGTCGCACCGCGTCATCTGGCACGGAAGACGATGCTGCCATGCACGCAACCCCGCCTGCGGCGTGTGCCCCGTCGCGGAGCTCTGCCCGTCGTTCGGGGTGGGCGAGACCTCGCCGGACAAGGCGGCCAAGCTGCTGAAGGAGCCGAGGTCATGAGACGAGCTCTCGTCGTACTGGTCGTGGTGGTCGCCGCGCTGGCCGGTTGTACGGTGCCGGACCCGACCCCGGCAAACGGCCCGGCGGTCCTCTCGCCGGCGTCATCGACAGCGACCCCCTCTCCCGTCAACCTCGTCGCGCTGCGTCATGCTGCGGGCATCCCGGACTGCCCGGCGTCGACCTCGCTGCCCGCTGTCAAGGGAGGCCTGCCCGATGTCGAGCTGGTGTGTCTGGGCGGCGGGTCGAGCGTGCGCCTGGCCGGGCTCCGGGGGCCGATGATCGTCAACTTCTGGGCACAGTGGTGCCCACCGTGCCGTGCCGAGGCACCCGACCTGCGCTCCTTCAACCAGCTGGCGGCGGGCAAGGTCACGATGCTCGGCATCGACGGCAACGACCCGCGCGAGGACTACGCGATGGAGTTCGCCGCGCTCGAGGGCTGGACGTACGTGCAGCTGTACGACCCGGACAAGAAGGCCATGTCACCGCTCGGGCTCAACTCGTTGCCCCACTCGTTGTTCATCGACGCCAACGGGGTGATCGTCTACCACCAGGTCGGCGCGTTCGGTTCCGTGGACCAGATGCGGCAGCTCACCCAGGAGTACCTCAAGGTGACCGTGTGACAGTCCCGGAGTCGCTGCGGGCGCTCGCCGGTGGGCTGGGCGAGGACCGCGTCCTGTCCGAGGCGTTCCGGACGCGGCGCTTCGGCCCGGAGGAGATCGGCACGAGTCGTGAGGCGGCCGTGCTCGTGCTGCTGACCCAAGCGGTCGATCCCGAGGTCGTGCTCATCGAGCGGGCCGTCGGGCTGCGCAAGCACGCGGGGCAGATCGCGTTCCCGGGTGGCGCCGTGGAGAGGGGCGAGTCGGCCGAGGTCGCGGCGCTGCGCGAGGCCTGGGAGGAGGTCAGGCTCGATGCGTCGCGAGTGACCGTGTTGGGCCAGTTGCCGGCCATCCGGATCCCGGTGTCGCAGTTCCATGTCCATGCGGTCGTCGCGTACTGGTCGGGTGAGGGCGAGCTCGTGCCCCAGCCCGGCGAGGTGGCGCAGGTGGTGCGTGTCCCGGTGTCCTCCCTTGTCGCGCCACAGAACCGGAGCTCGTGGCGTCATGCCTCGGGACGTACGGGACCAGGCTTCGAGGTCGTCGACCCGAGCCAGGAGGGCGAGACTCTGTACGTGTGGGGCTTCAGCGCGTACGTACTCGACGCGGTCCTCCGAGCGGGCGGCTGGACGCTGGACTGGGACGAGCAGCGCTACGTGACGATCCCCGCCAGATTCCTCCCCGACATCCGCCCGTAGCCAGGGGAGAGGAAGTATCCCCCCGGGGAGAGGAAGTATCTCCCCAGGGAGAGGACCTGTACTGGTTGGGGAGAGTACCGGTACCGACCAGGGCCACGAATCGTACGGAGACGTTGCGACCGGGCGTTGGGAACGAAAGAATCTCCGCGTGACATCGATCGTTCAAAGTGCCCGTGACGCCCGCCCCGACGACTGGTGGCGGAGCGCAGTCGTCTACCAGATCTACCCTCGCTCGTTCGCTGACGCGAACGGTGACGGGATCGGCGACATCAAGGGGATCCTCGGCCATCTCGACTACCTGTCGATGCTAGGTGTCGACGTGGTCTGGCTGTCACCGGTGTACTCCTCGCCGCAGGACGACAACGGGTACGACATCTCGGACTACCAGGACATCGACCCGCTCTTCGGCACGCTCGACGACATCGACAAGCTCATCGAGGAGCTCCACGATCGCGGCATCAAGCTGGTCATGGACCTCGTGGTCAACCACACCTCCGACGAGCACGCGTGGTTCGAGAGCTCGCGCGATCCGGAGAGCCCGAAGAGCGACTGGTACTGGTGGCGCCCTGCCCGTGAGGGCCACGAGCCCGGCACGCCCGGCGCCGAGCCGACCAACTGGGGATCGGCCTTCTCCGGACCGGCCTGGCAGTACGACGCGGCCAGGGGCGAGTACTACCTCCACATCTTCAGCCGCAAGCAGCCCGACCTCAACTGGGAGAACCCGGAAGTCCGTACCGCCGTCTTCGACATGATGAACTGGTGGCTCGAGCGTGGGGTCGACGGCTTCCGCATGGACGTCATCAACCTCATCTCCAAGCCTGAAGTCATCGATGGGCCGGAGACGCCGGGTACCGGCCTGTGCTACGACCTGGGCCTTCTCGCCGACGGTCCTCGGATGCACGACTTCCTGGGGGAGATGTACGAGTCGGTGCTGAAGGGCAACAACCTCATCTCCGTCGGCGAGATGCCGGGCACGACGCTGGAGAAGGCCGCTTCGTACACGGATCCCACCAACGGCGAGCTGTCGATGGTGTTCCAGTTCGAGCACGTCGATCTCGATCACGGCCCGGGCGGGCGCTTCGAGGTGTTCGACTGGCCGTGGCTCGAGTACAAGAAGAACGTCGTGCGCTGGCAGGACGGGATCGGCAAGGGCTGGAACTCGTTGTACTTCGAGAACCACGACCAGCCTCGCAGCGTGTCCCGCATGGGCGACGACTCGCCCCAGTTCCGAGAGACCTCAGCGAAGACGCTGGGCACGATCCTGCACATGCAGCGCGGGACGCCGTACGTCTATCAGGGCGAAGAGCTCGGCATGACTAACTACCCGTTCGAGGCTGAGGGTGACTTCCGCGACATCGAGTCGTTGAACTACCTGCACCAGGCTGTACGGATGGGGGCTCCGGCCGAGACCGTACTGCGCGGCCTTGCCAGGGGTTCTCGAGACAACGGCCGGACGCCGATGCAGTGGGACGGGGGTGTCAACGCCGGCTTCTCCGAGACCGGACCATGGCTCGCCGTGAACCCGAACGCGGATGAGATCAACGCGGTCGACCAGATCAAGGATCCGGGTTCGGTCTTCCACCACTACCGGCGGTTGATCCAGCTCCGCCATGACGAGCCGGTCGTACAGCTCGGCGACTTCGACATGCTGTTGCCCGACGACGAACGGGTCGTCGTGTTCACGCGCACGTTGGGTGACGAGCAGGTGCTGGTGCTGGCGAACGTGACGAGCGAGCCTGTACGGCTGCCGGCGGACCTTCCGGACCATGCAGCCTGCGAGGTGCTGATCGCGACGCACGGGATCGACGACGTGGACGTACTGTCACCCTGGGAGTCACGGATCGTACGGCTGTCCTGACGCGATCCGCCTGCTCGATTCCTGAGCGAGGCATGGTCACGGCACTCGAGTCAGGGACTCGTCGAATCGCGCCGCGGGTCAGCGAAGGTCGAGCTCCGGGGTGTGGACGCCGTCGAGCTCGGCCGCGACGTCGGCCTTGCCCTTCTCGATGCCTGACTTGATCGTCTCCGCACCGATCTTCACGTCGTCGCTGATATCGACCTTCTTCTTGAGCTCGGCGATCTGCGACCTGCCCACGAGCGCGAGGATCCCCGCGAGCACCAGGAGGATCACGGCGACGGTGACAAGGCCCAACGCGGTTGCGGCCCAGGGGTTCATGGCGCTCGAGTACAGAGCGCCGAAGCCAGCCGCTGCGGCGAGGACGAGCAGCGAGACCGCCTTGACCGCGAACGCCCCAGCGGCTCCGAACGACCCGCCGAGGATGCCGGCGCTCTTCGCCTTGGGCTTTGCCTGGGCGATCGCCTTGTCCTTCCAGCCCATCGCGAGCGCCTTCATGGCGTCTACGAGTGTCGAGACCTGGCTCTTGAGATCCTGTGTCTGGCTCACTGCGGCTCCTTACGGTCTGCTCGGTATGAGCGTAGTCGGCGGCACGGGACCGTGGGGGGCCGCTGGGAAGCATCCCCGAGATCGTGGCTTGTCAACGCAGACAGGGGTATCCGCATGTGGGGGGCGTCAGGGCCCCACATGACCTAGCCTGACCTTGTCGGCTGGAGCCGGCGAGGGATGGTGTGGAGGCCTCAGCAGGGGCTGATCCACTCACTGGGAGGAGAGGCGTGGCCTCGGACTGGCAGAAGGAGTACGCGGATGCGCTCGACGAGGTCGAGCGGCGGCGGAAGTCCGGCCAGCTCACCGAGGGCGCGGCACTCGTCTGGAAGCAGCGGCTGCTCACGGAGATGGACTCGCAGCTGAAACCCACGTTCGCCCGCATCGGCAACCGGCTCTCGATGGCGCTCATCGTCCTCGTCGCGGTGATCGCGGTGCTGGCGGTCATCTTCTGAGCTCGCCGCCGTCGCAGGGGCGGCGACTCAGTTGGTCGGTGCGCTGAGCGAGATGTGCAGTGCGTCGTCGGTCTCGGGCAACGGCTTGGACAGCTCGGAGTGATCGACGGTCGCGCGCCAGCAGGCGAGCCGATACGGCAGCTGGAGCGGTTCGGGTGGGCGAGCGGACGCGTCGTACACGGCCCCTACGGCGGCGCTGAGGTCTCGGCGGTCGGAGTCCGCGAGCGAGTCAGCTCCGGTCGCGCCGAGCGCCATGTCGACCAGGTTGGTACGTGAGCACGGGATCCACACGCGATTGGTGTGCGCCTCCACCACCGGGAAGTAGTCGGACTGCTCGACGGTCGCGATCGACTCCTCTCCGTACGCGCCGGTCATGGCGGTCGGCAGGTACGCGCGGACAGCGGCGACCAAGCGCTTGACCCAAGGTACGGAGTCGTCGCGGGTGAGATAGGTCAGGCAGAGCCGCCCGCCGGGCGCCATCACACGGGCGATCTCCGCGAGGACAAGGCCCGGCGCGAATGTGTGGAGGTTCTGCGGGCACACGACGCGGTCGAACTGCTGCGCGTCGAAGGGCATGGACTCGGCTTGTGCGACGACGCCGCCGAGGTCGGGTCGATGCTCGATGAGGCGTCCCAGCAGCGCCGGCGAGCGGTCGAGGACGAGGACCGCGTGACCCTGCTCGCGGATCGCGGTGGCCCATGGACTGGAGGCGCCCAGGACGAGCACTCTCTTGGGTTCCGCGCCGACGAGCCACGTCACCGCGGACTCGGGGAGGAACGGTCGGGCCATGACCGAATGTTAACCAAGCGGCACCCCATGCGCTGGGACCTCCGTGGGGGAGTTGTGGACAGCCTTGGAGGGTGGGTTTTCCACAGCTCTGGGATCGAGTGACGCGAAGGGGCTTCCCGCGCACATGGTCTCGATGTGGAGCAGTCGGTGAAGAACGAGACGCTGCTGTGCACGGCCGACGACGCGATCGCGGCGGCCGTGTCTGCATCGGGGGCGGCGGTTCAGCGATCCGTGGTGCGCGTCGGCGACGCGGAAGCGCTGATCGGCCGCTGGCATGAGGCGCGAGTGGTCCTCGTCGGTGCCGACCTCGCGGTGCTGGCGGGGCGGCTGGGCTTGCCATCGAGACGGGGGGTGTATGTGCTGGCCGACGCATCGGCACCGGCGTCGGCGTTGTCCGCGTCCGTGCCATTGGGCGCGGGCACCATCGTGCTTCCCGAGGGCGGGGCATGGCTTGCGGATGTACTGGCGGGACGTACGGGGGCGGCTCAGGGCACATCGCGGATCTCCGTGCTGGGCGGGTCCGGCGGCGTGGGCGCGTCCACCCTCGCTGTCGGGCTGGCGTGCGCGGGCACGGCGCTGGGTGCGACGGCGCTCGTCGACCTCGATGCCCTGGGCGGCGGTGTCGACCTCCTGCTCGGGGCCGAACGCGTCCCAGGCTGGCGCTGGGACAGGCTGCGGGCGGCTCGAGGACAGATCGGGGAGCTGAGCAGCCAGGTGCCTGCCGCAGCGGGGGTGATGCTGGTCTCGATGGGGCGTGAGGATGCGACCGCGGTGACTCGCGACGCGGTCGCCGCCGTGCTGTCGTCGCTCGCGCGCTCCAGCAAGCTCGTGGTGATCGACGTGGGCCGGTCCCTCGATGCGGGTGCTCGCGAAGGGCTGCGTGGGTCCGACCGGACGGTGCTGCTGTGCGCTCAGGATGTACGAGCGGTGGCGGCGGCGCGCATGACGCTGGCCGCCGCGGAGGCCCCGGGTGCCGGCGTGGTGGTGCGGATGCGGCGAGGCGCTGCGATTCGTCCCCTCGAGGTCGCGGAAGCGCTCGGGCTGCCACTGCTCGGCACCATTCCGCACGACGGCGCCCTGGTGCCGGCGGCCGAGCGGGGCGTGCCGCCCGACAGAGCGGCCGGACGTGCCTGGATGCGCGCCTGCGCCGCCGTCCTGGCCCAGCTCGGCGCCGCGAAGGGACCCTCGTGAACAGCGCGGAGTGGGACGCGGTCCGCTCCCGGATCGCGACGCTCGGCCGAGAACCCGACGCGACGGACATCGCTGATGCCCTGAGATGGTGCGGCCACGTGGTCTCCGACTCCAGCGTGCTGGCGGTGTCGCAGGCATTGCACCGCGACAGCGTCGGGGCGGGTCCTCTCGAGCCGCTGCTGGATCTGCCGGGCATCACCGACGTCCTCGTCAACGGACCCGAGTCCGTGTACGTGGACACCGGCGACGGGCTCCGTACCGTGCCTGTCCGCTTCGACTCGGACGAGGATGTCCGACGGTTGGCCGTACGCCTTGCGGCGTCCGTGGGGCGGCGGCTCGATGACGCCAGCCCGTTCGTGGACGCGAGGATGGCTGATGGGACGCGCGTCCACGCCGTCCTCGGCGGCCTCGCGGATGCCGGTACGTGCCTGTCGCTTCGGATCCCGGCCAGGTCCCGTCTGACGCTCGACGACTGGGTGGCTTCGGGTACGTGCCATCCGGCCGTCGCTGATGTCCTGAGACGCATGGTCGCGGCGAGGGTCGCGTTCCTGGTCTCGGGAGGTACCGGCAGCGGCAAGACCACGTTGCTGGGGTCGCTGCTCGCACTCGTCCCACCCGACGAGCGCATCCTGATCGTCGAGGACTCACGTGAGCTCGACCCCGGCCACGCTCACTGCGTACGGCTCGAGGGCCGCGTGGCGAACGCCGAGGGCGCTGGTGCCGTGACGATGACGCAGCTGGTGCGTCAGGCCTTGCGGATGCGTCCCGATCGGATCGTCGTCGGGGAGGTACGCGGCGCGGAGCTGGTCGACCTATTGATCGCGCTCAACACCGGCCACGAGGGTGGCTGCGGGACCGTACATGCGAACACCACAGAGACCGTCCCCGCGCGCCTCGAGGCGCTCGCGGCACTCGGGGGCCTTGGCCGAGAGGCCGCCCACAGCCAGATCGCGGCGGCTGTACGGGCGGTGGTGCATGTGGCACGCGAGGGGAGTCGGCGGCGGGTCGGCGGGGTTGCCGTCCTGACGCGTGGCATCGACGGCTTCGTCGAGACTCGGCGTGCGCTCGAGGTGACGGCCGACGGGCGACTGCTGCGGCATGCGGGCCTCGATGAGCTCGAGAGGGTTCTGGGCGCGCCATGACGATGGTGGCGACCGGCGCGACTGCACTCCTGGTCTGGCTTCTGGTGACGCATCCCGGGGCCCGGCGCGTGAGGCTGCGGTTGCAGCAGCGGGAGTCTTCCGTGAGGCACTTTGTGGGCGACTCGACCCTCGCGGCATGTGCTGTCGGCGTGACCGGGCTGGTGACACTCGTGGGCTGGGGCGCGGGGCCTGGGGCAGTGACGACATCGATCGGGCTGGTCCTGGTCACTGTGGTGGGGGCGGTACGGAGCTCGCTGCGCGGTCGAACGGTGAGTCGGCGCGCGGCCGATGTCGCCCGAGCGTGCGACCTCATCGGCTCGCTCGTCGCCATCGGTCACATTCCCTCGGCCGCGCTCATGCTGGCGGCGGAGGACTGCCCTGTCTTGGGGCCGGTGGCGGCTGCTCACCGTGTCGGTGCGCAGGTGCCGGCTGCGCTGCGAGCTGCCGGGGCTGGCGCCGGAGGCAAAGGACTGGTGCGACTGGCCCAGGCTTGGGAGGTGGGCGAGCGTACGGGCGCGCCTCTGGGTCAAGCGCTCGGTGCGGTCGCGGCGGCGACCCGGCGCGATCGGGAGATCGAACAGGTCGTGGTGGCGGAGCTGGCAGGGCCGCGCGCGAGCGGCCAGGTGCTGGGAGTCCTACCGATCCTCGGGCTGGCTGCGGGCTTCGCGATGGGCGGCGAGCCGGTCCAGTTCTTCCTGACCGGCTACCTGGGGCCCCTGTGTCTGGTCCTCGGTACGGGCCTTGCCTGTGCCGGAGTCTTCTGGACCGACGCGTTGGTGCTGCGAGCCACGCCAGGTGCGTACCGGGCCAGAGCGGGCCGGCGCGGAGGCCCGGGATGACGGCTGCAGTGGTGCTGGCGGCAGCACTGTGCGCCGCGCTCTCGGTCCTTCTCGGCTGGCCCAGAGACACTCTCCGGCGCCTGGCGAAGGGGGCAACCGTGACGTGGCCGACGTGGCTGAGGCCCAAGGCGTCCGCCCTTCCCGTCCGGATCCGAGGGCTCGCATCCGGCGGCGCTGCCGCGACTGTGATGCTGTTCCTGACGGGACCGCTACCCGTCACGCTGGGGCTGGGGCTGGCGTCCGGCGCCGTGGTCTTCTGGGGCCTCGGAAGGTTGGAGAGCGGCGGGGCGGCGGCGACTCGCGCGGAGCTCGTAGCGGAGCTGCCCGCGGCCCTTGACGTTCTGGCGGCGTGCGTCGCGGCCGGTATGCCGTTGCGGCGCGCCACGGGTGCCGTGGCATCAGCAGTGGGCGGCCCGTTGGGAGAGCGGCTCGCCTCGGCGGTGGCGCGAACAGCAGCGGGCTTCGGCGATGGCGACGCCTGGTCGGCGATTCGCGACGACGAGGTCCTCGGACCCGTGGCGCGGGACCTGGCGCGGGCCGCAGACGCGGGCACCGCCATCGGTGGCCTGCTGACGCGTCATGCCGAAGCGGCGCGTTCGGCGGCCCATGCAGCCGCGCTGGCGCGCGCTAAGGCGGTGGCGGTACGGACGATCATCCCGGTGTCCGTGTGCTACCTGCCGGCGTTCTTCCTGCTCGGCGTCGTACCGGTGATCGCCGGCGTTCTCGCATCGCTCCTTCCATGACTTCTCCACAGCCTCCGTGGCTGTCCACAGCTCGCAGATCGGGTGACGGATCTGCGCTCACGTGCACATGGTCACGGGTGAGGCGCGATCCGGCGCCGCAGAAGAAGGGAACTCCTCATGACCGATCTCGTTGCCATCGCTCCGCTGCCTTCTCGCCCGACGCGGCGGAAGCTGCTCGAGCGTGGAGCCGTCTCGGCCGAGTACGCGCTCCTCACCGTCGGGACGATCACCTTCGGGGGCATCCTGCTGAAGATCATCACCGACGAGACCATGCGCAACCAGCTGCTCCAGGTCATCCTCGCCATCATCAAGTTCCTCCTCAGCAACTTCGGCGTCTTCGCTGGCTGACACACAGGCGATGGGTCGGCGGTCCGGGGGGCGCCGACCCCCGCTGGGGAAGGGATGCGCGATGCATGAGATGAGATGCCCAGAACGCGGTGCCGTGACCGTCGAGGCGGCATTCGCGTCGGTGGGACTCGTGGCCCTGTTGGCCGTGCTGGTGTCTGCCATGGGTGTGGTGCTCGTTCAGGTCCAGTGCGTCGACGCGGCTGGAGCCATCGCTCGGCAGGTCGCACGAGGCGACGTGACCGGAGCCGTGGAGGCCGAGAGGCATCTGCCCAAAGGGGGACGTCTCGTGGTCCGTACGACCCCGACGACGGTGACGGTGAGGGTCGAGGCCCATGCCTCGATCGTTCCCGGGATCTCGGCGACGGTCGA
The DNA here is from genome assembly GCA_038317635.1 of Propionibacteriales bacterium. GTDB lineage: Bacteria > Actinomycetota > Actinomycetes > Propionibacteriales > Propionibacteriaceae > Fen-668. Next base: position 16,877 of record JBBQBP010000006.1, read on the forward strand.
CCTGACAGCCGAGTCGACTGCCGTGCTCGAACCCGGAGGATCGTCGTGACGAGCAGGGTTGCTGATCGCGGATCGGCCACGGTCTTCGCGGCCGCCATATCCCTGGTACTGGTCATGAGTGCCACGGCTGCGATGGTCGTCGTTGCCGTCGTCCTCGCGACTCACCGAGCGCGAAGCGCCGCAGACCTGGCCGCGCTGGCGGCCGCCACGGCTGAGGTCGGCGGGAGTGACGCCTGTGCAGCGGCTCGGATCAACGCACGTACGAACGGTGCGGAGGTCACGACCTGTCGGGTGACGGGGGACACGTCGTCGTTCGTCGTCGCCGTCACCCTCACCGCACCCACGGGGCTCGGCTCGCCACTGCCGGCGAGGGTGGGTGCCGAGGCACACGCCGGGACCGTCGCGGGCTGAGCGTGCACACCATCGCGAGGAGGTCGACATGATCGGGCGCGTCGCAACGGGCGTCGTCCTCAACGAGAGAGGCGCGGTCACCGCAGAGAAGGCGATCCTCACAATGCTCGTCATCGTCTTCGCGTGGGCAGGGATCCACTTCCTGGGCGATCCGATGCGAGACCAGGTGTTCCGCGTCGTGTTCGCGATCTGCGAGCGGATCTACGACGCCATCGCGTCCGTCTTCTTCCGATGAGGACGCCGGCTGCCTCCAAGGGGTGGTGCCGACTGCTACGTCGCCGGTCGTCCTTCCATCTGGCGGATGTCGATGGCGTCCACGTCCGGAGCTTGGACCCAGGAACGGAGGAGGGCGAGCGCGGCCGCCTTGTCGACGTCGTCGTTCGCGACGGGGCAACCGGGAGTGATGCAGCACCGAGGGCAACCGGTCTCGCAGGTGCAATGTGCCAACCGATCCAGGGCGATCGCGAGCCACGTCGCGGCGCGGTCGTATCCCGCTGCGGCGAAACCGGCACCACCCGGCGCGGTGTCGTAGATGAACACGGTGATCGCATCGGTGTCCGGGTGCCGGGCGGAAAAGGCGCCGGCGACGTCACTGCGGTCGGAGCCGGCGACGGAGGCGAGCAGCGATACGAGGGCGTGTTCGGCGCCGTGCGCGCCGCCGCGGACACGGACTGCACGACGAGGGGGTGGAGGCAGCGTGAACCAGACGGCCTGAGTCCGCAGCGTGCGGGCCTCCAGATCGAGCGGTACCCGTTCGATGATCCGTCCGGTCTCGAGGTCTCGTCGGAGGAAGGCGACAACGCGCGTCGAGACGTCCACGACACCGCGGTGGACCGCACCGCCGCCGATGGGATGCGACTGCTGGTCCGCACAGATGGAGATGTCCGACTCGGTCACCGGGATCGTGTCGTGCTCGCCGGATGCGGCGGTGGTGTACGCCTCGCCTGCCTCGCCGTCGAGCTCGGTCACTAGCCAGTGCTCGCCTTGGTGGAGGTAGATCGCTCCCGGGTGCACGACTCTGTCGGCGGTCACCGGGTCGACGGTTCCCAGAATCCGGCCCGTGGACTCCTCGATGATCTCGATCGGTCGCCCGCCCGTCGAGCGGATGCTGATGGTGTCGACGGCGCGGGCCAAGTGCGGCCAGTACCAACCAGTGGGGCGGCGCCGAAGAGTCCCGTAGGTGGTGAGTCGGTCCAGCAGGAGAGGCAGGATCGGGCCGAACCAGCGGTCGTCCGCCTCGGCCAACGGGAGCTCCTGCGCCGCGGCGCCGAGATGAGGGCCGAGGATCGCGGGGTTCTCCGGGTGGAGAACAGTCGGCTCGACCATGCTCGAGAAGAGCTGGTCGGGATGATCGAACAGGTACGCGTCGAGCGGGTCGTTCCGCGCGACGAGCACGACGGTCGCGTCGGTCCCGCGCCGACCCGCTCGGCCAGCCTGCTGCCACAGCGACGCGACGCTCCCGGGATAGCCCCCGATCACCACCGCGTCGACACCGGCGATGTCCACGCCCAGCTCAAGGGCATTCGTCGTCGCGACGCCGCGCAGCGCACCAGTCCGGAGCGCGGTCTCGAGGGCGCGCCGCTCTCGAGCCAGGTAGCCACCGCGATACGCGCTGATGGCCTGGAAGGAGGCCATCGCTGTCGCCTGGCGTGCCACCTGCTCGGACGCTCGTCGCGACGTCACAAAGGCGAGCGTCTGCTGACCGGCCGCCACGAAACGGCCGAGCAGGAGGGCGACATCGGCGTCGGTGGACTCGTACGGCTGCCACAGCACGATGTCGCGCGCCACGCGAGGCGAGGCGTCCTCGTCGACCGCGACGATCTCGTCGGCCGGCTCACCGATGAGACGTCCCATCGCCTCGGCCGCATCGATCGCGGTCGCGGACGAGCAGAGGAACGTCGGCGAGGCCCCGTACCGGGCGCACAGCCGACGCAGCCGCCGGAGCACGAGCGCCACGTGAGCGCCGAAGACGCCGCGGTAGCGATGGGCCTCGTCGACGACGACGTACCGCAGTCCACTCAAGAAGGAGGCCCACGCCGCGTGGTTGGGCAGCATCGACGCGTGGAGCATGTCCGGGTTGGTCAGCACGACCGTGGCGTAGTCGCGCGCGAACCTCCGCTCATCGGTGTCGGAGTCACCGTCGAGCGCGGTGATGCCCCAGCCGTGCGGCCCCAGCGGCCAGGCGTTCCGCAGCTGGTCGTGTGCGAGTGCCTTTGTCGGGGCGAGGTAGAGGGCCGTGGTCCTTCGGGACCGGGAAGCCTGGAGCAGGTCAGCCAAGTCCGGCCGCTGATAGTCGGGATCTGCGGCGATCGACTCGTCGCCCATCCCGGGAAGGCGCGGATGCAGCAGGGGAGCTTCGGCGGGGATCCGGGGCGCGGGTCTCAGCCCGGGTTGAGCGGTCACCTCGAGGATCGGAAGGAGGTACGCGAGTGACTTGCCCGACGCCGTACCTGTCGAGATGGCCACGTGATGACCGGCTCTCAGTGCTTCGGCCGCGTCCACCTGATGTCGCCACGGACGGATGATGCCCTCTGCCTGAGCGCGCCGAACTGTGTCGGCCGGTATCCATGCGGGCCAGTCGACCTGTTCACCCTCGGCGCCGGGGAAGTGCTCGGTGTGAACGACGCGCGGGTCTTCAGACAACCAGAGCGGGAGCACAGCGACACTGTAGGTCCGTGCTGCGACAGTTCCCGAAGGCGCCTGGATCACGGGCGTAGCGTCCCGCACGGGTCGGGCGCCGTTCGTGCGAGAGTGTGCCGGTGCCAGCAGCCGACTTCAGCCTGTCCGATGACGATCTCGTACGGCTCCGGTCGGCTCTCGAGTGCTATACGGTCGACGCCGTGCTCGAGGCCATCGGCGACGAAGGCCAAGCAGCACTCGGTCGCAACCATGCGGTGGCGGCGCAACGATCGCTCGGGCGCAGGGACGATCCGCTCGCCACGCTGACAAGGCTCTTCATCCTTCAGGACGCGGTTCCTGACAGCGCGGCCCGGCAGGCCCTGCCGGTCGACGCCCTGCTGGCGTCTGGTGTCATCGAGCGAGACGGCGACGACTGGCGAGCCGTGGTGGACCTCCGTCCGTACGCGTCCCCCGACGATGGCGCCGATGGCTGGCTCGTGAGCGATCACGCCGCGACCCTCGACACTGCCCGAGGGGCGCCTCGGGAGGACCACGTACTCGGTGTGTCTCCAGCGTCAACGACCCTCACGCAGCTCACGATCCGCCGCCCGATCGGGCGCGCGCTCGACCTCGGCACCGGCTGCGGCGTCCAGGCGCTCCACCTGGCGAGGCATGCGACGAAGATCGTTGCGACCGACCTGAACCCGCGAGCGCTGCGCCTCGCCGACCTCGGGCTCCGGCTCAGCGGCGTGAGCGCCGAGCTGAGACTGGGGTCCCTGTACGAACCGGCCGGCCACGATGCGTACGACCTCATCGTCACCAACCCGCCGTTCGTCATGGCACCGCCGTCAGCCGCACGGCTCACGTATCGCGAGAGCGACTTCACGGCCGATGGCCTGATGCGCGCCGTGGTGACCGGCGCGGTCGACCACCTCGCGCCCGATGGCGCACTGCAGGTGGTGGGCAACTGGGCGCACGTCGCGGGCGAGCCGTGGGAGGAGCGGCTCGGCAGCTGGATCACCGGCACAGGCTGCGACGCGCTGGTGATCCAGCGCGAGGTCCTCGACCCGTACGACTACATCGAGATCTGGCTCGCTGACGCGGGGCTCGCAGGGACGCCGGGGTACAGGCAGGCGTACGAGACATGGCTCGACTACTTCGACCACCTCGGCATCACCGGCATCGGCATGGGCTGGGTCACGCTCGTCAACGCCGCACGGGACGTGCCCGATGTACGGGTCGAGGACTGGCCGCACGCCATCGAGCAGCCGGTGGGCACAGCGCTCGCCGCGCACTTCGACTCCATCGATCCTGCGCAGTGGCGGGACGGCCGGCTGCTCGACCACGCCTGGCAGCTTGCCGACGACGTGGTGCAGGAGACGCTTGGCGCGCCTGGCGCCGAGGACCCGACCCACATCGTGCTGCGCCAGCAGCGCGGACTCCGACGCGCCATCGAGGTCGACACCGCGCTCGGCGGTGTGCTCGGAGCCTGCGACGGCGACCTCACCCTCCGAGAGATCCTGGGCGCCATCGCCCAGCTGCTCGAGGTGCCAGAGCAAGACCTGGTCGCCGACGTACTTCCACGCTTCCGCCCTCTCGTCGCGGACGCCTGGTTCGCAACCCCTTTGAGGAGAGGACCCGTACCCCTTTGAGGAGAGGACCCGTACCCCTTGAGGAGAGGACCCGTACCCCTTGAGGAGAGGACCTGTACACATGAGGGAGCAACCCCGCACTATTGAGAGCGACAGGTCCTCTCCTCAGCCGTACAAGTCCTCTCCTCGAGCTGTACAGGTCCTCTCGCCGAGGGGTATAGGTGCTCTCGCCGAGCGTCTGATGTCCGGTTCAAGGGGGCGCGAAACCGGGGTTTGGACGTTCTGGTCTACAGTGACGACGTTTCCGTACCCGAAGGAGTGCCAGTGGCTGGCCGCCGACTCGTGATCGTTGAGTCGCCTACAAAGGCGACCAAGATCGCCTCGTACCTCGGCGCGGGCTACATCGTCGAGTCGAGCCGCGGACACGTCCGCGACCTCCCGACCAGCGCCGGCGAGGTGCCGGACAAGTACAAGAAGGAGCCCTGGGCTCGTACGGGCATCGACGTCGACCACGGCTTCACCCCTCTTTATGTCGTCTCGGCGGACAAGAAGGCGACGATCAAGCTGCTCAAGTCGAAGCTGGCTGACGCCGACGAACTCCTGCTGGCCACCGACGGTGACCGCGAGGGCGAGGCCATCGCGTGGCACCTGCTCCAGGAGCTCAAGCCGAAGGTCCCCGCCCTCCGCATGGTCTTCCACGAGATCACTCCGCAGGCGATCGCCGACGCCGTGGCCAACCCGCGCGAGCTCGACACCGACCTCGTCGACGCGCAGGAGACCCGGAGGATCCTCGACCGTCTGTACGGCTACGAGGTCAGCCCCGTGCTGTGGCGCAAGGTGATGCCGCGTCTCTCCGCCGGCCGCGTACAGTCCGTCGCCACCCGGCTCGTCGTCGACCGCGAGCGCGAGCGGATCAGCTTCGTCGCCTCCTCGTACTGGGACGTCGACGCCACCCTGGACGCCGGCCCGGAGGCAACCCCGAGCACGTTCACGGCTCGGCTGACGTCGGTGGGAGGTACGAGGGTCGCGCAGGGCCGCGACTTCACCTCCGCCGGCACCATGAGAGGCACCCTGGTCCACCTCGACCAGACCGCAGCCGAGACCGTCGCGACCGCGATCCGCGGCGCGAAGGTGGCCGTGACAAGCGTCGACGCCAAGCCGTACACGCGCCGCCCGTACGCCCCGTTCCGCACCACGACGCTCCAGCAGGAGGCCGGCCGCAAGCTCGGCTTCACCGCACAGCGGACCATGTCGGTCGCGCAGGACCTGTACGAGGGTGGCTGGATCACCTATATGCGTACGGATTCGGTGACGCTGTCGGACACGGCGATCGCCGCGGCCCGCGCCCAGGTGCTCGCCCTCTACGGCCCGAGCTACCTCCCGGCGAAGCCCCGTGTGTACGCGTCCAAGGTGAAGAACGCCCAGGAGGCCCACGAGGCGATCCGTCCCGCGGGCGAGGTCTTCCAGACCCCCGCCGAGACCGGGCTGACCGGCGATCAGCGACGACTGTACGAGCTCGTCTGGATGCGTACGGTCGCCTCCCAGATGAACGACGCCACCGGCGAGTCCATGTCCGTACAGATCGCTGCCACCCACGGCGCCGTCGCCGTCCTCGACCGCTCCATCACCGAGTGCACGCTCACGGCATCCGGCCGGACGATCACGTTCCCGGGCTTCCTCAAGGCGTACGTCGAGGCGCACGACGACCCCGACGAGGCCGGCGACGACTCACAGGCGAGGCTCCCGCAGCTGGTTGCGGGTACGGGCCTCGACGTCCTCGAGGTCGTACCCGCTGGCCACGAGACGCGCCCACCTGCCCGCTACACCGAGCCGAGCCTCGTGGCCAAGCTCGAAGAGCTCGAGATCGGCCGCCCGAGCACGTACGCGTCGATCCTCCGCACGATCACCAGCCGCGACTACGTCTTCAAGAAGGGTTCGGCGCTCGTGCCGACCTGGCTCGCCTTCGCGGTGACCCGCCTGCTGGAGGAGCATTTCGGGCACCTCGTCGACTACGCGTTCACCGCCGACATGGAGCAGACGCTCGATGAGATCGCCAACGGCGGCGCCGACCGGAAGGCCGTGCTGAGCGACTTCTACTTCGGTACGGATGCACCCGGGGACGAGGGGCTCCGCGAGTCCGTCACAGAGCTGGGCGACATCGACGCCAAGGCGCTGTCGAGCTTCCCCGTGCCCGGCGACTCCGACATCACGATCCGCGTCGGCCGCTACGGCACGTACATCGAGACCACCGACGGTCGCCGCGCCAACGTCGGCGAGGACCTCCCGCCGGACGAGCTCACCGCCGAGTACGCGCATCAGCTGCTCGACGCCCCGGCGGTCACCGAGCGCGAGCTCGGCATCACGCCCGACACGAAGCTGCCGGTCGTCGCGAAGGACGGCCGCTACGGCCCGTACGTCACCGAGGTCCTCCCCGAGGGCGCGCCCAAGACGTTGAAGGCGCGTACGGGATCGCTGTTCAAGTCGATGGCGGTCGACACGGTGACTCTCGAGGACGCCATGCGGCTGCTCAGCCTGCCGCGGGTCGTCGGCGAGGCCGACGGCGAGCAGATCACGGCGCAGAACGGACGGTACGGGCCGTACCTCAAGAAGGGCACCGACTCCCGCTCGCTGACCACCGAGGACCAGATCTTCGAGATCACGCTCGATGAGGCCCTCGCGATCTATGCGCAGCCGAAGCTCAGGGGCCGTGCAGCTGCGGCCGCGCCCCTCAAGGAGTTCGGCAACGACCCGGTGACAGGCACGCCGATGGTCGTGAAGAGCGGCCGCTTCGGTCCCTACGTCACCGACGGCACGACCAACGCCACGCTGCGCAAGGACGACGACGTCGAGGACCTGACGCCCGAACGCGCCGCCGAGCTGCTCGCGGAGAAGCGCGCGAAGGGCCCGGCGCCGAAGAAGACGCCCGTGCGCCGTACGGCGACGACCGTGAAGAAGACGATCACCGCGAAGAAGACGACCACCGCGGCGAAGACAGCCAGGAAGCCGCCCGCCACCACGGCGCGTACCGTCTCGGCCCGGGCCAAGAAGAGCTGACGATGTCCGGTCTGTTCGTCGTCCTCGAGGGCGGGGACGGTGCCGGGAAGTCGACGCAGCTGACGAGGCTCGCGGACTGGCTGCGCGAGGCGGGCCACGAGGTGGTCGTCACGTACGAACCGGGTGACACGCCACTGGGCGCGACGCTGCGGAAGCTTCTGCTCGACCCCGCGTCCGGCGATATCTCACCCCGTGCCGAAGCCATGCTGTACGCCGCTGACAAGGCGCAACACCTCTACGAGGTCGTACGGCCGGCGCTCGATGCGGGCAAGGTCGTCGTCTGCGACCGGTACGTGGACTCGATGATCGCCTACCAGGGCGCCGGCCGGGTGCTCGACGCCGAGGAGATTCGCGGCCTCGCCGACTGGGCGACTGGCGGGCTGGTTCCGGACCTCACCGTGGTGCTGGACGTCCCGGTCGAACGGGCGCTGGGGGAGAAGGTCGATCTCGACCGCCTCGAAGCCGCCGGTACGGACTTCCACGAGCGCGTCCGTTCGTACTTCCTCGACCTCGCAGCCCAGGACCTGTCGCGCTACCTGGTGCTCCCGGGTCGCGAGGAACGCGACACCATCGAGGCCGCTATCCGCGCCCGTGTGGAGCTCCTGCTGAGCTAGGACTGGGCCCACGATGGGCACGACTGGACGACTATCGCTCCTACTGTCTATAGTGCATATGCACAGTACGAACGAAAGAAACAGTCCATGACATCGACTCCAAGCACGGGGGCACGCCCATGAGGGTTGTGCTGTCCAACACGTCGGGCGTGCCCCTGTACGAGCAGATCAAGGAGCAGGTGCGCACCACGATCCTGGCCGGAGAGCTCGCCGAGGGCGACGCTCTGCCATCGATCCGGGCATTGGCCCGCGACCTGCAGATCAGCGTCATCACCACCACTCGCGCCTACGCCGACCTGGCGGCCGAAGGTTTCGTCGCCAACGTGCCGGGCAAGGGTGCTTTCGTCCTCGGTGTCGACTCGGCGCTCGTGCGCGAGCAGCTGCTCCGCCAGGTCGAGGACGGCCTCGGGGTGGCCCTGCACGCCGCCCGGCTGGCCGGGCTGGACCGGGACGGGGTCGTACAGATGCTCGACACGCTGCTCGACACAGAGGGCGACGCCCTCGACCGGGCCACCGCATCCCAGGAAGGAACAATCCAGTGAGCACGACCGCTCTTGCGCTGCGTCACGTCGACGCGACCCGAGGCACATTCCACCTGCGTGACGTCACCTTCGAGCTGCCCACCGGCTACGTGATGGGCTTCGTCGGGCCGAACGGCGCCGGCAAGACCACCACGATCAGGTGCCTCCTCGGCATGCTCCGCTCTGACGCGGGGGAGATCGAGCTGCTCGGCCGACGGGTACCGACCGATCCCGACCTGCTCCAGGACGTCGGAGTGGTGCTCGACCACACATTCTTCGTGGACGACTGGCGACTGTCGGATGTCGAGCGTGCGCTCCGCCCGTTCTACGGGCGTTGGGATGCGACCCGGTACCGGTCGCTGCTCGATGGCTTCGGGCTCGACCGGGCCCACAAGGTCAAGGAGCTGTCCCGTGGGCAGTCCATGAAGCTGATGATCGCGGTCGCGCTCTCGCACGATGCACGGCTGCTGGTGCTCGACGAGCCGACCAGCGGCCTGGACCCTGTCGCGCGCGACGAGCTGGTGGGCATTCTCGGGGAGTTCCTCACCGCCGAGGACCACTCGGTGCTGTTCTCCACGCACATCACCACCGACCTCGAGCGGATCGCGGACTACGTCACGTTCATCCGCGACGGCCAGGTGGTGGCCTCGAGCACCAAGGACGACCTTCTTGATGCCTACCGGCTGGTGCGAGGCGGCCCGGAGGACCTGCTCGACCCGGCCGCGCCGCTCGCGGGCGCGCGGCGGACCGCCACGGGCATCGAGGCGCTGGTCCGCACCGCAGACCTCAGCAGGCTCGATGGGAACCTCCTGGTGGAGGCGCCCACGCTCGACCAGATCGTCGTCAAGCTCGGAGGTGCCCGATGAATGCCGTGGCCAGGATGACCCAGCTCGACCTGCGTACGGTCCGTCCGTACCGCACCCAGGTGGTGATCCTGCTGATCCTCACCCCGCTGCTCTCGGCGCTGTGGCGCCAGCCGACCATCGCGCCCGTGATGGTCATGGTCATGTCGGTGTTCGTCGCCGCGTACCCCTTCGCGATCGCGGAGAAGAACGACCTGGACACCCTCTACGGCGTGCTGCCGATCCGGCGCCGCACCCTGGTCTCCGGCCGGTACTGGTTCGCCATGGCTCTCGTCGTCATCGCCGCCATGATCGGGACCCTCATCGGGTTCGCGATAGGGGCGGCGATGGGACTGCCGTTCGGCTGGGTCGAGCTCGGGTACCTGCTCGTGACGGCGTTCGTGATCGTCGGTGTGCTCGTCTCCGTCCAGTTCCCGCTGTACTTCGCGCTGGGGTACACCCGGGCTCGACTGGTCACGTTCCTGCCGATCTTCGCCGTGATGGCCGCCGTGGTCCTCGCGATGGACGTGCTTCCGAAGGACTCGATCACGCTGCCGTCACCGGCCGTGCTCGTCTCGATCGCAGTGGTCGGCACCGTGGCGCTCCTGGTGGCCTCCAGGACGATCAGCGTGCGGCTGGACGCCCGCCGGGTGCGCTAGGTCAGGCGCCGGCCGGGCTACGCGAAGAGCCTGTCGTTCTTGCGGCGGATGCGGTCGGCGTGGATCGCTCCGTCGAAGCCGATGCGGCCACCGCCGACGGTGGCGAACAGCAGACCGGCGCCGGCCAGCAGGACGTCGGCGATGCCGATGAAGTCCGTCGCACCAGGCTGGAACGGGTTGACCACACCCCACTGCACGAACACGAGCTGAGCGATCGCGAGGATCAGCAGGAGGACCCCGGCGATGCGGGTGCCGAGGCCGACCACGAGCATGACCGTGATCGCGATCTCCAGACCGATCTGGGTCCAGGCGACGATCCCCGGGCTCGGCACGATGGTCGCCGCCCACATGTCGCGGGTCGCGCTCAGGTGCGTGATGTGCTGCCACGCCCGGATGCCGACCACGGCGGCGATGACCAACCGGAACAGGAGGACGCCGAACGAGGGGAGGCCCTTGTACGTGCTGGGCGTCGTGAACCTGGTGACCAGCGGCTCGTCCGCATCGTCGGGAGCAGCGATCACCTTGCCCAGCTGCCGGTCGCGTGCCGCACGCTCCTCGCGGCGCCTGCGTGCCGCCTCCTGTGCGTCGAGGACAGCCGTCTGCTCCACCAACGGTACGGCCGGTGCCGCGGCGAAAGCGCCGGCCGGCAGCGCCACGGTGGGCGCCTCGTCGCGGAAGATCGAACGTTGCGAGGCGGTCGTCTCGGCCTCGGGCTCGGGCGCGACCTCGTCGGCCGGCAACCCCTTCGCCTCGGGATGGACCTCAGCCCAGGAAGAGGGCGGCTCAAGGGGGTTGATACGTGTCGGCTCGTCGATCGCGCTCGACTCGACGTGGCCAGAGTCCTCGGCGGCATGGGCGGGTACGAAGTCGTCGGCCTCGCTGACACGCTCGGCGGCCACAGTGGATGGTTCGGGTTCGGTGGGCGCGGGCGATCCCACCGGGTGCGTGCTGAACTCCTCCGCCTGGTACATGCGCTCGGGAGCGACCACCGACTCGATGGGGGCCGGCTCAGCCCCAGGAACCACGGCCGCAACGGGCTCCTCGGCGGCGACAGACACCGCGGGGACGGGCTCGGCGGCCACGGGCTCGGTGGGAAGGTCGACGGGAGCTGACTCGTTCCCGGGGAGCTTGGCTGCGACGGGCGTGTCCAGGGACGCGTCCCGCCCACCAGCGTCGGGGGTCACGTCGGTCACAGGCTCCGTCACCTGCGTACCCTCGTCGACCACCGGCACGCCCTCGTCGACTACCGGGGCGCTGTCCTCGGTCACCGGCGCAGCGGCGGGCTCAGGGGTCTCATCTGTCTGGGTGAACCACGAAATGGCGTCGTCCACGCGATCGCGCAGGGGATGCGACTCGTCCGGTTGGTTCGTCACAGTTTCTCCTCGGTCCAGATCCTCGGGTGGTCAGACAAAGTCATCGTCCCACTCGGCCCTGCATAGCCGGGGAGCCGGACGCGCGTGCCGTCCGAATAGGCCACGCCTCGGCAGCGTAGGGTCGGCATCGTGAGCACACACCACTCGTTGGAGGCGCCGATCCTGCCAGGGCTCGCAGGGTCCGTGGCAGTGAGCCGCCGAGCGATCGACCGGTATGCGTACGCCCACGATGCCTCCCATTACCAGTTCGTGCCCGACGCGGTGGCGACCCCGACCAACGCCGCACAGGTCGCGGCCCTCTTCCGTGCCGCCAAGGCCAACAGCCGCACGCTGACGTTCCGCGCCGGCGGCACCTCGCTGTCCGGCCAGGCCGGAACCTCCGACATCGTCGTCGACACCCGCCACCACTTCCGTACCGTCTCGACCTCCCCCGATGGCACCCTTCTCACCGCGGGGCCGGGCACGACTGTCAACCGCGCCAACGCCTCGCTGCGACGCCACGGCCGCGTGCTCGGGCCCGATCCAGCCTCGGAGATCGCGTGCACGATCGGCGGGATCGTCGCGAACAACTCGTCCGGCATGACCTGCGGGATCCATGCGAACCCGTACGCCACCCTCGACTCCCTCGTGGTCGTGCTCCCCAGCGGCACGATCCTCGACACGGGCGCTCCCAAAGCCAGCGAGAAGCTGCGTCGGCTGGAGCCCGGCCTGTACGCGGGGCTCGCCACGTTGCACGCGACCGTCCGGTCCGACCCGGCCCTGGCGGAGACGATCCGGCGGCGGTTCTCGATGAAGAACACGATGGGGTACTCGATCAACGCGTTGCTCGACTACGAGGACCCGCTCGACATCCTCGCCCACCTGCTCGTCGGCAGTGAGGGGACGCTCGGCTTCATCTCCGAAGTCCGGTTCCGTACGTTGCCGATCCCCGCCCACGTCGGCACCGCGCTCCTGACGTTCCCCAGTCTCGCCGCCGCGACCGAGTCGCTGCCGGCCCTCGTCGACTCGGGCCTCACGGTGATCGAGCTCATGGACGCGGCCTCACTGCGCGTCGCACAAGGCGTCGCCGGTACGCCCGACACGATTGCGTCTCTGCAGGTCGCGGACCACGCGGCATTCCTCGTCGAGCACCACGCGGACGGTGCCGAGGAGCTCGACGAACGGATGGCCGCGCTGAACGTGTTGGCGGGAGACCTGCCGCTGGCGACGCCGATCGCGATCGCCTCCGACGCCGCAGAGAAGGCGCGGCTGTGGAAGGTACGCAAGGGCCTGTACACGTCGGTCGCCGGGTCGCGCCCGTCCGGCACGACCGCTTTGCTCGAGGACGTCTGCGTACCGGTCGACCGGCTGCTCGCGACGTGCGACGGTCTGACGGAGCTTTTCGAGAAGCACTCGTACGACTCGAGCGTGATCTTCGGCCACGCCCGCGACGGCAACCTCCACTTCATGATCAACGAGCGGTTCAACGAGCTGGAGTCGGTGTCGCGGTACGAGGCATTCACGGCCGACATGGTCGACCTCGTGCTCGCCCAGGACGGCAACCTCAAGGCCGAGCACGGCACCGGTCGGATGATGGCGGCGTACGTGGAGCGCCAGTACGGACGCGACCTGTACGAGGTGATGCGCGAGATCAAACGCCTCATCGACCCCGAGGGGCTGCTCAGCCCCGGTGTCGTGCTGCCGCTCGACGGTGCGTCGACAGAGCTCGACGTGACCACGCTCAAGCTGCCGGTCACCGTCGAGTCCGAGGTCGATCGTTGCGTCGAGTGCGGCTTCTGCGAGCCCGCCTGTCCGTCGAAGGACGTCACGCTCACGCCGAGGCAGCGGATCACGCTGCGCCGCGACATGGTGACCCTCCGCGCCTCCGGCGACACGGTTGCTGCCGACGAACTGGAGCGGGACTACGAGTACGCCGGCATCGACACCTGCGCCGTCGACGGGCTGTGCGGGCTGGCGTGCCCTGTCTCCATCAACACGGGCGACCTCACCCGGCGGCTGCGTCGTGAGCAGGCCAACCCCGTACTGGCCGCCACCTGGGGCGTGGCCGCTCGTGCGTGGGGGGTCGGTACACGTGGTGGCGGCTTCGCCCTGAAGGTGGCGGACGCGTTGCCGTCCCGCGTCGTGACGGGCATCACGACCGCCGCCCGCAAGATGGTCGGCCCCGATGTCATGCCACGCTACGACGGCACGCTGCCCGGAGGCGGCGCGCCGCGCGTACCCGGGAAGGTCGGTACGGGAGCTCCGCGGGCCGTGTACGTTCCCGCGTGCATCCAGACGATGTTCGGTCCCGAAGCCGGCGGCGATGGCGTCATGGCCGCGTTCCGCGAGCTGTGTGAGCGCGCCGGGGTCGCCATCGAGGTGCCCAGGGGCATCGGCAGCATGTGCTGCGGGACGCCGTGGAAGTCGAAGGGGTTCGTGGCCGGCTACGAGGCGGTCAGCAATCGCACGTTGCCGCGACTCTGGGACGCCTCCGGTCACGGACGGCTGCCGGTCGTCGTCGATGCCGCGAGCTGTACGGAGGGCTACCAGGTGATGCTCGAGCAGGCGTCGAAGGCGTACCCGGGCCTCTCCTTCGTCGACGCCACCACGTTCGTGGCGCACCACGTACTGCCGGCGCTGACCGTCACGCGCACGCTCGGCAGCGTCGCCGTACATCCCACGTGCTCGAGCGCACAGATCGGCTCGACCGAGGATCTGCTCGCGATCTGCGGGGCGATCGCCGACGAGGTCGACGTACCGCTCGATGCCGGTTGCTGCGCGTTCGCGGGCGATCGCGGGATGCTGCACCCCGAGCTGACCGCCTCGGCGACCGCTCGTGAGGCGGCGGAGGTGCTCGCGCGCGACCACGACGCGTACGTCTCCACCAACCGCACCTGCGAGCTCGGCATGTCCCGTGCGACCGGCCAGCCGTACCGCCATGTCCTCGAAGTCCTCGCCGAGCTCACGCGCTGAGGAGAACAGGGGTCGCTCGGATCCTCGTTCTCGTACCCCAGCGGCGCTCCACCCCCGACTTCAGGCTCCGCACGCTGGATCGGGTATCAGAACGAGGATTCTCAGAGCGACTCAGCGAGGTCGATGAAGAGGGCTTCCATCGCGAGCAGGGGAGCGACGTTGGTCTCGAGGGCTGTACGGGCGGCGAGGATGGCGTCGAGCTTGCGCATGGTGGCGTCGGCGTTGCCGCGGTGCGCGAGCGTACGGATCGGAGCGTCCTGCTCCACATTGACCAGCGGGGCATTCGTGCCGAGCTGTACGGCGAGCACGTCCCGGTAGTACGTGGTCAGCTCGCTGAGCACTCGGTCGAGGCCGTCGCGCTGGAGCCGCTTGACTCGCGCTTTCTGCTGGTCCTCAAGGTCTTTCACCTGCGACCCCGCGTTGCGGGGGCGGGCGCCCTTCGTGCCGAAGCCCAGCGCTTGGTTGAGTTCGGCGAGCTCCTTGGCGTCCCGATCGGTCGTCGAGGCGGTGGCCTCGTCAGACGAGGCGGTCACGACGTTGGCGGCGGCACGGAGGCAGGCGCCGAGGCTGATCAGCTGCGGTGGGAGCTGCAGCACCTCGCGGCGCCGGATGCGTGACGCCTCGTCGCGTGCGAGGTGGCGGGCGCGACCGACATGCCCCTGCGCGGCCCGCGCCGCGAACGACGCCATCGCCGGGTCGATGCCGTCACGTTCGACGAGCAGCCGGGCGACGGCCGCCTGCGTCGGTGTCGCGAGGTTCAGATGGCGGCAGCGGGATCGGATCGTGGCGACCACGTCGTCGAGGGTGGGCGCGCAGAGCAGCCAGACGGTACGGGGCGCCGGTTCCTCGATCGCCTTGAGCAGCGCGTCGCCGCCGCGCTCGGTGATCCGGTCGGCGTCCTCGATGACGATCACCTGGTGGTGCCCGAGCGTCGGGCTCATCGACGCGCGGCGGACGAGGGTGCGTACCTCATCGACGCCGATGCTCAGCTGCTCTGTACGGATGACGGTCACGTCCGGATGTGCCCCCGACAAGGCCGTACGGCACGCGGAGCACACTCCGCAGCCACCCTTGGCGCACTCCAGCGCCGCGGCGAACGCGCGCGCGGCGTTCGACCGCCCCGACCCCGGCGGTCCCGTGATCAGCCACGCATGGCTCATCGAGTGGCCCTGCCCGGCGACAGCCCGGGTCAGCACGGCCACCGCCGCCTCCTGGCCCACGAGCTCCTGCCACACCGTCACGTGCTTAGCCTGCCGTACTCCGCCGACATCGGCTGCCGCGGCCAGGTTGTCGGCAGCCGTCAGAACTGGGGAGGCCGACCGGCCGCTCGTACCTCAGCGCAGCGTCATGCTCACGTGGACGGTGATCGGGGCGTCCGGGGTGACGCCCTCTGCCGTACGGACCTTGTCCTTCAGCGGGATCAGGTACACGCCGTGCCTTGGCATGATCGAGGTGGTGAACGTGGTGCCGCCGAGGCGGCAGGTGACGGGGATGCAGCCCCAGCCGTACGTGAGCATCGGTTTGAGTTCCTCGATCACGGCCGAGTCGTCGGAGCTGATCGGCAGGAACCAGTACGGCGCGGGGCCGCGCCATTGGATGATCCTGCCGACGACCTCCAGCTCCATCAGAGGCGGTAGCGCTCGAGCAGCTTCGCGATGACGGCCTCGGCCTCGGCTTCCTTCGGCTGAGTCTCGGTGTGCTCTGCGTAGTAGGCCGCGATCTCCTTCGCGCCGGCCGAGAACGACGTGGTGCACACGAAGTCGGGTACGAGGCGCTTGATGAGGCTGTTGTCGAAGATCGTGCAGTACGTCTTGTCGCCGAGCAGTCCGTCACCCCACTCCTTGTCGACGGCGGCGATGGCGTCCGACGAGATGTGGACGATGCGTGCCTCGACCCCCGCGGCGCGGGCCATCTCCTGGGCGATATGGTCCCACGTCAACCACTCGTCGCTGGTGATGTGGACCCCGAGCCCGATCGCCGACGCGTTGCCGAGCAGCCCGACGAAACCCTTGGCGAAGTCGGTGGTGTGCGTGAGCGTCCAGAGCGTCGTGCCGTCTCCGTGGATGATGATCTCGTCGCCACGCAGCAGCCGCCGTACCATCGCGTGGCGCCCGCTGAGGATGGTCATCGTCTGGTCGTACGTGTGTGACGGTCGCACCACCGTGATGGGGAGCCCGTCGCTGAGACGCCGGTCGAACAGGACCCGCTCGCAGGCCGCCTTGTCACGGCTGTACTGCCAGTACGGGTTCGACAGCGGTGTGCCCTCGCGGACCGGCAGCACACCGGTCGGCTTCTGGTAGGCGGACGCAGAGCTGATGAACAGGTACTGGTCTGTCCGGTCCTCGACCTGCGGCAGGGTCGAGGACAGCTGCTCAGGCGTGAACGTGAGGAAGTCGGCCACCGCGTCGAAGTGTCGATTCCCGATCGCGGCCGCGATCGCGCCCGGCTCGCGCACGTCCGCGGAGATGAGCTCCACGCCGTCGGGGACCGGCCGTACAGTCGACTGCCCGCGGTTGAGGACCGTCACCTCCCAGCCCCTTCTGGCGGCGAGCGCCACGCTGCCCGAGCTGATCACACCGGTGCCACCCAAGAACAGAACACGTCCAGTCATGGGGCTATCCAACCGCCTCCGGGGCTGTGGGGCGAGGGCTTGGCACTCTGTTGGCGGCTGTGGTTGACGTGCCGTGGTCACAGTGCAAGAGTTTACGCACTAGTGAATGTACATGCAGTCCAGAGCTTGGAGGGTGCGATGAAGCCCGGTCGGCGCCTCATCATCGACACAGATGCCAAGAACGAGGCGGACGACCAGTACGCGATCGTCCACGCGCTGCTGTCGCCCACGCTCGACATCCGAGGTCTCATCGCCGCCCACTTCGGCACGCGCCGCAGCGAGCGCAGCATGCTCGACTCGCGCGACGAGATCGACCTGCTTCTGGGGCTCATGGGTCGCACCGATGTCACCGTCGCCAATGGCTCTGCGACGGCGATCCCGGACGAGCACTCGCCGGCAGACTCGGACGGCGCGCAGCTGATCGTCGCGGAGTCGAGGCTGGCGACTGCGGAAGAGCCCCTGTACGTCGCGTTCCTCGGTCCGCTCACCGACATGGCATCGGCGATCCTGCTCGATCCGGATCTCGTCCGGCGCCCGGTCACCGTCATCTGGATCGGGGGCCCCGGCTACGACGGGATCCTCCACGACGGGCGGAGCCCCGAGTTCAACCTCTCCAACGACATCGCCGCGGCGAACGTCGTGTTCGACTCCGGGATCGCGCTCTGGCAGGTGCCGAGCAACGTCTACTCGCAGGTGAACGTCGGCTACGCCGAGCTGGATGCGCGCGTTGCACCCTGCGGGCCGCTCGGTGCGTACCTCGTGCGCCAGCTCAAGGAGTGGAACGACACGTACCACCCGGATGCGATCGAGTCGCGCTCACTCGGCGACTCGCCGGCCATCGGCCTCGCGCTGTACCCGCGTGGAGGGACGTTCCGTATGCGCCCGAGTTCTCGGTTCACGCCGCAGGGCGAGTACGCCTTCGGCGCCGGGCATCCGGTCAAGGTGGCCGAGACCGTCGACGTACGGTTCCTCCTCGAGGACCTCTTCCACAAGCTCTCCGCCTTCGCGGCAGAAGGGGTGTGACGTGGCGCTCACGCCTGACCACATCACGCTGCGACCGGTGACGAAGCCCGGTCCGGACGCCTCGCGAACCGAGGTGGTCACGTTCCTGGCCGAGACTGCGCGTCAGATCCGGCTCCAGGACCTCGCGCTCGTGCACTTCGCCGGCGCCGGGCACATCGGAGGATCGTTCTCCGCGGTCGACATCCTTTCGACGCTGTACGGGGCGGTGCTCGATGTTGCTCCCGATCGCGTCGACGACCCGGAACGGGACCGCTTCGTGCTGAGCAAGGGCCACGTGGCGGGCATCTACTACACCACGCTCGCGGCCTTCGGCTTCCTCCCCGTGGCGGACCTCGCCACGTTCCTTGCACCCGAGTCGAAGCTCAACGGGCACCCGAACCGCCTGTACGTGGCGGGTGTCGAGGCCAACACCGGGCCGCTCGGACACGGGCTGCCCATTGCGCTGGGTCTCGCGAAGAGCGCGGTCATCACTGGCTCCGCGCGGCGCACCTACGTGTTGGTCGGCGACGGCGAACTTCAAGAAGGCAGCAACTGGGAGGCGATGATGGCGGCCTCGCAGCACACGCTCGACCGGCTGACGGTGATCGTCGATCGCAACCGGTTGCAGCAGGGCGCGACCACGGCCGAGACCAACGATCTCGACCCACTTGCCGACAAGATGACCGCGTTCGGCCTCGCGGTCGTCGAGATCGACGGCCACGACCACGGGGCGCTGCTCGACGCGCTCAGCGCCGATCCAGTACCGGGCAAGCCGCGAGGCATCATCGCCCACACCCACAAGGGTCACCCCATCTCGTACATGTCCGACAACGTCGCGTGGCACCACGGGGTGCCGAACGACGAGCAGTACGCACTCGCGGTGGCCGAGCTCGAGGCACTGGAGGCCGTGCGATGAGCGCTCTGTACGACTGCCGCGACGCCTTCGTGTCCACGCTCGTGGGCCTCGCGACCGACGACCCGCGGATCGTCGCCGTCGTCAACGACTCGGTCGGTTCGAGCAAGCTCGGCGCGTTCCGCGCCGCGTTCCCGGAGCGGCTGGTCAACGTCGGGATCGCCGAGCAGGACCAGGTCGGAGTCGCTGCCGGCCTCGCCGGGGGCGGCCTGATCCCGTTCGTGGCCGGCGCAGCCTGCTTCCTCACCGCGAGGGCGATGGAGCAGATCAAGGTCGACCTCGCCTACTCGAAGCGCCACGTCGTGCTCTGCGCGCAGAGCCCCGGCGTTGGCTATGGCGAGCTCGGCCCGACGCACCAGTCCATCGAGGACATCGCCTGGTTGCGTGCGATCGACGGGATGACGATCGTCGTCCCGGCCGACCCGACCGAGACGGCCGCAGCGGTGCGCTGGGCCGCGTCGTACGACGGACCCGTCTTCCTCCGTGTCAGCCGCAACCCGGTACCGGCGATCCATGACGAGTCGTACGAGTTCGTCCCGGGGAAGTCGGTGACCGTGCGCGAGGGCGACGATGTCACGCTCGTGGCCAACGGGACGGTGCTGTGGCGTGCGCTGGCCGCGGCGGACCGGCTCGCGACCGAAGGGATCTCCACCCGCGTGCTGTCCATGGCATCGGTGAAGCCGCTGGATGTCGGCGCGATCGTCGCGGCTGCCCGGGAGACCGGCGCGATCGTGACTGTCGAGGAGGCGATCGCCACGGGAGGTCTCGGTGGCGCTGTCGCCGAGACCGTGGTGACCCACCACCCGGTACCGATGGCCATGCTGGGCTTCCCAGGCTTCTGCGCGACGGGCTCAGCGGACTACCTCATCGACAAGGCCGGCATGGCCCCGGAAGCCATCGCCGAGACAGCGAGAGGGCTGCTGGCCCGCAAGCGCTGACAGAGACGGGGCTCAGTGGGCTGTGGCGGTCTTCCCGGCGCGCGAGGCCAGGAGGGCGATCTGCCAGCCGATGAGACCGGCGAGCATCGAGCAGACGGCAGCGAGCCCGATGCTCCGCGGCTGCTCACCCCGATAGACCCAGTGGGGGAGGGCGGCCTCGTGGCGCTGGCGGCCGGAGAGTCTGCGCTCACGGCAGGCTCCAATCACGGGCCTCGTGACACCTGCGGCTGGGGTGTCCCGTAACGTTCTGACCATGACGAGGCTCATGGCCGTGACGTTCGCGCCGAGCAGTCGCCTGTACTACGTCGACCCTGGCACCATCGACGCCATGGTGGGCGACGCCGTGCTCGTACCGACCGAGTCGGGCACCGAGGTGGCGACCGTCGCATGGGTGACTGACGCCGAGCTCGCGGCGGAGCTGCCAGTCTGCGCAGGGCGCGCGACCCCCGCCGACCTCGAACGCGAGAAGCGCAACCGCAGGCTCAAGGCCGAGGCGACCGAGATCGCGAAGGCCCTCATCGCTGAGCACGGGCTGCCGATGCGCGTCCTCGGGGTCGACCTGGACGACCACTCCAGCGAGTACGGGCGGGTGGTGGCCATCTACTACACGGCGCCGCAACGGGTGGACTTTCGAGCGTTGGTGCGCGACCTTGCATCAGGGCTGGCCGCCCGCGTCGACCTGCGCCAGATCGGCCAGCGCGACGCCGCACGGATCGTGGGTGGCGTCGGTACGTGCGGGCGAGACCTGTGCTGCAGCTCATTCCTCATCGCCATCGAGCCCATCGGGATGCGCCTCGTGAAGGGCCAGGACCTGGCGGCCAATCAGATGCAGACGCAGGGAGCGTGCGGGAGGCTGAAGTGCTGCCTCGCGTTCGAGCAGGGGATGTACGACGACTTCGAACGCCGCGCACCCGCGATCGGGGGCCGCGTCGACATCGAGCACGGGCCGGGCGTCGTCGTCGGACGGTCCGTACCGAGCGACACGGTGACCGTACAGTGCGAGGACGGGCAGCGCCGCGTGTGCCCCGTGTCAGTCGTCGCCGCGGGACAGCAGGATCCAGCTGACACAGTGGACGAACTGTCGCCGGGGCACAGTCGCGCCGACTAGCCTGTCGGCGTGACGCAGCCGCCGTACCCCTCCCAGCCACAGGGGGTCCCCTCCCAGCCGCAGCAGCCTGCTCCGCCGGGCCAGATTCCGCCCCCACAAGAGCCGGTGGGACAGGCTCCGTACGCGCAGGCACCCGGCGGGGAAGCCCCGTACCAGCCGCCTGCCGGTCAGGTCCCGAACCCGCCGCAGACCCCGTACGGTGCGGCGCCCAGCCCGTACAGCCAGCCGAACCCGTACGCGCCGCAGCAGCCGGCGGCGCCCAGCCATCTGGGCGCCAACGGCGCACTGCAGTCGTACGGCGTCGTGCCCGGCGGCCAGCAGCGTCCCGGAGCCAACCCGTACGGCCAGCAGCAGGCGTACCAGCCGCGGCCGCAGCCGCAGGCGCCGTCCTGGGGTGCTACGCACCAGCCGGGCGGCCCGACCCCTCCGAAGCGGTCGCGGGCCGGCGTCATCGTCGGCGTCTCCGCGCTGCTCGTCCTCTCGCTGATCATCGTCATCGCCTTCGCCGGCGGTTACGTCCAGAAGCTGCTCGCCAGCCCATCGGTCTCCTCGCCCACGCCGTCCGCGACTCCGAGCGCCACCGCGACGGCCACCCCGACCTCGACGCCCGGCGTGGTGATCAGCAAGCCACCCGTGCCGGCGCCGACAGCGACCACGCAGCGCTCGTACAACTCGCCTGATCGGCCGAAGTCCACGATCCCCGCCGTGAAGCCCGCAGGGTTCATCAACCCGCCCGCGGGCTCTGGCCTGGCGCGGTACACGAAGCAGGCGCTGAACTGGAACGACTGCACGGTGAGCAAGCAGGCCGTGAAGTGCGCGACCATCGCCGCGCCGCTCGACTACGCCGCCCCGAATGGCCAGGCCATCACGCTCAAGCTCGTGAAGGTGGTCGCGACGGCGTCACCGCGGTTGGGCACGATCTTCGTCAACCCGGGTGGCCCAGGCGAGCCCGGCACGACGCTCGCCGTCGACTTCCAGCGCACCGGCCTGGAGCAGTACGACATCGTCGGCTGGGATCCTCGAGGCGCCGGCGGCTCCACCCCTGTGCAGTGCGAGAACGGCGCTGCTGTGGATCAGCTGATGCAGCTCGACCAGTCGCCTGACAACGCGACCGAGAAGCAGGAGCTGCTCGACGGCTGGAAGCAGTTCGGGGCGAGCTGTCTGGCGAAGTCGGGGGCGCTGCTTCAGCACATCTCGACCGTCGACACGGTGCAGGACCTCGACATGATGCGCCAGCTCGTGGGCGACGCGAAGCTCAACTACCTCGGCTACTCGTACGGCACCTACATCGGCGCCGTGTACGCGCAGAAGTTCCCCGGGGAAGTCGGCAAGCTCGTGCTCGACTCTGCCGTGAACATCACGCAGGACGAGTCGGTCGTCCAGGCGTCGGGCTTCGACCTGGCGCTCGGCAACTACGCCGACTACTGCGCCTCGAAGAACTGCTCGCTGGGATCCACCAAGCAGCAGGTCCTGGACACCATCACGACGCTGCTGGACAAGCTCGACACGTCACCCCTCCCCGGTGATGCCACCCGAAAGCTCACGCAGTCGATCGCCACGGACGGGATCGCGCTCTTCCTGTACGCCGACTCGACGTACTGGGACCAGCTGACGCAGGCGCTGGAGAAGGCGATCGCCGGAGACGGCCGCTACCTGCTGTACTACGCCGACCAGCTGCGCGGGCGTGAGAGCGACGGTCAGTACGACACGTCGTTCTTCGCGTTCCCGGCCATCGGGTGCGCCGACTCCCAGGACGACGGCATCGCCAGGGCCTTCTCCGACTGGGCCCTGGACGAGCAGAAGGCGCCGATCTTCGGCAAGTACTTCGGGCCCAACATCACGTGCGTCCAGTGGCCCGTACAGGGTCAGGCGCCGTTCGACATCACGGGCAAGGGGGCCGCGCCGATCGTCGTCATCGGGGCCACCGGCGACTCGGCCACCCCGTACCAGTACGCCGCGTGGATGGCCGACCAGCTCGACTCGGGCGTCCTCGTCACGTACAACGGCAACGGCCACGCGACGTACGGGGGGAAGAGCACCTGCGTCGACAACGCCGTGGTCGCGTACTTCGCGAAGGACAAGGTCCCGCCGGACGGGCTGTTCTGTACGGCGTGAGCCTGGTGTCTGTACGAGGTGGGCCCGGCGCCTGACTCGTACACCCAGGTCGTCCGCGTTCGCGCCACCTCCGGTGCGCCGCTATAGTTCTTCCTCGGCTGGTCCTCCGGGGCCAGGCCGCCTTAGCTCAGTCGGCAGAGCGGCTCACTCGTAATGAGCAGGTCTGGGGTTCGACTCCCCAAGGCGGCTCCATCGGATATTCCTTCCCCTACGGGGGAATGGATCTCCTTCGGGTTACGGCCCCGGACGTCGTGCAACCTACGTGCAACCCATCTCAGCCCAAGAAGCCTGGTGTGGTACGGACCGGGCGGGCGTCATCGGGCATCGAACTCAGCTGCGGGGAACGACTGTCACCCAAACATCACGCCTTGTGGAACGGGGGTTATGCCCGATTCCGCCCCCTCCGCAGAGGACGTAGCCCCGCTCAGTGTTGTCACAGAGCGGTGACGGGGAGGATGTGGAGCCAAGCGTCGATGAGGCCAGTCTGGGGACCGCAGGCTCGCATCGAGGGTGCGGAACTGAGGCAATGAACTTGCAGATCCACCGGGTGCGGCGGTCTTCGCATACAGGGGCTACCTTCGGTCGGCAGGTCTGGGGCACGTCGG
This sequence comes from Propionibacteriales bacterium, assembly GCA_038317635.1. Taxonomy (GTDB): domain Bacteria; phylum Actinomycetota; class Actinomycetes; order Propionibacteriales; family Propionibacteriaceae; genus Fen-668. The sequence goes on from JBBQBP010000006.1 coordinate 40,806, forward strand.
CCGACTTGATGTCGCGGAGGATGATGCCGCAGGCGTGCCCTCTTCCGGAGCTGAGGCCCGATGGCGAACCGGCTCGCGAGCGTCGGTGCGTCCACGAACTCCATCACGAGGTCCGCGAGGCCCTCGTACTCGGGTGAAGTCGTGCACGGTCACGATCTGGATGCCCCGCCGGACCCGCATGGACCGGGAACCCTTAGCGGCGCGATCACATCTCGCCACGTGCGGCAAATCCAATAGGGCTACCCCGGTAGGCCTCTCGGTAGTAGCTTGGTAGCATGAGCCAGGTGAAGCTGAGCGTCAGCCTTTCCGAGGGTGAGGTTGCAGCTTTGGACAAGTACGCCCAGGCGGCCGGCCTGAAGTCCCGTTCGGCAGCGATCCAGCAGGCGATCAGGCTCTTGGGCGACCCGGAGCTCGAGGCCGCATATGCGGCCGCCTGGCAGGAATGGGAGTCCTCCGGAGACGCGCAGGCTTGGGAATCCACCACGGCCGACGGGCTCGCTGATGCTTCGCGGTGAGATCCGACTGGCGGATCTGGACCCCGCCCTGGCCGGCGAGGCAAACAAGCGTCGGCCGGCGGTGATCGTGAGCAATGACAATGCCAACGCCAGCGCAGCCAGGCGTGGTCGAGGTGTGGTCACGGTGGTGCCCGTCACCAGCAACATCACACGCGTGTTTCCCTTCCAGGTTCTCCTGCCAGCCGAGGAGACCGGGATCAAGGTGGATTCCAAAGCTCTGGCCGAGCAGGTTCGCTCCGTCTCCGTGGAACGACTCGGCGGAGTTATCGGCCGCCTCCCGACCCACCTGATGACCCAACTCGACGACGCGCTACGCCTTCACCTCCAACTCTGATAGCCACGCACCCAAGGCAAGTTCGGAACGCCCCGGGGATCGTCCTCAGGGCGGCAGAGGCGGTCCTTGTGCTGTTGGCACCCAAGACGCGATGACCGGCCGGGCGGCCCGGGCAATGGTCGAGCGATCGCTGTTTTTGCTGCCCAAAGCGCCTGGCGGGCCGGCCTTCGCGCGGCGGGCTCCCCCTCGGCAGCGAAAGTGACGAATCTCAGGCCCAGCCACACACACCGCTCGACGGCGCTCAGGGAACGGGCCGCCGCCGCCACCACCCTCTGCCATGCCCGGACACGACAACCTCGCACCAGACCATCCGCCAGTGACTGAGCACGTGCCCCGGACCGGCAATGAGCTACCGAACTGACGCGACACACCGTACGAACCGCCACACCAGTCCCGATTGCCTGTCCGCACGCCGTGGTGGGTCGACATGCGCTACTCGGCGGATCAGGTAGTTGAGGAGAAGATCCGGACTGTTACGTCGTGACCGCGGGCGGCAAGCTTGGCGTCGCACGTGTAGAGCGGCGCTTGGAGGGCTTCAACACGACCTCGCCGAGTTGCTGCTGGCCGACCTCCGCATCGCCGTCGACCAACTCAACACCGACAGCCGAACGGGCACCGCCACGGGACCATCGGGCTTCCGCCATTGACCCTGAACACCAGGATTGGCCAGTTGGTCGCCGCGGGTGAATGGGTCTCGGGGTCAACGGGCCGCTCGTCCCCTGTCGGGCGGCCGGGTTGACGACCAGCGTCAGTGTCGGTGAGAGCATCAGTCGAGGGAGACGAGCACGCCGCCCGCAGCTTCGAGCCTCTTCGCTTTCTGCGTGTCATGGCGACGGGCGATGAACTCGGCCACCACATACATGAGGGCCATCGGCAGTGCCAGGGCGGTCATCGAGAATGGGTCCGTGGAGGGTGTGGCCACGGCACCGAACACGAAGCACCCGAAGATCGAGAAGGTACGGGCCTTCTGCAGTTGTTTCCCTGTCACAACCCCCGCGAGGTTCAGCATGACCAGGATCACCGGAAGCAGGAACGACACCCCGAACAACAAGGTCAGCAGCAGCTCGAGCTGCAGGAACGAGTTCAAGTCCAGCTGGTTGACGATGCCCAGGCCCTCAGGCGTGAACTGCAGCATCACACTGATGCCCGCCGGCAGCACCATATAACCCACCGCGCAACCGAACAGGAACAGCGGGATCGACGCCGCGATGAAGTTCCGGGCGTACCGCTTCTCGTGCACCAACAACGCCGGAACGATGAACCTCCACAGCTGGTACAGCCAGATCGGGCACGCTGCGAGCACTCCGGTCACGACCGACACCCTGAGCGCGAGCATGAACGGCCCAGAGATGTCCCGGTTGACGATCTGCGTCGCGACGAGAGGGTTCCACGCCCTGAGCGTCACCAGCGCTGCGTCCCACGGCCAGAGGACCAGGTTGAGGATCGGCCGGTAGAAGAGTGCAGCCAAAGAGGACGTCACGGCGACCGCCAGCGCGATCACGATCACTCGGTAGCGCAACTCCCGTAGGTGGTCGTACAGCGACATCGTGCCGTCAGGCGTCGACGGCGGAGGCTTCAGTACGGTCCAGACGCGCCGCGCACTGCTCAGAGCGGACACGATCAGGTGACCTTGCCGGTCTCTGTCACGATCTCGGCGGCAACAGGGTCGGAGAAGTCCTCCGCCTCGTCTGTCTTCGGGGGCTCGATACCCGTCGGGGCCTTGAGCTCTTCCCGGAACTCGCGGATGGCGCGACCCGCGCCCTTACCCATCCCCGCGACCCGAGACCCGCCGAACAGCAGCATCGCGACAACGAGCAGGACGACCCACTCCATGCCCTCCGGGAGACCGAGCAGTGCAGTCACAGTGACTCCTTCAATGCGAACGGGCCCATCGTAGGCACGCGGATCAAGATTGAAGCGCCTGAGTTTCATGCCGGTCTCCCGGCGTCCGAGAAGAACACCACGGTCCTCGTCTTCCTCCTGGGGCTGAAAGCAGAAAGCGTGTCAAGTCGGCGATTGCGGGACTACGAGGGCTGCTCTCAGAGCGGTGGCCGCGGAGCCGTCGACCCGCAGCGGGACACGACGCCAGGGAAACCAAGACCAGGTACTCGAGGCATCACCCAGACCAGCCGCGCGGCTGGCGCGACGGGCAGCGACCACGCGATGGACGCTGCGATATCGGTTGGGTAGTGGACGGCATCGACCGCCAAGGCCGCTGCCACCACCACAATCAGCAACGCGCCCACGCCCACGACGGTCGAGTGCCACTGGGTGCCCTGCATCACGTACGCGAGCGCCACTACACGGGCCACGATGAACTCAGTGTGGCCGCTAGGGAACGACGGGTCGGTCTGAACGGGCAGGAACGGGTATGTCATCACGCGCACGTCCGGTCGGACACGGTGGACTATCAACTTGATGGTCTCCGCAGGGATCCAGGTGAGGGTGACCACACCGGCGAACGCGACCCCGGTGCGCAGGTCCTTCACGATCCAGATCACCGCCGCAAGTGCGGCCGTCAGCACGACCGAGGGCACTGGTTCGAAGACGTTGTAGGTGGCCGATGTCACCACTCCGAGGGCACCGGTGTGCAGGCCGTTGAGTGCCTGGGCCAACCCGAGGTCCTGTCCAGGTCGGGCGCAACTCCCGTCACAACGAGGATTGCGAAGACGGCAGCCGCCATCCCGAGCAGAGCGCCGATGGCCGGCCCTGCGGAAGCTCCCGACGTCTTCGGAAGGTCGGAGCGCGAGGCCAGTAGTCGGCGACGTCATGGGCAGAACTACCTGTGCGATGAGGCCCGCGGCCCGTTCCTACCCCAAGGCGGCTCCATCGGGTCGTTTTCAACAATCTCCCCGGGTCCGGAATAGGCCTCCCTGTCTCGATGGTTGCAGAGAGCAAGCACATGACTGAGACACGAAACGCTGCCATCGAGGCACTCTCCGCGAACCTGGCCCGTACGGTCAGGTTCGTCCGCGCGCTCAAGCAGCGCTTCGGCGTCCCGGACCCCGCCTCGTTGCCGCTGCTCCACCGGCTGGTCGAGGGGCCCGCGAGGCCCACCGAACTGGCGGACGCCCTGCACCTCGACCTGTCCGTGGTGAGCCGCCAGCTCACGTCGCTGGCAGAGCGAGGGCTCGTCGCGAAGACGAGGGATCCAGGGGACGGTCGCGCGCACCAGGTGGAGATCACCGATGCCGGACGTGCCCTGACCGTCGAGGTCGAACGGATCCGTACGGAGTTCCTCGCAAGCCTCGTCCGAGAGTGGGACGAGACCGATATCCACCACTTCGCCAACTATGTCCATCGGCTCTCGGAGTCGCTGGATCAGTACGAATGCGCCGGTCGCTCGGGCGACCGCACCAGCTAGGGGAGACATGACCACCACCGCCGCTCACGCGGACCGCTCGTCCGACGAGCTCACGCACCGCCAGATCGTCACGATCCTCGTCGGGCTCATGTCCGGCATGTTCCTGGCTGCCCTCGACCAGAACGTCGTCGGCACCGCCATGAAGACCATCGCCGACGAGCTGCACGGCCTCGACCAGCAGGTCTGGGTCACCACGGCGTACATGATCACGTCGACGATCTCGACGCCCATCTACGGCAAGCTCAGCGACCAGTACGGGAGGAAGAAGTTCTTCCTCACAGCGATCACGATCTTCATCGTGGGCTCGGCGATGTGCTCCTTTGCCACGTCGATGCCCATGCTGTCGGTGTTCCGGGCCTTCCAGGGCCTCGGCGCCGGCGGCCTGTTCTCGCTCGCTCTGGCGATCGTCGGCGACATCGTCCCGCCGCGTGAGCGCGCCAAGTACCAGGGCTACTTCCTGGCCGTGTTCGGTACGTCCTCGGTGCTCGGCCCGATCATCGGCGGCTTCTTCTCGCAGGCCCCGACGATCATCGGCATCACCGGCTGGCGTTGGGTCTTCCTCATCAACGTACCGGTGGGCATCTTCGCCCTCATCGCCGTCACCGCGACGCTGCACCTGCACCACATCAAGCGCAAGGCCGTCATCGACTGGCTGGGCGCTGCCACGCTTATCGTCGGCGTCGTACCGCTGCTCCTCGTCGCGGAGCAGGGACGTACGTGGGGCTGGACCTCGACCAACTCGATCCTCGCGTACGTCATCGGCGTGGGCGGTCTGGCTGCGTTCATCTGGGCCGAGCGCCGCGCGGGTGACAGCGCGCTGATCCCGCTGCGGATCTTCAAGAACCGCGTCATCGTCATCTCGCTGTCCGGCGGTTTCGTCGTCGGCGCCGGCATGTTCGGCGGCATGATCACGATCCCGCAGTACCTGCAGATCGTCCACGGCTCGTCCCCGACCATGTCAGGTGTCCAGCTGCTGCCGCTGGTCCTCGGCATGATGATCGCCTCGATCGTGTCTGGCCAGCTCATCTCCCGTACGGGTCACCTGCGGATCTTCCCGATCATCGGCGTCGCCCTCATGGCAGTCGCGATGCTCCTGCTCTCGAGGATCGGCGCGGACACGCCCTGGTGGCAGCTCATCACTTTCATGGCCATCTTCGGCCTTGGCCTCGGCAACACGATGCAGCCGCTGACGCTCGCGGTCCAGTCGGCTGTGGCTCCGCGTGAGATCGGCATGGCGACGAGTTCGGCCACGTTCTTCCGCCAGATGGGCGGCACGCTCGGTGTCGCAGTCTTCCTGTCGCTGCTGTTCAACACCCTTGTCGGCAACATCAAGACTGCGTTCATCGACGCGGCGCAGACGCCAGCGTTCCAGGCGGCCGTCAAGGATCCCACCGTGCTCGCCAACCCGGTCAACGCAACCTTCATCAAGGCGCTGACGAGCGGTGATGCGAGCGCGCTGAGCGCGGTGTCGAGCGACTCCTCGATCATCGGCAAGCTCGACCCGCGTCTGGCCTACCCGTTCAAGGTCGGCTTCTCCCAGTCGATGGACCTGGTCTTCCTGGTCGGTGCCATCGTCTGCGCGGTGGGCCTGGTGGTGCTGCTGTTCATGCCGAAGGTCGTACTCTCCGGCAAGTCAGCGTCCGCGCAACTCAAGGCGGAGGCTCGCCAGCACAGCCTGCGGGACGACCTCGTCGACGTGGCGGCCATCGAGGTCGGTGGCCACACGATGCAGGAGATCGACGACCACGAGGACGAGGGTGAAGACCCGAGGTCGAGCTCGGCGTTGGCCGGTCACCACTAGCCGCGCCGTCTCCTCTCCCTGAGTCTCTCGGGGAGAGGAGATATCTGCTCGGGGAGAGGTCCTCTCCTGGAGCTACGTGGGCTGCGTGATCGAGAAGGTTGGCGAGGTCCAGGTCTCGTAGCTGTCGCCCCTGTGATCGGCCAGGGCCTTGGTCACGGTGATGTGGATCACGTACGTGCCGCTCCGGATCGGGAACTGCTTGCCCTTCGAACCGAGCGTCGTGTAGCTGCCGTCGAAGTAGAAGTACTGGTAGCCCGGGTCCTTGCCCACGGGACCGGTCTTGACCCAGCTCCTGTAGTTCAGGGCGATCGGTGTGAGCCAGCCCCTCCAGCCGACGCGGAAGATGTCGATCCGCAGGTCGGACACCGGGTAGTCGAGGTGCAGCAGGAGGAAGGGGTAGTCGTAGTTCTGCATCGTGTACACGGGATGCCCTGACACTGGGGCGAGGTTCCCGTCCGCGTCGAGCTGTGCCAGGGTCGGGAGTCCGTCACCCGTCAGGACCTTCACCGACTGGTAGTCGCCGACCATGCCGGCGAACGGTACGTGCAGCGTCGTCGCGCCGGCCGCCGTGAACGCCACCCAACCGCCGTAGATCGCGGTCGCAGGAGCGTGCGGTGGCGTGATCTTCACCATGACGGTCGTCTGGCCCTTCGCCGGTACGGTCACCGTCTTCGGGGCGGACATCTTCGCCCCCACCTTCGGCTTGAAGAAGTGCGCGTCGATGAAGCTCCCCAGCGTCGCGACGCCGTCAGACTTCGTGATCGCGTACGTCACGGGCTTCGCCGACGTGTTCGTCAGCGTGATCGCCGTCGTCTTCGCCCCGTCCGAACCCTCACCGAGCGAGATCTTGCCCGGCGACACGGTCTGCTGCGTCGTGAGCGCCGTGACGATCTGGATCAGTCCACCGCCCTGGCGGTGTACGGGCTCGAGCAGGCCGCTCGTCGGATCCTGCGACCAGGCCGCGAGCGTCCCCGTCGTCTGGAGCAGCTCGCGGACCTTGGTGGTCTTGCCCTTGAGCTCCGGCTTCGCCTGCAGGAGCAGCGCGACCGCGCCGGCCACGTGGGGTGAGGCCATCGAGGTGCCGGAGAAGTTCGCGTACGACCCCTTCTCGATCGGGAACGTCGACAGGATGTTCCCGCCCGGAGCGCCCAGATCGGGCTTCAGGCTGAGATCAGCTGCGAGACCGTACGACGAGAAGTCGGACACCAGCCCACCCACAGGGTTCGGTACCGTGATCCAGCCTGCCGTCCAGGTCAGCGACACCGACCCTGTCGCAAGCGCCGCCGCCAGCCCTGTACCGTCCGTGAGCGGGATGAGGACGACCGGGATGGTGATCGCCGGATCGGCGACGACGGTGATGCTCGTCAGCCCCGGCTCGTTGTTGTAGATGACCACCGCGGTCGCACCGGCGTTCTCGGCGTTCATCGCCTTGTCGGAGAAGTTGCACGTACCGCGGCTGACGAGGGCGACCTTGCCCGCTACGTCAGGCGAGATCTGCGTACAGGCCGTGTTGGCCACACCGTCACCGTCCGGCCCAGCCAGCGCCAGCTCGGCCGAACCGGTCGTCGGTGCGGCGGGTGCGCCCTCAGCAGGGAGGAACGGGACCTTCGCGCCCGTCGTGGTCGTGAACGAGTGGGCCGGGATGTTCGTGTTCTCGAAGGAGGCGACGGAGATCGCGCCGTCGGACACCGAGGGTGTGCTCGTCGTGAAGACCCCGTCAGCGCCTTCGTTGCCCGCAGCCGCGACGAGGATGACGCCGGCCTTCTGCATGGTCTCGGCGGCCACCGAGGTGGGGTAGTTCGGCCAGGACATGTACGTCTCGCCGAGGCTCATGTTGACGACGTCCATGTGGTCGGCGATCGCCCGGTCCATGGCGGCGAGCACGATGTCGGTGCTGGTGCCGCCGTCGCAGCCGAACACCCGGTACGCGCCGAAGGTCACCTTGGGTGCGACGCCACGGACGCCTCCGTCGGCGAAGCTGCCGTCCGCGCCGATGATGCCGGCGACGTGGGTGCCGTGGCCGTTGCAGTCGTCGGGGTTGGAGTCAGGCTTCGGCGTCAGCTGGGCCTCGGTGTAGCCGTCCGGGTTGTACGCGTCGCCGACGAAGTCGTACCCGTACTTCACCCTCGAGCTCGGGAACGGGGTCGTCCCGGGCGTGCCCGTGCCGCCGAGGTCGGGGTGGTCGATGTCGATGCCGGTGTCGATGACGCCGACATTGATGCCCTGCCCGGTGTAGCCGAGTTCCGAGTACGCAACGTCAGCGCCGGTCATCGCGAGCGCGGAGGAGAGGCCATTGTCGGAGGCGCTCGTCGCGGGGTCAGGTGCCGCGACCTTCAGCACGGGCCAGACGCCGATCACTCCGGGTACGTCGCGCAGCTGGTCGGCATCGGCGCTCGACCCAGTGACCGTCATGCCGTTGTACGCGCTCGTGAACGACGCTGTACGCCGCAGGTTGAGCCCCTGGGAGCCCGCCTCGTTGAGCACCTTGTCCTGCGAGGTCTTCGCGGCCGATGCCGTACCGCCCTCTGCCGTCGACGCCCCGTTCACCTGGACGATCCAGCGGTCAGCGACCGTCCTCGCGTCCTTAGGCAGCGAGGGTGCCACGGACGGCTTCGTCGGCGAGGCGGGCTGGACGACAGGGCTTGCGACGGCTTGGGGTCCGAACGAGAGGGCCATCGTCGAGGCGACGACAACCGCGAGCGCGCGGCGCAGAGTGCGTGGGTGCATGAGAGATTCCTTGGGGGATTGGGCCTGTGAGGAATCTATGACCGCTCATCGATCGGCGGCAACGGTTTCCAGAAACTTCTCTGGCACTCGTCCTCCCGAGGCCTGTTGGCCAGGATCAAGTCCTCGGTAGGCTGCGCGGCACCATCGACTCGTCGACCACGACGGGCGGGAAGGGTCCACGCATGTTCCCGACTCCGGTGCAGACGACGTTGTCCGGCGCCAATGTCACGATCCTGGCCGTGGTGGCGGTCCTCGCCGCTGCAGCTATCGGCATGTCCTGGTGGTTCCGGGCCGAAGTGCTCCGCGCCGACGAAGGCACGTCCGCGATGCAGGTCATCGCCACGGCCATCCAGGAGGGCGCCTCGGCATTCCTCACGCGTCAGTTCCGTACCCTCGGCGGGTTCGCGGCCGCCGCCTTCGTCGCCCTGCTGCTCCTGCCCGCCCACTCGGAGAGCGGCTCGGACGTGTGGCTTCGGGTCGCACGCTCGGCCGCGTTCCTGGCCGGTGCCGGGTTCTCCGCCCTCATCGGCTACCTGGGGATGTGGCTGGCGGTGCGCGCGAACGTCCGTGTCGCTGCTGCAGCGCAGACCGCTGGCCGTGACGAGGCGATGCGGATCGCGTTCCGTACGGGCGGCTCCGTCGGCATGGCCACGGTCGGCTTCGGGTTGCTGGGCACGGCGATCGTCGTGCTCACCTTCTCCGGTGACTCCCCGACGGTGCTGGAAGGCTTCGGTTTCGGGGCCGCGCTGCTCGCGATGTTCATGCGGGTGGGCGGCGGCATCTTCACCAAGGCTGCCGACGTCGGCGCGGACCTCGTCGGGAAGGTCGAGCAGAACATCCCTGAGGACGACCCGCGCAACGCGGCGACGATCGCCGACAACGTGGGTGACAACGTCGGTGACTGTGCGGGCATGGCGGCCGACCTGTTCGAGTCGTACGCGGTGACGCTGGTGGCCTCGCTCATCCTCGGCAAGGCCGCCTTCGGAGAGTCAGGGCTGGTGTTCCCCCTGATCATCCCAGCGGTCGGTGTGCTCACGGCACTCGCCGGTGTGTACCTCACGCGACCCCGGCCGGACGAGAACGGCCTGGTCACGATCAAGCGCGCTTTCATGATGTCCGCCGGCATCGGAGCGGCACTCTCAGTCATTGCCGCCTATACGTACCTTCCGTCCCGCTTCGCCGACTTCGGCACCGGGATCACCTTCACCGGACCGATCGACGACCCCCGGTTGGTCGCGTCGGGAGCCGTTCTGCTCGGCATCGCACTCGGCGCCGTCATCCTGCTGCTCACGGGTTTCTACACCGGCACGGAGGACAGGCCGACCCAGGACGTCGGACGTACCTCACTGACCGGAGCTGCGACCGTCGTCCTCTCCGGCATCTCGCTGGGGCTTGAGTCGGCGGTGTTCACCGCGGTCATCATCGCGGTCGTCCTCTTCGCCGCGTTCCTGCTCGGTGGGACGGGCGTGGTCGGGCTGTTCGCCATCGCGCTCGCCGGGTGCGGGCTGCTCACCACGGTGGGCGTGATCGTCGCCATGGACACCTTCGGCCCGGTCTCGGACAACGCGCAGGGCATCGCGGAGATGTCCGGCGAGGTCGGCCCGGCCGGCTCTCGGATCCTCTCCGAGCTCGACGCGGTCGGCAACACGACCAAGGCGATCACCAAGGGCATCGCGATCGCTACGGCCGTCCTCGCGGCGACCGCGCTGTTCGGGTCGTTCACCGACGCCATCGAGACCGTCCTGCAGGGCGCGTACCAGCAGTTCGTCCTCGACTCGGCAGTCTTCTCGCCGCGCACGTTGGTCGGCATCATCGTGGGCGCGTCGGTCGTGTTCATGTTCTCGGGCCTGGCCATCTCCGCCGTGGGCCGGGCAGCCGGCGCGGTCGTGTACGAGGTGCGCCGCCAGTTCGCCGAGATCCCCGGGATCATGGACGGTACCGGCCGGCCCGAGTACGGCAAGGTCGTCGACATCTGTACGCGCGACTCGCTCCGTGAGCTCGCGACGCCGGGCCTTCTCGCCATCACCGCACCCATCGCCGTCGGCTTCGGTCTCGGCGCCCCGGCCCTGGCCGGCTATCTCGCCGGTGCCATCGCCTGCGGAACCCTCATGGCGATCTTCCTCGCCAACTCGGGTGGGTCGTGGGACAACGCGAAGAAGCTCGTCGAGGACGGCCACCACGGTGGCAAGGGCTCCCCGGCCCACGCCGCGACGGTCATCGGCGACACCGTCGGCGACCCGTTCAAGGACACCGCCGGCCCGGCGATCAACCCGCTCATCAAGGTGATGAACCTCGTCGCCGTGCTGATCGCCCCGGCGATCGTCGGGCTGCCGGTGGCGGGCGACCTGGGGTGGGTGCGGTACGCGATCGCGCTCGCCGCAGCCGTGATCGGCATCGGAGCCGTCGTCATCTCGACGAGGCGCGGGATGTCCATCAAGGGACACGGCGAGGAGCCCAACCCCGGTCTGGTCGGCATCCCCGGCCCCGAGGACTGGGACGAGATCCACGCCGCCCACGTTCGGTACGCAGCCCTGATGGGCTCCGACGCCGAGGACTCGCACGTCCGCGACTAGGCAGACCACCCGATTCGTAAGGGCCCTACGATGCGCACCATTCCGCAGTGACGGTTCAGATGTAGCGGTGTACTGATCGTATGGAGTTCCAGATGAGCGAACGAGCAGGCCGCCCGGGTCGGGCCCGTACAGCCTGGCTGGTTGGCGGGTTGGTCATGATTCTGCTCTTGGGCGCTGTCCTCTGGGAGGGCAAGCCCTGGGAGAGCGCCTCGGCAAGCCTGGTCGGGACGAGCTGGAGGATCGACACCGTCCGCGGGGCACCCATGAGGGCGGGCGCCTTTCCTCCGTACCTTCAGTTCCTGCCGCACGCCACCATCTTCGGCACCGACAAGTTCCTCGGAGAGGACTCGTGCAACTCGCTGCAGGGGACGTACGCGATCACGGGCGATCAGGTCACGTTCACCGGCATCGCGACGTCGCTCGTCGGCTGTTCTGAGGGGGTGGACGTCATCGGCGCGTTGGGCGACACACGGTCGTGGCTCAAGGACGGGAACCGGCTCCGCCTCTACGACGCGAAGGGGGCCGTGACGATCGAGCTCATCTGGAGCAGCACAGTGGGGCACGACCTTCAGGCGCCCGCCCCGACGCCGACCCGGGACCCGAGCGCGGGGCCTGTCGTCGACTCGTCGCGGCTGGCCGTCGAGAGCCCGTCCGCGACCAGCACCTAGCCCGCCAGCGCGGCCTTCACCTTGGCGGCGATGACGGAACCCTCGGCGCGGCCCTTGGCGCGGGCGTTGACGGCCTTGATGACCTGGCCCATCTGCTTCATGGAAGCGCCCTCGCCGACCCCGGCGACCTCTTCGGCCACCATCGCGTCGACCTCGGCCTCGGTGAGGGCGGTCGGTAGGTAGGCGCTGAGCAGCTCGACCTCCGCGAGCTCCTTGGAGGCGAGCTCGGGACGGTTGCCCGTCGTGTACAGCTCGGCGGACTCCTTGCGCTTGCGCACCTCGCGCCCGAGAACGGCGCGCTCCTCGTCCTCGCTGAGCTCGCGGGCGCTGGCGCCGGCGACCTCCTCCGTCTGGATGGCCGACAGCACCATCCGCAGAACGCCCGTACGGAACGTGTCGCGGGCCTTCATCGAGGTCGTGAGGTCGCTTCGGAGCTGTGCCTTCAGGGCTGCCATGGTGTCCTTTCGTCACCTGCATCCTCTCACCGGGTCCCTGACCGGCGCTCGTGGCATTCCTCGCCGGTACCGTTGGACCCATGAAGCGGATCGGAATGGTGCTCGCAGCACTCGCGCTGGCGCTCGGGGTAGTGGCGGTGGTCTCTCCGAAGGCGTACGCGGCGGGCGCGCCCATCACACGCATGGCGATCACGGCCAACGTCGCAACAGACGGCACGATCACCGTGGCCCAGACGTTCGACATGAACTTCGTCACGGCCAGCCACGGCCCCTACCTCTACTTCACGACGCGGCAGGCCACCAGCACGACGGACCAGTACCGCATCTACACGTACCGCTTCGTCAGCGTGACCAGCTCCACCGGAGCCCCCGCGACGTTCGTGACGGAGTCCCCGTCTTACGGGACGACCGCGCTGCGGATCGGTGACGCCAACAAGACGGTGACGGGCACCCAGACGTACACGGTCTCCTACACCGTGAAGGGCATCGTCAACCCGAACGTGGCTTCGAGCGGCTTGGACGAGCTGTACTGGAACGTCATCGGTACGGGCTTCGTCGTACCGATCAGCAACGTGACCCTCACGCTGACCGGCCCGGCCGCGGTCCAGAAGACGACGTGCTACACGGGTGCGAAGTTCGACCAGCCCTGCACGTCCAACTCGTCCACCGGCACGACCGCCACCTACGCACAGACCAACCTGTCGACCGGGCAGGGACTCGCGATCGTCGCGGGCTGGCCGGTAGGTACGTTCGCGGGCGCGGCGCCGACGTTCGAGACGCACACGGGCTCGACGAGTGGCAGCTCCCCCGTGGCGTCGCTGACCTCGCCTGTAGGACTCGGCGTTGCCGGCGTGGTGGTGCTGGGTGCGATCGGTGGTCTGATCGCGGCTTCTCGGCGTGGCCGCGACGAGATGTACGCGGGGCTGACACCTGGCAACGTGCCCGTGGCGGGTGGGCCCGCACCCGTGATCAAGGTCAGCACGATCCCGTTCGCCGTACAGTTCACGCCGCCGAAGGACGCCCTGCCGGGCATGATCGGCACGCTGTTCGACGAGAAGGCCGACACGCGAGACGTGACGGCCACCCTCGTCGACCTGGCCGCGAGAGGCTACTGGCGGATCGAGCAGCCCAACCCGAAGGGCGACTTCCAGATCGTGAAGCTGGCGCCGCCGAAGGGCCTGACCGGCTACGAGAACCTGCTGTACAGCGCGTTGTTCGGTGACGGCTCGCAGACCGTCACGAGCAGTGAGCTCGAGGGCAAGTCGTTCGGCCAGTCCGTCCAGGCGATCGAGCGTGAGCTGTACACCGCGGTCACGGAGGTCGGCTGGTTCAAGGGCAACCCCCAGACGGTCCGCAGCGTACGGACCACGCTCGGCATCGTCATCCTCTTCGGCGGCTTCTTCATCGGCTTCTCGCTCCAGGCGCTCCTCGTCGCGATCCCGCTCGCGGTGATCGGCGGCGCCGTGGCGATCAGCTCCCGGTTCGCGCCGGTCCGTTCGGCGCTGGGCAGCGCGGTGACGAGCGAGGCGCTGGGCTTCAAGCAATACCTGGAGACCGCCGAGGCCGACCAGATCAAGTGGGAGGAAGGCCAGGACATCTTCTCCCGGTACCTCCCGTATGCGATCGCGTACGGCTGCGCGGACCGCTGGGCGAAGGTCTTCGCCGAGCTCGCTGCTCGGGGCGTGCCCATCACGGCGCCGGCCTGGTACATCGGGCCGGGGTACGGCTATGGCTACGGGGCTGCGTGGGGCGCCGGCGGCTTCGACTCGATCATCGGGACACTGAACGGGTTCAGCTCGTCGGCCGCCTCGGCCATGACTGCGGCCAGCGCCGGTTCGAGCGGCGGCTCGGGATTCTCGGGCGGCGGCTTCGGCGGAGGCGGTGGCGGCGGAGGCGGCGGCAGCTGGTGACCCGCACCCGCTCGACCGCCCGACGGCGCGTCGTACACGTCGTCATCGCTGCCGTCGTCATCGTCGTGGTCCTGGGTGGGCTGGTGACCTGGGGCTCGTTCGCTCCGCGGGACTCGATCACCCGCATGGACGTCCAGGTCCATGTCGCCTCGGACGGCTCGCTCGCCGTCACGCAGACGCTCGACGTTCACTACGTATCGACGGGGCACGGTCCGTACGTCTACTTCGTGACACGGCAGGCGACGGGGACGAAGAACCAGTACCGCGAGCTGGACTACTCGGTGACCGGGGTGACGAGCCCGACAGGAGCCCCGGCTGACGAGCTGACCACCTATCCGAGCTACGGCGTCATGGCGCTTCGGATCGGCAACCCGGACACCCAGGTCAGCGGCACCCAGACGTACGTCCTCTCGTACAGCGTGTCGGGGGTGGTGAACCCGAAGGTCGCCGAGAGCGGCTTCGACGAGCTGTACTGGAACGTCATCGGGACCGGCTGGACGATCCCGATCAGCAACGTGACCGTGTCGCTGACCTCCGACGCCGTGATCTCTGCGACGCAGTGCCGACAGGGCAGCAGCTACAGCGGGAGCTGTGCCCACACGGCGTCCGGCAGCAGCGCCACGTACACGCAGGACAGTCTGTCGCCAGGGCAGGGCATGGCGATCGTGGCCGGATGGCCGGCAGGGACGTTCACCGGCGCCGCACCCACGTTCACCACGCACGAGACTCCGCCGCCGCCGTTCGAGCTGACCCCGGTCAACGGTGCAGTGGTCGGTGGAGCCGTGATCGCCGTGCTCCTCTTCGGCCTCCTGCTGTGGTGGCGCGGGAAGGACCAGATCTTCACGGGTGTCTCGCCGGGGTTGCTGCCGACCGCGAACGACGGTCGTGCCACGGGACGCGTTCGGCAGATCCCGTACGCCGTTCGGTTCTCCCCGCCCGATGCCGTCAGCCCCGGGATGGTCGGCACCCTCCTCGATCGCACGGCGGGCATCGTGGACGTCACCGCCACGCTCACCGATCTCGCGGTGCGAGGCATGATCCGCTTCGAGGCCAGGAAGCGCTCGAGCACCCCGCGGATCCACAAGGTGGTGGCAGACCCGCAAGGGTTGACCACGTACGAGCGCCGGCTCTTCGACGGGCTCTTCCCGAAACAAGCGATCGAGGCCGGGCCGCGTCGGCTCACCGGCCGGTCCTTCGGCAGGGCGGTCTCCACCGCTCGACACGACCTGTACGTGGCAGTGGTGGATGCCGGATGGTTCTCCAGGGCACCCGACTCCACCAAGACGGCCCTCCTGGTCGGGGCAGTGACCGCCCTCAGCGCTGCGATCGTCACCCTCGGGGTCGGAGCACTCTACGGCTGGGGGCTGCTGGCCATCCCGGTGCTCCTGGTCGGCGTCGTGCTGTTCGCCGCGAGGTGGTGGTTGCCCGCCAGGACGGCCACCGGCAGCGCCATGCTGTCGCAGACGCTCGGCTTCAAGCTGTACCTGGAGACCGCTGAGGCCGACCAGATCGCGTTCGAGGAGGCTGAGAGCATCTTCTCCCGCTACCTCCCGTACGCCATCGCGTTCGGCTGCGTCGATCACTGGGTCTCCGTGTTCGCCGAGCTGGTCGATCGGGGCGCCCCGATGTCGCCACCCGACTGGTACTCGGGTGGCGGGATGTCGTCGCTTCCCGCGATCTTCGCCGCGTCGGGATCGAACTCGTTGTCGGGGATCTTCGACGGGTTGGGCACGACGCTCAGCTCGGCTGTCTCGACTCCGACGGTCGGCTCCAGCGGCGGTTCGGGCTTCTCCGGTGGGGGCGGCGGGTTCAGCGGCGGCGGCATCGGCGGTGGTGGGGGCGGGACCTGGTGAGACCGACTGATTCGTTCTTCCCCGGTCCGACCTGCCGTGGCTACTACACTCGGCACCCATGACCCCGTGTCCACGCTGTGGAACCGAGCCGCCCGACCGTGCACTGTTCTGCCCGTCGTGCGGGGCACGAATGTCTGTGGAGCCGGAGGCAGCCGTCTCCCAGCCCGAGTGGGACGTGACCCGGCCGGCGATCCCCGACGACCTCTTCCGCAGCCCTGCGGACGAGCCGCCGCCGAACCCTGACGACTCGTTGTTCCGGTCGCCGGACGCTGGAACGGATCCGGACGCGACCGCGGTACGTCCCGGACCGCCGCCCGCGATGCCGGCGCCCGTCTGGGCCTTCGGTCCCGGCACCCCGGAGGCTGACCTGCTGCCGTCGGAACGCCAGTACGTGCAACTGCAGCCAGCGGTGTCCCGGCCGGTTCGTGGGAACTTCTCCGGCTCTCGGGGGGTCATCATCCTGCTGGCGCTGCTCGTCATCTCGGCGATCGCGGGAGGCGTGCTCTGGTTCACCGGTGGGGGTTCGCCGACCACCGGGTCGAGCGCGTCGAAGTCGGCATCGGCGCCGACGTCAGGAAGCACGGTCAGCGGCACGCCATCGAGGGCGGAGAGCGCCACCACGACACCGTCCGCGACGCCGGTGGACGGGTTCCCCCCGCTCGGCGCGACCTTGTGCTCCGGCTCGACGAGCGTGGCCGTCAACTCGTCCACCAGCTGCGAGTTCGCGCTCAACGTCGCAGCCAACATCCCCGCGGGGGCAAGTGGTAGCTTCACCGTGCAGGCGAACTCACCCGTGACGCAGAAGATGTACGACATGGCATGCCTGCGTGGCACGTACACCGTGTGTACGGGCGGCGTGAACGCCCTGGTGTACGTCAAGTGAGCAGCTCCCGCCGTACCGCAGGCGGCCAGCACGCGCAGGGCCCGTCCGACGTCTGATCGTCTGACAGGATGACGCCGTGATCATTGCCGCAGCCGACGGGTCGAGCCTGTCGAACCCGGGTCCGGCGGGCTGGGCGTGGTACGTCGACGACGATCGTTGGGCGGCCGGTGGCTGGGCGCACGGTACGAACAACATGGGTGAGCTCATGGCCGTGCTTGACCTGCTGCGGCAGACACGCGGCGAGGAGCTTCGGGTGCTGTGCGACTCGCAGTACGCCATCAACTGCTGCACGAAGTGGATCCCCGGCTGGAAGCGCCGGGGATGGCGCAAGGCGGACGGGCAGCCGGTGCTCAACGTCGACCTGGTCAAGGAGCTCGACAAGGAGCTGGCGGGCCGCACCGTCACGTTCGAGTGGGTGAAGGGTCACGCCGGCCATTCCCTCAACGAGCGGGCGGACGATCTCGCGAGGGCGGCCGCGACGGCGTACCGCGACCGTCTGAGCGTCCCGCACGGACCGGGCTTCGTCGCCGGTTCGGCGCCCGCGATCTCGCTGGCCGTCGGGCCGACGAAGCGGGAACCGGAGCCGGACCTGTTCAGCATGGCCGAGCCGGTGGTGCCTGTCGTATCGGGTCGCTGGCCCGCACCCGAGGATGACGTCGAGGCGACCGTCGTGGCCCTGGAGCGTGCGTTGCTCACCGACGAGGTGCTGCTCGACCGGGACCGGCACGCAGAGCTGCTGCACCCCGACTACGTGGCGTACGAACCGGGTGGTGCCATCCGTACCCGCGGGTCGGCCCTCGCGAGGGCGGTGTCGCTGCCGGGTTCAGTGGAGATCACGGTGCTCGGCGCGGACCGGCTGGCCGGCGATGTGCTGCTGCTGCGGTACCGGCTGCGCCGCGCGGGCGAGGAGACGCTGTGCTCATCGGTGTGGCAGTACGACGGCAGCATGTGGCGCCGACGCTTCCACCAGGGCACGGTCTGACTACGGGCGTTGCGGCAGCTTCGTACGGATCGTCCGGGTGAGGCGTGCGCGGTCGAGGTCAGCCCAGGGTCCGTCGAACTCGAACCGGCAGCAGGTCGCGGTGGGGAAGTGCGTCGACACGAGGTCAAGCGCCTCGCCGTCGGACTCCTCGTCGGCGAGCAGGTGGACGAGCGTCGGAATGCTCGGCGAGTGGCCGACGACGAGCACGCAGGTCAGCGCCGGGTCGAGCTCACGGATGATGTCGAGGATCGTGCCCGAGCCCGCTCCGTACAGATGGTCGCTCGACTCGACGTCGACGCCGAGCCCGAGGTTCGCGACGGTCTGACGGGTACGGGCGGCGGCAGAGACGACGACGTACTGGATTCCCGAGTCGGCGAGCTGCTGCCCGACGAACGCCGCCTCGGCGCGTCCGGCGGGCGTGAGCGGGCGGTTCTTGTCGCCGAGGATCCCCCAGGAGTCGGCCGTCGCGTGGCGCATCAGGTAGAAGACGCGGTTCTCGCTCATGAGCACATTCTGGCAAGTTCGGCATGGGACCAGAAACGCGTTAACGTATGTGAGTGCTCACATACATAGAGAGCTGTTCATGGTCGTGATCAGAACAGACCGGCTGACGCGCCGGTTCGGGGACCTCGTCGCTGTCGATGATCTGTCGGTGGATGTCCCTCGCGGTGGGGTGACCGGTCTGGTCGGGCCGAACGGCTCGGGAAAGTCGACGCTGATCCGGATGCTGCTCGGTCTGATCAGCCCCTCGAGCGGAACAGCAGACGTGCTGGGCCGCCCGATCACCAGCCCGCAGGCCTATGCGAGCCAGGTGGGCGCGCTGGTCGAGTCGCCGGCGTTCGTGCCCGGGCTATCGGCTCGGGCGAACCTGAGGTCCCTGGCCCGGCTGCGTGGCCTGCCGCGTTCGCGCGTCGACGAGGTGCTGGAGACCGTGGGTCTCATGGGCCGTGAGCGGGAACCAGTCAAGCGATTCTCGTTGGGGATGAAGCAGCGCCTCGGAATCGCCGCCGCCCTTCTACCCGACCCGCAGGTGTTGGTGCTCGACGAGCCGACCAACGGGCTCGACCCCGCAGGCATCGTGGAGATCCGCGCTCTGCTCCAGACGTTGGGACAGTCCGGCCGCACGGTCATCGTGTCCTCGCACTTGCTCGCGGAGATCCAGAGCGTCTGCGACCACTTGCTGGTCCTGCGGTTCGGGGTCCTGATGTACGCCGGCCCCATGGCAGCTCTGCTTCAACGGGCTGAGAGCCATATCGACGTGGAGCCCGAGTTCGACTCTGACCTGGAACGGCTGCACCAGATCCTGGTCAACGCCGGGTGGACCGTGACGATCGACTCCACCGCCCAGCTGCGGGTACTCGCTCCCATCGGCGAGGCCGCCCGTGTGAACCGGGACGCTGGCACGGGAGGCGTGACCCTGCGCGCCATTCGTCCGATAAGGACGACCTGGAGAGGATCTTCCTGGAGATGACCGGAACGAACGACGGTGAGCTCGCGGCGTCGCGTGCGGCGGCACTGCGCCCTCCCCACGATCCGGGAGCGGCGAGCACGGAGCTGGACCGGTGACCGGCCGGCGAGCGGCCGTGGACCCTGTGGCGGGCAACCGCCCAGGACTGCTCGATGTTGTGGCCAGCGAACTGCTGCGGCTTCGTCGCCGCGGGTTCGCCCTGGGCTGGGTCCTGCTGACAGCGGGGTTGGCCGGGCTCATCGAGGTCGTCATGTTCCAGATCATCAAGGACGGCAGCGCTCCACCGGCCAACGGTCCGGGGATCAACTTCCCCACCGCCGCCACTCTCCTCAGCGACCAGGGCATCGTGGCAGGGCTCCCCGCTGCGTCGTCGATGTTCGGTGTGGTCGCGCTGTCCTTCTGGGCTCTGGCAACCTCGACGGACTACAGCACGGGTCTGATCCGCATCCTGGTGTCCACCGAGCCCCGCCGCTGGCGTCTGGTTCTCGGCAAGTGGGTTGCGCTGGCGACAGCCACTGCCTTGATCGCTGTCGTAGCGCTCGTGGTGAACCTCATGGTGGCCCCGATCGCGGCTCAGGCGGCCGGCTTCACCCCCACGGCTTGGGGCACCGACCCGGGTCCGGTGGTGGCGAGCGCGACGGTGAACCTGTTCTGCGCCCTGCTCGTGTGGGGCACCATCGGGCTGGCGCTCGCCACCCTCACGCGCTCGTCCGGAATCGCGATCGGCGTCGGCATCGGCTACGTCCTCCTCCTCGAGACGGTCATCAGAGCCGCTTCCAGCAGCGTCGGCCGGTGGCTACCGGGCAGCACGATCGCGGCATTGGCCAACGGGGGAACCCCGGACCTGTCCTACGGAAGGGCCCTAGCCCTCGGCCTGGGCTACGTCGTGCTGACCTTGGTAGCAGCACTCGTCGTGTTCACCCGGCGAGATGTCACAGACTGAAGCCCCTAACATGCCCATGACCATGAAGCGATGAACGAGCGTTGGAGTTCGTAGTGACTGCGCGAGGTGACCGCACCAAGGCCAGGCTGATCCAGGCGACAACGTCTCTCGTTGCCCAGGTCGGCTACCACGGCGCGACGACACGTGCCATCGCCGATGCGGCAGGAGTTTCCGAAGGCGCCATCTACCGCCACTTCCCCGACAAGCGGGCGCTCTTCTTCGCCGCCATCCTCGACAGTCAGGAAGAGGTCGCGGAATGGATGACCGGCCTGCCAGGACAAGCGGGCACCGCTGAGCTGACCGAGATCCTCACCGAGTGCGTGCTCCGTCTGTCACAGCTGCGCCACACGGTCGTGCCGCTCGAGCTCGCCCTGGCGAGCGATCCCGAACTGACCAACACCGGTGACGCCAAGGATCTCAGAGCAGCGATCGCTGCGCTGGGCGGACCTCCCGACCAGCTCGCTCGATACCTGGCCGCCGAACAACGGCTGGGCCGGATCCGTCACGACCTCGACCCGGTCAAGATCGCCGTCATCCTGCTCGCCTCCCTCTTCGCTCTCGCCGCCAGCCAGGTCCCTCCCAACGAAGTCACCGTGGCGGACCTCGTCAAGGTCCTCGTGGAAGGCATCACGTGACGACGACGCGCCGCTGAACCGTTCCGGTCGGTCTCGTACCTCGGTACCTCGACCGCTCGCGGTGAGTTATGCACAGGGTCCCTGGCGCATGGCCTGTCCGAGCGGCCAGGCTTGGGAGGTGCGCACCCCCAGACCCTGGACATTGCCTACTCAACCGGTCACCCGCGCGTTGCTCCTCGCGTCGGGAGTGACGGTGCCGATGATCCGCACGCAGCTTGAGGCGGGGCGTCTGATGCGTCTGCGGCATGGAGTCATGGTCAGCTCGGCGAGCTGGCCGGAAGGCTCGGCGGAGCAGCACCTGGTCCACGCCCACGGAGAGCAGGTTGCCAACCCCCACGCGGTTATCAGCCACGAGTCGGCGGCAGTCGCCTGGGGGCTACCGAGCCCAGACTTCAAGGACTGGCACGATGCGCCGGTGTCGTTGACACTGCCCGCCTCAGCTCAGGGATCTCGACACCGTGGAGCCTCGTGGCACATCGCCCAACTCTCGGCTGCAGACATCGTCCGAGATGCTGAGGGATACCGGGTCACGTCGCTCGCACGGACGGCAGCCGACCTGGCCGCCGGGCGCCCCTTGCCCGAGACACTCGTGATCCTGGACGGGGCCGCCCGGCTTCTGGTGACCTCGTTCGTCGGCTCGCCGCGGCGCTCTGACTACCTCAACCCACGCCTGGTGAGTGCTGCGCGAGCGGAACTGTCGCAGGCAGCCGGTCGTCGTCGATCTGTGGCGCGGTTGCGCGCCGTCATCGCCCTCGTGGAACCCTGCCGTGAATCGCCGGCAGAATCCATGACGTCCGGCCACCTGGTCCTGGCTGGCCTACCGACTCCGGTGTTCCAGGCGCAGATCAAGACCTCGCTGGGCACGTTCTATGCGGACTTCTACTGGCCCGATGTCCGGCTCATCGGCGAGTGCGACGGGGCGGTCAAGTACACGTCGGCGGAATCGATCCTTCTCGAGAAGGAACGGGAGCAGGCGATACGCGACGAGGGGTACGGCTTCGTGCGGTGGCTCGCCAAGCACATCTGGACACGTCCGCACGAGGTGATGGGGCGGATCGAACGTGCGCTCCTGCCTTGATTCCCGAGTTCGGGCGGTTATGCAACGAGTCGAGACGCAGCCTCAGGCCCGGTTCCGTGAACGTGAGGATCTCAGGCGATCCCGCGTCCCCATAACGTCACGAACGCGGGAATCGGGTGCACCCGAGAGCGACAGTCTGTTCATAACGTCACATTCCCGGAACCGAGGCAGCTCGTCAGCTCTCGCGCACCGCCACGATGACGTCGCGGTGTACGGAGGAGTCGACGCGGTGGGAGAACCGGCGCCAGGGGCCGTCGTCTCGGACGACCAGGCCGGCGGCACCCAACAGTTCGACGACGCGCTCGCGCGGGGTGCCGAGTGTGTTCCAGGACAGGCCGAGCGCTCCGCCGATCCGGAGCTGGCCCGTCCAGACGGGGATGGCGTCGGCGAGCAGCCCCGAGGCCGAGCGGTCACGGCGGGTTCCGCCCCGCACGTCGCTGACCGATCCGTGCACGATCCCGTACGGAGCGTCGGTCACGATCGCGTCGAACCGGCGCTTGCCCCACAGTTTGGCCGACTGCCGGGTGTCGCCGGTGAACACGCCGAGCGACAGGTTCCGACCGTCGACCGTCACCTCGGCGTCGAACCGCTTGCCCAGCGACTTGCCCTCGCGGCGTACGGGCGTCATCTCCGCGGTGTGCTTGATCCGCTTCCGGCGCAGGTACGTCTTGAGGTACGCGGCGAACGCCTCCACCGCCTTCTCGTCGGCCTCGACGCCGGCCGCGTCGTGGCCCAGCCGCCAGGCCTGCAGCAACGTCGTACCTCGCCCGCACAAGGGGTCGAGCACCGTCCGCGACCCCGGACCCGCCATCACCTGCGACAGCGTCACGTTGAGGAGCAGGCGGGTGAGCTGCTCGTTCGTCTTCCCGGGGTACTTGGGAATGGTCACCAGGTCTTCGTCCAGGACGTCCACCGCCGGCAGCTCCAGCGGCCGCAGCAGCCCGGACACGTCCTCGTACAGCCCGAGCTTCGTGGACTGCACGGCCACCGCGTCGAGAAGCCGCTGATCGGCGTCCGCCTCGATCCGCAGGTAGTCGACGCCGGCGATGACGACCGGCTCGACCTCGACGCCCGCGGTCACCGCCAGCTCGGCGGCGGCGAGGCGTGGGGCCTCACCCGCGTACACGCGGTTGAGCGACGGCGCGATGAGCATCAGGAGTGGCACCGGCTCATTCAACCGCATGTGGACGTCATCTTGGGCGGCCGAGCCCTGCCCCTAAGGTGTTCGTCGTGACGAAGGCGGCCGGGAAGAAGGCGACCCCTGCGGACGTCGCCGTTGCCGGTGTCTTTCACGGTCATACCGACACGCACCCCGAGCTGCCTGTCGACTCCGACGTCGACTCGACGGGGCATTTCCACGGTCCTCTCCACCTGCGTTGGCGCTACATCTACGTCGTCTTCCTCGGCGGCGTGTTCGGTACGACTGCGCGTTACCTCTTCTCCCTCTGGATCCCCCAGACCGACGGGATGCCGGTGCCCACGCTGGCGGTGAACCTCTTCGGGGCTTTCCTGCTCGGCCTGCTGCTCGAACGGATGGTCATCTCCGGTCCGGACCACGGCTGGCTGCGGTTGGCGCGGCTCCACTTCGGGACCGGCTTCCTGGGAGCGTTCACCACGTACTCGTCCTTCGCTGTCGAGACCGTGCTGCTGACCCATGCGGGCCGTCTCGGCATGGCGATGCTCTACCTCGTCGTCACCCTCGTCGGCGGCGTGCTGATGTGCGCCGCCGGCATCCAGGTGGGGGGTCGCAAGTCGTGGTGATCGTGTTGCTCGGCTTGTGCGGCGGGCTCGGCGCCGTAGCACGCTTCATCATCGACGGGCTCGTCCGCGGCCGCGTCCGGTCGATCGGCTCTTTCGGCACCGTCGCCATCAACGTCACCGGTGCGGTGGCGCTGGGCATCATCGCCGGCCTCGTCGCCGCGCAGGTCGCGCGGCCCGACTGGCAGATCGTGATCGGTACGGGCTTCCTCGGCGGCTATACGACCTTCTCGACGACGTCGTTCGAGACCGTTCGACTCATCCAGCAGGGCAGGTTCCGCCTCGCTGTGGGGCTGGCGCTCGCACAGCTCACGCTGGCGCTTGCCGGAGCGACCGGCGGGTACGTGATCGGGCTGCACCTGTAGGCCGCCCTGCGCCGGTCAGGCGAGGTTCACGTGGTGGGCCTCGAAGTGGGTGCCCTTCGCCCTCTCGTACGACGCGAGGATCTCGGCCTCGGCGGCTGCGCGGCCGGCCCAGGTGGCGCCCTCGACCGACTTACCGGGTTCGAGGTCCTTGTAAACCGTGAAGAAGTGCTGGATCTCGAGCAGCTGGTATTCAGGGATGTCGCCGATGTCGTGGAGGAACGACTGGCGGGTGTCGGCCGTGGGGATGCACATGACCTTGTCGTCGCCGCCCATCTCGTCGGTCATCCGGAACATCGCGATGGCGCGGCACTCGATGAGTGCTCCGGGGAACGTCGCCTCCGGTAGGAGCACCAAGGCGTCGAGCGGATCGCCGTCCTGGCCGAGCGTGCCTTCGATGAAGCCGTAGTCGCTCGGGTACTGCGTCGAGGTGAAGAGGGTTCGGTCCAGCCGGATGCGGCCGGTCTTGTGGTCGAGCTCGTACTTGTTCTTCGAGCCTCGGGGAATCTCGATTGTGACGTCGAACACCAGGCCCGAAGGGTTCTCGATGTGAAGCTGCCGCCTCAAGTCACCAGACAATGTCAGCTTCTTTCTATGATGGGTCAACTGCTTCGCAGGATAGCCGCCCGGGAGGACTCTGTGCCACGACGAGCGTTGGGCTCGATGGTGCTGTCCCTGGCTGTCCTGTTGGTGGCGGCTGCCGGCGTGTGGTTCGGCGGACCCAGACTCCTGTACGCGACGGGGCTGTGGAGTGATGGCGGCAGCCCCACGATCGCCCCCAGCCTGTACGCGCCGACACCGACGCCGACGCCCAGCCAGGTCACCCCGATCCCGGTCGCGGCCACGGCCCGCCAGGGCAAGCTGCCCGACGGCGCCATCCTGCTGGCGAAGCTGCAGGCGGTCGACCGCTCGTCCGTGCCTCGAGACGGGATGGTCGTCATGGACCCGCTGACCGGGGCGGTGGTGACCGGCGAGAACGCAGATGCGCTCATGACGCCCGCATCGACGTTCAAGCTCCTGACCAGCGCCGCGGCGTTGGCTGCGTACGGACCTGCCCACCGCTTCACCACGAAGGTCGTAGCCGGCACGGGGAACCAGATCTTCCTCGTCGGTGGCGGCGACCCGTACCTGAGTGGTTCCAGGACCGCGAACTACCCCGAGCGCGCCTCGATCGGCGACCTGGCGGAGGCAACCGCCAAGGCGCTCAAGGCCGGCGGTCAGACCTCCGTGTCGCTGGCGTACGACGACTCGCTGTTCAGCGGCCCCGCCTGGAACCCTGCCTGGCTGCCTGGCTACCACGAGTTCGTGACGCCCACGTCGGCGCTGTGGGTGGACGAGGGGATCGTCAACGGAGTGCACGGTACGAATCCGTCAGGCGATGCGGCGAACGCCTTCGCCGCTCAGCTCCAGACCCGGGGCATCCAGGTGACAGCTGTCGCTCCTGGTACGGCTGCATCGGGCTCCACAACGCTCGCCTCCGTGCAGTCTCTGCCCCTAGATCTCATCGTGTCTCAGATCCTGCTCCACTCGGACAACGACGGGGCGGAGGTCCTGTTCCGCCAGATCGCGCTGGCGGCTGGGACGTCCGGGTCCATCAATGCCGCACAGACCGCTATGCAGGCCCAGCTCGTCAGCCTGGGCCTGTGGACGGACGGCATGAGGATCGACGACGGCTCCGGGCTGTCCCGCGCCAACCTCGCGACGCCGACGGTGCTGTCGCTCGCCGTGGCGAAGGGGTTCAACGACACCCGGTACCGCGCGCTCGTCGACGGACTGCCGACGGCTGCGGCGGACGGGACGCTCTACGCGCGCTACGACGACCCCACGACCGAAGGCGCCGGTCGCGGAGCGGTACGTGCCAAGACCGGGACGCTCACAGGGGTTCACTCGCTGGCGGGCTTCACCCGCACCGTGGACGGTGGCCTCGTGGTCTTCGCGTTCGTGGCCAACGATGTGGCACCCGAGAGCGCGCTCGCGGCCCGGAACTGGCTAGAACGTACGACCAGTGTGGTGGCCGCGTGCGGCTGCTGAGAGGTGGCTCGCTTACTGACCGGATATGAAGAGGAACGAGCTGAAGGCAACGACCACGAGCAGGGCGAGCACGACGCCGAGGATGCCCAGCACGAGTCCGGCGATCGCGAGCCGTCGGCCTGCGGCGAGGCCCCGACGACAACGACGCAGGGCTGTGGCGCTGACTCCGATCCCTGCGACGGCAAGGGGGACCATCACGACCGGCAGCATCACCGCGCTGGCCAAGCCACCGATGCTCAGCGCGAAGCCCGTCGTCGCGAAGCCGCTGGACAGCGGGGCGACGGCGGCCAATCCATACGGCTGGGGGACCGGAGGCTGTTCGTACAGCGGTGAGTCATCGAGGTTGTAGCCGAGCGGTTCGCCGTTGTGGTCGTAGGGCGGCTGAGCGGGGAGGGGCGCAGGCGGCTGCCGGTAGTCCCACCCGGACGATGCGCTCATCGGTCCTCCTCGTGCGCTTCAGGGTAGCGTGCGACAAGGCCCGGGTCTCGGGGGTCAGTACGCTCGCCCCATGACCACTGTCCCGCCGGTCGATTGGTCGCTCGCTGAGCGACTCGGTGCTCGCCTCGTCGACCCGGGCCCAGAGCTGTCCGACGCGGAGCTGACCGAGGTCGTGGCCGGCCTCCGAGTCGCGGCCGAGCGAGCCGACGAGATCGTCGCCAAGACCACCCGGCTGCAGGCGCCACCGGGGGCGCCGCCGCTCGTGGTGGACCGTCCGACGTGGCTGCGCTGGAACGTACGGCTCGCAGCCTGGATGTTCGCCCCCTACGTCACCGACAAACCGACCGTCGCCGAGCGGCTCGCGGGCGAGGCCACCGCCGTACAGGTCGGCTCGGTCCTGGCGTGGGTGTCCGGACGGGTGCTGGGTCAGTACGACCCGTACGCGGAGGTGCCGCGACTGCTGCTGGTTGCGCCGACCATCGCCGCCGTGGAGCGCACCATGGGCGGGGACCGAGACGCGTTCCGGCTGTGGGTCTGCATCCATGAGGTGACGCATCGCTACCAGTTCGGGCAGGCGCCGTGGCTGCCGGAGCACCTTCGCACCCTCGTCGCGGAGGTCGTGGATGCCGAGACCCCGTCGCTGCTCGGCGTGCTGCGTGGCGGCCGGTCGCTCAGCCTCGCCGAGGTGGCACTCGGGCCGGAGGGTCGCAAGGCACTCGCCGGCGTGACCGCAGTGATGAGCCTGGTCGAGGGGTACGCGGACGTCATGATGGACCGTACGGACATGGTCGCGGGCGTCGCGACGCTGCGCGAGAAGTTCAACGGCCGCCGCAGCGCCCCCGGGCTCGACGCGGTGATGCGCGGCCTCATGGGGCTCGACGTGAAACACGCCCAGTACACCGATGGCGCGGCCTTCTGCCGGGCCGTCATCGACCGGGTGGGCGTCGACGGGCTGAACCGGGTGTACGAGCGGGTGGAGAACCTGCCGACCAGCGCCGAGATCGCCGCCCCCGACGCATGGGTCAACCGGGTCTGCTGATGGCCCGCCAGGAGCTCGGGCCCGCGAGCCTGCGGGTCGCGCAGGCGGTACGGAAGGTGCTGCGTGCCGTCGTCCCTGACGGCCTTCCAGCGGGTCGGTCAGCTCCGCCACGACCGGTACAGCGCATCGTCGTCGGCGTGTCCGGCGGAGCCGACTCCCTAGCTCTCGCGGCTGGTGCAGCGTGGTGCGCGCGTCGGGTCGAGGAGCTCGCCGATCTGCGGGTGGCCGCGATCGTGGTCGACCACGGCCTCCAGGAGGTGTCGGCGGCGGTCGCCGCCCGTGCCGCCGCGCAGGTCGAGTCGCTCGGCGTCCCGGCCCAGGTCGTACAGGTCGAGGTCACCGATCGTGGCGACGGGCCCGAGGCCGACGCGCGGGTCGCCCGATACCGCGCGCTCCTCGCCGACCGCGACGCCGTGGTGCTCGTGGGGCACACCCTCGACGACCAGGCCGAGACCGTACTGCTCGGTCTCGCGCGCGGCTCGGGAACTCGCTCCCTCGCAGGAATGTCAGAGCGACAGGGTCGGTTGCTGCGACCGCTGCTCGGCGTGCGGCGATCCGAGACCGAGGCGGCCTGCCGTGAGGCCGGGCTGGACTGGTGGAGCGACCCCCACAACGCCGACCCCGCCTACAGCCGGAGCCGGCTCCGCGGGGCCCTCTCGACGCTGTCGGGCGCACTCGGCCCAGGACTCCCAGAGGCCCTCGCCCGTACCGCCGAGCTCTGCCGCGCTGACGCCGACCTCCTCGACACCCTGGCGGCGAGGCTGCTCATCGAGGCGTCCCAACCCGACGGCGGCGTGGCGATCGTCCCGCTCGAGACGGCCGATCGCGCACTGCGTGACCGTGCCCTGCTCACCTGGCTCCGGCGCGAAGGTCTCGCCGACATCTCCGCGGGACACGTACGGGCGGTCGCCGAGCTGATCACCGACTGGCGCGGTCAGGCCGGGGTCGACGTGCCGGGCGCGAGGATCGTGCGCCGCGACGACCAGCTCCGGGTGGGGTGACTCGAGCCAGACTAGAATGGTGGCATGAGCAGCAGGCTCGGTTCTCTGCTCTACGCCGCGGCCCTGGTGATGGTGCTCGGCGCTGGTTGTGCTGTGCCCCGGGGGGTGCCCACGGCGCCTGCAGCGTCCACGGTCACCGGCTCTGGAGGCGCCTCGTCACGCGGAATCCCGACCGGATCGACGCTTCCTGCCCATCAGACCTCGGCTGTGGGCTCTCCGTCAGTCCCACGCACGACGGCCGCGACCTTGACGGCCGTCGTCAGCCCGACCCCGACCCACGCGACCACGTCCGCAGCACAGGGTTGTGGGCTACCAGCAGATCTCCTCGGTAAGGACCTCACGCTGGTTGCCGACACCGCCAAGGTGGTGGCACTGACCTTCGACGCGGGCGCCAACGCCAATGGCGTTCCCTCCATCCTGGCGACCTTGGCAGGCCGTGAGGCGCCCGGCACGTTCTTCCTCACCGGCGCATTTGTCGACGCCTTCCCCACTGCGTCACGAACCATCGCCGCCGCCTACCCGATCGGCAACCACACCCAGAACCACAAGGACCTGACCCAGCTGACGACCGACGGTATGAACGTGGAGATCCGAACCGGCGCGGCGTCGATCCTGCGGGTGACCGGGGTGGATCCCCGTCCGTACTTCCGCTTCCCATACGGCGCGGTGAACGCGCGCACCATCGCGACAGCGAACGCCGAGTGCTACGTCCCGTTCCGTTGGACGGTCGACAGCTGGGGCTGGAAAGGGACCGCCGGCGGCATGAGTCCCGACGAGGTGCAGCGCCGAGTTGTCGGCGCCCTGCGGCCAGGAGCCATCGTTCTCATGCACGTCGGCTCGAACCCGGACGACGGCACCACCTTCGACGCGGATGCCCTCCCCCGGATCATCGACGAGATCCGAGCGCAGGGCTACACCCTCGTCACCCTCGAGCATGTCCTGCCCGCGACGCCGTAGCCCTCGTCGGAGTCCACACTCCCATGGCTCCACGAGACGCCCGGGCGGGCTGGGATAGGGTTTCTTCGTGGATCTGCGCGATGTATCCGAAGACCTGTCCCAAGTCCTGTACACCAAGAGCCAGCTCGATGAGCGGCTCCTTGAGATCGCCAGCCAGATCGACGCGGACTACCGCGGCGAGGACCTCCTACTCGTCGGTGTGCTCAACGGCGCGGTGATGGTGATGGCCGACCTGTCGAGGGCGCTGAGCATCCACTGCGAGATGGACTGGATGGCGATCTCCTAGTACGGGTCAGGCACCTCCAGCTCGGGCGTCGTCCGGATCCTCAAGGACCTCAACTCGAACATCCTCGGACGCCATGTGCTCGTCGTCGAGGACATCGTCGACACCGGCCTGACGCTCGCGTACCTGCTCGAGAACCTCCGCTCCCGCAAGCCTGCGAGCCTCGAGGTGATGGCGATGTTCCGCAAGCCGGAGGCGGCGCGCAACCCGATCGACGTGAAGTACGTCGGCTTCGACATCCCCAACGAGTTCGTCGTCGGGTACGGGCTCGACTACGCCGGCCGCTACCGGAACCTCTCCGGTCTCGGCACGCTCGCCCCGCACGTCTACAGTTGACCCCGGGCTGGGGTCAGCGCGGCAGCACCGCCACGAAGTCCCGTGAGGACGGCTGCAGGTACCGGTTGGCGCGCACCGAGGAGTTGGGCGGGGGAAGCACGCTTGGTGTCGCGGTCCCGGGCGACGGGTGGGTGTAGGTGATGTAGTTCGTCCAGTCGGGGTTGATGTCCAGCTGCATGGCGTTCACCGCCCCCGCATCGTGAAGGACACCGGCAAGGCTCGCGATGTTCATCGCCGGTCCCACGACGAAGACCACCGAGCCGTCCGCGCGGATCCCGATGCCGCTGCGCCACACGTACGCGGCGTTGCCGATGGTCTTCCCCCAGACGGAGGCGCTCGCCTGGGTCACCGCCGGTGAAACGACCCCGTTCTCGATGACCATGTCGAGGTTCTGGCGAACCGCGGCGATGCCTGGGGCGGGTGTTCCGCCAGGCCATGCCTCCAACATCACGTGGCCATCGGTCGTGAGCACCATCGACGCCGCTCCCGTACGCAGCGCCACGATGGAACGACCGTTCTGCCAGTAGCCACCGCGGGCGTCCTTCATGAGGAACCCGGAGTTGAACGTGGCCAGCACAGAGTTCAGCTCGGCGGGGCTGAGCTGGTTGTCAGGCGTGATGGCGGGTCCAGGCACCTTGTAGCCGGGATGCAGGCGGAAACTCACGAGCGTGGGATCCATCCAGACCACCTGCACGTAGTACGAGGTGTGCTGCGAGTCCGGCCGAAGCGAGGTGACGCGGGCTGCGGGCATCCCGTTCACCGAGTACAGGTTGCGCCACACACCCTCGCCGGCGAGCGGAGTGCTGACCAGGGGCGCGAGGATTCCGGGTGCGGCCGTCGTGGCTGGGCCGGCCGAAGGCGTTGCGGAGGCCGAGCTCTGAACGGTCGGATTGGTACCAACCGTCGGCAACCCGCCGGCGACCGAACCGCCGATGACGGGCTGGTTCTTGGCGTACTGGACCTCTTCGAGCGCCGTGACGGCCCACCCCAGGCCATGGTCACGCCCCCATTCCGCTAGCCGCGCGGCCACCGAGTCCGTACCTGGTGCCATCAGCGCGGGAGCTACCGAGACCCCTGTCGAGACGATGAGGAGGACGGCCAGGGCGAGCGCCACGGCTCGGACTCTACGGAACCGAAGTGAACGCCCGGCCTCCTGCACCATGCCTCGTCGCGGGGCGGAGGTTCTCGTCGCGTCTGAGCTCATCGCCGGTGTTGCTCCTCATGGGTCAGGGATCGTGCGTGGTCAGGTGCGGGGGGCGTTCGCAATCGTCTTGCACGCTCGGTAAGGGCCACTCAAGGAGAAATGTAAGGGATGGTGAAGGCGACCCCTAGGGGATGTCTGGGGCACTCTCCACATCGGGACGAGGACGTGGAACCCGCTGGTAAGGTCTAGTTCCTGTTGGCTACGTCCTTCCAAGGCAGGGTATGAGCACCTTTCAACGCATTCTCCGCGGGCCGTTCCTGTGGATCCTCATCGTGATCCTCGCGGCGAGCTGGGTCATCCAGCTGACCGGACAGATCACGGGTTATAAGGACGTCCCCACGAGCCAGGTGATCCAGCTCATCAACAGCGACACGCCTCTCAAAGAGGTGATCCTCACCGATACCGAGCAGACCATCGAGGTCACCGAGGCCGACGCCAAGCAGACCAAGATCAAGGCCACCTGGATCGGTACGGAGTCGCAGGACATCATCGCCCGGCTCAATGCCCGGGTCGCGGCCGGCACGCTCGAGTCGTGGAAGGGTGTCAACCCGAACCTCGGCTTCTGGGGGAGCCTGGTGGGCACGCTCGTCCCGTTCCTCATCATCGGCGTGATCTTCTACTTCCTCATCAACTCACTCCAGGGCGGCGGCTCCCGGGTGATGCAGTTCGGGAAGTCGAAGGCCAAGGTCGCCACGAAGGACACCCCGAAGACGACGTTCGCTGACGTTGCAGGCGTGGATGAGGCCATCGAGGAGCTCCAGGAGATCAAGGAGTTCCTCGCCGAGCCGGGCAAGTTCAGGGCTGTCGGCGCCAAGATCCCCAAGGGCGTCCTGCTGTACGGGCAGCCCGGCACCGGTAAGACGCTGCTGGCCCGCGCGGTCGCGGGTGAGGCGGGCGTGCCGTTCTTCTCGAACTCCGGATCGGACTTCGTCGAGATGTTCGTCGGTGTCGGTGCCAGCAGAGTCCGCGACCTGTTCGAGCAGGCCAAGGAGGCAGCCCCGGCGATCGTGTTCATCGACGAGATCGACGCCGTCGGCCGTCATCGCGGTGCCGGTATGGGCGGTGGCCACGACGAGCGCGAGCAGACGCTCAACCAGCTCCTCGTCGAGATGGACGGCTTCGACGTGCGTGGCGGCGTGATCCTCATCGCGGCGACGAACCGGCCGGACGTGCTCGACCCGGCGCTCCTACGGCCGGGCCGCTTCGATCGCCAGATCCCCGTCGACGCGCCTGACCTCAACGGCCGTCGCAAGATCCTTCAGGTCCACGCGCAGGGCAAGCCGATGGCAGCCGGCGTCGACCTGGGAAGCGTCGCGCGCCGGACGCCTGGCTTCACGGGCGCGGACCTAGCCAACGTGCTCAACGAGGCCGCACTGCTCACGGCACGTACCAACAAGACCCAGATCGACGACTTCGCGCTGGACGAGGCGATCGACCGCGTCATTGCCGGTCCGCAGCGTCGTACGCGCCTGATGAGCCCCCAAGAGGTGCTCATCACCGCCTACCACGAGGGCGGCCACGCCATGGTGGCGGCCGCGATGCCGGGCACCGACCCCGTACAGAAGGTCACGATCCTTCCGCGAGGCAAGGCTCTCGGCTACACGATGGTGCTGCCGGACCAGGACAAGTACAGCCACACCCGGGGCGAGCTGCTGGACCAGCTCGCGTACATGCTGGGCGGTCGCGCCGCGGAGGAGATGGTCTTCCACGACCCGACCACCGGCGCGAGCAACGACATCGAGAAGGCGACGAAGGTCGCGCGGGCGATGGTCACGCAGTACGGCATGACGGAGCGGCTCGGTGCCGTGCAACTCGGCTCCGACGACCGCGAGCCGTTCGTGGGCATGGAGATGAGCCAGCAGCGCGCGTACTCGGAGAGCACTGCGGCGATCATCGACGAGGAAGTGTCGCTGCTCATTGCCACCGCCCATCAGGAAGCCTTCGACGTGCTGGTCGAGAACCGCGACGTCCTCGACGAGCTGGTCCGCCAGCTTCTCGAGAAGGAGACCCTCGACAAGGAGATGGTGGCGACGATCTTCAAGCCCCTGAAGAGGCACGAGAAGCGTCCCGCGTGGACCGGCTCCGAGACCCGCCGGCCATCCTCGATCCCGCCGGTGAACCCGCCCGCACGACCGGAGCCTGAGCTCGATCCCGTACCCGTACCGGTCGGCGGTGGCCAGCTCCCTCCGGGGCCCACGCCCCCGAGCGAGCCGTGGAACGACCCCACGCCGACCGGCGGTTGGGCGCCTCCCACGTGGACTCCGGGCCAGAGCAACGACCGTCCGTTCGAACAGAACTGACGTGGACAGCGCAGCCCGTGGTGTCCTGAGGCCCGTCGGGGAAGGAGCCTTCGACCTCCCCCGCATCGAGGCCGCCGTCCGAGAGATCCTCATCGCGATCGGCGAGGACCCGGACCGGGATGGTCTGCGCGACACGCCGAATCGGGTCGCGAGGGCGTACCGGGAGGTCTTCTCCGGCCTCCACTCGGACCCCGCGGATCACCTGAACACAACGTTCGACATCGTCCAGGATGAGCTGGTGCTCGTCCGGGAGATCGAGGTCAACTCGACCTGCGAGCACCACCTCGTTCCGTTCATGGGTGTCGCTCATGTGGGCTACATCCCCAGGGCAGGTCAGGGCGTCGTGGGGTTGTCGAAGCTGGCCCGGGTCGTCGATGGGTTCGCGCGGCGCCCGCAGGTGCAGGAGCGGCTGACGTCACAGATCGCAGATGCCCTCGTCGAGCGGCTTGACCCACGCGGCGTCATCGTCGTTCTCGAGTGCGAGCACCTGTGTATGACGATCCGTGGCGCTCAGAAGCCGAATGCGCGCACGATCACCACGGCTGTGCGGGGCGATCTCCGCGAGACGGCCGCACGCGCCGAGGCGATGTCGCTCATCCAAGGACCGCGGTGACCGCAGCCCTCCCGCTGCTCACCCCCGGGCCGACCCGGGTGGTCGGCATCCTCAACGTGACCCCTGACTCGTTCTCCGACGGTGGTCGCTACACCGATGTGGAGGTCGCGGTCGCGCACGGTCTCGAGCTGGCCGCTGAGGGTGCCGCTCTGGTCGACGTCGGCGGGGAGTCGACGCGCCCGGGCGCCGAGCGGGTGGACGCGGAGATCGAGCTGAAGCGGGTCCTTCCCGTCGTCAGGAGGCTCGCTGAGGGCGGCGTGACGGTCTCCGTCGACACGGTGCGTGCCGACGTCGCCGCGCGGTGCGTCGAGGCGGGCGCGGTGGTCGTCAACGACGTGTCGGGTGGGCTGGCCGACCCCGACATGCTGCCCCTGGTCGCGACACTGGGCTGCGTGTACGTGGCGATGCACTGGCGCGCTCAGAGCGCGACGATGATCCAGCACGCCACATACGACGACGTGGTCTCTGACGTGATCGACGAGCTCCTCGGACGGGTGAAGGCCGCCACGAGAGCGGGCGTCGAACCGGACCGACTCGTGCTCGACCCTGGGCTCGGCTTCGCCAAGACCGGCGACCAGAGCTGGGACGTGCTGCGGGGGGTGGAGGCCATCCACGGGATCGGCCTGCCCGTGCTGTGGGGGGCGTCGCGCAAGGGAATGCTCGACCTGGTGGCACCGGGCGGACCCGCAGCGCGCGATGATGCGTCCGTGGCGATCACGACCTGGCTGGCGGCTCATGGCGCATGGGGTGTCCGTACGCACACCGTCGCTCCGCACCTGGCCGCCGTCGCGGTGGCCACGAAGCTGGAGCAGCGCTGATGCGGCCCGTGACCCTGGTCGAGTACGACGCGCTGCGGGTGGCCGATCGCATCGAGATCTCCGCCATCGCCGCCGAAGGCGTTCACGGTGTGTACGCGGAGGAGGCGCTGGCTCCGCAGTCGTTCACGGTCGATGTGACGGTATGGCTCAGCATGGACGCGGCCGTCGCCGGCGACCAGCTCTCCGCCACGATCGACTACGTGGTCGCCAGCCAGCTTGTACGGCGGGTCGTGGAGACCAGCACGGTCCTGCTCGTGGAGTCGCTGGCCGCTGCCGTGTGCGAGGCGCTGCTCAAGAGTCCCGAGGCCATCGCCGTCCGCGTCGCCGTGCACAAGCCCCGCGCGGCCCGCGACGCGCACGCCTCCGACGTACGCCTGACGATGACGAGGACCCGATGAGGGTCGCCTTCGGACTGGGATCCAACCTCGGCGACCGCATCGACCACCTGAGGACAGCCGTGGCCGGACTCGCGGAAGGGGGCATCGGCGAGGTGCGGGTGTCGAGCGTGTACGAGACCGATCCGGTCGGCGGGCCGGCGCAGCCCGACTACCTCAATGCCGTCGCCGTGGGGGAGACGTCGTTGGCGGCCTCCGAGCTTCTCATGCTGGCACAAGGCCTGGAGCTCAAGGCGCAGCGGGTACGGACCGTGCGCAACGCCCCTCGTACCCTCGACGTCGACATCCTCGCCCTCGGCGACGTGGTGCTGAGCACTGAACACCTCACGGTGCCCCATCCCCGGGCGCCCGAGCGCGCCTTCGTGCTCGTGCCCTGGGCGGAGGTCGATCCCGGCTTCGTCGTTCCCGGTCTTGGCCGGGTGTCCGAGCTCGTACTGGCCGTCGACGCGTCCGGCGTCCGGCCCGGACCGGCCCTAGACCTGGGAGACCCGCATGCCTGATGCGCCGTCGGGTGTCCAGCCCACTCGGATCCGTGCCCTCGTCATCGCGGCGATCATCGGCGCCGGTCTGACGTTCCTCATCCTGCTCGGCGCCAGCGCGTACGCGTTGACCATGCCGGACGTGCCCTGGACGACACCGATGGTCATGTTCGCGGGCGCCGTTGCGGCGGGCGTGCTGGCGCGGGTCACCTACGTCCGCAACCACGTCGTCCATCAACGGCAGGACCCGCGACGCGCGGTGTCCACTCTGGCCATCGCCAAGGCGCTGCTCCTTGGCGGGTCGTTGCTCGTCGGCGGCTATCTGGTGTTCGCCTTGTTCAGCGTCGGACACCTCAACGCGCCGCTGCCGAGGCAACGCCTGATCATCGGCCTCGTGACCGCGGTCTCAGCGATCTGCCTCGTGGTTTCCGGCTGGTTCCTCGAGCGCGCCTGCCGCACCCCTCATGACGAGGAAAACAACGACACGTAGCCGCGCCTCACGCCTGGCTCCCAACTCTGGTCATACGCTGACGCGCGTGACTTCCCCACAACGTTCACAACCGGTATCACCCCATCGACGCCTGTCAGAGGTGGCGCTGGCCGTCGGCGGCGCCTTCGCGTTCTCGTCCTTGTTCGGCAACATCTGGTTCGGTCGGCTCGCCATCCTCGTGCTCGCATTGGCCTCGATCGTGGCGCTTCGTGCGGCGTGGCACGAGGTCGTCGATGCCCGCCTGGATGGGCATGGGCAGCTGCTCGCGGCGGAGAACCGCCACCAGGAGCTTCTGTTCGAGACCCGTCAGTCGGCCACGATCGTCCGTGAGGTGCTGCGCAAACGGAACAGCGTGCTGGCGGAGACGCTGACGTCGACGCGGGCCGACCTCGTCGCGACCCGTGCCGAGGTCATCCAGCGGAACAAGCTCATCGCCGAACAGCTCCGGGTCCTGTCCACGATGAGGGGCGACCTGGCGGCAGCGCGGATCGAGCGTGACGAGCTCGTCGGCGACGTGGCCGCGCTCGTCGATCGCGTGGAGAGGCTCGAGGCGAGTGTCCAGTCCGGCTCCGCCGAGGTGCTCAACCTGCCGCGCCGCGTGCGTCGGCCCGGGCGTCCGGCGAACTGGAGCACTGACGAGCTGCCGTCGGTTGCGGAGATGGTCCAGCTCGACGTCAAGAGCCCGGCCACACCTGTCTGGAAGCAAGCCTGAGCTCACGCTCTACCATCGACTCTGAGCGCCGCGCCCGGATGGGGCCGGCGCTCAGTCTGTGTCTACTTGGCGAGATCGCCCGCGACGTAGCCGACGGAGGCGACGGCGAGGGGGAGATCGGCCGCGCGAGTGCCGGGCAGTACAGCCTCGAGCGCGGCCATGTGCGAGAAGCTCGCTGTACGGAGCTTGAGCCGCCACGGCACCTTCTCCCCTCGGGAGACCAGCCACCACCCGGCGCGGCCGAGGGGCGCTTCATGCGCCACGTACGTATCGCCCACCGGTACGCGCATCACCTTCGGTAGCTTCACCGAGACCGGGCCGTCCGTACGACTGGTGCGCTCGACCGCGGCCGACAGGAGGATGGAGGTGCTCCCCAGCTCATGGGTCCACGCCAGCAGCCGCGAGACGGCATCCCCGGGGTGGTCGGTCACGGGGATGGTCGGCACGTCGAGGTCGGCGTATGCGAGGTACGGGGCGCTGCGGCGCAGGTCGGTGTCGATGCCGGCGGCGCGTGCCGCGGGACCGGTGACGCCGTACGTGCGGGCGAGGACCGGGTCGATCACGGCCACGCGCTCGGGGAGACCAGCCGCCGGCAGGAGCGCACGAAGCTCCGACGCGAGCGCGGAGATCGTCTCGGCGAGGCGTGCCTCGGCGTCGAGCCACCGTCGGTCGGCATCGACCGACAGCCCTCCCAGGCGGCACACCATCGGGTGTACCCGGTTGCCGCACAGGTCGGCGAGCTGCTCGCGCAATGCCTCGCGCGCCGCATGGACCCGATGCGCGGCCGCAGCATCCGGGGCCAGCTTCGCGGGGATCACGGACAGGAAGCCCAGGTGGCTGTGAAGCCGGGCATGCTCCGCCAGCACCGTCCGTAGCCAGGTGGCTCGGGGCGGAGGAGTCAGACGCAGCGCTTCCTCGATCGTGAGCGCGGCACCCAGCTCACCGGCGAACGGCGCCTGCCAGTCATGACGGTTCGCCAGGGCGAGCAGCTGGCGGTAGTCGCGCACCTCGAAGAGCTTCTCCGCCGATCGGTGGCCCGCACCGGGTCGGATCTCCACCTCTGCGATGACGCCACCTTCGAGACGGCAGGCGATCTCGACCATCCCCGAGCGGCTCGGGTGGTCCGGTCCGAGGTCGATGAGCTGGCGATGCGCGGAGACGACGCCGAGGGGCGCGCCGAGCACGTAGGTCACCGTCACCGGCGGTAGTCCGACGAAGCGCGGATGACCAGCTCGGGCGAGAACCTCACCTGCTTCACCTTGCCGGTGAGAAGCAGATCGGCAGCGTTCCAGCCGATCTCGTGCATGGGCTGGCGAACCGACGTCAGCGGGGTGCGCAGCTCCTTGATGATCGGCACGTCGTCGTATCCGACAACAGCCATCTGCTCCGGGACGTCGATATCGCGTTCGCGCAGGACGCGCATTACGCCGAGGGCGACGATGTCGTTGACGCAGAAGACGGCGGTTGGTGGCTCTTGGACCGAATCCAAAAGGTGACGCATCGCGTCGGCGCCGTCATCGCCGGTCATGTCAGGCAGAAGGACCTCAATGATGATGTCGGAAGGATCGAGTCCTGCCTCGTACACCGCGGCCATCGTTCCTGCAGAACGGTCGCGGCACTGCTGGATCTCCATGGGCCCGTTGAGAAGTGCGATGCGTCGGTGACCCTGTTCGAGCAGATGGTTGACAGCCAATCTCGCGCCCTTGACGTTGTCCACGCTGACGCAGGCGAGGTCGGGGCTGTGGGTGTCGAGAAGCACGACCGGTATCTGGAGGTTCGTGAGTATGTCGAATCGCTCGTTCAAGTTTCCGAAGGGCGTGATGAGAATGCCACGCACACCCTGCTCGGCGAACTGGCGCAGATAACGCGTCTCTCGATCTTCGTTCTCGTCGGAGCTGCACAGCATCAGCAGGTGATTGTCTTCGGCCAGTCGGTCCTCGATGCCGCGGACAATTCCTGTGTAGAAAGGATTTGCCAGGTCCAGGACGACGACGCCCACCGTCTGCGAGTGTCCTGCCCGCAGTTGACGCGCGGTGGCGTTACGCACGAAGCCGAGTTCACTCATGGCGGCCTGTACCCGTTGTCTTGTCGGGTCCGACACGAAATCGGGTCGGTTCAGCACGTTCGACACCGTGCCCACAGACACGCCCGCTACTCGCGCGACATCCTTGATACTTGCTCGATCCCTGCCCACGTGGTGTCCCTTCCACCTTGTATCCTGCCTGATCCGGAGCGATCTGGCAGCATCCGGTCGGCGCGGCCGGAAGACGAGACCTCGGATCTCGGCCGCCTGGGCGATTGCGAAGCATGTCTTTGGGAGTCCTGAGGTCCCGGAACCTTTTGATCTGTGGTGCATAATGACGGCTTCTGCGACAAACAGTTGCATTACCCCTACTCGAGTGAATATTGTGGGGGAGTCGGCCGGGGAGATCGGCTCGATAGGTCCGGACAGCTTGGGAGAGCAAATGGTTAGCAAGATGACTGTGGTGCTGGAAGACGATGTTGATGGCAGTGTTGCTGCCGAGACCGTCCGCTTTGCACTCGACGGCGTGAACTATGAAATTGACCTTTCAAGTGCGAATGCCGAAAAGCTTCGCGCCGCGATTGCCCCGTGGATGGGGTCCGCGCGGCGCACCGGTGGCCGTAAGGCCCAGGTTCGCGCGACGGCTCGTGGAGTTTCCAACGCGAATACCATCCGCACCTGGGCACGTGGCCAGGGTTACGAGGTGAGCGATCGCGGCCGCGTGTCGGCCGAGATCCGCAAGGCGTACGAAGACGCCCACTGAGCACTCAGTACACAACAAGCCGGACCAGGGGCTGGGAGTGATCCCGGCCCCTGTGCCGTTCTCGGAGCCGTTCTCGGAAGATGGACCCAGACGCCGATGCGCTGAGAGCGAACGTGGAACAGTCTTGGGGGACAGCAACGTTACGTAGACTGACACGTACCGTCGGAGCGTGTGAGGTGCACGCCGGGCGGGGCGTGAGGGGCCTTCGGGCTCCGAGAGGAGAAGAAGGTGTCGATGTTCGAGCGGTTCACTGATCGGGCCAGGCGAGTCGTCGTGCTGGCGCAGGACGAAGCTCGCATGCTCAATCACAACTACATCGGGACCGAGCATCTACTGCTGGGCCTGATCCACGAGGGAGAAGGCGTCGCCGCGAAGGCGCTCGAATCGCTGGGCATCTCTCTGGAAGCTGTGCGTGAGCAGGTCGAGGAGATCATCGGACAGGGCCAGCAGGCTCCGACCGGCCACATCCCCTTTACCCCGCGCGCCAAGAAGGTGCTGGAGCTCTCGCTGCGCGAGGCTTTGCAGATCAACCACACCTACATCGGCACCGAGCACATCCTCCTCGGTCTCATCCGGGAGGGAGAGGGAGTCGCCGCACAGGTGCTGATCAAGCTGGGCGCCGATCTCAACCGCGTCCGCACGCAGGTGCTGCAGCTCCTGTCAGGCTTCCAGGCCGGCAAGGAGTCCGCCACCGCCGGTGCTCCGGACGTCGGTCCGCAGTCGGCGACGAGCAAGGTGCTGGACCAGTTCGGCCGCAACCTCACCCAGGCTGCGCGCGAGAACAAGCTCGACCCGGTCATCGGTCGTGAGAAGGAGATCGAGCGGGTGATGACGGTGCTGTCGCGCCGTACGAAGAACAACCCGGTGCTCATCGGGGAACCAGGTGTCGGCAAGACCGCGATCGTCGAGGGTCTCTCGCAGGCGATCGTGCGTGGTGACGTGCCCGAGACGCTGCGCGACAAGCAGATCTACACGCTCGACCTCGGCGCACTCGTGGCCGGCTCCCGCTACCGCGGCGATTTCGAGGAGCGGCTCCGCAAGGTGCTCTCGGAGATCAAGACCCGCGGCGACGTGATGCTGTTCATCGACGAGATCCACACGCTCGTCGGCGCAGGTGCTGCCGAGGGTGCGATTGACGCCTCCTCGATCCTGAAGCCGATGCTCGCCCGTGGCGAGCTGCAGACGATCGGCGCGACCACGCTCGACGAGTACCGCAAGCACATCGAGAAGGACGCGGCTCTTGAGCGCCGTTTCCAGCCGATCCAGGTGGCCGAACCGTCGATCGCCATGACGATCGAGATCCTGCGCGGGCTGCGTGACCGTTACGAGGCCCACCACCGGATCACGATCACCGACGAGGCGCTCGCTACCGCCGCGCAGCTGGCCGATCGGTACATCTCCGACCGCTTCCTGCCGGACAAGGCCATCGATCTGATCGACGAGGCCGGAGCACGCCTCCGTATCAAGCGGATGACGGCACCGCCCGATCTCCGCGAGTTCGACGAGCGCATCGCCTCCGTACGCCTCGAGAAGGAGGCGGCGATCGACGCCCAGGACTTCGAGCGGGCAGCCGGGCTGCGCGACCAGGAGAAGAAGCTCCTCGCGCAGCGCGCCGAGAAGGAGCAGGCCTGGAAGCTCGGCGACTCTGACATGCCGGCCGAGGTCGACGAGGAGCAGATCGCCGAAGTACTCAGCTCGTCCACCGGCATTCCGGTCTTCAAGCTCACTGAGGAGGAGTCCGCACGACTGCTCCACATGGAGGACGAGATCGGCAAGCGGATCATCGGCCAGAAGGACGCCGTCAGGGCGCTGTCGCGGTCGATGCGTCGTACGCGAGCAGGGCTCAAGGACCCGAAGCGTCCGTCCGGCTCGTTCATCTTCGCCGGCCCGTCCGGCGTCGGGAAGACCGAGCTCACGAAGGCGCTGACCGAGTTCCTGTTCGGTGACGAGGACGCTCTCATCACGCTCGACATGAGCGAGTACTCCGAGAAGCACACGGCCTCCCGGATGTTCGGGTCGCCTCCCGGCTACGTCGGGTACGAAGAGGGCGGCCAGCTCACCGAGAAGGTGCGCCGCAAGCCGTTCTCCGTCGTGCTCTTCGACGAGATCGAGAAGGCACATCCCGACATCTTCAACTCGTTGCTGCAGATCCTCGACGAGGGTCGCCTCACCGATGCGCAGGGCCGGGTCGTGGACTTCAAGAACACGGTCATCGTCATGACGACGAACCTCGGTTCGCGCGACATCTCGAAGGCGGTCAACCTCGGCTTCCAGCAGGGGACGGACGCCGAGTCGGGCTACGAGAAGATGAAGGCGAAGGTCTCGGACGAGCTCAAGCAGCACTTCCGTCCCGAGTTCCTGAACCGCGTCGACGACATCGTCGTCTTCCACCAGCTGTCGCAGGACGAGATCGAGGAGATCGTCGACCTCCTGGTCGCGAAGATCGAGGGGCGTCTGAAGGACCGGGACATGGGCATCGAGCTCACCCCGGCTGCCAAGTCGCTCATCGCGAAGCGCGGCTTCGACCCGATCCTCGGGGCACGGCCGTTGCGTCGGGCGCTGCAGCGGGACATCGAGGACAACCTCGCCGAGAAGATCCTCTTCAGCGAGCTGAAGGCCGGTCAGATCGTGCTCGTCGACGTGGCGGAGGAGGGTGCGGAGACCCCGTTCACCTTCGTCGGCACCGAGAAGCACCTTCCCGACAGCCCGTTCATCGAGCTCGCCGGTCACGGCGAAGCGACCGAGTAACAGCACC
Source organism: Propionibacteriales bacterium (assembly GCA_038317635.1). Classification (GTDB taxonomy): domain Bacteria; phylum Actinomycetota; class Actinomycetes; order Propionibacteriales; family Propionibacteriaceae; genus Fen-668. The sequence goes on from JBBQBP010000006.1 coordinate 83,752, forward strand.
TACACAGCGCCCCGGACCTCACGGTCCGGGGCGCTGTGCTGCGCGGGGCCGGCACGCGCGCCGTTGGTGCCGTCTGCCCGAGCTTTCGTGCGACTCCGCACGGCATCGACGGCTTGGGAAGCGGCCCTGGGGTTGGGGAGCCGGGGCCGGGGCCCCTCCCATGGAATCCACTGAGCCTGCACAGGGGACCCACAGATTCCGTACCTAGCGTCGAAGACGACCGAAGGAGATTGATGTGACAATGCGATTCATGGTTCCGCCCACGTGGCCCGCACCTCCAGCGGGCTGGGTTCCATCCACAGGGTGGCAGCCGTCCCCTGAGTGGGGACCCGCGCCCGTCGGCTGGCAGTTCTGGCAGGAGGACGTCCCGGCCGTACAGATCTACCCGGTGGCGACCGTACCTGTCCGGCCGGCCCCGATCTCGCGCCACAACTGGGGGCGGCGACTGGGTTGGCTCCTCGTACTGGTGGGCGGCATCGTCTCGTACCTTCTCGTCAACCAGACCATGCTCGCTACTCAGAACCTTCTGTTCTTCCCGACTGTGCTGCTGATCGGCTCGGTCACGGTGCCGGCAGCGGTGCTGATGCTGGAGTACGCGATCGGGCAGGGCCTCGACGGACACGGAGGCCTCATCATCGGCACCGCCGTGATCGCGGGGATCGTCGGCGTCACGCTCGCGGGCACGCTCGAGAGCTCACTGACCGGTCCGCAGGGCCAGGTGTACCTCGGTGTGGCCATCATCGAAGAGCTCGCGAAGCTCATCGTCCCAGTGGCCATCTTCCTCGTGGCCCGTCGCCGTACAGCCGGGGCGGGTCTCGCGCTCGGCATCGCCGCAGGCGCCGGCTTCGCGGTCCTCGAGACCATGGGGTACGCGTTCTACGCGCTCGTGTCTCGCTTCGGCGGGCTGGCGGCGATGCAGCAGACGCTCCAGCTGCGGGCACTGCTTGCCCCGGCGAGCCACATCGCGTGGACGGGCATGGTGGCCTGGGCCCTGTGGCGGATCGGCTCGACTCCCCGGAAGCGGTTCGCTGTCACGGGCTTGGTCGTCGCGTTCGCCGCTGCTGTGGGGCTGCACTACCTGTGGGACTTCTCAAACAACGTGACACCCCACATCGTGCTCGCTGTGATCAGCGTCGCGATCCTCATCACGCTCATGGTGCTTTCCGCCCGGCGCAACGCGATCCTGTCGCTGGCCAATGGTCCGGCGACAGGCCCGGCGGCGATCTCGGTTCCACAGCCGGGCTGGTTCAGCCCCGTCGCGACCCTGCCCGTTCAGGCGGTCCCGACTCCGCAGGCGGTCAGCGTCCCCGAGAGGCACGCCGCCTGAGGGCCGTGGGAGCGGCGATTCTCACCAGGTGAGCTGCGAGGGCGAGCCGGCGTCTGACGACGTCGGCGAGCCCGAACGGCTCCATCTGGCTCAGGTTGGTCCCGTGCCGCCGGTACCTCACGTACGGCGTCGTCAGGAAGACGACGTCACCCAGCATGTCAGCGGTGATGCCGATCCAGCCGTCATGGGTCCTCACGCTCCGCGGCACGGGCAGAGCGACAGAGAGAACGTCGCGCCGGACCGCCATACAGCAGCCGAGGTACGAGTTCTTGACGAAGTTGTGCAGCACACCCGGGCCGCTGTGGAAGTAGGCGAAGATCGACTCAGCGATCACCGCGTTGTCGGCGTCCACGACCAGTGCATCGGTGACGACCCCTGTCACGCGCGGGTCGAGGAACAGGGCGACCATCGCGTCCACCTTGCCCGGGAGCCACTCGTCGTCCTGGTCGGCGAGGAAGACGATCGGCGTCCGGGCTCGCGACAGACAGCGCTCGAACGTGGCGATGACGCCAAGGTTGGTCGAGTTCTCGACGAGCTGAATGCGCGGGTCGTCGTACGAGCAGAGGATCTCCACCGTCTCGTCGGACGACCCGTCGTCTTGTACGAGCAGCTCGTCCTCGGGGCCGAGCTGGGCCAGGATCGAGTCGAGCTGGGCCCGCAGGTAGCGCGCCCCGTTGTACGTGGCCATGCAGACGGAGATGGGCGTCCGGGGGTGTCCCGGCTTCGCCTCCGACTCCAGATGCGCTGCTGAACGAGAGCGGGCAGGGTCACGAAGCGGTGACCGACGCGTACCGGCGCGGCCGGCGACGCCATCCCGAAGCCCCGTCGCGATGGACGCGACCTTGGCCGCCTTGTCGCTCTCGAAGGCGATCACCTTGCCGACGCCGAGCACGAGGCCGAAGGCCGTTCGAACCGACCAGCGTGGGTCTTTCGCGAGCCCGCCAGTGCGCGCGAGGAGGAGGTAGTTGCGGTACTTGTAGTACTGCCGGTCAGCGTTGTGGTTGCTCGTCGTGACCTCGCCCAGAAACGGCACGCGGTGGCTGGTGGCGTTGCCGATGGAGTGCTCGAGGACGGCTGTCGGCTCGATGGCAACCTGCCAGCCTGCTTCGCGGATCCGTAGGCACAGGTCCCAGTCCACGAAGTCGATGACGAGGTCGGCACGGAATCCTCCTACCTGTTTCAGCGCGGCGACACGGCACAACGAGCCCGAGGTGATGGCCCGGTCCGTCTCGTACCAGTGTCTCCGGCCCGGATCCCCCTGGAGTGGCCGCGCGGTGGCCTCGTCCCGGACGACGGGCGCGACCATCGCGACCCGCTCGTTGCTCGTGGCGGCGCTGCCGAGGAGCTGGTCGAGCGAGTGAGCAGTCAGCGCGCTGTCCTGGTCGAACGTGAGCAACCAGTCGGCGGTGGTGTTGTCGAGGGCATGACCCAGGGCGCCGGCGACCCCGGTGTTCGTCTCCAGCAGCGTCAAGGTGGCGCCGACTGCGGCGCACTCCTCGAGGATGTCGACCCCGCTCGTCGACGCGTTGTCGACGACCTCGACGGGGATGTCGGCGCCGACCAGCTCCGTCACCAGCCTCAGCAGTGAGGGCGCGGGGTTGTACGAGACGATCGCCGCACCCACCCGCATGCCGTCACCCTATCTGGACACCAAGTCCCCTCGGGGAGAGGACCTGTACTGCTCGGGGAGAGGACCTGTACCCCTTGGGGAGAGGACCTGTACTGCTCGGGGAGAGGACCTGTAAACATCTGGGGGCGAGGAGGCGGGCGAACCGGGGAGGCGGCACACTGTTCCCCATGCGCGAGACGGTCTGCTACGTCAGCCAGGTCTACCACCCTGAGAACGTCGGGGTGGCCTGCTGGGTTGCCGAGGAGCTGGAGCGGATCGGCTGGGACGTGACGGTGCTCACCGGCGTGCCGAACTACCCGACCGGCGTGGTGGCCGACGGGTACCGGGCCGACCGGGCGAGCCGCGAGGAGATCGACGGGATCGAGGTCAGGCGTACGCCGCTGTACCCCAGCCACGACCACAACCCTGTCGGCAGGATGCTCAACTACACCTCCTGGGCTCTGTCGAGCACGTACTACGGGATCGGCGACATCAAGAAGGCCGGGCTCGCCGTCGTACATTCCACTCCGGTCACCGCGAACCTCGCACCGATGGTGGCCCGGGTCCTCTTCGGGACCCCGTACGTGACGATGATCATGGACCTGTGGCCCGACTCGGTGTTCCAGTCGGGCTTCCTCACCTCAGGGCCGGTGCACCGCATCGCCAACGCGGTGTTGGGCACCTTCGCGAAGTGGTCGTACCGTCTCGCCAGCCACGTCACGGTCCTCTCACCATCGATGAAGCAGGTGCTCGTAGACCGCGGCGTCCAGGAGGAGAAGATCAGCCTCCTGTACAACTGGGTCGACGAGTCGTTGTTCGCCACACCGGCCACCCCCGACCCGACCCTGCGCGCTTCGCTCGGGCTGACCGACGACGACTTCGTCGCGATGTACGCGGGCGCTCACGGCGTTCCCCAAGGCCTCGGCGTCCTGGTCGAGGCCGGCGCCCGCATCAATCCCGCGGAGCGCATCCACATCGTCACGGTGGGCGACGGTGTCGACGGCGAGCGGCTACGGGCCCTGGCCGAGGACCTCGGGGTCACCGACCGCGTCCACTTCCTTGGTCGCCGCGCGATGGCGACCATGCCGGGCCTGCTCGCGACCGCCGATCTTCAGCTGGTCTGCATCTCCGACACGCCGTTGTTCCGCGTCAACATGCCGAGCAAGATCCCCTCGCTGCTGGCCGGCGGCCATCCCGTGCTCGTCGTCGCTGCCGGCGATCCCGCCGAGGTCGTCACCGCAGCACAGGCCGGGTGGTCGGCGTCGCCGACCGATCCCGCCGCCGTGGCGACCGCGCTGCGCCAGGCCAAGGCGGCCGGCGCCGATATGCTGCGCGAGATGGGCAACCGGGGCCGCGACCTGTACGAACGCGAGATGTCGTCCGCGATCGGCGGGGCCAGGTTGACCGAGATCCTTCGTACCGCCAAGCGGAAAGGCAATTCGTGACAGACACGCTGGAGGCGAAATACGCGATCGACTCGATCGCCGGCAAGACGGTCACGATCACGGGCGGTACGGGCTCGTTCGGGTCCACGATGGCGCACCACCTGCTGGCCCACGGCGTGCGACAGGTCAATGTGCTGAGCCGCGACGAGGCCAAGCAGGACGCGATGCGCCGTACCTTCGCCGACGAGCGGATGCGGTTCTTCATCGGCGACGTCCGCGACATCGAGAGCCTCGAAGCGCCGATGGAGGGGGCTGACTACGTCTTCCACGCGGCCGCGCTCAAGCAGGTACCGAGCTGCGAGTTCTTTCCCCAGCAGGCCGTGCTGACGAACGTCACCGGAAGCCATCACGTGATCGAGGCGGCCGCGCACGCGGGCGTCCAGGCGCTCGTCGTCCTCTCCACCGACAAGGCCGTCTACCCGGTCAACGCGATGGGCATGTCGAAGGCGCTCATGGAGAAGACCGCGCAGGCCTTCGCCCGCAACCACCCCGACTCCCAGATGAGGGTGGCCGTGACCCGGTACGGCAACGTCATGTACTCGCGGGGTTCGGTCATCCCGCTGTTCATCGAGCAGCTCCGCTCCGGGCGTCCACTCACGCTCACCGAGCCCACGATGACCCGGTTCCTCATGAGCCTCGACCAGTCGGTCGCGCTCGTGCTCCACGCGTTCAGCCACGCGACGTCGGGCGACCTGTTCGTACGGAAGGCGGCGGCGTCCACGGTCGAGACGCTCGCGCGTGCGGTGGCGTCCGTGATGGGCGTCGAGGATCCCGAGATCGCGGTCATCGGCTCGCGGCACGGCGAGAAGCTCCACGAGACGCTGCTCAGCGTCGAGGAGATGGTCAAGGCCGACGATCAGGGTGACTACTTCCGCGTACCGCTCGATGCGCGCGGGTTGCAGTACGAGCTGTACTTCGATGAGGGTGAGCGCCGCATCCCGCGCGACGCCGACTACACCAGTGCGAACACGACACAGCTCGACCTCGAGGCCACCAAGGAGCTGCTGCTGACGGTGCCGGAGGTACGGGCAGCGGCCGAGGCAGGCCTGTGAAGGTCGCAGTCACCGGCGCCGACGGGTTCCTCGGTTGGCACCTGCAGGTACGTGCGAAGGCGTTGCGGCCGGACCTGGAGATCGTCCCGGTCGCGCAGGCCGACTGGCCGCGACTGGGTGAGCTGCTCGCAGGCGTCGACGCCGTGATCCACGTCGCGGGCATCAACCGGGATACCGACGAGGCCGTACGCGACGGCAACATCGCCTTGGCCTCAGACCTCGTCGCTGCCGTGGACGGTACGCCGCGGCTGGTCTACGCGAACTCCATCCAGGTCGGCAACGGGACCCCGTATGCGATCGGCAAGGCCGGCGCCTCCGACGTGCTCGGCCAGGCGGCTGCGCGCTGGGGGACCTCGTACACCGATGTCCGCCTCCCGAACCTGTTCGGTGAGCACGGGCGCCCTGCGTACAACTCGTTCGTCGCCACGTTCGTCGCGGCGGCGGTGGCAGGGGAGACCCCGACATCACTCGTCGACCGGCCGATCGGGCTGCTCCACGCGCAGCAGGCGGCGCAGGCGCTGCTCGACGGGCTCGACGGGTCGGGTGTGAGTGAGCCGGTCCCGTACGAGACATCGGTCGCGCAGGTGTGGGACACGCTGGCGGAGTTCAGGAGCGTGTACGCGGGGGCGGACGTCCCCGATCTCACCGACGACTTCCGGCTGGACCTGTTCAACACGTACCGGGCGGGGTTGTTCCCGACGCGCTACCCGCTGGTGCTGACGCCGCGAGGAGACCAGCGGGGGCGGCTCGTGGAGTCGATCCGCAGCCACGGTGCGGGCGGTCAGGTGTTCGTGTCGACGACGAATGACGGTTTCACGCGCGGCGAGCATTTCCACCTGCGCAAGATCGAGCGTTTCGTCGTGCTCGCGGGTCGTGCGGAGATCGCCTTGCGGCGCGAGCTGACCGACGAGGTGGTGACGTTCACGGTGAGCGGCGACGAACCGGTCGCCATCGACATGCCGACCATGTGGACCCACAACATCACGGCTCTCGGCGGCGAGGCGACCACGCTGTTCTGGACCAACGAGCTCTTCGACCCTGATGCCCCCGACACGTTCTGGGAGGACGTCCGCCCGTCGGCGTGAACTGTGGTGGGTGCGATGGGCTGGGCCGCATCGGTTCACCATGTTAAGTGGGTGAGCCGTAGGTTCTCATGGCGGATCGGCCATGAGAACCTCCCACACACCCACTTAACATGATGAACCGGAATAGCCGGCCCAGCGAGCCGGAACAGCCAGGGCCTCCGGGGGCGGTCCGACCACTCGATACTCGTACAGGCTCCTTCATGCCGCGCCGGCCGCGCCGACAGGGCTCGTCGCATCACTGGCCCGCCCGGGATGGGAGGATGTGCGCGTGACTCGTGTGATGACGGTGGTGGGGACGCGTCCGGAGATCATCCGGCTGTCCGCGGTGATGAAGCGGCTCGACGACTCGCTCGACCACGTCCTCGTACACACCGGGCAGAACTACGACCCCCTTCTCGGGGAGGTCTTCTTCGCCGACCTCGGGCTCCGGCCGCCGGACCGGCTGCTCAACGTCCGCACAGACACGCTCGGGCAGGTGCTGGGAGACGTGCTCGTCGGTACGGAGCAGGCGATCCGCGACTATGCCCCCGATGCCGTGCTCGTGCTCGGCGACACGAACTCCTGCCTGGCCGCGGTCATGGCGAAGCGGATGCGGGTGCCCGTCTACCACATGGAGGCCGGCAACCGGTGCTTCGACGAGAACGTGCCGGAGGAGACGAACCGGCGCCTCGTCGACCACGTCGCCGACTACAACCTCGTCTACACCGAGCACGCGCGCCGCAACCTGCTCGCCGAGGGCCTGCAGTCGCGCCGGATCATCAAGACGGGATCGCCGATGAAGGAGGTCCTCGACGCTCATCGCGATGCGATCGAGGCCTCAGACGTTCTCGTACGGCTCGGGCTCGAACCCGACTCGTACTTCCTCGTCTCTGCCCATCGCGAGGAGAACGTCGACTCTCCCGAGCGGCTCGACGCGCTGCTGGACTGCCTGCAGCGGGTACACGAGACGTATGGCAAGCCGATCCTCGTCTCGACCCATCCGCGCACCCGCAAGCGTCTCGACGCTCTCGGCCGCACCCTCGACGGCGTGACGTTCCACCCGCCGCTCGGCTTCCTCGACTACAACAAGCTCCAGCTCAACGCGGCGTGCGTGCTGTCCGACTCGGGCACGATCGCCGAGGAGTCCAGCCTGCAGGGATTCCCGGCGGTGACGCTGCGCGACGCGATCGAGAGGCCCGAGGCGCTGGACACCGGCGCCATCCTCATGACCGGTCTTGATCCCGAGAACGTCATCGAAGCGGTCACCCTCGCCATGCGCCGCGAGCCGATAGTCATCCCCGACGACTACCAGATCGGCAACACGTCGCAGCGGGTCGTCGACTTCATCGTGTCCACCGTCCGACGCCACAAGCAATGGAGCGGTCTGCGCTGACGGGACGAGAATCTGGCCGGTTTTCAGCGGTCCATGTCCGGCCACGTCCGGGCTCGCTAGCCTGACCTTGTGCTGACGTTCACGACGCTGTCCACACCGATCGCCCAACCCGGACCCGGAAACGGGCTCCCGATCCTCGACGCAGGCGGGGCACGACCCCTGAGCGACGCCGACTGGGAAGTGCTCGGGGGCCAGGAGGGTTACGTCGACCGCTACCCGACAGTCCTGCCGTACGACTCCCAGGACTCCTTCACCCGTGATGTCACGACGAGCGACCTGCGCGTCGCCGTCCTCGAGAACGACCGCCTCAAGGCGACCTTCCTCCTGGATCTCGGTGGGCGGTTGTGGACGCTGTACGACAAGGTCGCCGGGCGGGAGCTTCTCTACCAGCCCGATGCGCTGATGCACGGCAACCTCGGGCTCCGAAAGGCCTGGTTCGCCGGCGGTGTCGAATGGAACCTCGGCTTCACGGGGCACTGGCCGCTCACGAGCTCGCCGGTGTCGGCAGGGTGGGTCGCCGGGCCCGAGGGTACGGACGTGCTCCGGCTCTGGGCGTACGAGCGGATGCTCGGCCTGGTGTGGCGCATCGACGCGTGGCTGCCGGACGGCGCCGAGGACCTGTACGTGCGGATGGTGCTCGACAACCCGTACGACCGGATGGTGCCCGTGTACTGGTGGTCGACGATCGCCGTGCCGCAGGTGGCGGGCGGGCGCATCCTCATGCCCGCGACGCGCGCGGTGTCGTCGAGCTACGCCGACATCTCCGTGATCGACATCCCGCCGGATCGGCTCGAACCGACGAGCCAGGTCTACGCCTCGGACCTCTTCGCCGACCTTGACGGTCTCCACGAGCCATGGGTCGCGGCGGTCGACGCGAACGGCGTCGGTATGCAGCAGACCTCGACCCCGAAGCTGCGTGGCCGAAAGCTCTTCGTCTGGGGCACAGCCACCGGTGGCGAGACGTGGCAGTCGTGGCTCGGGGGCACAGGTCGCTACTGCGAGATCCAAGCCGGCCTCGGCCCGACCCAGATGCATCATCTGCCTCTCGACCCCGGTGAGACGTGGACCTGGACGGAGGCGTACGGGCCGGTGACTTTCTCCGGGTCGCACGGCGAGCTGCCGCTGCGCCCGACGCAGGTCTCCGAGGCCGACCGTGCGCTCTCGCGCGTGCAGCACACGCCTGTGACCATCGAGGCGACGGCTGACGGCTGGGGTGCGCTGGCGGTGGCGGCCGGTGACCTTCCGGTCGATCCGGCCACCCCGTTCCCAGCGGAGACGCTCGGCGCTGACCAGCGCCCGTGGCTCGCGGTTCTCGGTGGCCAGCCGCTCGTCGGTCCCGCGGCCCCTGTCGCCGGTCCCGGCTGGCGGGCTCGGCTGGACGAGGCACCGCCCAGCCCGGAGCGCGACCTGCACCTCGGCTACCTGGCGCTGGCGCGTGGCAAGGTCCGCAAGGCGTGCAAGCACTGGCGGTCGTCGATCGCCGCGACGCCCTCCGCCGAGGCGTATCGGGCGCTCGGACTCACCTCGACCGACCTGGTCGAGCGCGCGGACTTCCTCGGACGGGCGATCGAGCTCGACGACAACCCATCGCTGCTCATCGAGTACGCGACTGCGGCGCTGGCGGCCGGTCGTGCCGTCGACGTCGTCGAACGGCTCCACGGGCTGGAGAAGCCGGGTGGACCTCGCGCTGGACGGTTCGCGTTGCTGCTCGCCGAGTCGTACGTCGCGCTCGGGCGACTCGACGAGGCGGGCGCGATCTTCGACTCCCACCTCGTCGTCCCCGACATCCGTGAGGGCGCGGCGACGTTCACCGAGGTCTGGCGTACGTATGAGGCCGCGCGGGGCACCAACCTTCCGCTGCCGGCCAAGTACGACTTCCGCATGCGCCCCGAGGACTAGCCGTCGCCGCGGCGGGGGCGGGCGCCTCCGACGGGGTGATGCTGCCCTAGGGTGGCCGTACAGGGTGCGACGTCGAGAGGAGCCAGGCATGTGGTCTTCCTACGGCGGGAGCGGGTGACCACGCCATGACAACCGATCCGCTCGAGACGCTACGTCTGAAGCGCGAAGCCGCGCTCGAGGGTGGTGGCACGAAACGGGTTGATGCCCAGCACTCGAAGGGCAAGCTCACGGCGAGGGAGCGACTCGCGATCCTGCTCGACGAGGGCTCGTTCCAGGAACTCGGCGCGCTCGCGACCCACCAGAGCCACGACTTCGGCATGGACAAGAAGCGGTTCCCCGGGGACGGCGTCATCACGGGGTTCGGGAAGATCAACGGGCGGCGAGTGGCGGTCTTCGCGCAGGACTTCACCGTGCTCGGCGGCTCGTTCTCGGAGGTCCAGTCGCAGAAGATCTGCCGGATCATGGACCTGTCGGTGGAAGCGGGCATCCCGCTCATCGGCCTCAACGACTCCGGCGGAGCCCGAGTCCAGGAGGGGGTGAAGAGCCTTGCCGCGTACGGGGAGGTGTTCTACCGCAACGTCGCTGCGTCGGGCGTCGTCCCGCAGCTGTCGGTGATCATGGGCCCGTGCGCTGGCGGGGCGGTCTACTCGCCGGCCCTCACGGACTTCACGATCATGGTCGAGCACACCTCGAACATGTTCCTGACGGGCCCGAGCATCATCAAGGCGGTCACCGGCGAGGAGGTGTCCGCCGAGGACCTCGGCGGCTCATGGGTCCACAACGCGAAGAGCGGTGTCGCCCAGTTCTCCGCAGAGACCGATGCCGCGGCCCTCGGGCTGGTGAAGGTACTCCTCGGCTACCTGCCGCAGAACAACACCGAGGACCCGCCGGCCCTGGAGCCGTACGACGACCCGTACCGCCAGGAGCTGTCGCTCGACACGTTCATGCCCGTCGAGGACACGATGCCGTACGACATGCGCGACATCCTCAACCTCATCCTGGATGCGGGCAGCCTCTTGGAGAACCACGAGCAGTTCGCGCCGAACGTCATCACGGCGTTCGGCCGGCTCGACGGCCGCGCTGTCGGCATCGTCGCGAACCAGCCGGCGGTGCTGTCCGGCGCGCTCGACCTCGACTCGAGCGACAAGGTCTCCCGGTTCGTACGGATCTGCGACATGTTCAACATCCCGGTCGTGACGTTCGTCGACTGTCCGGGCTACCTGCCGGGCGTCGACCAGGAGTACCAGGGCGTCATCCGCCACGGCGCGAAGGTGATCTACGCCTACGCGCAGGCGACCGTCCCGAAGCTGTCGGTGATCACGAGGAAGGCCATCGGCGGCTCGTACGTGGCGTTGAGCTCCAAGCAGATGGGCAACGACATCGCCTTCGCTTGGCCCACCGCGCAGATCGCGGTCATGGGCGCCGAGGGCGCGGCGCGGCTGCTGCACCACAAGGAGATCGCCGCCTCCGAGGACCCGGCCACAGCCGAGGGGGAGTTCATCGCCGACTACAAGGAGCAGCTGTTCAACCCGTACCAGGCCGCTGACGTCGGGCAGATCGACGAGGTGATCGAGCCCAGCGAGACCCGGCTGCGGCTCATCCGGGCGCTGGAGGTGCTTCGGACCAAGGTTCACACGAACCTCCCCAAGAAGCACGGGCTGTTCCCGGTCTAGGGGCGCGCGATGGAGAATCTCGGATTCGGGCTGTGGATGACCCTGATGGGCATGGGCACGGTCTTCGCCCTGCTGGTGCTGCTCATGTTCGTCCTGCGCGCCATCGGCTGGGTGGACAAGCGGACCACGGCCCGGAACTCCGCGCCGGTGATGCCGTCGTCGGACCTCGAGGAGGAGCCGAAGGCCAGCCAGGGCGACATGACACCGGACGAGATCGCGGCGATCACGATCGCGGTCATCACCCATGCTCGCGTACGCCGCGGCCAGGCGGCGCCGGCGATGCGACAGGTCCAGCCCGGAAGCCAGCTGTTCGCGAGCCGCTGGGTGGTTGTCGGCCGCTCGTACCAGAACCAACCGTGGAAGACGAGATAGACGATGCGCCGATACACCGTACGGATCAACGACACCGACCACATTCTCGATGTGGAGGAGCTGGCGCGGGACACGTTCACCGTGCACCTCGCCGACGGGCGGCTCGTCGATGTGATGCTCACCGATCACCAGGACCTCGCTCAGGCGGTCATCGCACCTCAGCTCGAGTTCGGCCATCCGCGGGCGGCAACGGAGGTCACACGACACGCGTCCGCGGAGCACTCCGAGGCGCCTCTGGCGGCGGCCGCTCGACCCGCGCCGGGCCGGGCCGGGCGTCACGTCACCTCCCCGATGCCGGGAGTCATCCTCAGCATCGAAGTGGCGGTCGGAGCAACCGTGCAGCGCGGCCAGACGCTGTTGATCCTCGAAGCCATGAAGATGAAGAACGAGATCAAGGCCGAGCGCGGCGGCACGATCGCCGCGGTGCTCGTCGAGGTCGGCGCGCAGGTCAAGCACCGCGACGTGCTGGTCGAGTTCGAGAGCTGAGCGATGAGCCAGGACACGATCGCCCAGCTCTTGGCAGGCCTGTCCCACCTCACCTGGCAGGCGGTCGTCATGATGGCGATCGGTGGGCTTCTCATCTTCCTGGCCGTCGCCAAGGAGTACGAGCCGTTGCTGCTGCTGCCGATCGGTGCCGGCGCCATTCTCGCCAACCTGCCGCTGTCGCCGTTGGTCGGCGAGGGCGGGATGCTCACCCTGCTGTACAACATGGGGATCACCAACGAGCTGTTCCCGCTGCTGATCTTCATCGGGATCGGTGCGCTGACCGACTTCGGCCCGTTGCTCGAGAACCCCAAGATGGTGCTGCTCGGCGCGGCCGGACAGTTCGGCATCTTCCTCACGCTGATCCTCGCGCTGCTGCTCGGCTTCAGCCGCAACGAGGCGGCTTCGATCGGCATCATCGGTGCCATCGACGGGCCGACCTCGATCTACGTCAGCGGCAAGCTGGCGCCGAACCTGGTCGGGCCGATCACCGTCGCCGCCTACAGCTACATGTCGCTCGTGCCGCTCATCATGCCGCCGGTCATGCGGCTGCTGACGACGAAGAAGGAGCGCGCGATCCGGATGCCGTACACGTCGCGCGAGATCAGCGCACGAACCCGCATCCTGTTCCCCATCATCGTCACCGTCATCGTCGGCGTCCTGGTGCCGTTCGCGACGCCGCTCATCGGCTCGCTCATGCTGGGCAACCTGATGCGCGAGTCCAAGGTCGTCGAGCGGCTCACGAACGCGTCGGCGAACGAACTGGCCAACATCGTCACCCTGTTCCTCGGCCTCGCCATCGGCTCGACGATGAGGGGTGACCAGTTCCTCAGGCTCGGCACCTTCGCCATCCTCGGGCTCGGTCTGCTGGCCTTCCTCCTCGACACGACGGCCGGGGTCCTGTTCGGCAAGCTGCTCAACGTGCTCAGCGGCGGCAAGTTCAACCCGCTGATCGGGGCTGCGGGCATCAGCGCGTTCCCCATGGCGGCGCGCGTTGTACAGAAGGAGGCGAGCAAGGAGGACTTCTCGAACTTCCTGCTCATGCACGCCATGGGCGCCAATGCCGCCGGCCAGATCGCCAGCGTCATCGCCGGCGGTGTCCTGCTCGCGCTGATGGGCGCGGGCTGACGGTCCTCCACAGACACCACGGCGGGCACCCCCCGAAGGGATGCCCGCCGCTGAAGGTGTTTCAAGGTGTTCAGGACTGGATCACCAGCCGGGAAGCCCCAGCTGCAGCGCCTGCTTCTTCACGTCCTGGTCGTACAGGGCGGCGGCCTCCTTGGCCGTATTCTGTCCGGTGCCCACGAGGATCAGGATCGACTCCAGGTTCGGGCCCTTGAGCGGGGAGGTGAACTCGAGAGCGACGCTCGCCTGGTTTTTTGTAGTGTAGGAGATGACGTCCTTGGCGACCTGGGTCAGGTCTCCAGTGGCCGTGCACGTCTTCATACCGAAGGCGCCGTTTGGCGCGAAGGCAGTGTTCAAGGCTTTGCATCCGCCAGACGACTCGGCCCAGTTGAGGAAGGCCTTGACGGCCTCAAGCTTGACGCCCGTGGTCGTCTTTGGGATGTAGAGACCGTCGGTCATCCAGTTGGTCATGACGACCTTGCTGGCGTCGTTGCCCGGGATCGGGAAGAAGCCGAGGTCCTTGACCAGGTCGGGGGTGTTCTGCACCACCGTCTGGACGGTTGAAGACAAGATCGGGTACTGCACCCCTTCGCCATTGGCGAGCATCTTCAGAGCGTTTTCGAGGGTGAGCGAGGCCGCGTCAGAGTTGAAGAAGCCGGCCTTGTAGGTGTCCTCGACGTGCTGGAAGCCTTCGATGGCCGGCGCGTCGGCATACTTCGCCTTGTTCTCTGTGTAGTTGGCCGCCCACGTCGGGTCCGCCGCGTTCACGTTGCCGAAGTCTGCGAGCACGAAGAGTTGCGACGTCCACGTGGTGCCGTAGGACTGGATGACGGCCGTCTTGCCGGCGGCCTTGATCTTCTCGGAGTTCGCCATGAACTCTGCCCAGGTCTTGGGAACGCTCAAGCCGAGCTCCTTGTAGACCTTGATGTTGTACATGATGCCGCCGCCTTGGCCGGCTGCCCAGGGGGCACCGTAGATCTTGCCGTCAGCTTTGGACGTTACGGCGACCTTGTACGGAGTGGTGTAGTCCTTGACGTAAGGCTGGTCATCTAGCGGGATGAGGTTCTTGCTCGGGTTCAGGTTGTTCATCAGTGAGCCGCTGTTGTAATCGAACACATCGTTCATCGAACCGGTCGCGAGTCGGGTCTTCACCAGGTTGTCGCCCTCGGTGCCTCCGGGGCGGCTTTCCCCGATGACCTGGTATTTGGTCTGGGATGCGTTGAAGCCGTCCATGAGCGCCTTGGCGATGTCTGGGTTCGGCGCCGAGGTGGTGTACAGAAGCTTGATCTGGGTGACGCCAGCGCTGACGTCGTTGGAACCGGTCAGGCTTCCTGACTGGCAGGCGCTGGTGGCCATCAAGGCGGCCGATGCCCCTAGGGCAGTCACCAACTTGAGGAACTTACGGGGGTTTCGCATTCAGGTCTCCTATGAGCCGATCTGGATGATGAGCTGCCCCGAGGCGGAGAGCTCGCTTTCAGTTCCGTCAGGGTCACGGAAGACTCCGGAAACCCCGTCCGGCAGGGTCACGTCAACGGTGACCTTGTTGTCCTCGACCCGCCAGCTCACGGCGACTGTGCCGTGAGGCGTGTCGAGGCTCGCCGATGCCCAGGTGAGTCCACCTCCGGGCCTCGGAGAAATCAGGACCCGGCTGTAGCCGGGTTCGAGCGGGTTGATCCCGGCTACGACCTTGTGCATCCAGTCGGCGACGGCACCGAACGCGTAATGGTTGAACGATGTCATTTGACCAGGGTTGATGGTGCCGTCGGCAAGCATCGAGTCCCATCGTTCCCAAATCGTTGTAGCGCCCATCGTCACCGGGTACAGCCAGGACGGGCACTCGCGCTCCAGCAGCATCCGGTAGGCGGCGTCCATGTGACCGGTACGGGACAACGCGTGGAGCACGAACGGTGTGCCAGCGAACCCGGTGGCGACGCGGTATCCGTTCGCTGCGGCCAGTTCGGCGAGACGGTCGCCGGCGACACGCTCGTGCTCGGCGGACAGCAGGTCGAAGCAGATCGCGAGGGAGTACACGGTCGGGCAGTCCGAGAAGACCCGCCCGCCGTCGACGTAGTTCGCCGTGAACGCGTCCTTGAGCCGCGCCGCGTACGCCTCGTAGCGTTGCTGAGCCTCGGTCTCGCCGAGGATCGCCGCGGCGCGGGCGGTGACGTCGGCGCTGCGGTACAGGCAAGCGGTGGCGACGACGCCTGGGTCGGCGGCGGCCTTGAAGGGGTCGTCCGGCGGTGCCGTGGGGTCGAGCCAGTCCGAGAACTGGAAGCCCGTGTCCCACAGGCCGCTCTGTGACAGCAACGTCTCCACGTGGTCGAGGTGGGCGGTCATCGTGCCGAACGAGGCGCGGAGGTCCGCGACATCGCCGTAGGCCTCGTACAGAGCCCAAGGGACCCAGACGCCTGCGTCGCTCCACAGGCAGGTGGACTCGCGAGGCCGCCCAGGGCGAGGAACCTCGAACTTCAGGGCGTCGGGGACGACGTAGGGGATGATCCCGTCGTGATGTGACTGCTCGGCGTCGACGTTGGCCAGCCACTCGCCAAGGAAGTCCTTCACCTGGAAAAGGAAAGCGGCCGTCGGCGCGAATGCCGCGATATCGCCGGTCCAGCCGAGTCGCTCGTCCCGTTGCGGGCAGTCGGTGGGCACGTCGAGGAAGTTGCCGCGCTGACCCCAGACGACGTTGCGGTGGAGCTGGTTGAGCATCTCGTCCGAGCACTCGAAGTGCCCGATCCGGGTCAGCTCGGAATGCACGACCACTGCGCGGAGGGCGTCAGCGTCGAGCTCGTCCGGCCAGCCGTCGACCTCGGCATACCGGAAGCCGTGGAACGTCTTCGTCGGCTCGAACACGACATCGCCTCCCGAAGTCGTGTACGTGTCGGTCGCCTTGGCCGATCGGAGCGGGCGCGTGCCCAGCTCATCGTGCTCGAGTACCTCGGCGTGGCGGATCGAGATCGTCGTCCCTGCCGGGGCGTTGAGCCTCACACGGATCCAGCCGACGAGGTTCTGCCCGAAGTCGACGAGCGTCTTGCCGCTGGGCGACGTCCAGATTCTTTGCGGCGCGATCTCCTCGTGCCGGACGACGCGAGGGCCCGAGTACGGGACGAGCCTTGCCTTGTCGAAGTCCCTGACCGTGACACCGGTCCAGCCCTCGCGGGGCGTGACATCGCTGTTCCAGCCGGTGATGTCGGTACGGGCGTCGATAGTTTGCCCGTCGTACAGCTCGTTCATGGTGGTCTGCGAAGCGCCCGACTGCCACTTGGCATCGGTCGCCACGACCTGGGTGTGTCCGTCGGCGTAGCTGATCTCAAGGTGCGCTATGAGTGCCGGCCTCGTGGTCCAGAACGCTGCACCGTTGCGCGACCCGAGTCGACCACCAGCCCAGCCCTTCCCGAGCGAGAACCCCACCACGAAGGGGCGGTCAGGCACCAGCTCGGTCACGTCGTACTGGTACTCACGGATGCGCCACTCGTAGCTCGACCAGCCTGGGCTGAGCACGTCGGGACCGATTGGTTGACCGTCGAGGTAACCCTCGAAGATGCCCAGCCCGGTTGCGACGAGGGACGCTGAGGCGACGCCGCCATGAGCGGCCTCCGGGACCACAACAGTCCGGAGCAGTGGAGCGTAGCCATAGTCCTGGTCGGCCTCGACCAGCAAAGCGTTCTCCCAGTTCGGCATCTGTGACTCCTCCACTGTGACGTTTCAATTGAGTTTGTGCCGTCTGAGCGGACCTGTCAAGGGTTCTGGGAAACTCTCGACCCAATCTCTTGGGGAAACCCTTGACGACCTGACGTCACGACCGCTACGTTAAAGCAACTGACATGATGAATCGTTTCATGCTCGGACTTGCGCCATCCACCGATGGCGCCCCTCGCTTCAATGACGATTGGGGGCCCCGATGGCGACACCTGTGGCGATGGCGGCGCCCAGTGCTCGGGCGCCGCGGACGAAGAAGAATCTTCCGAGTAAGAAATCATATACGGCGACGACGTATCCCTTGTGGTTCCTCGCGCCTTTCGGGGCTCTCTTCTTCGTCTTCTTCTTGCTCCCGACAGTCGCTTCGTTCTATTTCGCGTTCACGCGCTGGGACTTCCAAGAGGCGACGTGGATCGGCTGGGCCAACTTCGAGCAATTCTTCGCCGAACCGCAACTCAGGGACGGCCTCGTCCACACGATCATCTACGCGGTCGTGACGTCGGGCTCGAAGGTCGTCCTCGGGCTGCCACTCGCCGTCCTGCTGACCTCGAGGATCCTCGGCCGGGGCCTTGTCCGCTCGATCATCTTCTTCCCGGTGCTCGTGAGCACCATCGGCGTCGGCATCGCGTTCAAGGCACTGATGGACCCCACAGCCGGTCTCATCAACAATGTTCTGCATACGGTGGGGATCAGCGGTCCTGGATGGCTCACCAACCCGAGTCTCGTCCTTTACTCGGTTGCCATCGTCGACATCTGGAAGGGTGTCGGACTCGCGACCCTGATCTACATGGCGGGCATCCTCGCGATCCCGAGGGACTACTACGAGGCGGCCTCAGTCGACGGGACGAGCAAGTTCAAGCAGTTCCTGCACATCACGCTTCCCTTGGCCTGGCCGGCGACCACCACGGTCATCACGCTCTCGCTCATCGGTGGACTGAGATCCTTCGACCTCATCTGGGCTATGACGAGAGGCGGACCAGGATTCGCCTCTGACGTCATCGCATCCGTGATCTACAAGCAGTACCAGGCCGGGTTCTACGGGTTGTCGACAGCAGGCAACGTCGTGTTGTTCCTACTCGTCGCAGTCATCATCATGCCGCTGCAATGGTTCCTCACGAGGCGAGAGGTTGAGCTATGAGCACCCCAGTGAAGTCCTCGACGCATAAGTACGGGAACCACCGCAGCGCCATTGGCGTCCTGAAGCGGCTGCCGATGACGATCATCGTCTTCGCGTTAGCCTTGGTCATCTTCGTCGTCCCCTTCGTCTTCATCGTCCTTCAAGCGGTCAAGACGCCCGCTGCGGCGTCTTCGCTCTCGATGGCGTGGCCAGACACATTCCAGCCCTGGTCGAACCTCAAGATGGTCATCGAGGCGAACCAGTTCCAGTTGGTCGTGGCGTTCATCAACTCGACCGTCGTGACCGTGGCGTCGGTGGCCTTCATGGTGATCTTCGCGGCGATGGCGGCGTTCATTTGGCAGCGGCGGGGTGGTCGGATCGGCCTGGTCATCCAGCTTGTGGTGCTGGCAGGGCTCGTCATCCCGCCGGCCGTGGTCCCGACCGTGTGGGTGCTGCAGGGGCTCGGCCTGTTCAAGACGGTGCAAGGCCTGATCCTCATCCAGATCACGTTCGGTATGTCGTTTTCCGTTCTGTTGTTCAGGGGATTTGTCGGCACCATTCCCCGTGAGATCGACGAGGCAGCGATCGTTGACGGGGCCGGGCCGCTCAAACTGTTCTTCACAATCATCTTCCCGCTATTAAAGCCAGTGATCGTCACCGTGATCGTTGTTCAGTCCGTCTCAGTGTTCAACGACTTCGTGCATCCGCTATATTTCCTGCCCGGATACCCCACGGTGCAGCTGACGTTATACAGCTACATTTCAGATTACTTGAACATGTATAATCTGCTGTTCATGAACGTCCTCCTCATCACCATTCCGCCGCTGATCATGTTCGTGATCTTCAACAGGCAGATGGTGTCCGGTATGACATCAGGAGCGGTCAAGGGCTGACGCGAGAACGGAGCGGCGTCCCCTGGAATCAGCTTGCGCGGATCGTGAGATCCGCCAGCGTCCAGGGGAGGTTCGTGCGCCAGTGCTCGTGTTCTTGAGCGGCCCAGATGTCCCAGTACGGGTCGTAGCCGCCCTTGTCCCGAGCGAGGGCGCGATGCCTACGGGTCGTCTCGTCGAGCTCCAGCCAGACGCAGCAGGTCGCGAGTGGCGCTGACCCTCTCGTGAGTGCGCCGCAGCCTTCGACGAGGATCGGGCGGCCCGGGTCGATGCTCACCCAGTCGGTGGGCGCCGCGGCGCCCCAGTCCCAGCGGCGGTAACCCGCACCGGAGGGCGCAAGAATCCGCCGGATCGCGGCTGAGCCCGCCGCGAGTCCGTGCCAGCCCGGGTACACGTCGTCGAGCGAGACCACCTGTGGCTCTTCTCCTCGGGCCGCTTTCCATCGCGCGGCGAGGACAGCCGCGAAGGACGTCTTCCCTGACCCCGATCCGCCGTCGAGCAGAACCACGGGACGGATGGCCGCCTCGACGATCTCCAGGATGGCGGCGGGCGCCGCGACGAGGCTCAGCTCGCGGGGCGTCACGACCACACCGCCCAGAACGTACCGGCGGAGGCGGAAGCAACGAGCGCAACGGTGACCGCGACCACGCAGGACAGGATGAGTACGAGATCGGCGAGGCCCACTCGGGACTCGCGGGCCCACGTCCGCTGAGCCGTTCCGAAGCCGCGCGCCTCCATCGCCGTGGCCAGCTTCGACCCCCGCCGGATCGCGATGACGAGCATCGCGAAGGCCATCGTGGCCCAGCGTCGGACAGCCCCTGTGTCGCCCAGCCCGCGCGCCCGACGCGCCAGGGAGAGCGAGCGCCAGTCGTCGACGAAGCGGCTGACGAGCCGGAAGCCGGCGAGCGCGCCGAGCACGAACCGCGCGGGGAGCCGCCAGACCTGGGCGAGGCCATCGGCGAGATCTGTCGGGTCGATGCCGGTGAACAGCAGGATTGCCGGCGTGCCGAGTGCGAGGACGCGCAGCATCACGGCGACGGCGAGGCTCAGTGAGTTGTCGGTGACATGGATGAGGAACCAGTCGATGTGTACGGCGCCGCCCGGTTTCCCGTACAGCGCCATGTTCAGCCCCGCGAGAGGTGCCAATGCCAGCACCGGCCAGACCCGTCGCGCAATGAAGCCCGGGCCGAAGCCGAGGGCCAGCGCTGTACCGAGGACGATCGCCACCATCGTCGCGCCGCTCACCCAGTCGAGCGTGACGAGCAGCGGCAGCGACACGATGACCGCGGCGGCGATGCGCGTCACAGGATTCACCCGGTCGAGCGCCGTGCCCGGTGCGCGGTTCGAGACGCTCACGAGGTGGCCTCGAGGTGCAGGTGGTGCTCGCCGAGCAGGGCGAGGTAGTCGGGGTCGTGCGTGACGGAGACCACGGTGGTGCCGGCGTCGAGCTGGGCGGTGACGAGCCGTACGAGGTCGACCCAGGTCCGCCGGTCCTGTCCGAACGTGGGTTCGTCGAGGAACATGACCGCGGGACTGGTGGCCAGCACCGTACCGACGCTCAGCCGGCGCTTCTCCCCGCCGGAGAGGGTGAACGGGTTGGCCCTGGCGAGGCGGGTGAGGTGCAGCTGCTCGAGCAGCTCGGCGACCCGCGCGGTGATCTCGGTTCCCGGCCGCTTCAGCGCACGCAACCCGATCGCGAGCTCGTCGGCGACGGTGGTGGCGACGAACTGATGCTCGGGGTCCTGGAACACCGTGCCGAGCCGCGTCAGCAGCTCCGTCGACCGCCAGTGCGCGGGGTTGGTACGGGTGAGCTCGCGGTTCGGCGGAGTCACCGGTTCATCATGATAAGTGGGTGTCTTGTCGCGTATAAAGGGCCAAAAGCCCCGGTGAGCGCCAAAACCCCCCCCTAACAATGTGTACCCAAGCCCCGCG
>JBBQBP010000007.1:0-104591 GCA_038317635.1 Propionibacteriales bacterium
CCAGCCGGAGCTTGTCTCGCTCCAGAAGGTGACGCGGCCGAGGAGGGTTCCGGTGCTGGTCCACAGGCTGCCTGTGTGGGGGCCGCGGTTCTCCGGTGTCTTGTAGAAGCGGATGCTGGTGGCTTGGCCGGTTGTCACGGCGGTGAAGCGGGTGCCGAGCTCGACGGAGGTGTTGTCGGTCGAAACCGCGGCTCGGCTGGGGGCGGACGTTCCCCAGATCGTGTCGGGGGTGGCGGCTGCGGCAGTGGCACTGGCCGCTGTCCAGATCGCGGCACCGGTGACTGAGAGGGTGAGGGCGCTGGCGAGTGCCACGCCAGCCTTTGCCCCCTTCAGGGACAGGGCTCGGAGAACGGCACTCATCTCGAGGTCACCTTTCACTCTTGAGAGACGTGGAGCCCTCAGGTGTCTCCCGGACGGCGCTCACGGCACGGCGTCGTGCGGTCTGACCTGAGAATCCCTCAGGAGAATCACAGATAGGTTAGGCCAGATCTCGAGTGAACTTCAACTCTGTGAAGGTTCTCTCACCTAGTCAGTGCAATCGTGATGAGGGTCGAGCCCTCCCAGGCGATGGCATGGCAGATCACTTTCCGTGACCTGGTACGGGTTCATGAGACGGGCGAGCCGTCCTCGTCCCAGACGTTCCCCGTCCACGTGTTGCCGTCGCCCGAGTCGTCGAAGTGGGCCACTGGCCCGTAGGAGCCGCCTGACGGGAAGTAGAGCCTCGAGATCCGGTTGCCGACGATCCGGATGTCATGCGTTCGCCCGAACGACCCATCCCCCCCATAGATCGTGTAGCCGCCACCAGCCAGGAGGTTCCCTGTGATCAGCCGGTTCGCCTCGACCCCGAAGTCTTGGAAGAGCCCGATGGCGTCTGTCTGGCCGAAGTGGTTGAGGACAGTGTTGTGCTCGATCACCAGGCGTTCGGCGGACCCGTTGGAGGTGATCCCATTGACGTGGTCACCACTCGCCATCCCAAGATCGTGGATGTAGTTGTCTCGAATCACGCCCGAGCCCATCTGGATCCCCGTGCTGGTGCCAGCGATGTCGTTGGCCGTCACGGTGGTTCCTACTGAGTCGCCGTACACGTCCTTGATGCCGACCAAGAGCCGAGGGGTGATTCCGGCCGCACCGATCGTGTTGGCACTGACGGTGGCGTCGGTCGTGTGTCGCAGCCCCACACCCCAGGTCTCGCCCGATACGAGGATCACGTTGTTGCGTACTGTGACGTTCTTGCCGGTCACCTCGACGGGCCCACTCACCTCCAGGCCCTCCACCACCGCCCCGTCATTCGTCACCTGGAGCCATCCCCGTGTGTCCCACCTCCAGCCGGGGCCGCTGGTGACGTCCTGCGGCACCCGCCGGAGCGCAGCACGGTCGATCACTCCGGTGCTGGTCGCGTCGGGGTAGCCGCACAGGCTGGGACGGAGAGCGCATCCGGTAAGGGATGCGAGGCTCGTCGGCTCTGCGAGGGCGGAGCGGCTTTCGACGGGGATGCTGGGGCCGGGCGACTGCCCCCCGCCCGCGGGGACGGCGCATCCTGTCAGCAGCAGTACGGCGATGGCCGCGCCCAAGCGCCTGAGGAACCGCGGAGCCCTAGCATGTGGGGCATGACCAACGGCCCGCGTTCCGTCAGCGTGGTGGTTCCCGCACACAACGAAGCCGCGGGTATTCGACGCCTCCTCGGCCTGCTCTCGTCGGGTTCTTCCGAGCGGGAGGTCGAGGTGATCGTCTCCTGCAACGGGTGCACAGACGAGACCGCGGAGGTGGCCCGAGGCGTCGAGAACGTGGTGGTCGTTGAGATCCCCGAGGCTTCCAAACGGCTGGCGATGGAGGCTGCCGACAACGTCGCGCGTTATGGCTTCCGTGCCTATCTCGACGCTGACATCACGATCACCCGCGAGGACGTGCTGGCCTTGGTGGACGCCTTGGACGATGTGACGATCGCCACCGGTCCCGAACGGCTGCTGGCGCTCGACGGGTCCTCCTGGACGGTGCGGTGGTACTACGACGTCTGGCAGCGACTCCCGCAGGTACGCGATGGCCTCTTCGGACGTGGCCTGATCGTGCTCGCCCCGCGGGGCCATCAGCGGGTGCGCGAGCTGCCTCGGGTGATGTCCGATGATCTGGCCATCTCCGAGGCGTTCACGCCCGAGGAGCGCAAGGTTGTTCCCGGCACCGTGGCGGTCATCGAGGCCCCCCGGACGGTTCGGGACCTCGTTCGCCGGCGCATCCGGATCGCGACCGGGAACAACCAGCTCGACCAGCTGGGCATGCGTTCGTCGGGGGCCCGTACCTCGGTGCGGGACCTCCTGCAGATCGCGTCGGGTTCCCCCGTGCTCGCCGCCAAGGTGGCTGTCTTCGTTGCGGTCGCTGGGGCGGGGCGGGTCCTGGCGCGACAGAGGATCAGGCGTGGTGACTACACCACCTGGTTGCGCGACGAGAGCAGCCGCCGGTGACCTTCGCTGGGGAGTCATCGACTCACCACCGAGTTGCGCGATGCGCTGCGGGGTCAGGCGTGCGTGCCATAGACCTCATCCTCGACGATGCGGAGAAGACCCGCCTGAGCGGGACCCCAGCCATGCCGGACGCTGGCGGCGGCGGCGCCGGCGCGTGACTGCAGGTCGGGTGCGCTCACGAGTGCGCCCAGCCGCGCAGCGATCGCCTGAGGCGTCGGGGACGTCCATGCCACGTGGGGGTTGGGTAGGTCCGACCTGGCGTCTGGCGAGTCGTTGACCACCGGGACACAGCCCGCCGCGAGCATCTCCTCGGCCACCAGCGAGATGTTCGTGAACGACATCGCGAGACCGGCGATGCTTCGGTTGTAGAGCGCGGCCAGCTCGTTCGGAGCGACGCGGCCATGCCACACGACCGGGAAGGGGAGACGGGTCTGCTGAGTCCCTCCGTAGGCGTGGATGGGCTGATCGGGGTGCTCGCGATGGAACTGTTCGAGGGCCAGGAGGTTCAGCAGATATCCGCGACGGGCAGCACCTGGCACCGTGTAGAAGACCACTCCTGAGCGGTCGGGAACGTCCGCGTACTGGTACACGTCAGTGTCGCAGCCGAAGGGAAGGACGTCCGGATCGAGGCCGATCTCCTGGCGAAGGTGGCCGGCCACCATCTCACCCAAGGCGATGGTGCGATAGCCGAACCGGTAGCTGAGCTCAGCGAGTGCTGACTCGGAGCCACGGGGATAGAACAGGGGTTCGTAGTCCTGGACGAAGTACAGTCGCCGCATCGGTGCGGTGCCGTGCCTGGCCAGGGCATGGGCGGTCTGCCACGCGGTGCAGATGGCGGCGTCAACGCCGTCAAGCCCGGCCGGAAGGGACGCGACGCCAGCTCGGATCCACGGCCATCCCTCCCGAATAATCTGCGTCCGTTCGTCCAGATCGGAGTCGTAGGGGTTATGAAGTGCGAGCACACACTCGTGACCAGCCGCCTCGAGCGTCTGGACCAGGCGAAACATCGTGGTGTGGCCGCCGGATCCCTTCCCGGGCGGGGTCGTCACCCAGGCGATCCTCAGCTTCCGAGACCGGCCCGGGCGGTTCGCGGGTGCGGGCAACTGCACCGATCCGGGGTCGCGGATGTCTTCAACGCGCAGGAATGACTCGATCAGGTCAGGACCAAGGCGAGCCGCGACCTCCTTCGTGACCGACGAGAGCGCCCTCCGGCGTCCCTTCACGGAGCCGAGCGCGCGCAGCCTGCGGAGCCATCTAGATTCGCTCATACACCCCTATCCTTCCCCATCGCCACATCTCGCTCCGGAACCGGAGCCCCTTGCGTACGGCTCGGAGCTGGCCCAATGGGCTGCGGCCAGCGCGCGCCGGCCCGGACGCCTGCTGCCGCCCCAGCGCTCGACCGAGAGGGCCGTCGCGGACACCGGAGTCGCATGAGAGCGCGAAATCCGCTAGCCGGCTGGAGAGCTGCGGGGCGTCCGGGCGGCGACGATCGTAGAGGTGGCAGGCATCGGCCAACGCTTCAGTGGCCAGTGCCCTGTGGGCGGCGCGGCGGAGCTGTGGGGCGTCCGGAAGACTGCCGGCGATGCCGTTGAAGAGCGCCTCGAAGGCGTCCAGTCGTCCCTCGCGCTCGGCAACGGGGTCGCGATTCGACATGGAGAGGCTGGCCGGGTGTTCGCGGTGGAACGCCTGGTCGGCGCCCTGGATGTAAGCCACATCGGAGAAGGCCGAGATCCGCAACCACATCTCCATGTCGTGGGTGTGGGCGAGGGGTTGCTGGCCGCCCACCTTCGCCACCACGCTGGCTCGCATGAGCACCTCGGGCGAGGTGATGACGTTGTTGCCGGCCTCGCAACGGAGTCGCAGCCAGGTGAGGCCGTCCCAGACCAGCCACCGCGTCGCCCTTGTTCGGGGTGTGGGCAGCTGTGAGCCCTCGAAATGGAGCGGGTGGCCATAGACCAACCCGACGTTCGGATGCGACTGCATCACGGCGACCGAACGCCTCAGCGAACCGGGCGTGAGCAGATCGTCGGCGTCCAACCTGACGACGAACTCCCCCGTCGCAGCTGCAAGCCCGCGATTGAACGTGTCGACGGGGCCGAGATTCTCGTCATTGGCCAGGATTCGGACGCGAGAGTCCTCCCGTTCCAGAGCACGGGCCACGGCAAGGCTGTCGTCCGTGGACCGATCGTCGACCACCACCACATCCACCCGAACGCCTGGTTGCGACAGCACGCTGTCGACGGCCTCGCGCACAAACCCGCCGTAGTTGTAGCACGGGACAACGACCGTGACTGTGGGTTCGCCCGCTGCCTCGGACGGCAGCAGACGCCTGACGCGGGTCCGGTCGCCGCGCTTCACTTCGTACTTCCCCTGTCCTCGACGGGTTCTGAGGGAACCACGTCGCCGGGAGCCGGGTCGCCCGCAAGGTCGTGTGCGGCCCTGAGCTGAGACCTGATCCAGCGGAACGAGATGCCGACGTACACCGCGAGGGCCGCGAGTCCGCCCGCGATGAGAGCTTGCCAGGGCACTGGCGTCACGGCTGCGACCGCATGCGCGGCGAGGGCGGCGAGCGTACCGCTGACAAGGGGAAACACCATCCCGCGGAGTGGTGGCCCCAAGGGCACCGAGGCAACCCGGGTGAGATAGGCGAAGGTCAGTGGCACGACGACGACGGTCAGGACCGCCAGGTGGGCCCATGCGGCGCCGATCGGGCCGAGCCAGACAACGCCGATGATCATCGCCGGTACCAAGGCCACCAGCCAGACAAGGTTCACGACGAAGAGTCCGTGCGTCGCGCGGCAGGCGACCAGGACTTCCGCCATGGGGGTCAGCAGAACCCGCATGAAGCCGACCATGGCCAGCACACTCAGGATCGGGATCGCTGCCCGCCACTTCTCGCCGTACAACGTCAGCACCAGAGGACCCGAGAGCGCGGCGATGACGGCGGATCCGAAGAAGAACGATCCGGTGGTGAGGGACAGGCTCAGCGACACGAATCGGGTCAACCGCTCCTGGCTCGTCCTCAGCTGGGACACCAGGGGGAGCCCGACGTTCAACAGGATCGGCTGCATCAACCCCTGTGGCCAGGACGCGACGTTGTTGGCCAGGGTGTAGGTGCCCAAAGGGGTCGCACCGTTCACCCTGCTGATGGTGACTGAATCAGCGTTGCTGAGCCCGAATCCCGCGAGGTTGGCGCCCATGAGCGGGAGGCCGAAGCGCACCAGCTCACCAGCCACGCGGCGGTCGAAGCGTGGAGCGTACCTGCGGGGGGACAACATCAGCAGCACTGCCACGCTCACCACCTGCCCGATCACACGGCTCCAGGCGAGGGCCATCGGTCCCCATCCCGCCAGTGCCATGGGGATCATCGCCGCGTTCGCGGCGATGAAGTTGGCGGCATCCGCACGAAAGCGCAGGTCTTGCCGGAAGTTCCGGGTGAGAAGGGCGGACGGGACGGCGGACGGTCCGGCGAGCAGGACCACGAGGGCGAGCACCTGGATCGCGGAGGCACTTTCGGGGGCCCCCAGGGCTTGCGCCAGTGGGCCTGCGGCGAGAGCCATGATCCCTGCGAGCACGGCGGAGCCGGCCACCGACAGTGTCACCGCGGTGGGGGCCAGCTCGTCCAACCGGTCATGCTCGCGGACGATGGCCGATCCCACCCCGACGTCGCTGACGTTCACCGCGATGGCGTAGACCACCAGGGCCACCGCGAAGATGCCGAAGTCGTGCTGGGCGAGCACCCGGGCCGCGAAGATGCCGACGGCCAGCTGGCCGAACTTGAGCAGAACGGCACCCGCCCCGCTCCAGACGATCGACGCGCCGATCTGTCTTCGAGTGACCGGCGTCATGTCCCGGTGGCCTTCCGCCTCTGACCGGGAGCAGCGACCACAGGCTCAGCCCCGACGAGCCGGGCCACTGTTGAGACCAGGGGCTGGGCCCAGCACCGCGACGGCGCGCCCATGGTCAGATCCCCAGCCATCGCCAACGGCGACTCTTGAGGTTCCACTTGACGGAGTAAGCCCCTCGCACCAACCATCCGCCGAGGCCGCCGAGAGGACCGGGATCCAGTCGCCAGAGGAAGGTCGACAGGTGGCCGCCGGTGACGTCCTCGGCCACCCGCACGTAGTCCGCGCGCTCCTCCTCATCGCCAGAACACCTGGCAAGCGCGGCCCGCCACGCCGCCTCGCGCTCGATGGAACGCAGACCCCAGCGGCGGCGGGCCGCGTGCGGCGCAGCGGCCTCGGGACCGAAGAGGTCCTCGTAGACCGCGGCGCGGGCCCGCATGTCCCGGATCCGGCCGGCATAGGTGGTCAAGTGCATCTGCGCGGCGTGGCTCCGGTAGTAACCCTGGACGGCATTCACGCGCCCCACGTCCGCCTTCATCGCAGCGCGTAGCCACAGCAGCATGTCGGCAGCCTGGGGGGCCGATGGGTCGTACCCGCCGCCGAGGCTTCGGAGCAGGGACGTGCGCATGATGGCCTCGGGGTTGAAGATGGCGTTGTCCCCTCGATGGCACACCAGGTCGACCCAGGTCGAACCGGGCCAGACGGTCGATGTCCCCGTGTTCCAGGCGGGTGGTGGGATGTCGCTGAACGGCTCCGCATATCCGTAGACCAGGCCCACGGAGGGGTGCCGCTCAAGCAGGCTGACCGCCCGGGGTAACGAACCAGGGGCGAGCATGTCGTCCGCCGACAGCAGCACGACGTACTCGCCGGTCACCATCCCGAGACCCTTGTTGTACGTCGCGATGTGGCCCAGGTTGCGTTCGTTGCGGACCAAGCGCACCTGGGGATGCTGCGTGGCCAGCTCTGATGCGACCTCCGCGCTGTCGTCGGTCGAGCAGTCATCGACGATGATGACCTCGACCGGGACACCCTGGCTGAGCACGCTGCCCACAGCATCGGGGAGGTAGTGCCCGTAGTTGTAGCAGGGCACCACCACCGACACCACGGACGGGGCGTCGGCCAGAGGCCGGCCACGCTCGATGCGCATGGTCTAGCGCCCGTCCATCGCCGCCCGCAGCGCGCGTGCCACCACGAGCTGCTGATCGGATGTCAGGTGCGGGAACATCGGCAGCGACAGGATCTCCGCCGCAGCCTGCTCGGCCACCGGGCACATGCCTCGGCCGTAGCGGAGGTGGGCGTACGCGGGTGTGAGGTACCACGGGTCCGGGTAGTGCAGTCCCGCCCCGATGCCGGCTGCGGTCAGCTCGGCGAGGACGCGGTCGCGATCCTGCGCGAGCCTGATCACGTATAGATGCCAGATGTCGGTGTTCCCGGGCATGGTCCGGGGGACTCGGACTCCCGGAATCTCCGACAGCAGCTCGGCGTAGCGGTCGGCCGCGTGCCGCCGGCACTCGTTCCACGCGGACAGTCGCCGCAGCTTGGCGCTGAGGGTGACCGCATGGATCGCGTCCAGCCGCGAGTTCACGCCGACGATCTCGTGGCGGTACTTCACGGTCGAACCGTGACTGCCCATCAGCCGTACGAACCGCGCCGCCTCGTCATCGTCGGTGACCACGGCCCCGCCGTCGCCAGAGGCGCCCAGGTTCTTGCCCGGATAGAAGCTGGTGGCCGCGATGCGGCCCAACGTCCCGGCCTTCCGGCCGAGTCTCTCCGCTCCCTGGGACTGAGCCGCGTCCTCGACGATCGGCAGTCCGTGAGCGGCGGCGATGGGTTCCAGCAGCTCGACGGGGGCCACCTGGCCGAACAGGTGCACCGGGACGATCGCCTGGGTACGCGGCGTGATCGCAGCGGCCACGGCATCCGGGTCGATCAGGAGGAAGTCGGGATCGACGTCGACCGGTACGGGGATGGCGCCGATGCGGGAGGCGGCCTCTGCCGTGGCGATGAACGTGTTCGCCGGCATGATCACCTCGCCACCGGGCCGGACCCCTACGGCGCGGAGGGCGAGCTCAACGGCATCGGTCCCGTTCGCCACCCCGACGCAGTGGGCCACGCCCAGGTACGCCGCGTACTCCTCCTCGAAGGCGGCCACCGCAGGGCCACCCACGAACGCCCCTCGGCGCAGGATGTCCAGCACGGCTGGTTCCACCTCGGCGGCGATCTCCGCCTGCTGTGCAGACAAATCGATGAACGGGACGCCCATGGCTCACTCCTTGCCGATCTGTCGCGCCGGAACTCCGGCGTAGACGGTTCCGGGCGGTTGGTCCGTGACCAGGGCCGCCCCCATCCCCAGTACACAGCCGGCGCCCACCGTTCGCTGCTCCCGGACGGAAGCGTTCATCCCGATGTACGCGGCTTCGCCGACCGTGACCCCGCCGCCCAGGCTCACGCCGGTGGTGAGCGTGACGAAGTCCGCGAGCGCGTCGTCGTGGGTGAGCGTCACATGCGGCATGCACACCACGTGCCGCCCCATACAGACGTCGGCCGTGAGCACGACCCCGCCGAGCAGGATGCTTCCCACACCCACCGAACAGGAGCTCGGGATGCGTACAGACGGGTCCACGACCGTCGCGTAGCGGCTGTCGTCGACGCCGAGCGCCGCGAGTCGTACCGCCAGGTCGCGCCGCACGGAGCCCTTGCCGGCGCAGAGCAGCACGTCAGCATCCGGGTGGTCCCGCACGTGTTCCAGCGGGCCCAGCACGGGGGCGTTCCCCAGCCGCGTGCCCGCCCGGGCGGGGTCGTCGTCAAGGACGCCGACGACGGGCCGGCCGGTCGCCTCACAGACGGCCAGTACCTCGCGGGCCAGACCACTCGCGGCGACCAGCAGCAGCGATCCGCTCATGCGGCACTCAGCAACACGTCGATGACCCGGTCCTGGTCGGCTTCGTCGAGCTGGTGGAACAGGGGCAGTATCAGGGTGGAGTCGGTGAGCCGATCGGTCACCGGAAGGTCGGCGGGCAGGTGCTTGTACGGCGGTTGCCGGTGAGCGGCCATGATGCCCCGACGCGCGGAGACGTTGGCCCGCGCCAGCTCGGCCAAGAGACCTTCCCGGTCGAGGGGGTACCCCGGCCCGACCTCGACCCAGAACGACTGGAAGTTGCCGGTGCCGTAGGCGGGGTCGGCCACAGCACGCAGTCCGCTGACGCCCGCGATCGCCTCCTGGTAGCGACGCGCGAGCAGCCTCCGGCGAGCGATGATCGCGTCCAGTCGGCCCAGTTGTACGAGACCGACCGCGGCCTGCAGATCGGTCATGCGGAAGTTGAACCCGACTTCGCCGTAGGTCTCCGGCGGCGCCAGCGTGCTGGCGTGCCGATCGGCGGCCGACACGCTCATGGCGTGCTCTCGCAGTCGCCGGGCGCGTGCGGCCCACTCCTCGCGGGACGTGGTGAGCATGCCGCCTTCACCGGTGGTGAGCAGCTTCCGAGGATGGAACGACCACGCGGTGATCTCGGCGCCGGCGCCGACGGGTCGTCCGCGGTAGGTCGAGCCTGCCCCGCACGCTGCGTCCTCGAGCACCAGGACCTCGCGGGGGTCACACAGCTCTCGCAGTGGGTCCAGGTCGACAGGGACGCCGCCCTGGTCGACCGCGATGACCGCGCGCGTCCGTGACGTCAGGTGCGGCGCGACCGTACCGGCCGTGACGTTGCCGGTCGTGGCATCCACGTCAGCGAACACCGGTTCCGCACCCACGTAGCGAACCGCGTTCGTGGTGGCGATGAACGAGAACGACGGAACCACGACCTGGTCGCCGGGGCCGAGCCCCGCCATGTACAGGGCCAGGTGCAGCGCTGTTGTGCAGGACGACACGGCGACGGCGTACGGCGCCTCCTGGTGGGCGGCGAAGGTCTCCTCGAACTGGCGCACCTTCGGGCCCTGCGCCACCCACCCGGAGCGCAGCACCTCGGTCACTGCGGCGATCTCTTCCTCGCCGAGCCAGGGCTGCATGACGTTGATGCGCTCCACGTCACGCCGTTCCGCTGAGCTCGGCGTCGGTTTCGCGCTCGACGAGCCACCAGTCGACGAGACGGTGCAGGCCCTCGTCCAGATCGATGGTGGCCGTCCAGCCCAGGTCACGTCGGGCGGCTTCGGTGGATGCCAGCCGGCGTGTCACGCCGTTGACCTGACGCTCGGGTCCGAAGTCGATGGGAAGACTCGAGCCCATCGTCCGCAGCAGCGCCTCCGCCAGCCCGCGAAGGGAGGTTTCCTGCTCGCTGGCGATGTTGTACACCCCTTCGGTCACCTCAGATGCGGCGGCCAGCAGGTTGGCCCGCGCGATGTCGGTGGTGAACACGAAATCCATCGTCTGCGCGCCATCGCCGAAGATCAGGGGAGGCTGCCCGGACGCGATCCGCTGCATCCACCGGATCAGGACCTCGGTGTAGAGGCCGTGGATGTCCATGCGTGGCCCGTACACGTTGAAATAGCGCAGTGCGACGTAGTCGAGCCCTTGCATGGCGCGGAAGCTCTTGAGCATGCCCTCGTTCATCACCTTCGCCCAGCCGTAGAACGTGTCGTTGTTCCAGGGATGGTGCCGCTCGGTGGTGGGGAACTCTTCGGCCAGCCCGTAGACCGACGCCGACGAGGACGCGACGATCTTGCCCACCCGGTGGTCGGCCGCCGCCTCGACGACGTTGAACGTCCCGTCCACGAGTACCTCGTTGGCCAGCCGCGGCTCTTCGGCGCACTGGGTGATCCGGATCGCCGCCAGGTGGAACACCAGGTCGCTACCGAGCGTGAGGTCGTGGACGAGATCGCGGTCGCGGATGTCGCCCTCGACGAGTCGGGTACGAGGATCGGCCAGGGCGTCCTGCAGGTTCGCCCTCCGGCCTCGGACCAGGTTGTCCAGCACGCGCACTTCGCCGACACCCGCATCCAAGAGCTGGTCGACCACGGTCGACCCGATCGTCCCGGCACCGCCGGTGACCAGGGCGGTCGCGCCGCGCAACGACGTCATCGGGCGATCTCCCCTTCCGGCGCCACCGGGTGACCCGTCGCCAAGCTCTCGTCGATGGCCTGGAGCACGGACAGGACGCGCATGCCTGAATGGCCGTCCGTGAGCGGTGGACGTCCCTCGCGGATCGCGGCGGCGAACTCGGTAACCATGAGCCCGAGCGCCTCCGCCTCCCGCAGTGCTGGAACGTGGATGTCACCAATGCGGTAGGAGACGGCGACCTCGTTGCGCTCGGCGAGGTCGTCCGGACGCTTCGTCACCTCGACCCCGCGGTCGTACAACGCCACCCGCTGCATGGGGTTCAGGTCGTCCCAGACCAGGGTGCTCTTGCGGCCCCCGATGACGAAAGAGCGGATCTTGGTGGGCGAGAGCCAGTTGACGCTGATGTTCGCGATCGCTCCGCCCGGTAGAGGCAGGCTGGCGTGGCCGATGCACGCCCGTCCCGTCTCGAGAGGATCGGCTCCCGTGGCTGTCACCGGACCTACAGCCAGGCCCGACGGCAGGATGAAGTCGAGGATCGACAGGTCGTGCGGGGCCAGATCCCAGAAGACGTTGACGTCCGGTTGCACCAGACCCAGGTTGATGCGCACCGAGTCGACGTAGAGCACATCGCCGATGTCGCCGTCAGCGATCATCTGGCGGATCTGCCTCACCGCAGGCGTGTAGCAGAACGTGTGGTCGAGCATCAGCGCCCGGCCCTGCGCCGCCGCCACCTCGACCATGCGCCTCGCGTCGTCCAGGTTGGCCGCCAGCGGCTTCTCCACGAGGACGTGCTTGCCGGCCTCCAACGCAGCGATCGCGAGGTCGGCGTGGGTACGGGCCGGGGTGGCGATCGCCACGGCGTCCAGATCGTCCCGTTGGAGAAGTCGGGAGACGTCGGTCTCGACGGCGACGGTCGAACGGTCTCCGATGACTCGGGCGGCACGTTGCGGGTCGAGATCGCAGACGGCGACCAGATCCCAGTC
Organism: Propionibacteriales bacterium; assembly: GCA_038317635.1. GTDB lineage: Bacteria > Actinomycetota > Actinomycetes > Propionibacteriales > Propionibacteriaceae > Fen-668. Next base: position 12,278 of record JBBQBP010000007.1, read on the forward strand.
GGGACTGTTACGGAAGTTGCGGACGAGGTTGGGACCCCAATACCCCGCTCCGATGACGGCGATCCTCAGCTTGTCCATGCCTCTCCTACTCGAGTCGAGTCAGGCATGGACACCTGCCGGACGCTACTGGACCAGCCATGACCATCCCCCCCAGGTGTTTTGCATGTTAGTTGCTCCCGTCGCCGTGGGATAGAGCGGAAACCAGTGGTCGGCCCAGCCCTAAGCGCAGGTAGTGGAATCGTCAATAAGCGCCCCGAGAGTTGACGACCGCTCCGACGGTGCGCGTCAGGATCATGAGGTCCTGGAGCAGAGACCAGTTGTCGACGTAGTAGAGGTCCAGTCGGACCGTGTCATCCCACGAGAGATCCGATCGGCCCGACACCTGCCAGAGGCCGGTCAGCCCCGGGCGCACGTCCAGCCGCCGGTGTACGTCCTGGTGGTACTGGGCCACCTCGCGCGGCAACGCGGGGCGAGGCCCGACGAGGCTCATCTGACCCTTGAGGACGTTCAGCAGCTGCGGCAGCTCGTCTAGAGACAGCCGACGAATGAAACGACCGACCCTGGTGACTCGGGGATCGCTCTTGATCTTGAAGAGGACGCCATTCTGCTCGTTCTGCAGCTGGGCGAGTCGCTGCTCCGCATCCACAGCCATGGAACGGAACTTGTAGAAGCTGAACGTCTCTCCCTTCAGCCCCACCCGTACCTGCTTGAACACGACGGGCCCATGGTCCTCGAACTTGATGGCCAGAGCGACCAGGGCCATCACGGGTGCCGCGAGCAGGAGCGCCGTGGCCGCGCCGACCACATCGAACAGTCGCTTGCTCCAACGCATGGCCAGCCGCGCTCGCGGGCTTTCCACGTAGACCAGGGGGAGGCCACCAACGGGGCGCAGGTTCATCCGGGCCGCCGACACATCGGTGAGCCCCGGGACGACCACCAGCTGTGCGTCCTGGTCCTCGAGCTGGCGGGCCAGCCGGTTGAAGGCACTGGCCGACGGCAGCGCACCGTCGGTGAAGATGACTGCCTGGGCTGATGTTGCTTGGATCGTGGGCAGAATGTCGTCGACCGAGCCGAGTACCTGGAGGCCCGACGGCGTCACCTCGTCCTCAGGACTCGTGCTCAGGACGCCGACCACGCGATACCCGAGGTAGGTGGCCCGCCGAAGGACCGCAGCGATCTCGTCCACGTGCTGGTGATCGCCGACCAGGATGACGGGCGCGCACAGCATCCCCCTGGAGCGGAAGACGCGGACCAGGCGACGCATGAAGAACCGCTCGACGAGGAGCAGAGGCAGTCCCACCAGGAAGAGCAGGACGAAGAAGGCTCGTGAGAGGTCGAACGCCGTGAGGTACGCGGCGACCCCCGTCGCCCCCGCGGTGAAGAAGGTCCCCAGGAGGACCGCGTTGAACTCCGCGCTGCCCACTCCGACCTTCTCGGTCTGGTAGGCGCCAACCCCTGCCAGCACGGTGAGCCAGACGCCGATGAACAGTGCGGCGATGGGGACGATCTCCCCTATCAGGTGCGGCGCTGGAGCGAAGATCTGGAGCCTGTCCCGGCCCACCACGGCGATCGCTGCGGCAGCAAGGATCGTCAGCGTGTCGCTGATGACCAGCGCCAGCGTGTGAATAGACTTCGTACGATACCGGGACAATGTCCACGTGAGCGTGAGCGCGTCCCTCCGTTGGATCAGTTCCAACGCAGTCATGGTTCCCCCCCTCGAAGGGGGCAAACGACTGTAAGGCGTGACGTGTGGCCGCCCCCCAAAGCTACCAACCACGTCCGTTCTGAGGAAAGTATGCGCACAGGTTGCCCCGGAAGGGAACACCCTTTTCTTAAACTTTTCCGGCTTAAGGCTTGTATGCCTCTTAATCCCCGGGCGGCGCCGCTGTGGAGCCCCCTCGCAGGGGTCACCTGGCAGGTGGCGTGGGAGGTCGACGAAAATTCTACTATCGCCAAACCACGCAGGACGGGCTAGCGTACTGCTCATTCTCTTCGGCTTCTTCGACGTCGGCACAGGGCTTGGGGCCTCAGATTGTCTGCCGGGCGAGGGTCGGAACTTGGGGGTTTTGAGATGCGTGTTCGCGCGAACATCCGTTGGCTGGCCACAGCGCTTTGCCTGGTACTTCTCACACTCGGGCTGCCCGCGCCGGCCGCCCATGCGGCTGCGTCCTGCGGGAACGCCATCGCGTGCGAGAACCAGCTGCCCGGCACGCCGCAGAGCGTGTGGGACGTCGGCACCGACGACCCGACGATCCTGGGGTACGCCACCCAGATGAGCGTCAACGTGGGAGGGTCCATCGACTTCAAGGTCGACACCAACGCGCACGCCTACACCATCGAGATCTACCGGCTCGGCTACTACCAGGGCAACGGAGCCCGACTGATCGGCTCCGCGCCCGTGACTGCCACCCTGCCCCAGACTCAGCCCGCCTGCCTCCGGGACGTCGCGACCGACCTGTTCGACTGCGGCAACTGGTCGGTGTCGGCTACGTGGCAGGTGCCGGCGAACGCCGTGTCGGGCGTGTACATCGCCGACCTGACGAGGCCGGACACCGGAGCCCAGTCACAGATCACGTTCGTCGTTCGCAATGACGCTTCGCACTCCGACGTCGTGTTCCAGACCTCCGACACCACCTGGCAGGCCTACAACACCTACGGCGGCGCCAGCCTCTACGTGGGTGTGAACCAGCCCCGCGCCTACAAGGTGAGCTACAACCGACCGTTCATCACCCGCTCCGGAAGCACGGCCGAGGACTTCGTGTACGCGTACGAGTACCCGACGATCCGGTTCTTGGAGTCGAACGGGGTCGATGTCTCGTACGTCTCCGGGTTGGACATCGCCATGGGGCAGGGGCACCTGACGAACCACAAGGTGTTCATGTCGGTCGGCCACGACGAGTACTGGTCGCAGAGCCAGCGCGACGCGGTCACCCAAGCCCGCGACGCCGGCGTCAACCTCATGTTCCTGTCCGGCAACGAGATCTTCTGGCACACCCGGTGGGAGCCCTCGATCGACGGCAGCAACACGCCGTACCGGACGATGGTCTGCTACAAGGACACCAAGGCGAACACCCAGATCGACCCCGTCTCGCCGACACCCACGTGGCGTGATCCGCGTTTCGCCGGCGCAGCCCCGGAGAACGCGCTCAGCGGGACCCTGTGGATGATGCAGTCGGCGAGTCTCCCTCTTGATGTCACGGCCGCAGAGGGCAAGCTCCGCTATTGGCGGAACACGAGCCTCGCGAACCTGGCCCCCGGAACGACGGCGACGGTCTCTCCGGACCTGGTGGGCTACGAGGCAGATGTGATCCCCGACAACGGCTACGCGCCGGCCGGGCAGATCGCATTGTCCACCACCGTTGCCTCTGTCGCGGAATATCTGCAGGACTTCGGTAACCAGGTGGGGCCTGGCACGATCACCCATCACTACAGCGAGTACCGCGCCGCATCGGGAGCCTTGGTCTTCAGTGCTGGCAGCATCCAGTACGCCTGGGGCCTCGACGGAACGCACGACCTGAGCACCCACGGTGCCGTGCTGGCGATCCAGCAGGCCACCATCAACCTGCTGGCGGACATGGGCGTCCAGCCCACCTCGCTGCAGGCGGGTCTGGTAGCGGCTTCGGCATCGACCGACCACACGCCTCCCGTCGTCACCATCGCTTCGCCGACGAGCGTGCCGATCTCCTTCGGCACCCAGGTGACGGTCTCCGGGACCGCCACCGACGCTGCCGGCGTGGTCGGCGGAGTCGAAGTGACGGTCGACGGCGGCGCAACCTGGCACCCCGCCACAGGGACCACCAGTTGGTCGTACACCGCTCCGATCCGCTCGTACAGCGCGTCGGCGATCCAGGTGAGGGCCACGGATGACTCTCTGAACACGTCGGCGCCGGAGTCTCCGGCGGGCGTGGCAGTCGCGGGCGACAACACGCTCTTCGGCGCCTGGGTCCCCGGGACGCCGGATTCCGGGGACAACGCCGCCACGACTCTTGGCACGGCGTTCGTGCCGTCCGAGGACGGCTTCGTGAGCGGTGTCCGCTTCTACAAGAGCGCGGCCAACTCCGGATCGCACACGGGCACGCTCTACAGCGCGATCGGCGCCGTCCTGGCCACGGGGACGTTCAGCAACGAGACCGCGTCCGGCTGGCAGCAGCTCACGTTCGACGTACCCGTTGCGGTGTTCGCTGGTACGAAGTACGTCGTCGCCTACTACGCGTCGGTCGGGCACTACGCCTACACGGCGAACTTCTTCGCGTACGGTCCCTTCGCGACCGCTTCGCTCACCGCACCGGGTGGCCTCGGCGTGGCCAACGGTGTCTTCGGGTACGGATCGACCTTCCCGACCCAGACGTACGACCAGACCAACTACTGGGTGGACGCCGTCTTCACGCCGGCGCCTGAGACACCGGTGTCGGCCAGTGCCGTCTCGCCAGTTCAAGGGGCGGGGTCTGTACCTAGCTCCTCGACGGTCGTGGGTCGCTTCAACAAGGACCCCGGTGACAGCTCCATGGCGATCACGCTCACCGCGGCCGGCGGCGCGACTGTGGCGGGTACGAGCACGTACGATCCCGCGACTCTGCAGATGACGTTCACGCCGACGCAGGCGCTGGCGTACTCGACCACGTTCACAGCGACGATCTCGGATGCCGGCCTCAGCACGCCGTTCAGCTGGTCGTTCACCAGCGTCGGCGCCCCGCGTCCGCCGGGGCAGTGCCCCTGCACCCTGTTCCAGGATGCTGATCAGCCCACGACGGTGGCGACGAACGACGTCACCGACGTGACACTCGGCGTGGCGTTCACCCCGACCCAGGACGGCACGGTGACCGCCATTCGGTACTGGAAGCCGCTGGGCTTGGTCGGTGCCCACCCGGTCACCCTGTATGGGCCCACCGGGACCTCGCTAGGTACGGCGAACGCTTCCAGCGAGACGACCGTGGGGTGGCAGACGGCCACGTTCTCGACGGCCGTAGCGGTCACGGCAGGCACGAGCTACACGGCTGCCGTGGAGTACCCGCAGGGCGGATACCCGTATGCCCCCGGCCTTTACACAACCGCGCAAACTGTGGGGCCGCTGACAACGCCGGCCAATGCAGGACGATACGTCTATGGCACGGGCTTGCCGACCAACGTCACATCAACGGCCTACTACGTCGACCCCGTCTTCACGAACGCAGCGAGCCCTGCTCCTGTGGTGGTGGGCGCCACTCCGGGTGACGGAGCACGGTCGGTGCCGGTCAACGGTTCGGTGACGGTGACGTTCAGTGAGCCGATCGCGACAGGGACCGGGACGCTCACGCTCACCGGCCCGTCGGGAGCGGTGACCGGGTCGGTCACGGGCACGGACACCACTCGTACGCTCACACCGTCGTCGGCCCTGGTGGCGGGCACGGCGTATGCCCTCACCGTGACCGGCGCCACGACGGTCGATGGCGTCGTCCAGGTCCAGGCGTACACCGAGACCTTCACCACGTCCGGCGTGAACGCGTGCCCCTGCTCGCTGCTGGAGACCACGCTGTCGCCTCAGCTGCCCGCCCTGGCCGACGGTTCCCCGCTCACGCTGGGTCTGAAGTTCACCCCGACCGTGGATGGCTCCATCACAGGGCTTCGGTACTGGCGGTCCGCGTCCAACACCGGAACCCATGCCGGCACGCTGTATGCCGCGAACGGGTCGGTGCTGGCGAACCTCACGTTCGTCGACGGCGCCGAGGGTTGGCAGCAGGCGACCTTCGCCAGTCCAGTGGCAGTGACTGCGGGGACAACGTATGTCGCTGCCTACTACTCGCCCAATGGCACGTACTCGGCCACCACGAACGTGTTCACCACCCAGATGTCGAACCCGCCACTGGCGTCGGTTGACTCGGGCGGTGTCTACGGTTTGGGCGATGTCTTCCCGAACCAGTCCTACGGGACTCCCAACTACTTCGTGGACGTCGTGTTCTCCACCGCCCCCGTCCTCAGCCCTCCTCCTGTGGTGGTGGGTGCCTCTCCGGGTGATGGGGCGCTGTTCGTGCCTGTCAACAGCTCGGTGTCTGTGGCGTTCAGCGAGACGGTCGCGACCGGTTCGGGGACGGTCACGCTGACCGGCCCGTCTGGTGCGGTGAACGGGTCGGTGACGGGCACGTCCACGACGCGTACGTTCACACCGTCGTCGGCTTTGGCGGAGGGGACTGCGTATGTCTTGTCGGTGACCGGTGCCAGGACGGTCGACGGTGTTGTCCAGACGCAGGCGTTCTCCGAGACGTTCACCACGTCGGGTGTGAGCGCGTGCCCGTGCTCGCTGTTGGAGACCTCCTTGTTGCCGCAGCTGCCCGACCTGTCCAATGGTTCCGGGCTCACGGTGGGTCTGAAGTTCACCCCGACCGTCAACGGCTTCATCAGCGGTCTTCGGTACTGGCGGGCGGCGTCGAACACGGGTACCCACACCGGCAAGCTGTACGCGGCGAACGGCTCGGTGCTGGCGAGCGTCACGTTCGTGGACGGTCCTGAGGGGTGGCAGGAAGCTGCGCTCTCGAGCCCGGTGGCGGTGACGGCGGGGACTCCGTATGTCGCGGCCTACTACTCGCCGAACGGCACGTACTCGGCGACCACGGATGTGTTCACGACGCCGCTGTCGAACCCGCCGTTGGCGTCGCTGGATTCGGGCGGAGTCTACGGTTCGGGCGATGTGTTCCCTGACCAGTTCTACGGGGCTCCGAACTACTTCGTGGACGTCGTGTTCACCACGGGGACTTCGGTCACCGTCGCCTCCACCAGCCCGGCCGCGAACGCGACGGGCGTGCCCGTGACGTCGAGTATCGGGGTGACCCTCGCCGGTCCTCTGGCCCCCTCGTCCGTCTCGGTCACGCTCACCCCCTCCGGTGGCTCCGCAGTGGCAGGGGTACTGACGACGACGGCGACGACGGCGACGACGGCGACCTTCACCCCGTCGGCAGCCCTGGCGGAGTCCACGGCCTACACGGCGACCGTGACGGCGACCAGCACATCGGGCGCGGTGATGACTCCGTTCACATGGACGTTCAGCACCGTCTCTCCTGCGCCCGCGGTCGCCAGCCGTACCCCAGCCGCCAACGCCTCCGGCGTCGCAGCCAACTCCACCGTCCAGGTGACGTTCGCACAGGCCGTCGACCCCACAAAGTCGACGTTGTCACTGGTGAATGCCTCGGGCGTGGCCGTCGCCGGGGCGTTGGTCACAACGAGCACGACGGTGGCGTTCACTCCGTCGGCAGTGTTGGCGGCCAACACGAAGTACACGGCCACGATCGGCGCGGTCAACCTGACCGGGACTGCGATGACGCCCGCGACGTGGTCGTTCACCACAGAAGCCGCACCCACGGTGGTGAGCGTCACCCCGGCCGGCGGGGCGACCAACGTGTCGAACCTCACGACCGTGCGGGCGACGTTCAGCAAGGCCGTCAACACGACGAGTATCAGGATCGCTGTTGTCGACCCGACCGGGTCGATCGTCCCCGGGACGCTCGCCTCGACCAGCACCAGCGGTACCTTCACGCCCTCGGCGATGTTGACGCCGGGGACCGTCTACCAGGTCACGGTCAACGCTGCTTTGGCCGACGGGCTCGCCTCGACGCCGTTCACGTCCGGCTTCACCACTGCGGCGGCCGTGAACATCTTCCCGGCATCTCTCACGCCCACGACGTCCACCACGTCCGGGGCGCCGCTGACGGTCGGGGTGAAGTTCCGCGCCACCGCTGCGTACACGATCACAGGCATCAGGTTCTACCTCCCGGCCAACGTGACGAGCACGTACACGGTCACGCTGTGGTCGTCCACCGGAACCAAGCTGGCCACGGCCAGCGGGTCGCCGACGTCGGCGACGGCCGGCTGGCGGACAGTGAACCTGACAACCCCGGTCCGAATCGCAGCGAACACCACGTACGTGGCGGCCGTGCGGGCTCAGACAGCCCAGTACTCCTGGAGGCCGTTCTCCTTCTCGACGACCTACACCAACGGGACCTTCAGCGTGCAGCGTCGGGGTGGCGTCACATCGAGTGCTGACGCGTTCCCCTCGTCCACCTCGACCACCAAATACTTCGTCGACGTGGTCGCCGCAGCCTGACCCAGGTCTCTTTCGCGCGACCTCGTCAAGCCTTCTTCTCGTCGTGCCCGCCGAACTGCTTGCGCATGGCGGACAGGACCCGATCGGCGAACAGGTCCTGGTCGCGGGACGAGAAGCGGGAGAACAGGGCCGATGCCAGGACCGGCGCGGGCACCCCCTCGTCGATGGCCGCCATCGCGGTCCAGCGGCCCTCGCCGGAGTCGGACACTCGTCCGGCGAAACCGTCGAGTTCGGGGTCGGTTGCCATCGCGGCGGCCGTGAGGTCGAGCAGCCACGACTGGATCACGCTGCCACGCCGCCAGACCTCGGCGACCTGTGCGATGTCGATGTCGTACCTGTAGTGCTCGGGATGCTCCAGGGGTGCTGTCTCCGCGTCCGCGTCGCGGCTGGTGGAACCGACGTTGGCGGACTTCAGGATGTTCAGTCCCTCGGCGTACGCGGCCATGAGCCCGTACTCGATCCCGTTGTGCACCATCTTGACGAAGTGCCCGGCCCCGACCGGTCCGCAGTGGAGGAAGCCCTGTTCGGCCGCCGACGGGTCGCCCTCACGACCTTCCGTACGGGGGGCGGCGTCGACGCCTGGAGCGACGCTGGCCCAGATCGGGTTGAGCCGATCCACGGCCTCGGTGTCGCCCCCGATCATGAGGCAGTAGCCGCGTTCCAGCCCCCACACGCCACCGCTCGTACCGACGTCGATGTAGTGGACCCCCGCATCGCGCAGGCTGGCCGCGCGTGCCAGGTCGTCGTAGTAGTGCGAGTTACCCCCGTCGATGATCGCGTCCCCGGAGCCGAGCACCGCGGCCAGGCTCTCCACGGTCTTCGTCGTGATCTCGCCCGCCGGCACCATGATCCACACGGCCCGGGGCTGTTGCAGCTTGCTCGCCAGGTCGGCGAGCGACGTCGCTCCGACCGCCCCTTCAGCCTCCAGCGCCTGTACGGCCGCCGCGCTGATGTCGTACACGACACACTCGTGCCCGTCACGCATGAGGCGGCGCACGATGTTCGCGCCCATCCGGCCCAGTCCGACCATTCCCAGCTGCATGCAAGACCTCCTGTGATGGGCGAACTGACGCGCCGATGGAATCCCCGCCCAAACTACCCGCGCACGCGAATCACCGGCCGAGCCCCGCACACCTAGACGCTGGGTGGCATCCCCGGGGCATTGGCTCGCACCACGAAGTCAGCGACCTCGTCGAGCATCTCGACGAGGTGCGCGGGCTGACCGGTCCAGACCATGCGCGAGGTGGCAGTCCGGCGCGGATCATGGACGCGCTGAGGTCGTCGATCGACATGCCGCGGGGTGCCGGTCGCGAGGCGATCGCCGCCGCTCGTACCCGCTGCTCATCTGTGAGCTCGTCCCACCACGACTGCAGCTGCTCGACGGTCATTGGTCGTCCGTCTTCTCGTGCCTTGGCAGCAGTGTGGTGTGTATGCCGAACGTCCGGACCACCCTGCCCAGCTCGGCGTTCGTCAGCCCGGTGGCGCGGCCACCGATGGCGAGGTTGAGGTACTCGTAGCGAGCGGCCGTCTCGGCGTACTCGATCTTGTCGCACGCCGCCAGCACCGACGCAGCGGACCGAGCCATGACCCCGTGCTTGGCCCACAGCACCAGCTGGTGGGTGCGCAGGCTCGCGAGGTTGGCGACCGTGAGCTCGTCGGAGCCAGGCACCATGAACGGCAGGTACGCGACCCCCTGGGGCAGGTGGACGATCGTTTCCGCTTCCCAGCGCATGAGCCGGTCGTTGAGTGCCCCGGTGTGCTGGTACTCGGGTATGTGCGACAGCAGCGTGAGGTGCACCGGCTGGGCATGGACGATCGCGTGGAACGTCACGCCCCGCCTCCGTACGTGGTCCTCGTGGACGGCGAGGTGGGAGTTGAACTCGACGGTCGGCCGCGTGAACTCGCCGCTCGTCGCGTAGTGGAGCGTGCCGGCCATACCGCCGTCGCGGACGACGACGCCGCCGAGGTTGCGCTCCGGGTCCTTCGTCAGCGATCGCAGCCGACAACCCGACCCGGTGATGAAGACGGTGTGACCGGCGAGAGCGGGGGAGGGGTACGGCAGGAGGACCTCCCGGGTCGCGTCGAAGGCTTCTGTCAGGTCGATCGGCTCCGCCAGGCACACGGAGATGTTGCCCGCACCCGCCTCGGCCGCGTCGATCTCGGTCATCCGCTGCCCGGCTTCGCCGATGCTCCTCAGGATGTCGTCGAGGGTCCCCGGATGCCCGCTTGCTGCCACGTCTGTAGTCCTACCACGGCAGGAGGCCCCCCACGGCGTGCGCGGCGACGAGCCAAGGACCCGGTGCCGCCCCGCCCTCGTCTGAGTCGCGATCCTTGCGGAGCTCAGCGCGGTGCGAGGATGGGGAAATGTACGCCGACCCGTACAGTCCGCCCGACCTGCGCCCAGGTCGACGTCAGCGAGGAGTACGAGTTGCGATGAGCAGCATCCAGGTCGTCGGGCACATGTGCGTGGATCTCAGGCCGTCGCTCGGGTCGACCGGCGTCGCCGCGCCGGGCGAGCTGGCAGTGGTCGGTCCGATGACCATCACCATGGGTGGCGCGGTGGGAAACTGTGGTCGGGTGCTGGCTGACCTCGGGGTCGACGCGTCGTTGTCGGCGTGTATCGGTGACGACGAGCTCGGTGTGATGGCGCGGCGACTCCTCTCGGCGCATCACCACGACGTGGACCTCTCCGTCGCACCGGGACTCGCCACCTCGTACACGGTCGTCGTCGAGCCCGCGGGCGTGGACCGCTCCTTCTGGAACCACACCGGCGCCAACGCCGCGTTCATCGGCGACTGCGCGGTGACCGCCGAGCGGCTGCTCCACTTCGGTTACCCGTCGCTCGCGCCTTCGATGTGCGCCGACGACGGGGCGCCGATCGTGCGGCTCTTCGACCTCGCGCACCGCCACGGCGTGGCGACGTCCCTCGACCTCGCCTTCGTGGCGGACAACTCGCCGGTTCGGGATGTGGACTGGGCCACCCTGCTTCGCGCTGCCGTCGCGGTATCCGATGTCTTCTGCCCCAGCTGGGACGACCTCGTCAGCTGCCTGGGCCTGCCGGTTGACGCCGACGACGCGTACGTGTCCGAGTGGGCCGACCGCTTCCTCGCCTGGGGCGCCGGGGTCGTCCTCATCACCCGCGGCACGCGGGGGTCGTACCTCGCCGTGGCCGGGGCCGATCGGCTGGGAACCTTCGCCGCATGCTGTCTCGACACTGAATCGTGGGCCGGTACCAGGACGTGGCAGGTGCCCGAGGCGCAGGGCGACGTCACGACCACCAACGGCGCCGGCGATGCGTACAAGGCGGCGTTCCTCTCCCGACTGGTCGAAGGTGACGACCCGCCGCAGTGCCTTGACTTCGCAGGCCGAGTGGTCGCCCGGCACCTCGCGGGGCTGCCGCTCACGCCTGAGGGCGATGCCGCTCGATGAAGTCGACGACGAGGTCGAGGGTCGCGGGCTTCCAGAACGACGGGTCACCGTGGTCCGCGGCGGCGATCTTGTAGAACGTGACGTCCTGGCCGGCCGCGCGCAGGGACTCGACGAGCATGACCGACTGGCCGAACGGCACGAGCCGGTCCGCGCTGCCATGGATGACGAGGAACGGCGGAAGGTCGCGGCCATCGCCGATGTGGGTCATCAGCACGGTGCGGTTCGCGAGGTCGGGGTTGTCGAGCACGTCGACACCGCCGATGAGCAGGCCTTCCGGACTGTCGGCAGCCCGGTGGTCCTGGACCGAGGGTTCCTCGTTCATCCGTGAGATGTCGGTGGGGCCGTAGTAGTCGATCACCGCGTAGATCTCGGGTGCTGGCGCCTCGACGGGCTCGTCCGAGAAGTAGGGGTCTTCGCTGGTCAGCCCCGTCAGCACAGCCGTGTGCCCACCGGACGAGTCGCCCCACAGTGCGACGGGGCCGGGCGCGATGTGCAGGTCGGCGGCATTCGTCTGGAGGAACCGCAGAGCCGTCCGTACGTCCCGTACCTGCGCCGGGAACTGCGCGACCGTCGACGGGCGGTACTCGACGAACGCCACCACGTACCCGCGCTCAGCGACCCGCGCCAAGACCGGGATCCGTGAGCCGAGCTGCTGCTCGCGCCACGCCGAGCCCTGCACGAAGACGATCAGCGGGTACGTCTCGGTGCTCCACGGCGCGGCCAACGGTGGCAGCAGGAGCGCTATGTGCAGGTTTCGTCCCGACTTCTCCGCGTACGGCACGCCGAGGATCGCCTGCGCACGGTCGGGAGTGGAGTCCGCCTCAAGGACCAGCATCGCTTCCGTGGTGAGCGGAGAGTCCGGGAACTCGTCGTCCATCGTCAGCGGCTCGATCCAGCGGGCGGGAGGTTCAGGCGTGTGTGTCATCTCATCTCCTCGGCTCGATCGTAGGGACCCGCATGTATCACCACATCTCCCTTTCGCTCTTGAGGGACGTGAGCGAGACGAAGGTGTACGTGAACGGGCGGCCGGTGGTGATCCCCGAACACACGTACCTGCGCGGTCCGGGACCGCGCGTGGTCGTGCGGTTCCCCAGCCCGATCGGCTCGGCGTGGGCGAACCGGCTGGCGAAGCTGGGCGCGAGCGTCGAGTTCTGGTGCCCGCCGTACGGAGCCTGCGTGACCTTGACGGGCGACGCGGCGGAGAAGCTGGCGACGTCCGAGATGATCGCCGGCTACGTCCCGTACGACGAGAACGCCTGCGACCGGGTCCTCGAGGCCGACACCGGGCTGAACTGGCTCGACGTCATCTGCTTCTCGCACGCCGACCGGCCCCGTGTGGCGGACGAGCTCCGCGCGCTGGGCGCGCAGATCCTCGACGAGGGCAGCTCGAAGATCCGCATCGAGTGGGCCGGCGACACCACGCCAATCCGTCACGTGGTCGGCGTCAAGCTCGTCGAGCGTCCGCGGTTGCCGACGACCAGCGCGATCGGTCTTCCCGCGGACCTCGGCTTCGCACTGGCGGACGGCACCTGGCGTACCGACCTCGACGGCAGCGGCGAGGTGATCGCTGTCGCCGACACCGGCCTCGACACTGGCGTCCTGACGACCATCACACCCGACCTGGCCGGCCGCATCAAAGCGCTGACGTCGTGGCCGATCAACCCGTCGTGGGCCCCGTACGTCACGAACCCGGGCGCCGACGACGGGCCGGCTGACCTCGGCAGCGGCCACGGCACGTACGTGGCGGGTCTGGCCGCCGGCACGGGAGCCCGCAGCGGGGGATCGCGCCGCGGCGTCGCACCCGCTGCCAAGCTGGTGGTCCAGGCGATCGAGCAGTGGGTCGCCGTCGCGCCCGGTCATCCCGAGATCGGCGCATCTCGCTACACACTGGCCGGTCGACCGACCGACCTCCGGGAGCTGCTCACGCAGGGTTACAGGTCCGGCGCCCGCATCCATGTTCTGGCTTGGGGGAGCGCGGCGGCAGGGACGTACGACAACGACTCGTACGAGGCCGACCTGTACCTGCGTGAGCACCGCGACGCGATCGCCCTCGTCGCCGCGGGAAACAGTGGCAGCGATCGCAACGCGGACCGGGAGATCGATGCGTCGAGCCTCGACTCGCCGGCCACTGCGAAGAACACCGTGACGATCGGCGCGACCGAGGGGTCCGCGCCCAACGGTTTCCCTGTCACGTGGGATCGGTTGCAAGCCGAGGGTCGCGTCTTCGAGAACGCGGCCGACCGTACCGATCCCGTGTACGGGCAACCTGATCGCATGGCCCTCCTCTCGTCGGCCGGCCCCACGTCCGACGGCCGCACCAAGCCGGACGTGTCCGCGCCGGGGACCTGCCTCGTCGGTCCCCGCGCGATGCAAGCGACCGGCCGCGGCTGGGGGCTGGCCGACCCGCTCCCGGCGTACATCGTCGACGGGGGGACGTCCGCAGCCGTCGCGGTGGCCGGGGGTGCCACCGCGCTGCTGCGGCAGGCGTGGCGCAAGGAGTTCGGGCGCCGACCGGCGGGCGTCACGCTCAAGGCGCTGGTGGTCCTCGGCGCCGCGCCGGTGTGCAGCCGCGATGGTACGAGGCCGGAGGAGCGCAGCATCGCCGGGTACGGGCGCCTCGACCTCGACGGCTCGCTGCCGCACCCGAAGGACGGCTCGACGGTGAAGGTCCTTGTCAACGCGACTGCCTCCGGCGGCGTCCGGACGGGCCAGGTCCGTCGCCACCGCATCACGGTCAGCCCCGACACCCGGCTCCGAGCCGTCCTGGCCTGGTACGACGTGCCCGGCGAGCGCCTTGTCAACGACCTCGACCTCACCCTCACCGGCCCCGGCGCCGCAGCGCCCATCTGGGGCAACCACCAGACCGGCTCGCCCACCATCCCCGGCACCCCCGACCGTGCGAACACGGTCGAGGTGGTCGACGTGTCTGGACTTGCCGCCGGCATCTGGGAGCTCGCCATCACCGGCGCGAACATCCCCCAGGGGCCGCAGCCGTACGCCCTCGTCGTCCGCACCTGGACCTGAGGGCGCCACACCCAACGAAAGGAGTTACGGCCATGGCCGATACCCATGAGTCCAGAAACCGGACTCGCACCGCCGACCGTCCGCCCGAGCAGGCCGACACGGTCGAGGAGGCTTCCACCACCAGCACCGCGGTGGCGCCAGCACCGACCAGCTCGGTCGTCGGCGGCTCTACCCTCGGCGCCCTTCCGATCGGCTTCGGCGGAGGCACTCTCGCTGCTGATGTCAGCGGTCAGCTGAAGAGCGTCGCACCGACGTTCGGCTCGGTCCTGTCCTCGATCGGCATCGGAGTCGCAGACAGCCAGACCGCGCTCGACAAGGGCGTCATCGACACCGTCAACGAGCTCTCCGACACCAACATCACGGTGGTCACCGACGTCATCCAGCACCTCGACGACGACGGCCTGCCCGACACGTCGCTGACCGAGCTGGTGAGCACAGACCTGTCCGTCCTCAACTTCTTCATGCCGACGATCCACGAGTGGAAGCGCGTCGCGATCTCGATGGACCTCTCGGTCGGCGCATTCTCCGAGTCCGACGGAGTCCAGTTCAACGCCCAGCAGCAGGGTGGTGGCATCGGAGGAGCGGGGCTGTTCTGGGGCTTCCTCGGGGTCAACGAGACATCCAGCTACGACAACTTCCAGATGGGCTCCGTCAGTCATCAGCAGGAGGCGAGCTGGTCAGCGGGCGAGGTACGGCTCGACGCCACGCTCGGACCTCGAACGACCGGCAAGCTGCCCGTCGCCAGCCAGGTGTCCGTCGGACCCCAGATCGTCTTCTCCCAGGGAGCCACCAAGGAGGTGGCCGTCTCAGGAGCCGGCGTCAACCGGTCCGTGGACCTGGTCATCACCGTTCTCAAGGCGGCAGGCGATCCCAACCCGACCAAGCCGATCACGGTGAACGCCGCCGGACTGCGCACGGCGTTCTCGTCGACCGCGCCGTTCACCGGGAACATCACCAACGCGGACGGGCAGATCCTGGTGACCGTCACCCGTAACGTCCCCAACGCCGGCACCGGCGCGATCAACGCGACCGTCACCGCTCGCCTGGGCGCGTTCAGCCAGTCCTACACCCTCACGATCTGACGAAAGGAAGCGATTCCCATGGCAAACACCGATGTGAGCGGTCAGCTCTCGACCGCCGGCATGGCGTTCGGCGACCTGGTCCGGCTCACCGGACAGGCCGTCGCCGACACCCAGCAGAAGCTCAACAAGACAGCGGCCGACTCCACGAGTGCGCTCGCGAAGACGCTCGTCGACGTCATCTCCGTACAGGAGGTCGACTATGACGACAACGGCACGGTCACCGGCAGCAAGACGTTCACGTCCCAGCTGCCGCTCATCGACGTCGTCGACCCCACCCTGTACCAGTGGTCGCAGGTCCGTCTCCAGGGCCGGTTCACGGCCAGCCAGTTCGCGGCCACGTCGTCGACCGACACCCATACGAACACCAGCACCGACACCAGCGGCCAGGCCGGCGTGGTGTTGATCTTCGGAGGCGGCTACAACAACTTCCAGTACGACGACTCGCAGACCCATGTCGACTCCAACTTCCGGGTGGAGTCCTCGGTCGGCCTGATGCGCATGAACGCAATCCTCGAACCGCGCCACGACATCGGCGTGCCCAAACCGCGACAGACCGTCGTCGGGCCGCAGATCAGCATCGACGCGGGTCCGATCGCGGACGTGGGCAACCCCGCGACATCGCGCACGATGGAAGTCGTCGTCACGTACCTCAAGGCGGACAGCACGCCCATCTCCGGCAAGGAGCTGAGCATCGACACGCAAGGTGTCAGCTGGTCGTACAAGGGTGGCGTCACCACCACCGACGGGACCGGAGCACTGACGATCGTGCTGACACGGCAGTTCGTGGGCGACACCCCGGATCGCAGTCCGGTCGACTTCGTCGTCAGCGTCCGCAAGGGCATCGTCGGCGAGTCCACGACTGTCACGTTCTGACGATGTCTCATCCCTATCCCACACAGGGAGGCACCCAGCGGTCCGAGCTGGGTGCCCTCCTGGCCGGCACCGTACGGGCAGTGGTCGACGCGCAGGATGTGCTCGACGACCACGCCCGTCAGCTGGCACAGGAGTACGCGGCGGCGGAGCCGGGGACTCTCGCCTTGCCGCCGCTGTGGTACGCGTTCGACTCGGTGGGGATCGACATCGACCTGTCGACCGAAGTCGTACGCACGTCTCCGGCTCCTGGTCAGGCGCCGCAGACGCAGCTGGTCTGCCGCACGCTCAACCCGGTGACGGCGGGTGTGTTCGGGTACTCGGCGTCGACGGGTACCCACGTGCACGTCACCTTGACACCGCAGCGGGTCGTACCGACCGCGCTGCCAGCTCCGGAGGAAGTACCGACATGAGCACCCCGACCCCTGACCCGCCCGTTCTCCACACAACTGTGGTCGCCGCGGCGCTGCCGAGCTTCAAGCCGGTCGCGACGGACGAGATCGTGACGATCGGAGACCGTACGGGGATCTTCACGCCGCTCACTGCGAAGGGGAGCGACAACACCGACAACCTGAGCAAGATCGTGGAGGTGCTGCGGAGCGAGTTGGCCGAGGCCCGCTCGAACAACGCGGCACTGCAGGCGAGGGTCGACGAGCTGAGCACCCCACCGCGATCGGCGGACAACCTCGCCGAGGGCGTCCAGAACGCGCTCGACAGCCTGTCCGACCGGCTCGGGACGATGACGAACACGACGTCGAACTTCGCTGTCCGGGAGTTCACGCTCGAGTCGAAGGTCCACGTCGACGTCACGCCCGTGGGCACGATCGGGTTCCAGTTCGTGAAGCCCGGAGAGGTGGTCAATGCGGCTGCCCTGTCGACGGTGACGCTCACGGTGGTGCCGATCCCGAAGCCGCTGCCGGATCCGGTGGACGCGACGCCGGCGGCTGCGGCCGTACGGGCTCCCGATGCTCCCGTGGAGGCGCTCGGGTTGAGCGCGGCGCAGGCCACAGCGTTGCGCGGTGCGCACATCGCGACCACCAGCGAGTTCGCCCGCGTGGCGACGCACGCGACCGCCACCGCGGAGCTCGTGAGCATGCTGGGTGTCAGCCGGGACGAGCTCGGCCGGTACGCGCTGCTCGCGGGGTTGCTGACCGTGCCGGGGCTTGACTCCACGAAGGCTCAGGTCCTGTACGAGGCGGGCATCCACGACATCGCCACGTTGGCCGCGACGAAGCCGGCGACGGTCATCACCCGGTACGCGAAGGCCGCCGCCACTGTCCAGGGCGCCGGCCGCTGGCGCCCGAAGCCCGACGATGCGTCCGCGTGGGTGGCTGCGGCCAAGTCCCTGACGCAAACCTCCTGAGCCGCGCGGAGAGGTCGAGGTGCGCACGCGGAGTGACGAGCACGCCGCGCGGGGCTAGAGGGGTAGCTCGCCTCGGACCAACGAGTCCCCCGAGTGGCCGGAGTTGCCGTCGTAGCGCTCTCGTGAAAGGTCCACGATGACGTAGCCCCGGTCCAGCAGATCCTTGCTCACGGGGTAGTACTCCGTGGTCTGGCCGGAGAAGATCCCTACGGACACCAGGTCGGCCAGGTTCCGGTTCAACAGCCACACCTCGACGTACCCGTCGGGCGGGTTCACCACGTCGGGCAGATCCACCTCGAGGATCAACCGCCCGCCATGGTCCCGGATCCGGGCGCGTCCCTCCACGACGTGGGTGTCGAGAGTGCGCAGCGGGATCTCGGCGATGATGCGGCCGGCATCGAGCAGGCGTTGACCGACGAAGGTCACCGCGCCCCCGGCGATGATGCCGCCGACGCCCCACCACAGGGCCCGCCGACTGATCGCACGGCCCGTGGGCTCGGGTGCGGCGGGGGGCGTCTCTGCGTCGAGCTGCGCGGCGATCCGATCCCAGGTCCCTGGGGGCGGGGCGTCGAACGTCGTGTCCGCGGTGCTCTTGAGCAGTGCCAGCAGCTCGGGATCGTCGATCTCGTCGTTCATCCTGGGGCGCCTCCTCTCAGTCTTTCGCGCAGTTGAGCAAGCCCTCGCTTGGCATGGCTCTTCACCGTATTCAACGGCATTCCCAGATCTTCGGCGATGGTGGCGAGTGGTACGTCCTCGACGTAGGCCCTGCGGACGATGGTTGCTTTGGGGTCGCCGAGACGCTCGAGCTCGTACGCGATGACCAGGCGGTCGGCAACCGCGTCATCGATCGTGGGCGGTGACGGCTCTGCCTGGGCCTCGATCGTCATGCCTGTGCGGTGACTGCGTGCCTGGGTGCGTCGCAGGTCCGCGATGCGATGCTTGGCGATGCCGATGAGCCACCTGGGCAGCGCGCTGGGCTCAGGTCGGAGCAGGTGCCGGCTGAACCAGGCGGAGACGAAGGTCTGCTGGGTGACCTCGTCGGCGTCGTGTGAGTTCTGGAGGGTCCTCATCGCCAACGTGTAGATCAGCGATCCCCAACGGGTGAAGGCGACGCTCAGTGCCTCGTGGGAGCCCGCACGGATGGCAAGGGCGACCTCATGGTCGCTGGCCTGCGCGTCGATGGAGGTCACCTCAGCCAGTTTAGGGGCCTCACGCGGTGCGGCGAGCAACGATCGTGACATTCGACGTCCAGCCTTCGCCCTTGACGTAGTTCCCACCGCAGGTCACGAGGTGCAGTCGTTCGGGTCCGGTCCGGTCGAACAGCAGCCCCGTGTCGAGCTCGGTCTTGCGCACGGAGACCACCTCGATCACCTGGTACGAGACCGGCCCTGCCGTCGTCTCGACCACGATCGTGGCTCCTGGCGGCAGTCGGTCCACCCTCGCCAGTGGCCCTGCGCCGAAGCCTCGGGCGTCCACGTGGGCAGCCAGTACGACGGCTCCGACCCCGTCGAGGGGAGCCTGGCCGTACTGGTACCACCCGATCACCCTCGGATCGGGCGGTAGCTCCATCTGCCCGTCCGCGGCGATGCCCACCGCTCGTACCCCGAGCGTCAGCCCGAGGGACGGCACGGTGACGGAGTTCGGCACAGCTCTCGGAGCCGTTGGGCCCATAGGCGCCGCCATGGCGGTGATCAACGGTGTGACCGAGACGGCGGGGCTCCCGCGGAGGCTGCCTGCCTGCTCGGACTGGGCCTGCGCCGCCGCTCCGGACCGGAACGCGGCACCGGCCCCGGCCGCGCTGAGGTCGCCCGGCGGCTTGGTCAGGGCCCAGGTCATCAGGCCCGCCAGGACCGCGGCGACCAGAGCGGTCGCCGCGGTCCGTCGTGTGGTCGGCAGTGAAGTCACACCCGGTGGGCCTGAGGCTTCCTGGACCTCAGCAGAACTCCGATCCCGGCAAGGGCCGCGACAGCGGCGACCAGGGCGAGGCGGCCGGAGTCGAACTGCGCAGAGCCGTCACCACCGGCAGGCACGCCGGCCGGGTTCGAGTGCAGACCAGTGATGACCTGAACCGCGAGCTTGAGGTTCGTCTGGTCGGCGCTGCCCCACGCGTACACGATCGTGTTCGTGCCCTCGGCGAGCGTGACGTCGGCCGGGCCGATCGCCACGGTGGAGGTCCCAGTGAGCACGACATCGGCACTGATCGTGCCCGCGGGAAGGACCGCGCTCGCCTCCTTGGGGTTCATCAGGTCGGCGAACGCCACCTGACCGCCTGCGCGGACATCGACCCCGGGTGCAGCTGCCACGTGACGGACCGTGAGCTTGGCCTGTCCGGCGGGGATTGGGTCCGTCGAGTTGACGAACGGCGTCAACGCGGGCTTGCCGTCGGCCGTGAGGTGCGCCACGACCGTCACGTTGGCGCCTCCCGGTACGGTGACGCCCTTGGCCTCGACAACCGCGGTGGCATCGAGGCCAGCGCCTGCCGGGACGACCTTGAGGTCGTACGTCCCTGCTGGGAGCTGCGTCGGATCGGTCAGTGTTCCTGGCGCGAAGTTGGTCAACAGCGGTTTGCCGTTGGCCCACACATCGACGGTCGCCCCGGGGATCCCGTGCAGTACAGACACCGTGGCGGTATCGGCGGCTCGGGCAGGGGACACACCAACGACAGCGAACAGCAGCAGCAGGACTCCCGCTACGCCTCCAAGTTTCCTCATGGCACTTCCTCTCTCGGTCACCTGTTGACCTGTACTCCTTCTTCGTCCGCAAGTGCCGTCGAGGTTGCACGTGGGCCCGAGAAAGTTCTGGGCGAGAGGACCTGTACTGCTCGGGAGAGGAGTTGTACGCGCTGTCGCGTGGCCATTTGCGTCCGGCATAGATCGGACAAGGAGGGTGCAGGTGCTCTCGCGGAGGGGTGCAGGTGCTCTCGCTGGGGGGTGCAGGTGCTCTCGCCGAGGGATCGGGCGCATCGCCTCGCTGCGGCGGATATCGTCGGGCCGTGAACCGAGATGACTGGTGGCAGACGCTCGAACCCTCTGCGCTCGCGGATCTGGCGGAGGTCTGGTTCCCCGTGGGCCAGCCGGGTTTCGCCGGCGTGAACAAGCTCGTCTGGCGCGCGACGCTCGACGGGCGCTTCGGCGCCGATGGCTGGCGGATGGCCCACTACGTACGCGGCGAGATCGTGCCGCCGTCCGTGGCGATCCGTGAGTACGAAGCGGCCTACCGGGCATACCTGCGGGCCAACCCGGCCATGGTGCGCTTCCTCGCGTCGGCCTGCGGCAACGTCTACGACGACCACCCGTCCAATGTCTTCGACGAGTCGTACGACCAGCCCGACCGCGCGTCGAACCACTACCAGGACATCAGCGTGAAGCGCGTGATCGCCGAGTTCGTCGACGATCTCGACTGGCCGGAAGTCACTCCCACCGAGATGGGCGAGGTGGACCTGGTGGATGCCGGTACGGGGGAGACGCATCGGGCTCCCCGTGCGTACGGCTTCCGCGGCAGCCTCCTGCTGCAGATCCGCGAGCCCGACTCGCCGGGGTTCTTCCTGAGCCCCGCCGTGGTTCCCGCTCACGACCCCGCCCTCCTCACGACCCTTCCGGGCCGCATGGAGTGGTACCACGGCGAGGGCTGCGGCCACCTGTCGATCGAGGCGTTCTGGCAGATGAGCAAGGTGATCGAGGTCCGAGTGGACCGCTTCCTCGCGCTCGGCGACGGCCGGCTCGCTCCCCTCAACGGGCTATGACCAGCGCCGTCCCCGTCCTGCTCGGCACGATCAGCCTGGACCGGTACGTGGATCTCGGGTTCGACCTGCCCGGTGGCGGTGTCCTCAACATGGCGTGGCACTGGCGCCAGCTGGGGCAGCCGTACGAGCTGATCTCCCGGGTCGGTACGAAAGACGCCGGCATCTTCGAGACCTTCCTCACACGGCACCAGATCCCGCACGATCCGTACGCTCTTCTCTCGCCCGCCCCGTCCTCGTCGATCGACATCCGATTCGGGGAGGACCGGCAGCCGCACATGGACAACTTCATCAGCGGAACGTGGGAGACCTTCCGGTGTACGCCGGAGGAGGAGCGGCGGGTCTCGGCCGCACCCGCCTACCACACGGTCCTGGTCGAGGGAGCCATCGAAGAGACGATGCGCCTCGGCGCGGCCGGCCTGTTGCCGCGCGGGGCGGTCTCGGCGGACTTCCTGGGCTTCCGCCACTACACGGCAGCGCGGATGGCGGACACGCTCCGCTTCGTCGACCTCGCCTTCGTCGGCTGGCCGGGCAGCCCGTCGGAGGAGATGGTGGGTGAGATCGCGGCGTTGGCGGACGAGCTGGGAAGGGTGATCGTCATGACCTTCGGGGCGCAGGGCGTCCGGATCATCGACGGTCGGCCAGGAGGCGGCGACCGCTGGTACCCGGTCCACGAGATCCCGGTCGTGGGCACCACGGTCGGGTGCGGCGATGCGTTCATCGCCGCCTTCCTCCAGCAGTGGTGGCGTACCGGGGGCCCCGCCGCCGCGGTCGCGGCAGGGGCAGCGCGTGGCACGCTCGCGACCTCGTGGAACCGTCCGGTCCCTGACGATGCGTACGGTCCCGAGCTGGCCGCGTTCCTCGCGTCCACGGACGCGTTGTACGCGCGGTGAGCAGAACGCGAGATTTGGACGGATCTGGTGTCTCGAACGTGAAACGATCACCGTCGTGACTGATGACGTCTTCCGCTTGTCGAGCCGGTTCGCCCAGATGAAATCGTCCCCGGTACGGGACATCCTCGCGGTCCTCAGCCGCGGCGACATCATCTCCTTCGCCGGCGGTATCCCCGACCCGACACTGTTCGAGCTGGCGGACTTCCGCGAGTCCTTCGCGCACACCCTCGAGCACTACGGTCCCCGGGCGCTCCAGTACGCCTCGACGATCGGCGAGCCCGAGCTGCGCCAGCAGGCCGCGAAGCGGATGTCGCGCCATCTGCCGACGGAGCCGAACCAGATCCAGGTGACGAGCGGCTCGCAGGAAGGCCTGTACCTCGTGGCCACCACGCTCGTGGACCCAGGCGACGTGATCCTGGTCGAGCGCCCGACGTACCTCACCGCCGTACAGGCATTCACCCTTGTGGGTGCACGAATGGTGGGTGTCGACAGTGACGAGTACGGGATGATGCCGGACGCTCTCGCCGACGCCATCGAGACCCACGACCCCAAGCTCGTCTACCTCATCCCGACGTTCCAGAACCCCACCGGCCGCACGATGTCGGCCGAGCGGCGCGCGGCGATCGCCGAGGTGCTCATCCGTACCGGCGTGCCCCTGCTCGAGGACGATCCCTACGGTGAGCTCCGTTTCGAGGGCAAGGCCGTACCGCCGATCGCGGCCCAGCCGGGCATGGCCGAGCGCACCGTCCTGCTGAACTCGGCGTCCAAGGTCATGGCACCCGGCGTACGCGTCGGCTGGCTGCGCGCCGAGGGCCAGATCCTGCGTTCGCTGGAGATCGCGAAGCAGGGAGTCGGGCTCCAGACGGCCGTCACCGACCAGCTCGCGGTCGCGCACTACCTCGCCACGTACGACCTCGACGCGCATATTGCGAAGGTCGCCGACGTGTACCGGACCAGGCGCGACGCGATGCTCGCCGGACTCGACACCCGGCTGCCAGAGGGCGCCACTGTGACTCGTCCCGAGGGCGGCATGTTCGTCTGGGTACGGCTCGGCGGCGACGTCGACTCGGCCAAGGTCCTCCCGAAGGCGGTGGACAGCGGCGTCGCGTTCGTCCCCGGCTGGCCGTTCTACGCGAACGACCCCGACCGTACGACGATGCGCCTGAGCTTCGTCACGAACTCTCCGGAGATGATCGAGGAAGGCCTCAGCCGCCTCGCGACCGCTTGGGGCTGGTGACCACTACCGCACCGATGAGCCAGCTGTACTGACCGGGAACGCACCTCCAACCCCGACTGAGCACCACTAGTTGTTCTGAGCACCCTGTACGGATGGTGCTCGGTCACATTGGTGGTGCTCAGTGGCGGGGTAGTGGCCCGATCGAGGACGGGCCGTGGGGTCGTGGCCTTCGCCATGGCCGTCAGCCGGCGGCGACCTCGGTCCAGTCGGCGTACTTGTAGCTGCGGCTGTCGCCCGACGAGCGCTTGCGGATCCGGCGACCGACCCATGGCGCCACGTGATCCCGGTAGTAGCGGGCCTCCGCAATGGCACCTGAGTGCCACGGTCGGGGGTTCGGGACCGGTTCCTCCGTCGAGGGCACGCCGAGAGCCGTGAGGACGAGGTGGGCGACGCGCGAGTGTCCGTACGGGGTGAGGTGCAGCCGGTCGTCGCACCAGAACTCGGCCCCGCGCAGGACTGGGTCGTCGAACGCGTTGACGTAGAGGATCCCCAGTTCCTCGGCGAGCTGCTGTCCCGCCACGGTCAGTGCGGCGCCGCGTTCTCGGATGGTCGTACCGAACGGGAGACCCTTCGACGGATCAGGTCCGCTCAGCAGCACGGGCCGTACGCCCGCCCGGAGGCACCGCGTGATCGCCGACCTGATGAGCGCCATCTGGACGGACATGTTGTGTCCAGGGCGCAGCATGTCGTTGCCGCCGCCGTTGAACGTCAGCAGATCAGGCAGCGGGTCGAGGGCCAGCGCCGCGTCGACCTGAGTGGTCGCGATGGGGACCAGCAGGCGGCCACGGATCGCGAGGTTGGCGTACGTGACAGGCTCGTCGCT
Organism: Propionibacteriales bacterium; assembly: GCA_038317635.1. Classification (GTDB taxonomy): domain Bacteria; phylum Actinomycetota; class Actinomycetes; order Propionibacteriales; family Propionibacteriaceae; genus Fen-668. Next base: position 36,809 of record JBBQBP010000007.1, read on the forward strand.
GCCAGCCGCGAGTCCCTCGGCGACCCGATCCGCCCAGCCCCGTGGCGTACCGTCAGCCCGCCAGTCCCCGACGCCCTCCGTGAAGCTGTCACCCACCGCCACGTACCGCATGGGCCCATCTTGCCGAAGCATCGGGACCGCGCGGAAGACGTCCCGGACTCTGGCCGGCGTGTCGCCGTCAGGCTTTGCCCCACTTCAGACGGACCGGTTTGCGGACCTTCAGGTAGCGCCACTGGGCGACGAAGCCCAGGACGACGAGGCCCAGGTACAGCGCGTACCAGCCCCAGCCGTCCGCGAAGACTGCGGTGATGGTCGCCTGCCCCAGAGACGCAGTTCCGACCTTGCCCATCACCAGCATGGTGCCGAGAGTGGTCACGCTGGCGCCCGTCAGCACCGTGAGGATGACGAGGATCAGGCCGGGCAGGTCAAGGCGCCAGGCGACGACCGCCAGTGCGAGCGCGGCGACGATGCCCACGACCAGCGAGGCTGCGCGGTTGTTGACGTGCAGCGCGACCATGGCGCTCGTGCCGAGCGTGAAACCGATCGCTGCCAGGCCGCCGATCATGGCGACCTTGTACACGAAGAACGCGAGCAACCCGCACGCCGCGGCGCCGATCGCGCCGCCGATCCAGCCCGCCTGGTTCGCCAGGATGGGTGTGTTCGTGGCTTGCGAGACCACATATACCCCGAGCGCGAACCCGGCCAACGCGCCGAACAGGCTGATGATCGTCCGGATCGTCGCGTAGCCGCGCAGGACCAGCGACAGCCCGATCAGGGCCGCCACCACACCGATCGTCGTGCTGGTCATCCGACCTCCGTGAGTTCTGGGTACTCACCATGGTGCCCGGCTTGGCTGTCAGTGGCTCGACCGGGGCCGCGACACACCGGAACCCGGCGCATCAGCGGGCGTGACGCGGAGGAGCTGAGGGGGCGGTCGCGACCTCCGACGCGTCGGCACGGCGAGGGGTGATGTCGATGGCGAAGCGGTGCGCGAACTGCTTGAGCGGCCCCGGCGCCCACCAGTTGAGGTCGCCGAGGACGGTCATGGTGGCCGGCACGAGCAGCATCCGGACGAGCGTGGAGTCGAGCACGACGACGATCGCCAGGGTCACGCCGATCTCCTGGATCGGGATGAGCGAGCCGGTGCCGAAGCCGATGAACACGACGACGATGACCGACGCCGCCGACGTGATGATGCGGCCGCTGCGCTGGAGGCCGAGCCGTACTGCTTCGTCGTTGCTCTTGCCCAGGTCGTACAGCTCCTTGACCCGGTCGAGCAGGAACACCTCGTAGTCCATCGCCAACCCGAAGCCGAACGCGATGGCGATGGCGACGATGTACGACTCCAGGCCCGTGACGGCGAACCCGTGGGCCGTGGAGAAGATCCAGGTCGCGATGCCCACCGACGCCGCGATCGAGATGCCGTTCGTGATGAGGGCTTTGAGCGGTACGAGGAGGGAGCCGGTCATCAGGAACAGCATGAGGAAGGTCGCGGCGACAACGAGCGATGCTGCGAGCGGGAAGCCGTCGAGCAGCGCCTGCGTGAAGTCGAGCTGACCGGCGGCCTCTCCGGCCACCATCAGCGACGGGTCGAGGTCACGGATGCCCTCGACGACCGTCGTCGCCTCCTTGCCGCCGGGGTCGGCGAGGTCGAACCGTACCTGCAGCAGCACATGGTCGTCCTTGAGCCGGACCGGAGCATCGACGCCCTTGACGTGGTCGATCGCGGCGATCTTCGACGACAGCGTCGCGAGCGCGGCGTCGCCGGGATCAGTGGACGTCACCACGTACGCGTCGGGGGCGGCCAGGTAGGGGAACGAGGAGTCGAGGGTGTCGAAGTACGACCGCTGGTCGCTGCCTTTCGGCAACAGGTCGAGACCGCTGTTGCGCAGCTGGAGACCGCCGAGGGGCACGATGGCGATGGCGAGCAGGACCAGGACGCCTGCGATGATCCACCAGGAGCGTCGCTGGACCCAGGTCGCGAGCCGGGAGAAGGCGCCCTCGTCCTTCGACGCGTCGCCGAGGACGCGCAGGAGCGTCCCGAACGCGGGGATTCGCCGCAGCACGCTCACGCGAGCGAAACGGCGCCCGAACACCGTGAGCACGGCCGGGAGCAGCGTGATCGCCGAGAACAGCGCCAGCACGACGACGCTTGCCGCCGCCACCCCGATACCTCGCAGGATCGTCGGCGACATCGCGAGCAGGCCCAGGACCGACGTCGCGATCGTGAGCGCCGAGAACGCGACCGTACGCCCGGCGGTGGAGACGGTCCGTCGGACGGCGAGCTGTACGAGCGGGTCGCGGCGGCTTGGCCCACCGGTGAGGCTCGCGCCTGCCAAGGTCAGCTCCTCGCGGAAACGCGAGACGATGAGGAGCCCGTAGTCGATGGACAGGCCCAGCCCGATGACGGTCACGACGTTGACAGTGACGGAGTCGAGCTTCATGACATACGACAGGGCGAGCACCGCCCCGAAGCCACCGAGGATCGAGGCCATCGCGCCGATGATCGGCATCCCCGCGGCGAGGAGCCCGCCGAAGACGAGCACCATGACGACGAGAGAGATCGGCAACGAGACAGCCTCGGCCCGTACCAGGTCGCGCTCCATGACGTCGTTGATCTCGCGCACGATGAGGTGGTTGCTCGACGCGATCGTCGTCGCGCCGGGGACGGCGGCGCTGATGTCGGCGCCGAAGCTGTCGAGGCGCGTCGTGACCGCATCGCTGGCCGTGCGCTCGTCGCCGGACGAGAGTCCATCGGCGAGCACGACCTGTAAGACGAAGCCCTTTCCGTCCGTGGCGATGAACGGCAGGATCCGCGGGTCCGGAGGGGTGATCGCCCACGGATCGACCACGCTGCTGACGCCGGAGATGGCAGCAAGGTCTGTACGAGCGGTGGCCATCGTCGGAGCCAACGTGGCCATCTGCGTGGCGTCGGTGACATCGACGCCCTTGACCAGGAGCCGGACGGAGGACCCACCGGCCGAGTTGTCGAGGATCGTGATCGCCTTCTCGGACCCGCTGCCCGGTACGTGCGGATCGGATGTCTCGAGCTTGTCGAAGATCCCCTGCCCGCCCACGCCAACGATCGCCAGGGCAGCGGAGGTGACCGTCAGCACCAGCCACACGGCGATGACGATGAACGGGTGCCTCGTCGTGAGGCGGCCGAGGGTGGCGAACACCTTCACACTGTCGCACAGCCCTGTCACGGCCGGGATTCAACCGAACCAATGGTTATGAAACCCGTATCTCGGCACGTGAGGCAACGGGCCGTGGGGACCGTTCGAGTCCGGCGGGAGGCGCAGCAGTACGGAGCCTCACGCCGGGCAACCAGTACAGGTGCTCTCGTGGAGGGTACGGGTGCTCTCGCGGAGGGAGCAGTAGCTCAGTCGGCCGCGAGTGCTGCGGCGCCGATGATGCCGGCGGCGTTCTTGAGGCTGGCGGGGATGATGGGGGTCTCGAGCTTGAGGAACGGAAGGAACTTGTCGGCCTTGCGGCTCACTCCTCCGCCGACGACGAAGAGGTCGGGCGAGAAGAGGAACTCGAGGAACGAGTAGTACGGCTGGAGCCGCTGGGTGGCCCACTCCTCGTACGACAGGCCTTCCCGTTCCTTCGCCGACGCTGCAGCGCGCGTCTCGGCGTCGAACCCGTCGAGCTGCAGGTGGCCGACCTCGGCGTTGGGGATCAGCACGCCGTCGTACATCAGCGCGCTCCCGATGCCCGTGCCCAGGGTCGTGAGAATGACGAGGCCTTCCTTGCCCTTCGCCGCTCCGTACCGAAGCTCTGCGACGCCCGCCGCGTCGGCGTCGTTGACGAGATGGACGTGGCGGCCGAGCGTCTTGGAGAACAGCTTCTCGCCGTTGCAGCCCATCCATGACTTGTCGATGTTGGCTGCGGACTTCACGACACCGTGCCGCACGATGCCGGGAATGGTCACGCCGATGGGGGCGTCGGCTGGCAGCGTCTTGAGGAACTGTTCGGCGATCTGGTCGACGACGGCCGCGACGGCCTCGGGCGTCGACTTGGTGGGCGTCGAGAGCTTGAACCGGTCCTCGAGGAACTCGCCCGTCACCAGGTCGACGGGGGCACCCTTGATGCCGCTCCCGCCGATGTCGATTCCCAGCGCTACGGTCGGCTTCTCGGTCACGGAGTCCTCCTTGAGACGGGCACGGCTCATTCTCTGCTCGACCTTTGGGCCGCATCCTTCCGCACCCTGCTCGCGGCGGCAATCAGCAGGGGCGGCTCAACGCTCAGCCTCCGGACTTGCGGCGGAACTCGCGCTTGCCGGCGGCGGCGCGATGGGGTCCACCCGCGACCTTGCTGCCCTGCGCGTGCTGCTCGCCGGACGACTGCTTGCCCTTCTTGGCCTCCAGCGCGAGCCGCATGGCCTCCTTGGGATCGATGGCCTCGGGCTCGGTCGTCTCGTCACTCATGAGGGTCACTCTGCCACGTCGCCGGGGACGCACGTAGCACTCCACGAATCGGGCAACTCCTGGCCACCGCGCGGCAACACTGTGACGAGCGCTGATGCTGCTGGAAGGATCGGCCCGTGCACACTCAGCTGTCCTCGCTCCCTGCCCGTACCGCCAAGACCCAGGAGAGGGTCCGGGCCAACGTCTACGGACGTCGTGTCCCGGCGACGATCCTCGTCAACCACCTTCCCGGGGAACCGGTGAGCTTCGCCGAGGCGACCTCGGGCGACTTCGTACCGTTCACGCTCGGCGCGTCCTGGGGCCGGGGCTGGGCGACGTCATGGTTCAAGCTCACCGTCACCAAGCCGGCCGACGCGACCGGACGCTGGGAGCTGGTCGTCGACCCAGGCTTCAACGCGAACATGCCCGGTTTCCAGGCCGAGGGCCTGTTCTGGAGCACGGACGGTCTTCCCCTCAAAGGGCTGAACCCGCTCAACGGCTATCTGTCGCTGCCCGACCTGGCGCCCGGCGAGACGTACACGGTCTTCCTCGAGGCGGCATCCAACCCGCCCGTACATCGCAACTCCGACACGAGCTACTCCGACCTCGACACGACACCTGACACGCCGATCTACACGTTCCAGACCGCCGAGCTCGCCGAGCTGAACGAGGAGGTGTACGGGCTCGACCTCGACCTCGCTGTCCTCAACGAGCTCCAGGGTGAGCTGCCGACCGGTCCGCGCAAGGCGCTCATCAACACCGCGATCGAGAAGGCGCTCGACGCTCTGGACGTACGGAATGTCGTCGGCACGGCAGCGCCCGCTCGAGCCGCACTCGCCCCGGCGCTCGCCAGCCCGGCCGCCGAGAACGAGCACACGATCTCGGCTGTCGGCCACGCGCACATCGACTCCGCCTGGCTGTGGCCGATCCGGGAGACCATGCGCAAGTGCGCCCGTACGTTCTCCAACGTCGCCACGCTCGCCGCCGACTACCCCGAGCTGGTCTTCGCGTGCAGCCAGGTCGTCCAGTACGCCTGGATGCGTGACTACTACCCCGAGGTCTTCCGCCGCATCAAGGAGGCCATCGCGGCCGGCAACTGGGCGCCCGTCAGCGGCATGTGGGTCGAGTGCGACTCCAACCTGCCGGGCGGCGAGGCGATGGTGCGCCAGTTCACGTACGGCAAGAGGTTCTTCGCCGACGAGCTCGGCGTCGAGGTGAACGAGGTCTGGCTGCCCGACACGTTCGGCTACTCCGGCGCCTTGCCGCAGATCGCCCGGCTCGCCGAGGGCCGCTGGTTCATGAGCCAGAAGATGAGCTGGAACACCACCGACGTCTTCCCGCACCACACGTTCCGCTGGGAGGGCATCGACGGCACCCGGATCTTCACGCACTTCCCGCCCTCCGACACGTACAACGCGCAGATCCTCGGCGAGGAGCTCGCCCGCTCGGCCCGCAACTTCAAGGACGCCGGCCCCGCGAACCGCTCGCTCATGGCGTTCGGCCACGGTGACGGCGGTGGCGGCCCCACCCGCGAGATGATGGAGCGCGTCCGGCGCGTCGCGAACCTCGAGGGCTCGCCGAAGGTCGTCGTGGAGAAGCCGCGCGACTTCTTCGCGAAGGCCGAAGAGGAGTACCCCGAGGCGCCGGTGTGGGTCGGCGAGATGTACCTCGAGTTCCATCGCGGCACGTACACGACCCACGTGAACGTCAAGCAGGGGAACCGGCGCACCGAGCACCAGCTCTTCGAGGCCGAGCTGTGGGCCACGACCGCCGCGCTGCTCACCGGCGCCGACTACCCGTACGACGAGCTCGACGAGCTCTGGCGCGAGGCCCTCCTCAACCAGTTCCACGACATCCTGCCCGGTTCCTCGATCCGCTGGGTCTACCGCGACGCCAGAAGCTCGTACGAGATGCTGAACGAGCGCTTGGAGAAGGTCATCGCCGACTCGCTCGCCGCGTTGGGTGGGGCGTCTGAGCTGGGGACGGCGGTGGCCAACGCCTCCCCGCACGGACGTGACGGCGTGGTGGCGTTCGGAGCCGGCCCGGCCGAGACGAGCGGGACCGTCCCCGTACAGCGCGAGGGCGACTCGTACGTGCTCGACAACGGGCAGCTCAGGGTCCACATCGGCTCAGATGGCACGATCGACTCCATCCGCGACCTTGTCGCCGACCGCGAGCTCGTACCAGCCGGGGCGAAGGCGAACCTGCTGCAGCTGCACCCGGACTTCCCGATCACGTACGAGGCGTGGGACATCGACGAGTACTACCGCCACACGAAGACCGACCTGACCGACCTCGACTCGATCACCGTCGAGAGCGACGAGATCGTCGTGACGAGGAGCTTCGACAGTTCCACAGCGATCCAGCGGATACGCCTCGCCGCCGACGACCGACGCATCGACATCACCACCGAGGTCGACTGGCACGAGCGCGAGCGGCTGCTGAAGCTGGCGTTCCCACTCGACCTGCATGCGACCACGTCGACGAGCGAGATCCAGTTCGGCCACGTGACCCGTCCCACGCACCAGAACACCAGCTGGGACGCGGCCAAGTTCGAGACCGCTGCGCAGCGCTGGGTGCACGTGGCCGAGGGGCACTACGGCATCGCGCTGGTCAACAAGGGCACGTACGGGCACGACATCTCGCATCCGCCGACCGGCGACTCCCGCGGGGCGCTGCCGACGATCCTGCGGATGTCGCTGGTACGTGGTCCGCTGTACCCCGATCCGCTGGCCGACGAGGGAAGACACACGTTCGAGTGCTCACTGCTCGTGGGCCGAGTCGAGGACGCGATCCGCGAGGGCTACGCGAAGGCGCTGCCGGCCCGTGCGGTCGCCGGCGCCGGCTGGCAGCCGGTCGTCATGAGCACCAACCCGTACGTCGTCGTGAGCGCCGTGAAGCTCGCCGACGACCGCTCGGGCGACCTGATCGTGCGCGTGTACGAGTCGCTGGGGTCGCGGACCAACACCGAGCTGTGGTTCGGCTTCAGCCACGGCGAGGTGTCGGTCGTGAACCTGCTGGAGCGAACCGACGGCGAGTCGGAGACCCTGACCGAGATCGAGCCGACCGAGGGAGGCGTACGCCTCCGGATGCACCCGTTCCAGATCTCGACCCTCAGGGTGAGGCGCGCATAGCGGTCGGTTCGTGGGAGACCCCAGGTCGCTGGGGTCCACGTCCCTCGGCAGCCGCAGGTGAACATCGTCTCACCTGCGGCGGTTTCGATGGCGAGTCGGGGCAGGATGGCTGGAGCCCCTAACGAAGGAGACGCTGATGCGTCTGCATCGGACCGTCACTACTCTCACGGTCCTGGCCGCCCTTGCCGCCTTCACGGCTCTGCCGGTCCCTGCGTATGCGGACACCAGCATCGAGACCTACATCGTCCAGCTCAAGGCCGGCGTCTCCGCCGACCAGGTCGTTCCGCAGATCATGGGCGAGGGCGCCGAGGTCATCGACAAGGTCTTCCAGGGCGGGATCGCGGACCTCAACGGGGCCGAGGCGGCAGCACTGGCGAAGAACCCGCTGGTCTCATCGGTCCAGAAGGACACGGTCATCACCCTCGCCGCCACCACGCAGGTCAACGCGCCGTGGGACATCGACCAGCTCGACAGCCCGACCGCTGCCACCAACGGCTCGTACACGTACCCGAACGACGGCACCGGAGTGACCGTGTACGTGATCGACTCCGGCATCCAGCGCACCCACACCCAGTTCGCCGGCGCGAAGATCGCTGCAGGCTACGACTTCATCGACAACGACACCGACACGTCCGACTGCGCCGGCCACGGAACGGCCGTCTCGAGCCTCATCACCGGGAGCACCCTGGGTGCTGCCAAGGGAGTGACCCTCGTCCCGCTGAGGGCCTTTGCCTGTGACGGTAAGGCAACCGGGTCCAACGTCATCCGAGCCGCGCAATGGATCGCGACGAACCGGGTCCCCGGGACGCCCGCCGTGGTGAACCTCAGCTTCGGCGGAGCCAATCCGTACGCGGGAAGAACCTCCCAGGATCTGGCTTTCCAGAGCCTCATCAACTCCGGCGTCGATGTGGTCGCCGCGGCGGGCAACGACGGGACGAACGCATGTACCGTCAGCCCGGCCGCGTTGCCCGACGCGATCACGGTCGCAGCGGTCAACAGGCTGCATGCTGAGGCGTCCTGGTCGAACTACGGATCCTGCGTCGACCTGTACGCCCCAGGCGACGGCGTGTATGCCGCGATCCTGAACTCGACGATCGGGACCGGCTCCGGGACGTCGTTCGCGGCGCCGCTGACCACCGCAGTCGTCGCCCTGATCCTCCACGACCACCCGACGTGGACCCCGGCCCAGGTACGGGCCGAGCTCATGGGCCAGGCCGTCACCGGGCTCGTCACCGGGGCCCGGTCCGCGAACAAGCTCCTGCACGTCGGGACCGGAACGCTCGTCGGCGCGGCCCCGACGATCACCGGGGAACCGTTCGTCGGCAAGACGCTTCGGGCGACGCTGCACTGGACCCCGACCCCGACCACGTCGACCTACCAGTGGAAGCGCAACGGCGTGCCGATCGTCGCCGCCGCAGCAGCGACCTACGTCGCGACCAGTGCCGACCTCGGCCAGTCGCTCACGGTCGCGGTCACCGGCAGCACTCCCGGCTACTACGACGTCACCGGAACCAGCACGGCTGTGACACCGACCACCGCACCGGACCCCGGCATGGTCGTCACGATGACGCCCTCGCGGCTCATGGACACCCGGAGCGGGCTCGGTGCGACCGGCCCGCTGCACAACGGGCAGACCGTGAAGATCCCCGTGGCGGGTGTCGGCAACATCATGGCGTCGGCATCCGCCGTACTCATCAACATCACGGTGACCGACGCGACCTCGTCGGGTTACGTGACCGCGTACGCGTCTGGCGGTGCGAAGCCTGCGACGTCGAACGCGAACTTCACCGCCGGAAAGACGTCCGCGAACCTAGCTCTCGTGCCGGTCGGCGCTGACGGGGCGATCGCACTGACCGTCGCCGCAGTCTCCGTGTCGCTCGTTGTCGACGTCCAGTCGTACGTGGCAGGTGGGGGCGTGACAGATGCTGGCGCCGTCGTTCCGGTGGCGCCGGTGCGGCTGTGGGACACGCGTCAGAACAGGGTCGTCGGCCCCGGCCAGATCCTCAACGTGAAGGTCGCGGGGATTCCCGCGGTGCCCGCCGCTGCGACCGCTGTGTTCCTCAACGTGACCGTCACCGAGCCGCAAGCGAACGGCTACCTGACCGTGTTCCCGGCCGGCGAGGCCAGACCGGCCACGTCGAACCTCAACTTCGTGACGAACCTGACCGTGCCGAACCTGGCCCTGGTGAAGGTCGGGGCGGACGGGTTCATCTCGATCCTCAACGCGAACCCCGGGACAGCGCACATCGTCGTGGACCTCCAGGGCTACATCACTGCCGGGACCCCGTCGAAGGCTGGCTCGGTCGTACCTGTCTCGCCCGTGCGTGTCGTCGACACACGCCTGGGTCTCGGAGCGCATGGTCCGGTGGCCGCGAACTCCGGGGTCGTCGTGACGATCTCCGGCCCGTCCGTTCCGACCGGGACCACAGGTGCCTTCATGAACCTCACAGTGACCGAACCGAAGGCCGACGGATGGGTCGCCGCCTACCCGACGCAGGCATCGCGTCCGCTGGTGTCGAACCTCAACTTCGTGACCGGTCAGACCGTGCCGAACCTGGCGACCGTGGGTCTGGGGGACGCTCATGCCACTCTGTTCAACGGTTCGTATGCCTCGGTTCAGCTCGTGGCCGACGTGTTCGCGTACATCCTGTGAGACCTGGGCTGAGGAGAACCGTGAGAACTTCACGGAGATCGATCCGACGGGCGACGACGTGCGCCTTCAGCTCCATCCGTTCCAGATCTGAACCCTCAGGCTGACGTTCACATCAGGGTCGACACGTGGAGCACCCCAGCTCGCTGGGGTACTCTCCCGTAGGCCCCGTACAGGTGAACGTCGTCTCACCTTCGAGGGTTTGGATGGTGAGTCTGGGCAGGATGAACCGGAGCCCTCACGAAGGAGACGCAGATGCGCCCACGTCGGAGCGTTACTGCTCTGGCTGCTGTCGCCTTGCTCGCCGCCTTCACGGCGCTCCCGGCTCCGTCCGCCTATGGGGACTCCACCACCGATACCTACATCGTGCAGCTCAAGGCCGGCGTCTCCGCAGACAAGGTTGTCTCGAAGCTGATGGGCAGCAGCGCGAAGGTCATCCACAAGGTCTTCCAGGGGGGCATCACCAAGCTGACCGCGGCACAGGCCAAGGCGCTCGCGGGGAGCCCGTACGTCTCGTCGGTCCACAAGGACGCCGTGATCAGGATGGCCGCCACGCAGCTGAACGCTCCGTGGGACCTCGACATGCTCGACAGTCCCACCGCCACGCTGGACGGCTCGTACACCTACCCGAACGACGGTTCCGGCGTGACCGTGTACGTGCTCGACTCCGGCATCCAGCGCAGCCACGTCCAGTTCGCCGGGGCGACCATCGCGGCCGGGTACAACTTCGTCGACAACAACAGCGACACCACGGACTGCAAAGGCCACGGGACCGCGGTGTCGAGCCTCATCGACGGCGCCACCCTCGGCGCGGCCAAGGGCGTGACCCTGGTCCCGCTGCGGGTTCTCAACTGCTACGGGCAGGGTCAGGAGTCCGACATCATCCGGGCCGCGGACTGGATCGCGCAGAACCGGAGTCCCGGTACCCCGGCAGTGGCGAACCTGAGCTTCGGGGTGCAGATCGGAGTGGCCGGTCAAGACCTTTCCATGGAGACGGCTCTTCAAGGGCTCATCGACTCCGGCGTCACCGTCGTCACGGCTGCGGGCAACGGAGACTCCAGCGGAAATGGCGTGGACGCGTGCACCGAAAGCCCGGCGGACTTGCCTGACGCGATCACGGTCGCCGCGGTGGACAAGCTGCACGCCGAGACGAGCTGGACCAACTACGGCAAGTGTGTCGACCTGTACGCGCCGGGCGAAGGCGTCTATACCGCGATGATCGGGGCCAGTAACACCGGGCTCGGGGTCGGGTCAGGCACATCCTTCTCGGCTCCTCTGACCAGCGCGGCTGCCGCCTTGGTGCTCCACGACCACCCGACCTGGACCCCTGCCCAAGTGACCGCGGACCTCACGGAACAGGCTCTGGACGGCGTCGTCACGGGTTTGTCCGGCCTCCCTCCGCGTTCGGCCAACAAGCTCCTGCATGTGACGGGACAGTTCGTCGGTACAGACCCGACGATCACCGGGGCGCCGTACGTGGGCGAGACGCTGCACGCGACACCGCACTGGGTCCCGACGCCGACCACGATGACCTACCAATGGAGCCGCAACGGTGAGCCGATCGTCGGCGCCACGGACGCGACCTATGTGACGACCAGTGACGATCTCGGCCAGTCGCTCACGGTGGCGGTCCTGGGAGGCGACCCGGGGTACCACGACGTCTCAGGGACCAGCACGCCCGTCGTACCGGCCGCCCCACCCGACCCAGGGATGATGGTCTCCCTGACACCGTCGCGTTTGATGGACACGCGAACCGGGTTGGGGGCCAGCGGACCGCTCCATGACGGGCAAACGGTCAAGCTCCCCGTGGCTGGCGTCGCGGGGGTCTCGACCAGAGCGTCCGCTGTTCTCGTGAACATCACGGCTACCGACGCGACGTCCGTCGGGTACGTCACCGCGTACGCGTCGGACGGTCCCATGCCCTCGACCTCGAATGGGAACTTCACCGCCGGAAAGGTATCGGCCAACCTCGCACTGGTGCCCGTCGGGGCTGACGGCAAGATCGCTTTGACAGTCAGGGTCTCAGGGACCGTACAGCTTGTGGTCGACGTGCAGTCGTACATCGCAGGTGGCGACGTGACTGCGCCAGGTGCGGTCGTGCCAGTGACACCGGCGCGACTATGGGACACCCGCAACCACGCAGCGGTCGGCGCCTATGGCGTACTCCGTGTGCAGGTGACCGGGGTCGCGGGGGTTCCCGCCCATGCCACGGCCGTGTTCGTGAATGTCACAGTGACCGAACCACAGACCATTGGCTATCTGACCGTGTTCCCGTCCGGCGAAGCCATTCCCTCGACATCCAACCTGAACTTCTCCGGGGGCCTGACCGTGCCGAACTTGGCGCTGGTGAAGGTCGGCAGCGATGGGACGATCTCGATCCAGAACGCGACCCAGGGGACAGCGCAGGTGGTCGTGGACGTCCAAGGTTATGTTGTGGCCGGAACGCCGAGCGCAGCAGGGGCAGTGGTTCCCGTCTCGCCGACTCGGCTCGTCGACACGCGCAAGGGCCTCGGAGCCAGTGGACCGGTCCCGGGGAAGACCGGGATCGTCGTGACGGTCAGCGGACAGTCCGTACCGACCGGCACGCAGGGCCTGTTCATCAACCTCACGGTGACCGAGGCCCGGACGGCAGGCTGGCTGGCTGCCTATCCGACCCAGGCCAGCCTGCCCTTGGTGTCCAACCTCAACTTCGTCGGGGGACAGACCGTACCCAACCTGGCCACCGTCGGTCTGACCAACGCTCAAGCCACCCTGTTCAACGGTTCGTTGGGCTCGGTCCAGATGGTGGCCGACGTGTTCGCGTACATCCTGTGACACCCAATCTGAGGAGAACCGAGTGACCTTTCCCGCTGCGGTGGTCTTCGACATGGACGGCATCCTGATCGAGACCGAACCCATCTGGGACAAGGTCAGACGCCGGATGGCCAGCGAGGACGGGCTGTCGTGGCCCGAGAGCTCGACTCCGGCCATGATGGGCCTCTCGACCCAGGAGTGGGCCGAGCACATGACGGACGTGGTCGGCTTCGCAGGAACGTGGGAAGAGGTCGCGCAGCGCGTCATCGACGGGATGGCGGGCGAGTACGCGAGCGGCGGTCTCCCGGTTCTCCCGGGCGCGGTGGAGGCCGTACGCCGGATGGCTGGGCTGGTTCCGACGGCGATCGCGTCCTCGTCGCCGCGCCGCCTGATCGACCTCGTCGTGTCCCGGCTCGACCTCGCTGACGCACTCACGGTGACGGTCTCGACCGAAGAGGTGCCGCGTGGCAAGCCGTTCCCCGACGGCTACCTCGCAGCGTGCGAGCTGCTGGCCGTCGATCCGGCCCAGTCGGTCGCGGTCGAGGACTCGACGAACGGCGTCCGGTCAGCTCACGCCGCCGGCATGGCGGTCGTCTGCGTGCCTCCAAGTTTCCATCCACCCGCCGAGGACACGCTCGACCTGTGCGCGGCGGTCCTCGACTCGCTCGACGGTCTCACCGAGGAGCTCCTGCACTCTGTCGCGGGGTAGCCCTCGTCGGTCGCTCAGCCGTGGGCCGCCGTGTACGAGCGGATCTCGTCTCGCATCGACGTCTTGACCGCCGCCGGCGCGAAGCTGTGGTCTACCGCGGCCAGGGCCAGCTCGGCGACACCAGCTTCGTCCAGCTCGAGCAGCGCGGCAGCGACCCCGTACTCGGCCGTCAGGGTTGTCGAGAACATCGGCGGGTCGTCGGAGTTGATGCTCACTGGCACGCCGGCCTCGACCATCTGGCGGAGCGGGTGCTCGGCGAACGTCGCGACCGCTCGGGTGGCGATGTTGGAGGTCGGCGAGACCTCGACAGGGATGTGGTGCTCCGCGAGATGGACGAGCAGAGCCGGGTCCTGCACGGCCGAGGTGCCGTGACCGATCCGTTCGGCCCCGAGGACGTTGATGGCGTCCCAGATCGTCTGAGGTCCGGTGGTCTCGCCGGCGTGGGGGATCGAGTGGAGACCCGCGGCGCGGGCCTGCGCGTAGACATCGGCGAACTGAGGCCGTGGCACCCCGATCTCCGGGCCGCCGAGACCGAACCCGATGAGGCTCGACGGTCCGTGCTCGAGTGCGTACCCGAGGGTCTCGACGCCGGCCGGAAGCCCCAGCTCACCAGGGATGTCCCAGATCCAGCGCATAGTGAGTCCGAGATCACGGTCCGCCGTGACCCGTACGTCCTCGATCGCTTCCACGAACGCCTCGATCGGTACGCCGGCACGCACGTTGGTCACGGGCGAACACGTCAGCTCGACGTAGCGGACCTGCTGGCGGGCCAGCTCCTGCGCGATTCCGTGGGTGAGGGTCCAGATGTCCTCGGGGGTGCGCACGAGGTCGACGACCGACAGGTACAGGTCGATGAAGTGGGCGAAATCGGTGAACGTGAAGTAGTCGGCCAGGGCATCAGGGTCCGACGGCACCCTGCCGGGGTGACGCGCGGCGAGCTCGGCGACGATCGCGGGAGACGCAGAGCCGACGTGGTGGACGTGCAGCTCGGCCTTCGGCAGGTTCGCGATGAACGCCTCGATGGCGGGAGCGGGACGAGGCTGGGCTTCGCTGAGTGACATAAGCATGAATCCTGCCGTATCGAGGCACGCGGAGGGGTGAGAAGCCACGGGCTTGATGTGCGCTTGATCTGGATCAACGGGGCCACGCGCGGTATCGTCTGGTTGAGAGGATGAAGCCGCCCGCTTGGGGAGGGCAGCTTCGACCGATGCGTGGGTGGGCCGCCGTGGCATGAGCCGGCGGCCCTCTGCGTTTCAGGCTCAGTCGCAGTTCTGGCAGTCGCCGATGATGGGCGTCTCGAGGAAGCAGCGCGGGCAGATCCTCGTGAGCGGTACGTCCGGCGGCGGGATAGCGGCCGGACGTTTGGGCATCCTCGCCTTCGCTGTCCCCTTCGCCGCCTCGCGCGCCGCCACGAACTTGCTTGTCAGCACGGGTTTGGCGTTCGCGGGGACGTCCGACGCGTATCGGCGATACGCGTCGAGCCTGCCCTGAGCGGCTGCCTTCTCGCGATTCACGTCGCTCAGGTGAAGAGCGCCGGTGATGCGCTGCACCTCGCTGTACGCGGGGCCGACCATCCCCGTCGACGGGCTCACCACGAGCGACGTCAGCGGCGGCTCACCGGTCGCGCTGCACCGGTAGACCACGAGGGTGAGGACACGTCCGAGCCATGAGGAGGGACGCTCGGTGGAGCGCACGCCCGTGTGCTCCTGGACGGCGTGGGCCAGCTGGTCGGCGGAGACTACCCGACCGTACTGAGTGGCTGTCTCGACGAGCATCGTGTACGCCTCGGCCGCCCAGATCCGCAGGGCCTCCTCGGAGCTGAGGGGAGCGCCATCGCCCGCCCTGAAGTATGCGGCGCTCACAGCACGACCCCCAGTACAGGCTGGCCATGACTAGGGCTGACGGCCGCCACGAGCTGTACTCGGCGGTGCGCGTGGCCGAGCTCGTCTCCCGGATGGAGCCGCGCCCCGGTCGACACCACGTAGCGAGCGATGTCGAGGAGCAGGTTCGTCGAGTCGGCGAGCGGGAGCGGCGTGGCCTCGATCATGAGATCTGCATGGCCGAAGGTGGGCATCCCGAACGTCGCGAGCGTCGTTCCCGTGACCTCGTTGCCCCACGACCACACCGACAGCCACAGGTCCACCGGGAGCTGCGGGTCCTCAGGGTCCGAGTAGGCGGTACGGATGATGTCGGTCACCACCTCGGACGGCAGTGTCGTCGCGGCGGCTGCGCTGTACAGGGCCACGGCCTCGGGCGCCTCGACCAGGCTGGCGGCGACGAGTGATCCGGTGACGTGGGCGGCCAGGGTGCGCTCGATCGGAGAGTCCTCCGGCCGATCGATCACCTCGGCGCTCACCACCGCATGAGCGACGTGCTCGTCGACCGGTGCGGTGTCGCTCCAGTACGCCGGATGGCAGTTCCTGGTCGACTCCTGCTCGGGCACCGGCGTACCGGCGAGAGCGACCACGATCCGCACACCGTGCATCGTGATGAGAATCGTCGGTTCACCCGTCTTCGTGGGTACCCCACGTCCGACCATGTCCTCGGTGAAGGCGGTCTTCAGCCGGTCGAGTGCCGCGTCGGCGTCGATGGGTGCTGCGAACAGGGGGAAGGACGCGTAAGAACCGGCTGGTTCCGGATGGTGAACAGTCTGAGTCATGAAGGCTTTCTCTTGCATGCGAACGCCCGGCCGAACGGAGCGGCCGTGGGCGTCGATGGCTACTGCCGGATGCCGTGCTGCCTTTCCTTGCGGGGCACGAACTCGCGCGGCACATGACCAGTGTAGATCTGACGAGGACGGTAGATCCGCTGGGCTGCGTTGTCGTGGATCTCCTTCCAGTTGGCGATCCAGCCCGGCATGCGGCCGATGGCGAACATCACGGTGAACATGTCGATGGGAATGCCGATGGCCTTGAGGATGATCCCCGAGTAGAAGTCCACGTTCGGGTAGAGCTTGCGCTCGACGAAGTAGTCGTCGCTCAACGCGGCCGCTTCGAGCTCACGGGCCAGCTCCAGCCTGGGGTCGTCGATGTGCATCTTGTCGAGCAGGGCGTCGGCGGCCTTCTTGATGATCGCCGCGCGTGGGTCGAAGTTCCGGTAGACGCGGTGGCCGAAGCCCATGAGCTTGACGCCGGTCGTCTTGTCCTTGACCTTCGTCACGTAGTCCTTGACCGAGATGCCTTCGGCTTCGATCTGCTCGAGCATTTCGATGACGGCCTGGTTGGCGCCGCCGTGCAGCGGGCCCCAGAGGGCGCAGACGCCGGCAGCGGCCGACGCGTACAGGTTCGCCTGTGACGAGGCGACCATGCGGACGGTCGACGTGGAGCAGTTCTGCTCGTGGTCGGCGTGGAGCACGAGCATCATGTTGAGCGCGGCGGCGACCTCGGGAGTGGGAACGTACTCTTGGTACGGCTTGGAGAACATCATGTGGAGGAAGTTCTCCGCGTACTTGAGGTCGGGTCGGGGATAGACCAGCGCCTCGTCGATCGACGACTTGTACGACGCGGCGGCGAGGGTCCGTACCTTCGAGATCAGCGACGCGGCGGCTACCTCGAAATGCTCGGGGCTGTCGATCGCGAGATGCGGCAGGTCGTAGGCCTGCAACGCGTTGATCATCGCGGACAGGATCGCCATCGGGTGCGCTGAGGGCGGGAAGCTCGAGAAGTGGCGGCGCATCGGCTCGGGCAGGGCCGCGTTGTCTCCCAGCAGCTGGCCGAACCGGTCGCGCTCCTGCCTGGTGGGCAGCTCGCCCCAGATCAGCAGCTGAGCGGCCTCGATGAACGAGCTGTTCTGCGCGAGATCCTCGATGGCGTAGCCGCGGTAGCGGAGGATGCCCTTGTCGCCGTCGATGAACGTGATGCCCGACTCGCACGAGCCGGTGTTGCCGTACCCGTCGTCGAGCGTGATGTAACCGGTCTGCGCACGAAGCTTGCTGATATCGACGGACGGCTCGTTCTCTGTGCCGATGACCACGGGCAGTTCGACGGTCGTCCCGTCAGGAAGTACGAGCTTTGCGCAGTCGGTCATGTGTCCTCCAGTCGTCCAGCCAAACAGCTGGGGATACCCCCGGCGGTATCCCACGAACGCGTCAGAGCGATCGCCACTGACAGCCCCAAAGTAGCGGTACCTCGATCACTGCACCACTTGTTCGAGGTTTTGGTGGACGCGGAGGAGGCATCGACGCGACAGTGCCCCAGAAATTGAGCGGCCCCGACGGCGGCCACAGCCCTCGAGGTGTGCTCGAGCGGGTGCGGATCCGCCGCCGGGGTCCGGCGCAAAGCGCGACGATCATTAGGCGTTGATCGCGGGCAGTACGTTACCGCGCTCTTCACCGGCTCGTCGCCCGGAGTTAACAATTCTGTGACTGGTGTGACGAATGTGAAGGGGGTGACGTCCTGGGCCCTTCAGGCGGGGGCGAAACGCGCGGCCGATCGGGCCTTGGCCTTGGCCGCTTCCGTCTCACGATCCTTGGGCGGCGCACTGCTCGTCAGGTGCTCCAGCAGGTGCTGCGTGGCGTGCGCCACGGCATGGACGGCCTCGTCGAACGCCTCCTGGTTGGCCTTGGACGGTTTCGTCGTCCCCGAAACCTTCCGCACGTACTGCAGTGCCGCCGCCATCACCTCGTCCGAAGTCGCGGGCGGGTCGAAGTTATGAAGCACATGGATGTTCCTACACATGCCGCCAGAGCCTAGGTCGGAGTCGCCTGTACGAGAAGACCCAGTCACAGAGAGATCCCCCTGCATGCGATCTCCAGCTCGCGAATCCGCCTGCCCCGCCATTCGAGGGGCCACAACATGCCCTGTGCGTACGGAGTGGCGCGCACGAAACGACCCCTCGACCGCAGTACGCCCCGGTGGTTGACTCGCCCCATGACTGAGACTGCGATCACTGGCATCCACCACGTCACGCTGAGCGTGAGCGACCTGGACCGGACCGTCGAGTGGTACGAACGGGTGCTGGGCTTTCAGGAGCTCAGGCGGCTCAACCACGGCGGGTTGGACAAGGCGATGCTGAGGAACGGCAGCGTGGTCGTGACGTTCGTCTGTCACGGTGGAATGGCCGTACCGGGCGTGTTCGACGAGCGGCGCACCGGCCTCGACCACCTGAGCTTCGCGGTCGCTGACCGGGCCGCTCTCGACGCCTGGGTGGCCCGGCTGGACGAGCACGACGTCGAACACAGCGACATCGTCTCTGGCTCCACCGGCGACCTCGTACCGTTCCGCGACCCCGACAACATCGCCCTGGAGTTCTACACGCTCCCGGTTTGAGCCACCCGAGGCGCGGTTTCGGCGGTCCAGATGCTCCGATCAGCGCCGATTGTGGACCTGACGTCCTCGGGACCGCCAAAACCGCGATCCTGGGGTCAGCTGGGCGTCGCCGTCGGTGAAGGTTGCTCGGAGGGCCCCCGTTGGGCCCCGTGTTGTCGATGGCCTGTGAGACCACGGACGCGGGAACTGGCGACACGTAGTCAGAGACCGTGAATGTCGCCCGATAGCTGACGGACTCGAAGAAGCTCTGCCCTTCCTCGAGCAGTTTGGCGCTCGACTCGTCGAAGCAGTAGTAGTGACCGGCGAAGAAGCGCAAGGCTCGTGGTACGTGACCTTCACGCATGCGGCGCCATCGATCGCCGTGGCGTCCTGCGTCGTGATGAAAGGCAGTCGCTTCGAGCGGTTGCCGTTTTGTTGAACGCTGTACGAGAAGACGGCCCGCCGGTACGTGTCGTCTGGCAGTCTCGGAGCATGCAAGATCGGGAGATCGCCGCCTGGCGGTTGGAGAGCCAGTGGGTGACGCGGCCGGGGAGCGACGCGTGCGCGGTCGTGGGACACCTGCTCGGCGTACAGGCTGAGAACCAGCGGCAGTCGGAGTGGGCGGTGGCGGCGCGTACGCGCTCGCCACAGCCCGATGCCGTACCGGCATTGCTGGATGCCGGCACCGTCATCCGTACGCACGTACTTCGTTCCACCTGGCACTACGTGCTCGCGGAGGACATCGGTTGGCTGCTGGATCTCAGCGGGCAGCGCGTCCGTGGCGTCGTCACGAGCATGCTGGCGCTGCGGGGGTTCGGCGAGGCCGCCATCCGCCTGGTGACCGACATCGTGACTCGAGAACTCGCCGCACGCCCCGACCAGACGCGGCAGGAGCTTCGCGACGCGCTCGAGGACACCGGCCTCGGCATCGATGGGTTGGCGGCGGCCCAGATCCTTTCCGTGATCGAGCTCGACCAGCTCATCTGCAGCGGAAGGCCACGGGACGGGGAGCATACGTACGCGTTGTTCTCCGAGCGCGTGCCGAACCCGAAGCGGCTCGACCGGGAGGAGGCGCTCGCGGAGATCGTCGTCCGGTACCTGACCGGCCACGGACCGGCCACGGCCCGCGACCTCGCGTACTGGGCCACGCTCGGGCTCCGCGACGTCAGCCGCGGGCTTGCTGCGGCCGCCGACCGGCTGCAGTCCTTCGAGCACGACAACACGATCTACTGGCACGCCGCCGACTCGGAACCGCCGACCTCACAAGGTGTCCCGCGGGGCCATCTCCTGCTCGCGCTCGACGAGCTGCACAACGGCTTCCAGCACTCGCGGTACGTCATCGACGAGGCCGGACTCGTACCCCGTGCCACCCGCTACCCGGCCATCGGCATGGCCCTCGTCGACGGACAGTTCGTCGCGGTCCACACCCGTACCGTGACTCCGCAGTTCGTCCGGTTCGACCTCATCGGCTGGCGTCCGCTGGACGCCGACGACATCGCCGTACTCACCGCGGCAGCCGACCGCGTCGGCACCTACCTCGGCCTGCCCGCGAAGCTCACCGTCGCCTGAGGCCTCGGCTCGCGGAGCGGCCGGGTGCGGGGCTACCTGGGGTTCGGGCTACATCAGACGCGTGAAGGACACCGAGACGGAGAGGGTGGAGTCGGAGCGGCCCTGATAGACGCCCTTCATCGGGGGGACGTCGTCGTAGTCGCGGCCCCGGGCGACGACGACGTGGTCGAGGCCGACCTCGCGAAGGTTCGTGGGATCGACGCCGGTCCAGTGACCCGCCCACCACTCGACCCACGAGTGGGACTCGCCGGTGGCGGTCTCGCCGACGCTGAGGTCCTGCTTGGGACAGAGGTAGCCGGACACGTACCGGGCGGGGATCTTGACGATCCGCAGCGCGGCGAGCGTGAGGTGCGTGAAGTCCTGGCACACGCCTTGACGCGCGTCCCACGCGGTCTGTGCGTCGTCGCCGACCGAGGTCGACCCGGACACGTACGTCATGCGCTTGTTCACCAACGCACAGATCGTCTGTACGGCCTCGGCAGGCGCCATTCCGGCGACCGCGTCGCGGAACTCCCGCTGCACCTCCGGCTCGAGGCGGGTGCGCTGGCTCGGCGAGAGGTACTCGTCGTAGGAGTCCTTCAGCGCGTCGAGGTCGTAGTCGGCCCAGGCGAGGAGCTCGGGAGTGTCCGGGTTGAGCGTCCGTTCGACCGTGCTGTTGGACTCGACCTCCAGCATCCGGTGCGGCTCGAGCGCCTCGAGCGAGGTGACGTGGGTGCCCCAGTAGTCGCGGTACACGTGGCTCCACGTCATCGGCTTCACGCGGAGACGGTTCTCCAGCGCCGTCTGGCCGGGCTCGGTGAGCGGCGTCATCCGGACCTCGTTGTGGCTCGATGCGATCGGCGCGTCGTACGTGATCCGTGTCACGTGACTGATCCGGTACCGGATCGTCGTGAGGCTCATACGACTTCTCCTGTCCACATCGAGACGGCCCTGCTCGGGAAGTAGCTCTTCGTGACCTCGGCCGCGGACTCGGCGACTGCTTCCTGGACGCGACCCATCTGTACGGCGAGATCGGCGATCACGTCGTCGGTCTGGCGGTACTCGAGGGAGGTACGGATCCGGGCGAGACGTCGCCGCGCCTCGTCGGAGATGCCCATCCGCTCGGTGGCGGGCCGGAGCCGAATGAGGCAGTCCTCCGCGTGACGCAGGTTGTAGACGACCGACCGCGGGAACTGTCGGTCCAGCGTCAGGAACGCGGCCGTCAGGCCGTCGTCGACGACGCCGCGGTGGGTCTGCGTGTACGCCTGGGTCGCGTTGCACGCCGTGAGAACGCCCGCCCAGGACAGGCCCGCGAACTGCAGCGTCCCCGTCGCGACAAGGCGTGCCGTCATGTCGGCGCGTTCCAGAGACCGGCCGAGGACGAGGAAGTCCCACGCCTCGTCGTGGCTCATCGACGAGTCGGCCACGCCCCGGATCAGCGCCGCTCGGTCACGGGTCCAGGACAGGTGGCGGGTCGTCGCATCGGGCGCGCCGAGGTTCCGCCAACGGAACCACGCCGTGTTGAGCACCTCCCACAGGTCGGTCGGCAGGATCTCGCGGGCGCGGCGGGCGTTCTCCCGAGCCGCGTACCACGACCCCGCGATCGAGCTCGGGTTGCCCGCGTCGAACACGAGGCGATCCCGTACCTCGTCGAACGTCACGTGGTCCGACGGCTCGATGCCCATGATCATGCTCAGCACGAGCTCGGCCGCCTCGGACTTCGTGGTCTCGAGCAGCGACAGCCGTACCACGTCGACGATCCGTGCGGTGCCGTCCGCGCGCTCGACGTAACGGCCGATCCAGTACAGCGACTCTGCGATGCGACTCAGCATGAGCCCGCTCCTGACTGCTGCTGCTGTTGCTGCTGGGCTCGGATCTCGTCGTCGCGGAACACGGCCGGCGGGCTCAGCACGATGACCTCGCGAGGACGCTCCGGGGCGACCGGTCGGGGGTCGCGGGTGTCGGAGAGTACCCAGGTGTCCTTCGAGCCGCCGCCGCGGGACGAGTTGACGACGAGCTGGCCCTCCGGGAGCGCGACGCGCGTGAGACCGCCGGGCAGGACGGTGACCCGCTCGCCGTCGTTGACCGCGAACGGCCTCAGATCGACGTGGCGGGGCCGCAGCTTGCCGTCGACGAAGGTCGGGATCGTCGAGAGCTGGACGACGGGCTGAGCGATCCAGTTCCGTGGGTCGGCGACGATCGCCTCACGGACGTCGTCCAGCTCGGCGGCCGTGGCCTGCGTACCGACGACGAGGCCCTTGCCACCCGAGCCGGCGACCGGCTTCACGACCATCTCGTCGACGTGGTTGAGCACGTACCGCAGGGCGGTCGGCTCGATGCACCGGTACGTGTCGACGTTGGGCAGGATCGGGTCCTCGTCGAGGTAGTAGCGGATCAGGTCCGGCACGTACGAGTAGATGAGCTTGTCGTCGGCGACACCGTTGCCGACCGCGTTCGCGACCGTGACCCGGCCGCTGCGCATCGCGGACACGAGTCCGGGACAGCCCAGCATCGAGTCGGGCCGGAACTGTACGGGGTCGAGGAACTCGTCGTCGACGCGGCGGTAGATGACGTCGACCTGCGCCAGACCACGGGTCGTACGCATCCTCACCACGCCGCCCGAGCAGATGAGGTCGCGGCCCTCGACGAGCTCGACGCCCATCGTGCGGGCGAGCAGCGTGTGCTCGTAGTAGGCCGAGTTGAACACGCCCGGGGTGAGGACGACGACGGTCGGGTCGCGCGTACCGTCGGGCGCTGCGGCCCGGAGTGCGTCGAGCAGGAGGCTCGGGTAGTCGGCCACGGGTCGTACGGAGAACTCCTCGAACGACTCCGGGAACACGGTCGTCATCGCGCGACGGTTGGAGATCACGTACGAGACGCCGGACGGTACGCGGACGTTGTCCTCCAGCACGCGGAACGTGCCGTTCTCATCGCGGATGAGGTCGATGCCGGAGACGTGGATCCGTACGTCGTTGGGCGTACGCATGCCCGCGATGCAGCGGTGGAAGTGCTCGCTGGACGCGATGATGCGCCACGGAAGGACGCCGTCACGTACGACGCGGGGGATGCCGGAGGCTTCGCCCGAGTAGATGTCTGCCAGCAGCATCTCGAGTACCGTCACCCGCTGCTTCACACCACGATCGACCACGTCCCAGTCGTCGGCCGTGATGATCCGCGGCACCAGGTCGAGCGGGAACGCCCGCTCCTCGCCGGCGAAGTCGAACGTCACGCCCGTGTCGACGTAGTGGTTGGACAGGGTGTCCACACGGTCGTTGAGGTCATCCGGTGTCATGCGCCGGAGGGTCTCGTACAGCCCCGCATACGCGGAGCGCGGCTGGTCGGGGGCAGCGAGCATCTCGTCCCACGCCGGTTGCCCAGCGGGGTACTCGTCGAACAACGCCGTCATGAGTGAACGGTAAGCGCCATGTGTTACGTGCGATCCCTTCCGTGTTACGCATCGGTGACGTCTCTGGCGGTTCATCATGTTAAGTAGGCGAGTTGTATGTTCACATGGCCGATCCGCCATGAGAAGCTCCTGCTCACCCACTTAACATGATGAACCGAGAGGGCGTCGGGCCCGGCGGGCCCCGCTCCTAGCCCAGGGCGGCGAGCGCTTCGGACGAGCCGGACACGATGAGGTGCTCGTCGCGGCGGAGGGCACGGGAGTCGGGTGGGTTGGCCTCGTACGAGCCATGGCTCTGCGAGATCGCCAGCGTGAACACCTTCCTGGCTCGCAGGTCGGCGATCGTCAACCCCTCGAGCGCGGCGCCGACGGTGACCTCTTCGAGCGTGAAGGCGAGGTCGCCGCGGGACAGTGCCGCGTCGATGAACTCCAGTACGCGAGGGCGCAGGGCCATGTTGGCGATCGTGGTGCCAGCCATCGTGTACGGGGAGATCGCGCGGTCAGCACCCGCGATGCGGAGCTTCTGCACCACTCCCTCGTCGCCGGCGCGCGCGACGATGAACAGGTTGGGGTTGAGGGTCCTGGCCGACAACGTCACGTACACGTTGCTGGCATCGGAGTCGATGCAGCTCACGAGCCCCCGCGCCTTCTTGATGCCCGCGCGCAGGAGCACGGCGTCGGAGGTGCCGTCGCCGTGGATGACGGGGTAGCCGTCAGCCTCCGCCCTCGACAGCGACTCCTCGCCGATGTCGAGGACCACGACGTCCAGGCCCGCCGCGGTGAGGTCGCGCGTCACGAGGGAGCCGACGCGCCCGTACCCGCAGACGATGTAGTGCGCAGTCAATGAGTCGACGAGCCGTTCCATGAGTCGCTGTCCTCTCCTACCGGTCCAAACCTCGCCCATGGTCTGTTCGGCGACGATGCCGACGGTGCCGAAGATGATGCCGATCGCGGCGACCGACAGGATCATCGTCCACACCTGCCCGGAGCGGGTGAGCGGGTGGACCTCGTGGAAGCCCGTCGTCGTGAGTGTGATGACCGCCATGTACAGGGCGTCGAGCAGGTTCCAGCCCTGGAGGACCATGTAGCCCAGCGCGCCGAGCAGCGAGACCGCAGCCACCCCGACGACCCACATGATGATCATCGACAGGGGACGTACGGCTTGGAGCCGTCTGGCACGCGTCACCCCTCGAGGGTCCCTCACGAGCGTGATGCTAGACCTGCGCCAGCCGGCGCGGGCGGGGTCGGGAAGAGCTCAGCCGGCCTGCCCGTACAACCCCGTGACCGACGCGGTCCCGACCTCGGCGAAGTGCATGAGCAACCGGACCATCGCCGGTGGCGTGCCGTCGCCTGCGTCCAGTCGCGCGACGTTCAACGCGTGGACCGTGAAGACGTAGTGATGCGCCGGGCCGGGCGGCGGCCACGGTCCGCCCCAGCCTGGGTACGAGTAGTCGTTGTTCCAGGTACGGGCGCCGTCCGGCAGCGGTCCGCCCTCGGGGATGCTCGTCACCGACGCGGGGATGTCCGTGACCAGCCAGTGCCACCAGCCGGAGCCGGTCGGCGCGTCGGGGTCGAAACAGGTGATGCAGTACGACTCCGTACCGTCCGCCCCAGGTGTCCAGGACAGATCGGGGCTGATGTTCTCGCCGCCGATGCCGGGCTCGATGTGGCGCCGGTCGAGTGTCGAGCCGTCAGGGATCGCTGCGCTGCTGAGCTCCATGGAAGCCTCCTCACCATTGAGATATCCGACACTCTAGGACGGCCGCCACCATCGGGCGAGAGGGCGACGGTTCGAACGACCGGCCGACGAATGCCACCGCAGGCACCCCCAACCGTTAACCAGAGGTGGAGGCACAAGGTTGCGCACCTGACGAGCCGGACAGCACTCTTGTGGGCGGACGCTTGCGACGCCGCCCCCAGAGGCGCCGCGCGTGACGACGGAAGGTGTTCAGATGACCGTTCCCGCAATTCGAGGTGCTGGCCTGTTCATGGGGTTGGCGCTTCTGATCGCCTTTCCCGCGCCGCTTGCCTCGGCCTCGGGATATCCGGTGCCGGCAGCGCCGGTCCCGGCCGCTCCCGTCCCGGCCGCTCCGGTCCCCGCAGCGCCGGGCCCTGCAGCGCGCCCGGCCGTCACGCCAACCGTGAAGAGCATCCCCGCAGACACGACGGTGTCCGCGATGTCAGTGCCTCAGGACGTACAGACCGGAGACTCCGTCATCGCGGCGGTCGCTCCCCGGGACGTGTCGACGTTCCAGCTGGTGGGTGCCACATGGTCGTCGATGAGCGGCACGGTGACGATCCAGGTCAAGACACTCACCGGCGGTACGTGGTCCTCGTGGTCACAGCTGGACCCCGAGGCGGCTCAGGACGACAAGTCGTCGCGCAACGCGACCGAGCCCTTGTACGTGGGTGACTCGACCGGCGTCGAGCTGCGCGCGGTCGGTGCTCCCGGCTCGTCGGTCACCTCGTTGTCCGCGATGACGGTGACCTCGCCCGAGGTCGCGGCCGACGCCAACCTGGCGACGGTGTCAGCGCAGACGCTTGCGCCAGTCGGGGTGGCGCAGCCCAACATCATCTCGCGGGCCGCATGGGGCGCGGACGAGTCGTTGCGCTCGTGGAACGGCGCTGGCTGCGCGGTGCCCATGATCGACAGCACCATCAAGGGCGCCGTCATCCACCACACGGCCGGCAGCAACTCGTACACCGCCGCACAGTCGGCGTCGATCGTGCGCGGGATCTACGCGTACCACGTACAGGGCAACGGCTGGTGCGACATCGGCTACAACTTCCTCATCGACATGTACGGGCAGATCTTCGAGGGCCGCTACGGCGGCATCATGCTTCCCGTCCACGGGGCCCACGCGACGTCGTGGAACACCTACACGGTCGGCGTCTCGTTCATGATGAACTCGGACACGATGGTTCCGACCTCAGCGTCGATCAACTCGGCCGAGGCGTTGTTGGCCTGGAAGCTGGGCAACAGCTACCGCACCCCTAACGGCTGGACCACACTGGTCGGCAAAGCCATACCGGTGATGTTCGGCCACCGCGACGTCATGCAGACCTCGTGCCCGGGAACGAACCTCTACGCACGGATCCAGGAGCTGAGGGACGTCTCGACGGCGTTGATTGGTACGAGAACGCCGCTATACAACCTTTGGGTGAGTCTTGGCGGAGACGCAGGCACACTCGGCGGCGTCCATGAGCTGGAGCATCCCCTCGCGGGCGGCAGCGTCGTGAGGTTCGAGAAGGGAGCGGCATACCAGCGCCCTGACGGCCAGATGTTCTGGCTCGGTACCGCGCTCGACAACCTCTACCAGTCCTACGGTGGCCCGACAGGAGCTTACGGCTGGCCGACCTCGAACCAGCTCACTCTGGCCCCCGGCGAAAACGGGGCGACATTCGAGAATGGGGTGCTCCCCGTGGTCACGCCGACCACGACGTTCGCTGACCCGAGCTCGTACGTGCCGATGTCGCCCGTTCGTCTGCTCGACACGAGGACGACCCGGTCCGTGCCGGCACAGTCCTCGACCACCCTGAAGGTTGCCGGCGTCCTCGGAGTGCCCGCTGACGCGTCGGCGGTCTCTCTGAACGTGACGGTCACCAATACCCACGTCCCCGGCTACATCACGGTGTGGCCCACGGGAGGCAGTCGGCCGGTCGTGTCGAACCTCAACTTCGTCGGCGGTCAGACCGTGCCGAACCTCGCCACAGTCAAGGTCGGTACGGGCGGAACAGTGTCTCTGTTCAACAGCTCCGAGAGCCCAGTGGATCTCGTGGTGGATCTCGGCGGCTACTACGCCTTGGGTGCCCCGACGGCTGGTGGCGGTACGGTCAGCGTGACGCCGACCCGCGTCCTCGACACAAGGATCGGCCTCGGGGGACCGACGGCGATCGCTTCTGGCGCCGACCTGGCGTTGAAGGTGACCGGCGGGGACGTACCGACCAACGCCGCAGCCGTCCTGCTCAACCTGACCGTGGCGACTTCCTCGTTGCCCGGGTATCTTTCCGCGTACCCCGCGGGTGTCTCAGCTCCGACGGTGTCGAACGTGAACTTCGCTGGCGGGCAGAACACGGCCAACCTGGTCCTCGTGAAGGTGGGTACCGGCGGAGTGGTCAACATCCGCAACGGCTCGGCGGCCGCAGCGAACGTAGTTGCCGACGTCATGGGGTACATCACTGGTAGCGGGACGGGCGGGGCCTTCCGGGCGGCCGACCAGCCGGTACGGATCCTAGACACCAGGATCGGCAACGGCCGATTCGGGCCGATTCCCGCCAACCAAGACGTGAAGCTGCAGGTCACCGGCCGCGGTGGCGTGCCGACTTCCGGGGTGACCGCTGTGGTCCTCAACGTCACTGTGACCGAGTGCAGCTGGCCTGGGTTCGTCTCTGTGTACGCGAGCGGCAAGTCGTGGCCCGGCACGTCGAACCTCAACTACGTCGCCGGCACGACCGCACCCAACCAGGTGGTCGTGGCTGTCGGGGCTGATGGAGCCATCATCCTTCACAACGCGTCACGCGGCGGGAGCGTGCAGCTCGTCGCCGACATCCAGGGGTACGTGGCCTAGCACCAGCAGGAGGCGTACCCGGCGCGACCTGCGCGTCGAGCACGCCTCCTCGACGGGGTGGGTCCGTACCGACGGGGTGGGTCCGTACCGGCTAAGCCTTCTTCGGCGTCCCCGTCGCGTCGAGGACGTACCAGACCGATCCGACGCCCTGCCCGAGGGTGTCGCCGGGAGCCTTGTCCTTGGCGTAGTAGTACAGGGGCCAGCCGTTGAGGGTCAGCTGCTTGCCCCCTCCGGCGGCCGGGATCTCCGCGACCGTCCCGGTGATGCCGGTCAGCGTGGGTGTCGAGTCGGCGAGGGCCATGGGCCAGATGGCCGCACACCCACCCGTACAGGCGCTCGTCTGAGTGCCCTGGGTGTCCTTCGTGTACATGTACAGGACCATCCCCTGGCTATCGACGACGACGACGCCGAGCGAGGTCGTCATGGTCTTGAGCTCCGTGACGCCGCTCGCGCTGCTTGCGGCCGTGCTTGGGGCGCTGGCGGCCGAGCTCACGGCCGGGCTCGGCGCGGCGGGCGCCGCCGTTGACGAAGAACATGCCGTGACCAGGGTGAGGGTCGCCGCGGTGGCGAGCATCGCCAGGAGCTGGCCTCGCAGCGGTCGTCGACGGGTGATCGGGTGGGACATCCTGTCCTCCTTGAGCGCGGCTCGGACGAGCCGGTTGTCCAGAACAACGTCGACAACCGCTTCCGGGTTCAGCTGAAGATTCCTTCCGCCGGGTTCGGCTGAACAATTCCTGCCCTCCCGACGTTCTCTTCTGTACGACGGGCACACCCGTCGTGCTCAGCCGAGGAGGTCCGGATGCCGCTCGACGACGATGCCGTCGCGGCGATCTACCGCGAGTACGGGTCGATGGTGCACCGGATGGCGTTGCGCGGTACGCACGACTCGGCGGCCGCGGACGACGTCGTCCAAGAGGTCATCCTCAAGGTCTGGCGCGCGGCCCCCCGGGCCGACAACATCGCCGCGTACCTCGCGCAGACCACGCGCAACCTGCTGGTGGACCGCTACCGCGCGGCGTCGCGGCGGCCGCGGGAGGTGACGCAGCTCGACGAGAACATCGCAGAGCCGGCGTGCGACGTGGACGAGATCGACCGTGCGCTCGACGCTCTGCTCATCGACCAGGCGCTGGCCCGTCTGTCGCCCGATCACGTGGCGATCGTCCGGCTTCTCCACGTACAGCGGCTGAGCATCACCGATGCGGCCACCACACTGGGCGTACCGGAGGGCACGGTGAAGTCACGAGCCTTCTACGCGCTGCGGCAGCTGCGCGCGATCCTCGATGAGATGGGAGTCAGACGATGACCGCGGGTCACGACGAGCTGCAGATGTTGATGGGCGGCTACGTGCTCGGTGGTCTGAGCGACGCCGACCACGCAGCCTACGCGACGCACCTCCGCGAGTGCCCCATCTGCCAGCGCGAGCTGGCGCAGGTCAGCGGCATCCCTCGTCTGCTCGACCTCGCGAGCGATGCGGCGCTGTCGCCTGCGGACATGTCACCTGCTCGTTCGGAGCCACCGATCCCGGAGCCCGCCATCGTGCTGGCCCTGATACGTGCTCGGCGTCGCCGGTCACGCTTCCTCACCAGCGTCGCAGCCGTCGCGCTGGCCGCGGCGATGCTCGGCACTGGTGCGGCGATCGGCCTCAACCTCGGCCGTACGAACACCCCTGCGGCTGCAGCGCGGATCTCCGCGTCGCCCGGTACGGGGTCACAGGCCGCTGTACAGGTGGCGTTCGTCTCGAAGGCGTGGGGTACGGAGCTGCAGGTCGACGGCGCGAACCTCCCGACGGACGGTGAGATGGCGCTGTGGGTCAACGACACAGGAGGCCGCGACACGCAGGTGGCGACGTGGACAGCGACGACTTCAGGGAAGGTGAAGCTCACCGCCGCCTGCGCGAGTCACGTCGACAGCATCCGGACCGTCGAGCTACGTACGGCTGGGGGTTCGGTCGTAGCGGTGGCCCGGCGATAGGCGCACGGTCGGCGGCACAGGTGCTCTCGCCGAGGGGTATGGGTGGTCAGTCGAGGCGTTCCATCGCCAGGGTTCGGAGGACCAGGTCGCCGGCCTCGTCGCTGGCGGTGAGGCCGACCTCGGCGAGGATGGACCAGTCGTGGTTGCCGGCGGGGTCGTCGATGACCTGGCGAACCTCCCAGCGGCGGCCGGCGAGCTCTGACACGACGAGCAGACCTGGGCCGCGGGAGTCTGGGCCCATGCCGACGGTTTCGTGCTCGTCGTAGTACGCGTCCAGCGCGTCGCTCCAGGCCGTCCGGTCCATGACGATCGGCTGTGGTGGATCCGTGGCGCCCGAGGCCAGCTCCTCGGCCTCCACGAGGCCGTCGAGGTCGTCGCGGCCTACCAGGACGACCCGCCGGTACATCGCGTTGCGCACGAGCACCCGGAACGCCCTCGAGTTCGCCGTGATCGGCCGTTCGGAGACCTCAGCCACCTCGCCCGGCTCGAGCCCGGCGAGCAGCGACTCCCACTCGGCGACCAGCGACGAGTCGGTCTGACGCACCAGCTCCCCGAGCCACTCCACGAGATCGCTGAACGTCTCGTCGCGGCTGGCGGCCGGTACAGTCCGGCGCAGTGCCCGGTACGCGTCCGACAGGTACCGCAGCAGCACCCCCTCGACGCGCGCGAGGCGGTAGTGGGCGACGTACTCGGTGAACGTCAGGCCCCGCTCGTACAGGTCACGCACCACCGACTTCGGTGCCAGCGCGTCGGGCAGCCACGGATGCGTCTGCCGGTAGGACTTTAGCGTGTGCTCGAGCAGCTCTGCCAGCGGCGCCGGCCAGGTGACGCCATCGAGGAGCTCCATGCGCTCCTCGTACTCGATCCCGTCGTCCTTCATCTGCCGCACGGCCTCGCCGCGCGCCTCGAACTGCTGCGCGAGCAGCACCTGGAGCGGGTCCTCGAGCGTTGCCTCGATGACGCTGACAAGGTCGAGCGCGTACTCCGGCGCGTCCGGGTCGAGAACGTCCACCACCGCCAGCGCGAACGCGCTCAGCGGCTGGTTGAGAGCGAAGTCGCGCTGCAGGTCGACGGTGAGGCGATGCGTACGGCCTTCTGTGTCCGGCTCCGCCAGCGGCACGACGATCCCGGCGGTGAGCAGCGACCGGCCGATGGCGAGCGCCCTGCGTACGAGCCGACGCTGGGAGGCAGGCTCCTCGTGGTTGTCCATCAGCAGGCGTCGCAACGTCTCGACCGGGTTGCCGGGCCGTGCAACGACGTCGAGCACCATCCCGTACGTCACCTGCATCCGGCTGCGCAGCGGCTCAGGAGGCGCCGCCACGAGCCGGTCGAACGTGTCGCGGTTGTACGAGGCGATGCCGGCCGGCGCTTGCTTGCGGATCACCTTGCGGCGGGCCTTGGGGTCGTCTCCGGCCTTCGCGAGCGCCCTCTCGTTGACGATGACGTGCTCGGGCGCCTGCACATCGACGTAGCCGATGGTGTCGAAGCCCGCGCGGCCCGCACGTCCGCCGATCTGGTGGAAGGCGCGGGCGGTGACGATCCGGACCTTGTGCCCGTCGTACTTCGCGAGTGTGGTGAACAGCACGGTACGGATCGGCACATTGATGCCGACGCCGAGCGTGTCCGTGCCGCAGATGACGGTGAGCAGCCCGGCCTGCGACAACCGTTCGACCAGTCGCCGGTAGCGCGGCAGCATGCCCGCGTGGTGCACGCCGATGCCCCGTCGGATGAGCTTCGACAACGTACGGCCGAACCCGGCCGAGAACCGGAACTTGGCCACGACCTCGGCGATCTCGTCGCGCTGGGTCCGGTTGCCGAGGTCGATCGACAGCAGGGACTGCGCGCGTTCGAGCGCCTCCTTCTGGGTCGCGTGGACGACGTAGACGGGCGCTCTCCGCTCGGCCACGATGTCGGTGATCGTGTCCTGGACGGGCGTCAGGACCCAGTTGTACGACAGCGGCACGGGTCGTAAGGCGTCGTCGACGAGCACGGTCGGCCGGCCGGTTCGCCGGGACAGATCGGCCCGCAGAGGCGCGGTGTCGCCCAGCGTCGCCGACATCAGCAGGAACTGTGCCCGGGTGAGCTCGAGGAGCGGCACCTGCCAGGCCCAGCCGCGGTCCGCGTCGCCGTAGTAGTGGAACTCGTCCATGACGACGCTGTCGACGGCCGCGTCAGGTCCTTGGCGTAGCGCGAGGTTGGCCAGGATCTCGGCGGTGCAGCAGATGATCGGAGCGTCCGGGTTCACCGACGCGTCGCCGGTCAGCATCCCGACCCGCTCGGCGCCGAACGCGTCCACCATCGCGAAGAACTTCTCGCTGACCAGGGCTTTGATCGGAGCGGTGTAGTACGTACGGCCCCCCGCGGCGACGGTGGCGAGGTGCAGCGCGGTGGCGACGAGCGACTTGCCGGAACCGGTCGGGGTGGCGAGCACGACGTTCGCGCCGCTCAGCAGCTCGAGGATCGACTCGTCCTGGTGCGCGTACGGCACCAGCCCTTGGTCCGTGACCCAGCCCGAGAACCCCTCGTACACCGCGTCGGTGCCGTCGAGGCCCGCGTCGAGCAGGTCGCCGAGCGAGGTCATGAAGCCGGCGGGCTCCAACGGCCGATGCGCTGTGCCTCGCTCGTGTAGTTGCGGGCACGGTCCCGGAGGAAGCCGAGATCGCCGTGGTCGAGTGCGTCGGACAGCAGCGAGGAGTCGGCCACGACCGCGAACGCACCGGCGTTGAGCCACTGCGTGACCCCGTACGGGCTCGTGCCGCCCACGATCAGAGGACAGCCACCGGCCGCCGCGACAGCATGGGGCGCGTAGTTCGTACCGAGCACCTCGGCCGGGTGGACCAGGACGCCAGCAGCCCCCATCGCTGCGGCCGCGACGATCTCTGCCGGGGACAGGGCTCCGGCGAACAGTGTGAGGTTCCGTCGGGCCGCGGCCTGCGCCAGCACCTTCGTACCGATCGGCGCCAGTGCGTACGTCGCACCCGCAGCCTGCGCCCTCGACAGGTCGTCGGCGGTGCGGACGCCATGTACGCCGAGCTCGACGCGTCCGCCGAGGATGGTGGACAGACGCTGGATGGCGTCGACGTCGGTCAGGGCAAAGGTGAGAGCCGCGAAACCCTCTTCGGCGAGCACGGAGGCCGTGGGCACCAGTCGGGAGGTCGCGCCAGCAGGGAAGGACGCTATGAGGCGGGTCGCCCCGAGCACCTCGAGGGGGCCGCCATCAGTCATGGGTTATATCTTGCCGTACGTGGCTGAGCATCCGCGTCACGCGGAGTGTCGACGGCGACCGAAGTCGCTGCCGAAGCCGCGGCGTTCGCCCGGCATGAGGTCGTGGCGCTGCCAGGCCAGTACCCAGAGCACGCCCAACGCGAGAACCGCGACGATGCCGACGATCCCGAGAACGACACCGAAGGTGGTGGCCGGCGTCACCTCGTTCCGGAGGGTCATCGCTGTGGACGAGGAGACCACGGTGGGGATGGCGCTGGCATCAGAGGTGGGCGCAGGAGTCGAGGGCGGTGCGATGGTGGGTGGCGCGACGGCTGACGGGGGGACTGCGGCTGTGACCGCAGCCTGGAAGGTGGCCGTCGCCGGAGCGAAGCGGTCGTCACCGTCGTAGGTGACGGTCACCGTCAGCTTCGACGGTTGCCCCGTGGCGGGAAGCGAGAGGTTCGCCGAGAAGTTCCCGCTCGCATCCGTGACGCCCATCAAGTCGGTGACGCCTCCGAAGTCGCAGGAGATGTCCACGCGGGCGGAGTCGACGGGAACGCCGGCGGACACCAGGTTCCCCGTCACGGTGAGCACGTCTCCGGCAGCCACAGGGTTGGGCGAGAGCTGGGCGGTGATGACCGTCGGGGGAGGCGGAGGGGGTGCAGTCGTCGGCGGTGTCAAAATGAAGCGTTCCGTCGCAGTGGCCGGGCCGGAGGTCTTGTCCCCGGCGAACACCGCCGTCACGAGATGCCTGCCGGCGCTGGGCAGCTTGGTCGAGGTGGAGTAGCTGCCGTCGCCGCCGGTGGTGACCTTGCCGAGGGACTGGGTGTCGAGCGCGATGATCACGTCGGCGCCCGAGACGGGTTTGCCGCCGGAGGTGAGCGTGCCGGAGAGAGCGAGGTCGCCGCCCGTGGTGTCCACGACGATCGTCAGGGCCGTCTGGGGGTTGGGTGCCTGTGGCAGGGAGGCGTCGGCCCGCACGGGAAGCAGCCAGCACAGCATGGCGAGCGCCCAGGCGGTGCCCGTGAGGGCGAGCACCCGCAGAATCCTGAGACTCCTCATGGAGTGCTTTCCCCCCCTTCTAGGCGATGACCAGGCGCCATCGACGTGTCCACAGTGGAACCGATAAGGGATTGTACGGTCAAGCCCAGCGAGGTGTGCCATTGCCTCGCACTTGACAGGCAAGCTCTTCCTGAGTTTAAAGTGAGAAAGTCTCAGCCTTGGGGGCTGGGCGCACATCTCACTTTCCCTGGGAGATCCATTGTGACCGGTCAGGCACGACGAAGCGCGGGCACCAGCGGTGCGCCCGTCGCGGCTGCCTCGGCTGCGAAGCGAGCGATGTCCGCGGTACAGGTCTCCGCGACGTCACGAAGACGGCCGTGGACGGTCGTCGTGGGGGCCGTGGCTGCGGCCCTGTGCACCGGGCTCGTGCTCACCGCCTCCGCACCGCTCGGCGAGAGCGCGGTCGCGGTTCCGGCATCTGCCACGGCCACACTGAACCGCGACGTCGACACGCTCAGCCGCGGCAGCATCGACCGTGAGGCACTGATCCCTGTCTCCGACGTCTCCTCGACGACGGCCGACACGCTGGCACCCGTCGCGACCGTGTCCTACTACGTCGTCGTCGCGGCCTACCTGCGGGCCGAGCCCACCATCGCCGCCACGGCGCTCACCACGCTGGCGACCGGCAGGCAGGTCACCGGGAACGGCGACGCGACCGACGGCTGGCAGCCGGTGACGGTGGGCTCGTCGAGCGGGTACGTGAAGGCATCGCTCCTGACGACCTCCGCACCGACCAAGAAGGTGTCCTCGAGCGCCGCCGCTGCCTCGTCGTACCCGGCCTGTGCGTCCGGATCGGCCGTCGAGGCCGGGCTCGTCTCGAATGCGATCCTCGTGCACCGCGCGGTGTGTGCGACGTTCCCCGACATCACCGCGTACGGGGGCCTCCGCGGAGACGGCAGCGAGCATGCCAGCGGCAAGGCCCTCGACATCATGACGTCCGGGACCCGCGGCGGGGAGATCGCTGCCTGGCTGAGGGCGAACTACCGCAAGCTGGGCATCGCGGAGATCATCTACCAGCAGAAGATCTGGACCACGCAGCGGGCGTCCGAGGGGTGGCGGGCCATGCCGGACCGCGGCAGCGTGACAGCCAACCACTACGACCACATCCACGTTCTCGTCGTCTGACGACCACCCACAGGGCATCGCGGCTCCTCGTACCCCAATACGAGGGGCCGCGACGCCGATCCAGCCCCAACGCCCCGCGGCTGTGCGGTCGAGAGTCAGAGGGTTGGCGCAGACGGGGGTGCCGGGAGCGGAGTCTCGCCCCGCGCCCGGTCGTACGCCTTCACGTAGGAGATCCCCAGAGCCAGCAGCAGCAGGCCCACCAGCAGGAAAGCAACGCCTCGCGCGAGCCCTGGCAGCAGTGCGAGGTCCACGAGGAAGAGCTTGCCGGTCGCCACAGCGGCCAGTCCCAGGCCCAGCCTGATCCAGCCTCCCGAGTGGTCGGTGCTGCGTAGTGGCCGTCTGAGGACGACCACGCTCGCGAGCGCCCAGCTGACGGTGACGACCACGGACGATGCCTGGTGGATGCCGGTCTCGAAGCCCACGGCCCGGCCGAGGAGGAAACCGGCCGACGTCACGGCGGCGGATGCCCCGAGGAGGCCCAGAGCGATGAGTACGTAGCGCAGCCACCTGGGGTTGGCGTCTCGCAGGATGCGCTGCGCGGCGACGTGACCGACGACGGCGAGCACCGCGATCAGGAGGCTCCCGATCAACAGGTCCCGGTAGCGGATGCCGAATGCCGCCGGGAGGCCGTCGACGAGCCAACCCAGGACACCTATCGCAGAGCCGGCCAGCGCCACCACCCCGACCGTCCACTTGCGCATGACCGCGGCCGCTGCCATGTACGCCACTGCGAGCCCAGGCACCAGCACGTCGGTCACGTTGAGGTCGGTCGCGAGAGCGACGGTCATGAGGGCGAAGAGGCCGGCCAGCGCGATGGCCACCGCCTTCACCCAGTCCTTGGTACCGGAGAACACCGCGACGACCACGTACACCGCTGCGGCGACTGCCGCGACCCCAGCGCCCTGGAACTGGGGCAGCTGGCCCCCCGCCAGGATCAGGAGAGGAAGCGTGGGACCGACGAGGACGGGCACCAGGGCCCACTGCTCCGGGGTGGACGCTCGCCGGCCGATCAGCGTCGACAGGACCCCCATCACGGCGTGGATGCCCGACAGGGCGACCAGGAGCCAGGCGTCGTTGGGCGACAGGCCGTAGACCGACGCGAGGCTGACCAGCAGCACGGTCGTCGGGAGGGTCCGTGCCACGTGGAAGACCGGCCAGTGCATGCGGAGGTGGGCGACGGCGGCCACACCCGAGAGCACGACCATGAACGCCGCGCCCAGATGGACGTCCCCGCTCACCCACGGACCGATGACGAGGGCCGCCGCGATCGCGAGACAGGCCAGCCACTCGCTGCGCCACAGAGCCGCGACGACGCTCACCGCGATGCCCAGCAGCCCGGCGAGCAGAAGGCCCACGGCTCCGGGTATGAGGTGGTACAGGGTCGTCGCGGCGACCAGCGAGAGAAACCCCGCGGCCATGCCGGTCGCCAGCAGTGCCGGACCACCCGCATTGTCGGGGTCGCGACGGTGGAGCCAGAAGGCTCCCCCAGCGAGTACGGCGCCCAGCCCCGCGGCGCTGATCGTGCGCGGCGCAGGCCCGAAGTAGCCGTACTGAGCGGCCAGTACGAGGATGAACGCGATCCCGACCAGCGTCACGAGCGCACCGGCTCCCGCGACGAGCCTGGCGATGATCTGGGTGGTCGACAACGACGGCGTCGTGGGCTTCGGCGGCCCCTGGTGGGCAACCGGCGGGACCCACTGCGGGTTCTGTGGTGGTGGGTACGACGGGGCCGGAGCCGCCGGCGGCGGGGAGGACGGGGCGGGAGCGGCAGCCCCCGGGGACCTCGGTGTCGCCACCCCTACAGGTCGTGGCCCGAACCGTACGGCCCACTCGTGCAGCTCACGGTTCTGGCGGGCTGTGTCCGCCAGCAGCATGTCGTGCCTGGCGAGGAGCTGGCGAAGCTGCTCGTCCGGGGGCATCTGAGTCATGGGCTGCTCCTTGGTCGTACGGGGTGGTGCCTTCGGCCGATCGGAGGGCGAAGGTTACGACGGGGCCAATATGCTCACACCATGACCATCGTTGACCCCACCACAACCTCTGCCTGGTCCGAGCTCACCCGCATCGCTGACGGGTTCACTCCGGATCTTCGGGGGTGGCTGTCCGACGTCGAACGAGTCCGGCAGCTCAGTTTCGGAGCCGGCGAGCTCCACGTCGATCTCTCGAAGAACCTTGTGACGACCGAGGTTATCGATGCGCTGCTCGACCTCGCCGAGCAGGTCGGCCTTGAGGCCCGACGGGACGCGATGATCCGCGGGGATCGCATCAACGTCACCGAGAACCGTTCCGTCCTGCACACCGCCCTGCGCCGCCCTCGGGGCGACAGCCTCACGGTCGAGGGCACGGACGTGGTCGTTGACGTGCACGAGGTGCTCGACAAGGTGTACGCGTTCGCGGACAAGGTCCGCGGCGGCGAGTGGGTCGGGGTCACCGGCAAGCGGATCACATGCGTCGTCAACATCGGCATCGGCGGGTCGGACCTCGGGCCGGTCATGGTCTACGAGGCGCTGAAGCCCTACGTACAGCCGGGTCTGGAGTGCCGTTTCGTGTCGAACATCGACCCGACGGACATGTACACCAAGACCGCGGACCTCGACCCGGAGACGACGCTGTTCATTGTCGCGTCGAAGACGTTCACGACCCTCGAGACTCTCACCAACGCCCGTCTCGCGCGCGACTGGCTGTGGGCGTCGCTGGCCAGGACCGGGGCGATCGGCGGGAGTGAGTCGTCGCGTACGGAGGCTGTGGCCAAGCACTTCGTCGCCGTGTCCACGGCCCTCGACAAGGTCGCCGCCTTCGGCATCGACCCCGCCAACGCCTTCGGCTTTTGGGACTGGGTCGGCGGCCGCTACTCGGTCGACTCCGCGGTCGGCACGTCGGTCGCGGTCGCGATCGGGCCGAAGAACTTCGCCGCGTTCCTCGACGGCTTCCACCAGATCGACCTGCACTTCGCGGAGACTCCGCTGTTCCGGAACGTACCGGCGCTGATGGGCCTGCTGAACGTCTGGTACGGCAACTTCCTCGGCGCGAAGAGCCACGCGGTCCTGCCGTACGCGCAGTACCTGCACCGCTTCGCCGCGTACCTGCAGCAGCTCACGATGGAGTCCAACGGCAAGGGCGTACGCGCTGACGGCGCCCCGGTCACGACCGCGACCGGCGAGGTCTTCTGGGGCGAGCCCGGCACGAACGGGCAGCACGCGTTCTACCAGCTGATCCACCAGGGCACGCAGCTCATCCCGGCCGACTTCATCGCGGTCGCCACCCCGCCGCACCCGCTCAAGGACGGCGACGAGGACGTTCACGAGCTGTTCCTCGCGAACTTCTTCGCGCAGACCAAGGCGCTCGCGTACGGGAAGACGGCCGACGAGGTCCGGGCCGAGGGCACCGCCGAGGCGATCGTCAGCGCGCGCGTGTTCTCGGGCA
The DNA here is from genome assembly GCA_038317635.1 of Propionibacteriales bacterium. GTDB lineage: Bacteria > Actinomycetota > Actinomycetes > Propionibacteriales > Propionibacteriaceae > Fen-668. The sequence goes on from JBBQBP010000007.1 coordinate 76,051, forward strand.
ACAGGCCGACCACGTCGATCATGGCGCCGGCCCTGACCCCGAGCGTCGTGGGCCAGCTCATCGCGCTGTACGAGCACATCACGTTCACCCAGGGCATCGTGTGGGGCATCGACTCGTTCGACCAGTGGGGCGTCGAGCTCGGCAAGCAGCTCGCACTCCAGATCGCCCCGGCGATCTCGAAGGACGACTCGGCACTGGCCGCGCAGGACGAGTCCACGAAGGCGCTGATCGCGTACTACCGGGCCAACAGACACTGACGCCCGTGTAGGGCCTTCTGGCGCCGACGATCAGTGGTCTGTCTGCCGGGCCAGCTCCTGGTTCGACTGGTGGGGCCCGGAGAGCCAGTCCTGGCTCAGACGCGCGTCGACCGGTTCCACTCCTCGACGCAGCGCGTCGATGTAGGCACGATCGGCAGCCAGGCGGGCCGCAACCTCGGGACCCTCGGCAACGGCGCCGTGGCCGGGGACCACGACATCGACGTACCGAGCGGCCTCCGCGAGTCGGTCGAAAGCCGTCTCGTAGGCGCCCACCTGGTCGGGGCGGCGACGGTCGAGGAGCGGGATCAGGACGTCGGAGAGCATGTCGCCGGCGAGCAGGACCCCACGGTCCGCGAGCAGGACCGCTGCGTGACCGATGGCGTGCGCCTGATGCTCGAGGATCTCGCCCGGTACGGGTCCGCCGTCCGCGGGCAGCGGGGTGACGAGCCCGATCAGCTCGAGGGGGATGCCTGAGGCGCTTTCCGCCGCCATCGCCTGCGCGCGCGCTCGCGCCTCTTGGGCGGTGTTGGCACCGGCGGAGGTCGCGTAGCGCGGCACGTCGCCGAACCGGGAATGCCACAGCAGGTGGTCCCAGTGAGGATGGGTGGAGAACCCGGCGACCACCGGGAGGCCGAGCCGGTCCAGGTCATCCGCGAGCTGGCCCAGGTCGGAACCATCGATGCCGGGATCGACAAGGACCAACCCGCCCTCCGCTCGTACGACGATGGAGTTGCTCCACACCCACGCGCTTTGACGTACCCAGACGCCCTCGGCCACCTGACTCAGCATCGGTTCACACTGTCAGGCACCTCCACCCGACGCAATGACCCCGAGCAGGAGAACGGGGCTACTCGCCGGTCGCACCGTCGATCGCCTCGCGGATCAGGTCGGCGTGGCCGTTGTGGCGGGCCCATTCCTCGATCAGGTGCAGGTAGAGCGTGCGGACCGACCAGGACTCGCCCTGCCGGTCGAAGGTGTCGTCCAGGTCGTACCGTCCAGCCACGGAGTCGACGGCCGGCCACTCGTCGAGCAGCTGCTGGTAGTCCTCGGCGGCATGATCGGGATCGAGCCGGTTCCACTCGTCGTCATCGAGGTAGAGGTTCGGGATGTCCTCACCTGCGACGCGGTGGCGCCAATGGTGGCGTTCCACCTGAGCCATGTGGCGGACGATGCCGAGCAGCGTCATGTTCGAGGAGGGGATCGCGTGGCTCACCAGCCGCTCTCCGGCCAGCCCCGCCACTTTCACCAGCAGGGTTTGTCGGTGCCAGGTGATGAACGCCTCAAGGGCATCCCGCTCGGGCAGGTCGAGGGGGAACTCGTCCCGCGTCACGTCAGGGGCTGTCCAGGTCATCGCCCCATCGTCGCGCAAGCCCGCGTCTCGCACCAGCCTCAACCAGTCGTCTGGCCCTGGCGGCTGACCGGCGTCGGATGATCCACGTGACCACGTACTCTGGCCCCGTGAGCAGCGCCATCCCTTCCTCGCGGCGACACGGACGCGTGCTCGGCCGGATCGCGGTGGTGGTCTGTGTCGTGGGCGTGCTCGGGTTCAGCCCGACCCTGTACGCGTGGGGCGCGACGCTGGGCCGCACGTACACGACGGCGACGGTCCCAGTACGTGACGTGGCCGTCGTGTTCGGCGCAGAGGTGCTGCCGAACAAGAAGCCGTCCAACTTCCTGAGGGCCCGTCTGGACATCGCGTACGACCTGTGGCGGACCGGGAAGGTCAAGGTCATCCTCGTCTCGGGCGACAACGGCGACGTGCACTACAACGAGCCCGACGCGATGCGGGCCTACCTCCTCGCCAGGGGCGTACCCGCGGAGAAGGTCGTCGCCGACTACGCGGGCTTCGACACGTACGACACGTGTGTGCGGGCGGTACGCATCTTCGGCGTCACGAGCGCCACGTTGGTCACGCAGGGCTACCACCTGCCGCGGGCGCTCGCGACGTGCCGCACCATCGGGCTCGACGCGGTCGGAGTCGGCGATGAGACCATGAAGGCGACCAGCCCGGTCACGTGGCGCAACGGTGCGCTGCGCGAGATCCCGGCGGGCATCAAGATGGCGTACGACCTCCTGTCACGGCGCCAGCCGATCCTCGGCGACCGCCAGACCGCCATCGACACCGCGCTCGGTCGCTGACCTACTTCAGCGGCTCGCCCCGGGCGGCGTCGCGTTCGGGTCGGCGATCAGGGATCATGTCGACTGAGGAGGAAAGCGCATGATCATGCTCACGTCGCCGTCGGACGAGCCGTTCCTGGTCGCGCGCGTGGGCAAGGTACCGATCTCGATCGGCCAGTCATGGACGTACCTGCTCATCGGACTCCTCGTCATCCTGCTCGCCGGCAAGGACCTCACGCCCGACACGATCCGCCAGGGCACCCTGACGGCGCTGCTGTGGTGGGGCTGCCTCATAGCCGCCGTGGCGATCCACGAGGCCGGACACACGTTGATGTCGTTGGCGCTGCGGGTTCCGGTCCATCCGATCGTGCTCGACGTCTGGGCTGGACACATCAAGGAGCGGATCCCGTACGGACCGGGCCGGGCGATGCTCGTCGCGATCGCTGGGCCGCTGGCGAACCTCATCACGGCGCTCCTGTCGTACAACAACCGTGAGGTCGCCGCCTGGTCGCTCACCGTCGTGCCGTTCATGGTGCTCAACCTCGGGATGTTCATCTACCACGTCCTCCCAGGGCTGCCCCAGGACGGCGGCCTGGTCGTCAGCGGTGTCGTGCACTGGCTGACCCAGTCGGTGACGTCCGGCATGGAGGTCGGCGCCTGGGCCGGAAGGTTCGTCATCGTTGCCGCTGCCGCACTGTTTCTGGGCGGGCCGATCGTCGTGTCTGGGCTGCTCCCGCGACCGGTCGACATGGTGTGGGTGGGGGTGCTGGTCGTGGTGCTGTGGCGCTCGACGAGCCAGGTGCTCCGAGCCGTCCGGCGTCGCCACCTCACCGACCAGATCCTCACTCGAAGCATCGCGCGACCGACGGAGACCGTGCCGCGGCACACCCGCCTCGACATCATCGACGCCACGTACAAGCGAGGCTCCGGCGTCCTCGTACTCGACGACGCGGAGGAGCCGATCGGCGTGCTTGTCGTCGGTGCCGGGGGCCCGAGGCGCCGGGATGTCCTCATGGCCGGAGACGTCATGCTTCCGGCGCCCGGCCCCGGCTGGGTGCAGGAAGCGACCCTTGACGACGACATCAGTGACGCCGCCGATGTGCTGGTCGCCACCGGATACCCGGTGATCGCGGTGCGTACGGATGGGGGGCGGTACGGACTCGTCTGGCGCGCCGATCTCAACAAGGACATGTACCGGCGGGGGAGCCTGTTCGGTCCACGCCGAGCCCGTCTCGAGCTGCAGCACGCGGAACGTACGAGCTCGCAGCCCTGATCCATAGCCCGCTATGCTGGTCCCCGCTCGGCCACGGCCGCGCGGGCGTAGTTCAATGGCAGAACATCAGCTTCCCAAGCTGACAGTGCGGGTTCGATTCCCGTCGCCCGCTCCAGTCACCTTTTTCGCCGTCCTCGTTACGTTGAGCTACTCCACCTCCCGCCAGGCTCGTGGGTCCAGGAGCGAGCGGGTCCACAGATCCTCGAGGTGGGTCGCGAAGCGCTCCGGTGTCCAGCCCCGTCGAGCAAGCAGCGCGAAGTACTCGACGCTGTTCGTCGACCAGACCATGTCGGCGACAGTCTGGTCGTCGAGGTCCGCGCGCAGCTCTCCGGTGGTCCTGAGGTCGTGGGCGAAGAGCAGCATGTTGTGCGCGCGGCGCTGATCGAGGCGCGCCCAGGTCGTGGTGCGGGGAGTGTGCGCGGCGGAGCCGGGGCTGTACGTCCTGGGCCAGCTCTTCCAGTACTCGCTCGCGTCCTCCATGGTCCACGGCGTCGGGCGCGACGCGGACTACGTCGCGGAGCACCTCGCGAGCTCGGCGGGCGTGCGCGGGGCCCCGCAGGCAGCCTAGAGGCCTGGCCTGACCCTTCCGCGTCGCCCGACGGTGAGAGGATCGCGATGTGGCACCACATGATCCGCGATACTCCGCCGAACCGTCCGACCCAAGGGCGTACACGGTGGCGAACGACCGGCTCTACACCCGCTTCGCGGGCCTGTACGACGTGGTGGTCAAGGCGTTCCCGGTCTGGCGACGGTGGCTCGGGCAAGCCCTGCCCGCGATCCAGGGACCGAGGGTCCTGGAGGTCTCGTTCGGGACCGGCTGGCTGCTCACCCAGTACGCCGGTCGCTACCGTACGGACGGCGTCGACCTCAACCCGGCGCTCATCGCCGTCGCACAGCGCAACCTGACACGCGCGGGGGTCCGGGCGGACCTGCGACAGGGGACGGTCGAGGCACTGCCGTACCCGGATGCCACCTTCGACACCGTGGTGAACACGATGGCCTTCACCGGCTATCCCGACGCAACGGCGGCCGCCGCGGAACTGGCCCGCGTGCTCACACCCGATGGTCGTCTCGTTCTGATCGACATCGACTACCCGCACGACGGCAACAGGTTGGGTACGGCCCTCGTCGAACGGTTCTGGAAACCCTTCGGCGATCTCGTCCGCGACGTCTCGGCCGTGCTCACCGAAGCAGGTTTCGACGTCCGGGACGACGAGATCGGCGGCTGGGGCAGCGTCCACCTGTTCCTCGCCACCAAGCCCGCCGCGGTTCAGTGACTCAGCGGTGACTGGGCCGGGAGCCGCGAGGAGTAGATCGAGTAGCCGTCGAGGTAGCGGGTCACGGCGGTGGCCAGCATCGTGGCGATCACCATCGGGACGATGAGGGTGTCCGCGGTGTGGGTGAGCTCGATCACGAGTGCGAGGGCGGCCAGGGGGGTCTGCATTGCGGCGCCGATCATCGCCGTGGCGCCGATCAGTGCGTAGCTGCCGATGGGCTGACCGGGCACGAGGAGCGACCAGACGGCGCCGAGCACCGCACCGAGTGCCGCACCGCTGGCGAGCGTCGGGGTGAAGAGGCCGCCGGTGGCGCCGCTGCCGAGGCACAGTGCGGTCATCACGGGCTTGAGGATGGCGAGCGAGGCGAAGGCGAGGATCCCCACGCTGGCCGTGGGGAGGAACGCGACCTCGGCGATGTCCTGCCCGTTGCCGAGGAGCTGGGGGTACGCGATGGCGGCCACGCCCAGCAGGGCGAAGGCGGATGCCGGGCCGATCAGCAGCCAGCGTCCCTTGAGCTGGTGGTGCGAGGCCCAGCCGATCATCCGTACGTAGCCGGCGGAGATGACCCCGATCACGGGCCCTGCCACGATCGCGAAGAAGATGTGCGACATGTTGACGGGGTAGGCCGGGACAGCGTCGTACGTCGGGCGGATCGGCAGGTAGATCCATGCCACGACGGTGGCGATCCCGGAGGTCGCCAGGGCCGGGAGGATGGCCGGTAGGGCCAGGCTTCCGTAGAGCAGTTCGGCAGTGATGAGCGCCCCACCGAGCGGCACATTGTAGACGGCGGCCATGCCGGCGCCCGCGCCGCAGGCGACGAGCAACCTGCGTTGTCCGACCGAGAGCCCGGCCCACCGTGAGAACAGGCTTCCCGCCGCGGCGCCCAGCAGCTTGGGCGCGGCCTCACGACCGAGGGAGGCTCCCGCACCCACGACGACCTCGGAGAGGACGGACGAGCCCAGGCTGCGCCGGAACGACAGCAGCGCATGGCCGGTCCAGATCTCGTCGTCGACGTCCGTGCTGCCCCAGTGCTTGAACCGGCGCAGCAGGTACCAGCCCGCCCCGCCCACGAGCCCAGCGACAACGAGAACGACGATGCGCCGGACGGGCGCCGTCCGCTCCACCGCCTGCAGGAGTCCGCCGGAGATGTCGCCGAACGCCAGCGTTTCTACCCAGCGCAGCAGCACCATCATCGCGACGCCGAGCAGGCCGGCTGCGACGCCCGTGGCGAGTACCAACAGCCAGAACCGGACGGTCAGCGGGGCGTCCCCGTCGCCCATCGCGTTGGGCTGTTCTGTCGCGCCACGCGCCGAGGGCATGCGCCGCTTGATGAGAGGAGGCGGTTGCCGAAGGCGGTCCATCGGCGACGGTTCTGGTTCGCTCACTATGACGCCTCCTTCTTCCTCCCGGCCCGACCACGGCGCGACCGACTGTACCGGCCGGGACGTGGTGGACGTCGCTGGCGGGCCATAGTGGGTAGTGGTTGGCTGTTGGCGGCCCGGGTGGATCGCCTGGCGGAGACGAAGGTGAGGACGAGGCGTGAGTCGCGGCGATGTGCTTGGGCTAGGGGCGGCGCTGAGCAGGTCGGCACAGGAGATCCGTACTCGCGAGTCCATCGCGCAGATCGCGGCCATGGGAGGCGGGGCGATCGCGTTCCTCGTCGGGCCCTTCGTCTTCCGAGGAACAGGCACCCCACTCTCCGGCGCGGTGTCGATGGCGACAGTGACCTCGATCCTCGTGGCCCTGCTGGGCGGGGCAGCGTTCTCGACCGCGTACGTCCGGGTCGCACGCCGAACCGAACGGTGGCGACGGCGGCCGATGGTCTGGCGGATACGGGATGCGGCGGCACTCACGATCGCCGCGGCGGCCATGGCGGCCATGGCCACACTCGCCGCGTTCACCGTCTTCCAGCGGATGTTCCAAGGACTGCTGCTCGGGAGGATCGCGGCAACCCTGATGGCGGCGGTGACCGTGGCCGCCAGCTGCTACCTCCTGACGATCATCGCGCAGGAGATGAGCAGCTCGGGCGTAGCTGTCCTCCTCGGCGCCTTCCTCGGCGCGGGTGCCGTCGCGTCAACCCTCACCGCTGACGACCCCGGATGGTGGCAGAAGAACTTCAGCGCCCTGGGCGTGAGCACGGAGACCTCATCCTCGGCCTTCAACTTCACGGTGATCACGGCCGGCGTGGTGCTGACCACACTGGCGGACTACCTCGCGTTGGACCTCGAGCGATGGCCAGGTCTCACCCGACGCAGCGTCAGGGTCATCCGATTCCTGCTGATCGTCATCGGGCTCGCGCTCATCGGCCTCGGCACGATCCCCGTCAACGAGAGCCGCCTCTTCCACGACATCAACGCCGTCAGCGTGCTCGTGGGCTTCGGAGGGCTGATCCTCGCCGCGCCCATCCTGCTCCGGGGGCTGCCGCGCCCTTTCCTGCTCAGCACCGCAGCCCTGGGCGCCCTCCTCCTCGGCATCGTGGCGCTGTGGAGGCCGTTCCACGTGTACAACTTCACCGCGGTCGAGCTGCTGTCCGTCCTCGTCATCTTCGCGTGGCTAGGGCTCTTCACCCGTACGGTCGGCAGCGGGCCACCCGATCTCGCGGAGGGGGAGCCCGATCTCGAGCCTGTTGGGGCTCCCGCCCGGCTCGCTGTCGTACCGCCCGAGACATCTCCCGCATCGGTGGTTCCGCACCTAGGCGCGCAGGGACGGCAGCCGAGCGCGGTGCTGCTCGCAGCCGGGATCGGGATGGCAGCAGGGGCTGTTCTGGTCACGCTCCTGCGGCGCAGGGACTAGCTGATCAGCGACACCACCAGTAGAAGAACATCCGGTGGCAGGTCGGCCTGGTGGTCGGCCCGGTCGCAGTCGCGGTGGCGCTCGGCTTCGGCGCCGTCGTGGTCGGCTTCGCCGTGGTCGTCGCGGGCTTCGGCGTCGTGGTCGTCGCCTGGGGCTGCGTCGTGGTCGGCTTGGCGGTGGCCGAGGCCACCTGCCCGGAGATCACCGGTGACTTCGTCGACGGTGCCTGGCTCGCCGTCGGGGTGGCGACCGGTGCGGTGCGCGTGGTGGTCTGCGTGGCCGGCACTGGCTTCTCCACCAGCGCGGGCTTCGCCACGACCGTTGTCGTGCGACTCTCGCTGCTCTCCGACGGGCTGGCTGACGGCTGCCACGCTGGAAGGTTCGTCGCCTCCGCGGACCGTTCAGGCAGCCCGACCGAAGGCGCGACAACACCGCCGACGACCGTCACGGCACCGACTGACTTCGGCCCCTCGAACAACTGGAACACCCCGATGATGCCGGTCAGGATGAACATTGTGATGAGCCACAACTGCCAACGTTTCGGACTTACCCCCATAGCGATATTGAGCCTACCCCGGCCCAGAGGCCCACACGCAACTGAGACGGACTTATGGTGGCGTTGACGCTCAGGACCGCGTGGAGCGGATGCCGGCGGCCACTGTGTCGAAGCGGGTCTTGTCGAGCTTCTCCGCTCGACCGCGGACGTCGTCGGGGTGGATCCGTACGATCCGGTCGACCCTCGCCCGAGACTGGCGGCGCCTGGCATCCCAGGCTCCTGTTCCGATCGGCACCCAGCGACCACCCGGTTCGGCGTCGGGCGCCGGGTCCAGGATCGACAGCGGCACGCCGAGCAGCCAGTCGCCGTCACGCCCGATGAGCAGTACGGGTCGGTCCTTGCCCTGCTTGTGGTCTTCCTCGTCCGGCACCCACGCCGTCACCACCTCGCCCGGGTCGGGCATCTTGCCGGTGTGCGGCGCATACGTGACCTGCGGGCGCCCCTTGAAGTCTCCGGGGTAGCGGATCGACAGCTTCGGCGCGTGCCGGTCGTCGGACGACGCTCGGCTGGCGCCCGACGCCTTCCGTACGGTGCCGGTCGCCTGACGCGCCGCGGTCCGGAGCACGTCCTTGGCGATCCGGTTCAGGGAGCCCAGCAGCTGGTCGGCGAGAGACGTCACGAGGCGTCTCGCCTGTAGCGCGGCAGGATCCCGTACATGACGTTCTCGGCCCATCCACGGCGCATGACTGGCGCGGTGCGGATCGCGCCCCAGGCCGCGAGGTAGCGACCGACCTGCGGCAACCAGAGCAACCCGGCGCCGATCGCGATCGGGATCATGGCGACCATCGCGAGGGGGTTCAGCAGGATCGTGAGCGCCGAGATGACGACCGCGACGATCCCTCCGATGCGGGCCCAGCGGCGACCGCTCCAGGCGTTGTACGCGATCGTGCCGGCGGCGGTTGCGACCAGCGCACCGATCGCTCCGATCGTGAGCACCATGACGATCGTCAGGAACGAGACCGGGGTGGGCTTGGTCCACTCGAGCACGCGGGCCGCCGTGTGGTAGCCGGTGACCGTGGCCGCGTCCCAGAGCACTTTGACGAGGCCGACCGAGGAGACCACGGCGCCGGCGACGAGGACGGCGCACGAGACGGCGAGCACAGCGGGCCGGACGGGCTCGCCGGTACGTGGGCTCACCGGGTAGGCACCGACCGTCGGCTTGTAGGGAGCGAGGACGTCGATGGCCAGGTGCGCGCCGGGATCTCCGAGGTGGTCCTCGCCCGCTCTTGCCTGGTCAGTCATCGTGCTCCTGTCGACGCCGACCAGGGTACAAGGCTGAAGTGTGAACGAGCCGCGATACGCCCGGCGCGGGCGAGGACGCCCGGCCCACCCGACCATGATGCCGCCACCCTCCGGGGGTGGCGGCCGGACCGGGGTGGGTCACTGCTTCATGGTGCCCGTCTCGAGGAACCGGACGTGCCAGCTGAGGGCCTCGCGAAGATCGTGCGGCGTGTGGAGGCCGTTGGCGGTCTTCAGCGCTCGGTCGTAGTAGTCGGTGAGCATCGGCTGATAGTCCGGGTGGGCGCAGTTCTTGATGACCTTGGCCGCGCGCTGCTTCGGGGAGAGCCCTCGCAGGTCGGCGAGCCCTCGTTCTGTGATCAGCACCTGGACGTCGTGCTCGGTGTGGTCGTGGTGGCTGACCATCGGGACGACGCTCGAGATCGCGCCGTTCTTGGCGGTCGACGGCGTGACGAAGCACGAGATGTACGCGTTACGGGTGAAGTCGCCCGACCCGCCGATGCCGTTCTGCATCTTCGAGCCCATGATGTGGGTCGAGTTCACGTTGCCGTAGATGTCGGCCTCGATGAGCCCGTTGCAGCCCACGACGCCGAGCCTGCGGATGTTCTCCGGATGGTTCGAGATCTCCTGCGGCCGCAGAATGATCGACTTGCGGTAGTTGGCGGCCTCGTTGTTCATCTTGTGCGCAGCCTCAGGGGACAGCGAGAAGGCGGTCGCGGACGCGGTGGTGATCTTGCCGGCGTCGATGAGCTCGACCATGCCGTCCTGGATCACCTCGGTGAAGCTCGTCATGTTCTCGAACGGCGACTCCAGCAGGCCCGCGAGCACGGCGTTGGCGATGTTGCCGACGCCCGACTGCAGCGGGAGCAGGTTCTTCGGCATGCGGCCAGCAGCGACCTCTGACCCGAGGAAGTCGATGAAGTACCCGGCGATCGCGCGGGAGTCGTCGTCGAGCGGCTTGAAGGGCGTGTTGCGGTCGGACGCGTCGCACTCGACGACAGCGACCACTCGGTCGAAGTCGATCTGGAGCGTGGTCTGTCCGATGCGGTCGTCGGTCTTGGTGATCGGGATGGGGATGCGGTCCGGTGGGAGCCTCGTGCCGTAGTAGATGTCGTGCATGCCCTCGAGCTCGAGCGACTGCCACGAGTTGACCTCGAGGATGATCTTCTCGGCCTTCTCGAGGTAGACGTTGTTGTTGCCGACCGACGACGAGGGGATCGCTGTGCCGTCCGCCTTGATCGCCGTGACCTCGACGACCGCGACGTCGAGATGCCCGAGGAAGCCCTGGCGCATGAGGATCGCCGAGTGCGACAGGTGGATGTCGTTGTACTCCGAAATGCCCGCGTTGATCTTGTTCCGCATGATCGGGTCGGACTGGTACGGCGCGCGGAAGGAGATGCCGTTCGTCTCCGCGAGCGCCCCGTCGAGCTCTGGGGCGGTCGAGGCGCCGGTGTAGACACCGATGCGGAACTCGTCGCCGCGTGCGTGGGCGGCATTGATACGGGTGGCGAGCGCGCCGGGAACGGCCTTCGGGTAGCCGGCGCCGGTGAAGCCCGAGAAGCCGATGTTGTCGCCGTTGTTGATCAGGGCTGCGGCGTCGTCCGCCGACATGACCTTGCTCTTGAAGGCCTCATTGAAGATGCGAGACATGTGAGCCTTTCGTCGGGGCGTACGGCGCCCTGGGCGGTCAGGTATGACATCGCCGACACTACAGAGCCTCATTTCGGCAGATACCCCCCGGGGGCCACGATTTGTTGCGACGAGGTAGCGCTTGAGCGGCGGTGCCTCAACGGGAGCCGTCAATCGAGTGACGCAGGTCTCACTACTGGTCAGTTGCGAGAGCGTGCATCAGCGTGGCCGCTGAGTCGGCCCCGGCCGGGGCGCCCAGGATGTGTGAGGCGCCGAGCGGAGGGACGTCGACAGCACTGAGCAGTGGGTGGGCGGTCGTCCGGCTGCCATCGGAGGAGTCGAAGAGCGCCTCGGCCAGCTTCTCGCCTTGGCGGAGGCCCGTGAACTCGATCTCGACGTCCTTGCGTCCTGACAACGAGATGAGCGTCTTCGCGACGTCCAGGATGTTCACGGGGTCGCCCATGTCCAGGACCATGACTTCGCCGTCCTGCCCGATCGCGGCAGCCTCCATGACGAGCTGGCAGGCCTCGGGGATGAGCATGAAGTAGCGCGACACCTCCGGATGGGTGACGGTGACTGGTCCTCCACGGAGGATCTGAGCCTGGAAGGCGGGGATGACGGACCCGCGTGAGCCCAACACGTTGCCGAAACGCACGCTGAGGTAGCGCCCCGGATACTTCTCAGCAAAACCCGCCGTGAGGCGTTCCGCAATCCGTTTGCTGGTCCCCAGAACGCTCGTAGGTTCAGCCGCCTTGTCGGTGGAGATGTTGACGAAGGTCGCGACCCCCACCTCGGCAGCAGCTGTGAGCACGTTGAGGGTGCCAAGTACGTTGCTCTTCCATGCTTCTTCCGGGTAGGCCTCGAGCAGAGGGAGGTGCTTGAGTGCGGCGGCGTGGAAGACGACCTCGGGGCAATGCTCGATGAAGATCGCGCGAAGTGCCGTGAGGTCTCGGATGTCTGCCAAAGCGAGATTGCGCTGCTCGAGCAGTCCGTTCCCGACGAGGTCGATCGAGACGGCGTGGAGAGCCGATTCGTCTCTGTCGAGGAGGACGAGTTCTGCCGGGTGAAAGCGAGCGATCTGGCGGCATAGCTCACTGCCGATGGAGCCGCCTGCGCCCGTGACGAGCACGACCTTGCGATTCAGCTGTTCAGCGATGGCCGCCTGATCGAGCCTGATGGCCTTGCGGCCGAGGAGGTCCTCCAGATCAATGCCGCGGATGTCGCCGCCGGTCAAGCTCCGACCCACGAGCCGGCTCAACGGTGGGACGACCAGAGCGGTCAGCCCGGCGCGTTCCACGGCGGTGCGCAGCTCCGACACGACGCTCCCTGGAGCGCTGGGGATGGCGATGACGACGTGCTGAGCACCCGTCTTGGTGCCCACCTTCTCGATGTCGGCACGCGCCCCCCGTACTTGTACGCCGTACATGCTGAGCCGACGCTTGGAGCGGTCATCGTCGAGCAGAGCGACAGGCACGTATTGGGAGCGGGGGTCGTTGAGGAGGTTGTGCACCAGCAGACGTCCGGCGTTCCCGGCGCCGAAGATGATGATCGGGGTCTTGTCGCCAGGCCGCGTCGCCCGCACCTGCCTCACCGAACGAACCACGAAACGCCCAGCCAGCATCAACGAGTAGGCAGTCAGCCCGGCGACGAGAGGCAGCGACAGCGGCACCACCATCCAACGTCGGACCCACAGCACCCACACCCCCATGCCGAGGGTGACGACCATCGAGGAGATCGCCAGCGCGCGCACCTCGTCGAACGAGCCCCGCTGGCGAAGAGAGTGGTAAGCCCCCGCAAGCGGAGCCATCACGAGATGTCCAAGCACGGCGGCGATGGCGATGTAGATCGTGGTCGACTGCACGACCAGCGGCTTACCGACTTCCCAGCGCATCTCAGAGGCGACGATCACGGCGGCGAACCAGATCACCGAGTCGACGGAAACCCACGCAAGAGCAGAAGCCAAGCGGGTTCGGTATCTCCCTTGTGATTCGCCGGGTGCGACAGCCATTCTCCTCCTGGGCTCGGGCGCTCCGGCCCTCGGATCTGTTATGCGGCAAGGGGTGAGCATTCGCGACTGGCCGTCATTTTAGCCATGGGTAACAGCCCTGCGGAATCGGGCCGGCCGACATGAAACAGCCACCTGGTCAAGTCCCCAAGAAGGGTGGTTCTCGTGATCGGCTGCAGGCCCGCAAGACTGAAGCGTTCGACCCCACGCTGAGCCAACGTGGGCGGACGGGCTCCTACTTGGGGTGGCTCGCCACGTAGGCCGCCATGGTGTCGGTCTGGAGCGCCTTGCTCAGAGCGGCGATGCCGGGCACGTCGACGACGTCGATCGACTGCCCGTCGGCCGACCTCCCAAACCCCGTGATGGGTGCCTGGAGCAGGCTGATCTGGTCGGCGCCGGTGATCCGCATGGAAGTCGCCAAGTCGAGGATCGCGGAGTTGGTGAGGCTCGAGTCCACGGTGACGAACTTGCTCACAGAGGAGATGACCTCACTGAGCCGGACCGGGTTGGCGAGCACATCCGGGCTCGCGATCTTGAACGCCAAGGCCTTCAAGAGGGCCCGTTGACGCAGCGCACGGTCGAGGTCGCCGCGCGGCAGCTGGTACCGCTGCCGCGCGAAGGCCAGTGCGCTCGTGCCGTTCAGCTGGACCGGGCCCTTGGGCCAGGAGTAGTAGATGCCGGTGCCCTCCTCGACCCCAGTGAACGCCACCGGGTTGTCGACGGTGACACCACCGACAACATCGATGAGTCCCATGAAGCCGGCGAAGTCCGTGGTCACGACGTGGTCGATGCGGACGCCGGTGAGCCCCTCGATGGTCTGGACGGCCAGAGCCGACCCTCCCCACGAGTACGCAGCATTGATCTTCGCTGAACCATGACCGGGGATAGTGACCCACATGTCCCGTGGGAAAGAGATGAGGTAGGCCGATTTTCGGTCTCCCGAGATATGGAGAATGATGAATGAGTCGCTGCGTCCGTTCTCATCCGGGTTCCGTTTATCGGAGCCGATGACCAGGATGTTGACAGGAGCAGCCGTCAACGGATTGCTTGGTACGGCCGAGGGCGGGCGGCTTCCCGTGGGAAGGGCATCGGTCTCGCGAGGGATGTCCGACACTGAGTTCACTGTTCGAGTGGCGAAGAATGCCACCGCCGCGGCACTCATGACCAGGAGGATTCCAAGGCTCAGACCAATGATCTTCCAGGTGCGGCGACGTTTTGTGACCGGTTTGGACCGGCGTCCAACGGGGGGTGTATCGCCTTCGGCCATCACATTTCCTCTATTTCGGTCGGTGCGAGAACTGAAGTCTAGCGGTGCCCTCGCGGGCGCTCGTCCTCGGTCCGGCGGTCGAGGCGCTGCAGGCACTGGCGCGCCCAGCCGATCGATGGGTGGGAGATCAGTGCTTCGTCGAGCAGGTCACCACGTAGGACTGGTCGCGAACCACGACCCGGGTCGGACCGACCTGTTCGCGGGCGACCGGGAGATAGGGAAGGTGGCTGTTGAAGACGAGCCAGAGCTCGCCACCGGGCCGCAGCGCCCTGCCGGCCTCCGCGACCATCGCGAACGCGGCCGAGGAGTCCTTCGCGGCGCCGCGGTGGAACGGCGGGTTGCAGGCGACCAGATCCAGCTCTGTCCAGTCGGTCGGGATGCCGTCCGCACGCCGTACGTCCATGGACTGCCCGTTCGCCTCAGCCGTTTGCCGGGTGCTGGTGACGGCGGCGGCGGAGGCGTCGCACGCCAGGACGTCCCAGCCCAGCCCCGCCAGTACTGCCGCCACGATCCCGCTGCCACAGCCCAGGTCCAGCGCTCTTCCTGAGATCGGCTGCTCGTGGCGCAAGGCGCGCAGCAGGAGCCTCGTACCCCGGTCGAGGGAGGTACCGCCGAACACGTTCCCGTACGCCAGCACATCGAGCCCCAGCTCGGTGTTCGTCGCCCGGCGAGGCCACGTGCGAACGGTCGCCCTCGGCGCCGACGCGCGCAGCACCCGCGACTTCTGCTGTCCCCGTGAGGCGCTCATCTCGGCGAACGAGGCCCGCAGCGCGTCGTTCATGGCGGGTACGAGGTGCTTGTGGCGCCCGCCTCCAAACACATGGACGTCAGGAGCGCACCGCAGCGCCAGCACCTCGGCGACGTCCTCGACCGCGGAGACGGCCTTGGGCAGCCGCCACAGGACGGTCGTCACCTCGGACAGGTCGGGTTCGGCGGTGAGGTCGACGAGGGTGGCGCCCTGGGGGAGCGTCTCCTCGTCGCGGAGGTCGTCGCAGGCGGCGAGGACGCGCGAACCGCGCTCGAGCGCCGCAGAGGCCAGCGCGCCGTCCACGTCGTCAACGACGAGTACGACGTCGCCCAGGTCGCCGGCCTCGTCGAGGATGATCCGCGCGACGGGATCCAGTTCTGTCATCACTCTCCCGGGTACACGACGCCGACCTGGCGCCGGATCTCGTCCATGGTCTCCATGATCGAGACCGTCTCGTCCAGCGGCAGGTACGGAGACTCGGTGGCGCCGTCGGCCACGAGCTGCGCCACGTGGCACGCCTCGTACACGAGGGCGTCGTGGTTGCTCGGGCCTTCCTCCGGCGCCTCCATCGAGGTGCCGTCGGGACGTACGAGCCGCACGGTCCCGGGTCCGTAGAACCACATCGACCCCTCGAGCTCGATGCACCCCTCGGTGCCGGAGATGGAGGCAGTCACGGCTGATGGAGCAGCCAACGTCGTCGTCAGCGTCGCCACCGCCGTCGGATGGTCGGCGAAGCCGGTCTCCACGGCCGCGACCGTCCGGTCGACACCCGCCGGCGTGAGGTTGCCGACGGCGAGGACCTGGCTCGGCGCACCGAGCACGAACGACACGAAGGAGACCGGGTAGACGCCGAGGTCGAGCATCGCGCCCCCGGCACGGTCGGGGTCGTACAGCCGCGGCGCCTGATCCGCGGTGATCTGCCGGTTGTGCGTGGCGTCGACGGCGATGATCTCGCCGAGCGCGCCGGCATCCAGGATCTGCCGAACGATGTCGTACCGCGGACCGAACCTCGGCCACATCGCCTCGACGCAGGCCACCTTGGCCGCGCGAGCCGCAGCGACCACCTCGCGAGCCTCGGCAGCGTTCCGCGTGAACGCCTTCTCCACCAGCACGTGCTTGCCGGCCGCGATCGCGAGCAGCGCCTGCTCGTGATGGGCCGAGTGGGGCGAGGCGACGTACACGGCATCCACGTCCGGGTCCGAGACCAGCTGCTCGTACGACCCGTACGAGCGCTCGACGCCGAACCGTGCCGCGTACTCGTCCGCGTGGGCCTGCGTCCGCGAGCCGACGGCGAGGATCCGCTGCGAGGACCGCTGCAAGGCGCGTGCCATGTTCGCGGCGATCCCGCCCGGCGCGAGCACTCCCCAACGGAGCGGTGGTGCGTCGTACGGGTTCGGGATCCGCGACGTGGGCAGCAGGGTCATCATGAGCCGCAGGGTACAGCGCCGCAGTTAGCGCAACGTTCCCCCAACGGATCATCGCGAGGCGGGGACCCAGGGTCGAACATCCCCTGGCCAGTGGATAGGCTGGGGCCCGGTCACATCGCGCCGGTTCAAAGCTCCGGCGGCGCGATCGACTCCCACGACCGATGCTGGTCGCGGACAGTCTCAGGAGCTGACGACGAGGAGAGTCCGTACACACATGACTGACACGAAGTACGTCTACGACCTGTCCGAAGGTGACATGTCCATGAAGCCGCTGCTCGGCGGCAAGGGCGCCGGCCTGGCCGACATGAACAAGATCGGTGTCCCGGTCCCCGACGCGTTCACGGTCACCACCGCGGCATGTGTCGATGCGATGAACAACAACAGCGAATGGCCCGATGGCCTCGCCGACCAGATCTCGGCCGGCCTGGCCCGCCTCGAGGAGCGCACCGGTCGCAAGCTCGGCGACACCAACCGTCCGCTGCTCGTCTCCGTCCGCTCGGGCGCCGTCCAGTCGATGCCCGGCATGATGGACACGATCCTCAACCTCGGCATCTCCGACGAGTCGGTTCCCGGCGTCATCGAGGAGTTCGGCAGCGAGCGCTTCGCCTACGACTGCTACCGCCGCTTCATCCAGATGTACGGCGAGGTCGTCGAGGGCATCGAGTCGCACGTCTTCGAGGACGCGCTCAGCGAGATCAAGCAAGCCCGCGGCGTCGCTCTCGACACCGACCTCACCGCTGAAGACCTCAAGGAGCTCACAGCCACGTTCAAGGCGCTCGCCAACGAGGCGCTGGGTGGCGAGTGGACCTCGGATCCCCGCGAGCAGCTCCACCGGGCGGTCAACGCGGTCTTCGCGTCGTGGATGAACCCGCGCGCCGAGGTCTACCGCAGGGCGAACGGCATCTCCCGCAACCTCGGCACCGCCGTCAACGTGCAGCAGATGGTGTTCGGTAACCGCGGCGAGACCTCCGCCACCGGCGTCTGCTTCTCCCGCAACCCGTCGACCGGCGCCAAGGAGCTGTACGGCGAGTTCCTCACCAACGCACAGGGCGAGGACGTCGTCGCCGGCATCCGTACCCCCCGCGAGCTGTCGGAGATGGAAGAGGTCCTCCCCGAGGCCTTCCACGAGCTGTTGGACACGATGGCCAAGCTTGAGCTCCACAGCAAGGACATGCAGGACATGGAGTTCACGATCGAGGATCGCAAGCTCTACATGCTGCAGACCCGCAACGGGAAGCGCACCGCGGCCGCAGCAGTGAAGACCGCGGTCGACATGGAGAAGGAGGGCCTCATCACCAAGGAGGAGGCCCTGCTCCGCATCGAGCCGTCGCAGCTCGACGCGCTGCTCCACCCGGGCATCGACCCCGAGCACGTCGCGCCGGTCATCGTGAAGGGCCTCCCGGCCTCTCCCGGTGCTGCGGTCGGCGCGCTGTCCTTCTCCGCCGATGACGCCGCCGAGCGCGGTGGCAAGGGCGAGAAGGTCATCCTCGTCCGCTTCGAGACGACCCCGGACGACATCCACGGCGTCATGGTCTCCCAGGGCGTGCTCACGGCCCATGGCGGCATGACGAGCCACGCGGCCGTCGTCGCCCGCGGCATGGGCATCACCTGTGTCGCCGGCGCTACCGGGATCAAGATCGACCCCAAGGGCGAGACCGTCACGATCGGTGAGGTCACGTACGGCAAGAACGACACCGTCACCCTCAACGGCTCGACCGGTGAGGTCTTCGCCGGTGCGCTGCCGCTCGTACCGGTGGCACTGAACGAGGACTTCGAGACGATCGGCAAGTGGGCCGACGAGGTTCGTACGCTCGGTGTGCGCGCCAACGCGGAGAACTTCGAGGACGCCTCGAAGGCTCGCGAGCTCGGCGCCGAGGGCATCGGCCTGGCTCGTACGGAGCACATGTTCATGGTCGCCGACCGCCTCCCGGCGGTGCGCGAGATGATCCTGGCCGAGAACGAGGAGGAGCGGGCAGCCGCTCTGGCGAAGATCCTGCCGATGCAGCAGGCCGACTTCGAGGAGATCTTCACCGCGATGAAGGGCCTCCCCGTCACGGTGCGTCTGCTCGACCCGCCGCTGCACGAGTTCCTCCCCAACCTGGTCGAGCAGTCCCTGCTCGTGCAGAAGCTGGAGCTCACGGGCGGTTCGGCCGAGGAGATCGCGGCCGAGCGCATCACGCTGGCGCAGGTCAACCGCCTGCACGAGCAGAACCCGATGCTCGGTACGCGTGGCTGCCGTCTGGCGATGCTCTACCCGTCCATCCCGGACATGCAGGCCCGCGCCATCATCAAGGCGGCCCTCGCGGTGCTCGAGAAGGAAGGTGAGACCGTCGGTGTCGAGATCATGATCCCGCTCGTCTCGTACGAGTCGGAGCTCAGGATCCAGCGCGAGATCGTCGCCAAGGCTGTCGAGGACGAGCTCGCCAAGGCGGGCAAGACCCTTCCGTACACGATCGGCACGATGATCGAGATCCCGCGCGCGGCACTCACCGCCGACCAGATCGCGAACGAGGCCGACTTCTTCTCGTTCGGCACGAACGACCTCACCCAGACCGGGATCGGCATCTCGCGTGACGACGCCGAGCTAGGCTTCCTCGGCGCGTACGTCGACACCGAGGTCATTGAGAAGAACCCCTTCGAGTCTCTCGACCAGGAGGGCGTCGGCCAGCTCGTCGCCATGGGCGTCGAGAAGGGCCGCAAGACCAAGCCCGGTCTGAAGACCGGTGTCTGTGGCGAGCATGGTGGCGATCCCGACTCGATCGACTTCTTCCACCGCGCAGGCCTGTCGTACGTGTCCTGCTCACCGTTCCGCGTGCCGATCGCCAGGCTCGCGGCGGCTCGTGCGGCGCTGAAGAACAAGTAGGTCTGAATCGATCGAAGGCGGCCCGGACCTCATGGTCCGGGCCGCTGTGTCGTGTGGGGATGTTGAACGGAAGACCGTATCGGTACGTTAACCATGACAAAGGGAAGTCATAGCCTCCCCAGGTTGCTTCAATCTTAAATAACCCGAAAGCATGGGCGTCATGACCTCACTTCCCTTGCACCCGCTGGTCGTCCACGCGGCCGTGATGCTGCTCGTCCTCGTCCCCGTGGGCGTCCTCGTGAGCCTGTTCTGGCCGGGGCTCCGGAACCGGCTGGACTGGATCCTTCCGCTCGGTGCGGTCGGGGCTCTGATCGCGGCGATCGCTGCCGACATCACGGGGAAGCAGCTCCTCCTCAACCTGAAGCAGGGCAGTCTGCTCGTGGCCAACCATGCCGAGCTCGGCGAGAAGGGACCATGGGTCGCCGGGGTCTTCGCGGTCGCGACCATCGGGTGGTGGCTGACCTCGAGCGAGATCATGAAGGGGTGGGTCGAGGCGAACCAGCCGTGGCTTCGCCAGGGGAGGATCCCGCTGGTGGCCTCCATCCTCATGGCGATCGCGTGCATCGTGATGCTGGTCGTCGTCTTCCTCATCGGCGACTCCGGGGCCACCGCAGTCTGGACCAATCTGGTGAGGAAATAGGGCTACACGCACCTCACACGTCACAATGTGAGGCAGGCTGACGACACGCCGGGGGACCTGGCTAGGCCTGAGAGCGGAGGCACTTCGCATGGAGACCGTGAGCAGCTGGCGGGCAACGTACGTACCTGGCCAGTGGGTGGTGCTCGCAGGCCCGACATCTGTCGTGATCATGCAGCCGGCACCGGCGCACATGTCCGGCCTGTTGAGCGACCTGTGGCAGGACGTGGTGTCGGCCGCGGACGTGGCCGATCTCGCCGGTAAGTTCAGCGCCTTCCGCCTCGATCTCATGCCCCACTTCGCTGCCTTCTTCTGGGCCGAGGACGGCATGCACTCGTTGATCCGCGGAGGGCTGACCGCCCTCGATGCGGAGACCGGTGACGTCGTCGCCGAGGGCGAGGGCTTCCACACCTGGAACGAGGTGGGTCTTCAGTCGGTACGACAGGTGCGCGTCGAGATGGACGAGCCGGACGACGAGCCGGCACTGGCCCTCCCGCTCGCCGTCGGCGTCGTGCTCGCCTCGTCGATCACGATCGACTCCACGCAGAAGGTTCCGTTGGTTCTCCCGATGGCAGAGGCTCGCTACACCGTGGTGAACCCGGCCACCCAGGAGGTGTACGACCCGGCGGAGCCGGTGGCGAACGAGGTCGAAGCCGTTGCCGAGGAGCCCATGGAGGAGCCGGTCGTCGAGGCTGTTCCGGACGAGCCCTCGACCGAGGACGAAGGTCCCGAGGACCTCGCCGCTGAGCCGTCCCTGCCGATCGAGACCGACGACTCCGACCAGCAGGAGCCCGTTGAGCCGTCCGAAAATGAGAATCTGGACGAATCCGAAGCGCCGTCCGAACCGTCCTGGTCCGGACATTCCGAGCCGCAGGGCGATGCGTGGGGCGTACGGAGCCCGGACCCACTGGTCCCGGTCGACCTGGCCGTCGATGAGGACGGGGACGGCATACCGGACGCCCAGCAGTCCGGTCTGGACCTCGACAACGAGTCCGCCGAGGCCCTCACCGAGCCGATCGGGTTCGATGTCGAGGAGCCCGAGGCACCCCAGCCCGAGGGCTTCCCCGGCTTCCCCGGTGCGGACGTCGCGCAGAACCAAGCTGGCTTCCTCGCGTCCCCCGTGCCCGCGCCGCAGGGCCCGCCGCTCGGCTGGAACCAGCCTCCGCAGAACCCGTACGGACCGCCTCAGCCCGGCCAGTACGGACCACCTCAGGGACCGGCCCCGACCGCCATGCCGTTCGCCGCGCCGGGTCCCCAGCTCCCGCAGCCCCCGAGCGTCCCCGGCCAGCCGTTCGCCGGTCAGGCGTACCCCGGTCAGCCCTACCCGGGGCAGCCGTTCCCGGGCCAGGCCGCGCCCGGCCAGTACGGGCAGCAGCAGCCGTCCTACCCGCCGCTGTCGCCGAACGGCGCTCCTCTCGCCTCCCCCGTACCGCCTCCTGCCGCGTACGCGCCGACTGCGCCGCCGTCTCAGGGGCCGGGGGCACCGTCCGAGCCGGGTCTTCCCGTCTCGGCGGCCAGCGCTGACTTGGGCGGCACGGCTTTCTCCACGGACATCCCCATGACGCACAAGCCGGCGGCTCCGCGGCCCGGTAGCGACAACCTCGTCCTAGCCGCGGTGTGCTCGTTCGGGCATCCGAACCCGCCCGACTCTCCAAGGTGCCGGGTGTGTGGCCAGCCGGTCGACAACGCCAACCCGCGACTGATGGACAAGCCGGTGCTCGCTGAGCTGATCACAGCCGGCGGTGCCCACGTCAAGGTCACCGACACTGTGCTGATCGGCCGCGCGCCCTCGGCTCAGGCCGGCGACGGCAACCCGATCCTGCTCCCCGTACCGAGCCCGAACAGCGACATCAGTCGGACGCACCTCAGGGTGGCCGTGAAGGACTGGGACATCGTCGCGACCGACCTTCACTCGACCAACGGCACGATGCTCGTCCGTCCCGGCCAGGCGCCCGTACGGATGATGCCTGGTACTCCGGTGACGGTCGGTCCAGGGACAATTCTCGATCTGGGTGACGGGGGCGTCATCACGGTGGGCATGCCCGCGTAGCCACGCGCTTCATGAGGACGGCTGGCTCCGATTCTTTGTGCCTGCGACACTGAGCGCGACGGTGTGACACGCGTCCGGGGGAGGGAGCACGCGAGTGGCTGTGCGTAGGGTCCGCAGAAGCGCGCCCGAGATTCTGAGGCGACACTGGACGGGACTCATCGTCGTGGTGCTCGCTGTCGGCCTCGTCGCCTCTGCCTTCCTCGCACCCGGTCTCCGCATCGCCGACGTCCATCTCCAGGACGGTGCCATCTTCGGGATCAACCAGTCAGCCGGCCTGCTCGGCACGGTGAACACGCAGATCAAGGATCTCTCCAGCGCGGTCAGCATCGCCGACCAGTCGTTCAGCCTCCTGCAAGAGGGTCGTACGGTCATCATCAAGGGCGAGTCGTCCAACCAGATCCAGTCATTCGACCCGTTGTCGGGCGAGCTCGGGTCCGCGCTCAGCCTTCCGTCCGGTGGCGACCTCGTGCTGAACGCCGGGAAGATCGCCGTCTTCAGCCGGCTCAACGGGTCGGTCTGGTTCGGTGACGCGGCGTCGATGCTGCAGCGCGACTTCAACAAGGAGAAGGCGCTGCTCGACCTCGGCGACAACGCGCTCGTCACGGTCACGACGAGCGGCCAGCTCATCGGGCTGTCTCTCGTCGACTCGCAGATCGTGCGGTACGTCAACGGGGTCAAGACGATCTCCTCCGTACCGATGCGGCTCGACCCCAGCGTCGCGAACGTTCAGCTGAGCGCTGTGGGGGACAAGGCGGTCGTCCTCGACCGTACCAAGCAGCTCATCTGGTTCGAGGGCGCTGACCGGCCCATCGACATGCCGATGGGATCGCGCGCCCAGCTGTCCCAGCCCGTTCCTGCGCTGTCGCTCGACGGCGGCAGCCTCGGCGCCGTGGTCGCAACGCCCACCGGCATCGTCGGGGTCACCCGCAAGTCCCTTCTGTCGTTGTCCGGCGCGATGCCGGAGGGCGCTGTCGGGGCGCCGGTATCGGCGAACGGCTGCGTGTACGGCGTCGTCGGGTCCAAGGTCGCCACGAGCTGCCCCGGGAAGTCGCCCGTCCTGTCCGACATTCCCAACCTGTCGAGCAACGCCACGCTCAAGATCAGGGTCAACGGGGACAACGTCATCCTCAACGACACGAAGTCGGGTGACATCTGGCTCGTCACCGACGGCATGCGCCGCATCAACGACTGGTCGAAGGTGACACCGGCCGAGGGAGGGGCGAAGAAGGACACCCCGAGCAACGATGCGACCAAGGTCAACCCCGACCGTACGGGCGCGAACCGTCCGCCGGTCGCGAACGACGACTCCGTCGCCGTACGGGCGGGACGCTCGACGATCCTGCCGATCCTGGACAACGACTCCGACCCCGACGGCGACATCATCACGGTCGTGGACACCCCGACCGCCGGTAGCGGAGTGACCCTCGAGCTCGTACGAGGCGGTGCCGGTCTCCAGGCGGTTGTCGAAGCAAATGCGTCGGGGACCCGTAGCTTCTCCTACACGATCACCGACGGCCGCGGCGGCTACTCGCGGCCGGCCCACGTGACGCTCTCCATCGAGTCGGCGGACCAGGCGGCGGCGAACCAGCCCCCGGTGCTCTTCTCCAAGGACACGGTGATCGTGGCCGCCGGCCAGCAGACCCAGATCCGTGAGCTGCCGCGCTGGCGCGACCCCGACGGCGACGACATGGTCCTCACCGATGCCACGCTGGCCGAGGGCCCCGACGAGGTGTCGTTCACCCCTGACGGCACGATCACGTTCACCGATGTCGGCAAGGTCCTCGGGCTCAAGAGGATCAACGTCACCATCTTCGACGGCGCGACGTCCTCGGTAGGTGTCCTCATCCTCGACGTACGCAAGCCGCAGGAGGTCACTCCGGTCGCGAACGGCGACTACGCGACGGCGATGACGAACCAGGAGATCGAGGTCTCGCCGCTGGACAACGACCAGGGCGTCAACCTCGCCCTCGCTTCGGTCGACACCCCGTCGCCTGAGCCGGCGAAGTTCACCGTCGACTACGTGACCAAGACGTTCCGGTTCAAGGCGTCGGTGGCCGGTACCTACTACGTCGGCTACACCGTGACGAACGGCCGCACGTCGTTCGGCCTCGTCCGCATCGACGTCGCGGAGAAGGCGAGTGAGAACCGTCCGCCGATCACGACCCGAGACGTGGTGCTTCTCACCCACGGCGGCTCGGTGACGCTCGACCCGCTGCTCAACGACGAGGACCCGGACGGTGACGTTCTCGTGGTCCAGTCGTTCACCAGCAACGGACTGAACGTCATCATGCGCGACCGGCACCTCCTGACGATCTCCGAGATCACGGCCAAGACCGCCCCGACCACGATGACGTACTACGTCAGTGACGGGTACCACGCGGCCGTCGCGGGCACGATCGTCGTCATCCCGTCGAATCCCGTCGGTGAGGTACGGCCGGTCGCGGTGGCAGACGACGTCAAGGTCCGTGTCGGCGACGCCGTGACCGTGAGCCCGCTGGACAACGACTTCTCCCCGGTGGGACTCGACCTGACCGTGGAGCCCACGCTGTACGACAACCCGGGCGGCGCGTGGGTGGACGGGAACAAGATCCGGTTCGTGGCGCCGGCCGTACCCGGTCGAGTCACCGCGACGTACAAGGTGAAGGACAGCCTCGGCCGTACGGCATCGGCTGTCGTCCGCTTCAACGTCATCTCGCCCGACATCGTCAACCAGGCACCGATCCCGCGCCTCGTCACCGGCCGCGTGCTGGCCGGGACGACCCAGCGCATCGAGATCCCGCTGCAGAACATCGATCCCAACGGCGACTCCGTACGGCTCGTGGGTCTCGGGAGCGGTCCAAGGCTCGGCCGGATCCTCAGCGTCGGCGCGACCTACCTCGAGTACGAGGCCTTCCCCAAGATGGCCGGCACGGACACCTTCACCTACGTGGTCATCGACGCGTACGGCGCGAAGGCGACCGGTGACATCCGCGTTGGCGTCGTCCCGGCCGGGGTCAGCAACACCGAGCCGAGCGCCAACCAGGACGTCATCCGGACGCGCCCGGGCCGGACGGTCTACATCCAGCCGTTGGCCAACGACTCCGATCCCGATGGCGACAAGATCTCCCTCGCCACGGAGAACCCCGTGTCGTTCCCGCTTCTCCAGGCGAAGGTGGTCGACACGTCCGCCATCCAGGTGGTCGTGCCCAACGAGGCCGGCACCTGGTTCGGCACGTACAAGATCCAGGACGCGCGCGGAGCCATGGGCGTCGGCAACATCGTCATCACCGCCGACCCCAAGGCCGACCTGCAGGCGCCGAAGGCGTTCGACGACCTCGTCGACACGCGCGAGGTGTTCCAGCGTGACACCGTCGACGTCCCGGTCCTCGCCAACGACTACGACCCCGACGGGCTCCGCAGCGACCTCACCCTGTCCGTACCGCCGGCCGATGCGGGCGGCGGCACTCCCGCGGTGGTGGTCGACACGGCGAGCGGACCGCAGCTGCGGGTGACGATCGGCGACCGGCTGCGGGTGATCCGTTACACGATCACCGATGCCGACGGTCTGAGCGCGTCCGCCTTCGTGACGGTTCCCGGCAAGAGCGACGCGACGCCCTGGCTCAAGGACCCCAACGTGGAGCTGACGGTCACGGCCGGGCTGCTGCTCTCGATCCCCGTGAACCAGTTCGTGGCTGGTACGCAGGGCCGCCAGGTCATCGTGTCGTCGGCGGACAAGGTCAGCGGCGCCCCCGGCATCGGCCGACGCGACTCGGCGTCCGAGCTCACCTACCAGCCCGGCAACTCCGATGTCGGCCCGGCCGCGATCACGTTCGAGGTCATCGAGGACGTCGACGCTTCGGTCACGGATGCTCGGAGTGCGACATTGACGATCCGCATCAAGGTGCTGCCGCGCGCCGAGACGAAGACCGGCGCGAGCACCGGGCCCAACTCGCCCGATCTCAACCAGCCTCCGTACGCTCCGTCGCCGATCGAGATCAAGGCCGGCCAGGGCGAGGCCCCGACCGAGCAGAACCTGCAGAGCTTCCTCGTCGACCCTGAGGGCGACGCCATCATCGTCGGCGGTTTCGAGTCTCAGCTCCCGGCCGGTCTGAGCGTGACGATGCAGGGGCCCAACATCTTCGCCACCGCGCTCGTCGGGACCAAGAAGGGCACCTCGGGGATCGTGCGGGTGAAGGTCTTCGATGCCCGTGGTGCTGAGAGCCTCGTGCCGGTGACGATCACCGCCGTGCCGACGACCCGTCCGCTGACGGTCACCCTGGACGACCCGATCGACGCCACCCAGGGACAGCCCAGCCAGGTCGATGTGGCGGCGAACGACAAGTCGAGCCTAGACGACCCGACGCTCACCGTCGTCAACGCGGTCGTCGAGCAGGGATCGGGCACGGTGACGTTCAGCCCGACCTCGGTGACGGTGACCCCGGAGGCCCGCTTCACCGGGACACTGACCGTCCGCTACACCGTGCGAGACGCGACCGGTGACCCGGACCGCGACGTCGACGGCCGCATCGTGGCCAACGTGCGGGGTGTCCCCGCCGCGCCAGGAACCCCGCGCAACGTGTCCGTGGGCGACGGGGCGGTCACGGCGACGTGGACCTCGGTGCTCGACAACG
Organism: Propionibacteriales bacterium; assembly: GCA_038317635.1. Lineage (GTDB taxonomy): Bacteria > Actinomycetota > Actinomycetes > Propionibacteriales > Propionibacteriaceae > Fen-668. The sequence continues at coordinate 102,800 of JBBQBP010000007.1, forward strand.
GAGGGCTGCCGGTCACCGGGTACTGGCTCACGGCGACGGGCACGGACGGACACGTGAAGCGGGCGGCGTGCCCGATCACGACGTGCACCGTCACGGACCTGCACAACACCGTCGCGTACACCCTGACGGTCACCGCGGAGAATGCGGTCGGAGAAGGGGATCCCTCGCCGGAGTCCGCACCGATGGTTCCCGACGTCGCGCCCGACCAGATGGCGGCTCCGTCGGTGGAGCGCCAGCCGGGTCGTACCGGTGGAGCACTCGTCATCGCGTGGGTGCCGCCGACGAACCGTGGCAGCGCCATCAGCTCATACACCGTCACGATGAAGACGGCCGGTGGCCAGAGCAGGACCGTGCCACAGACCTCCACGTCGCTGGTCTGGGAGAACCTCACCGACGGCACCGACTACTCGTTCACACTCCAGGCGACCAACAACAGCGGCACCTCGGCCGAGTCGGCGATGGGTACGGGACGTCCGTCCGCGCCACCCACAGCGCCGGCGGTCAGCGCGACGGACGGCAACGCGCCGAACGGCGGCTCCCTGCTGGCGACGTGGCACGCTCCGGCAGACAACGGAGAGCCGATCACGACGTACCTGCTGAACGTGTCGACGAACAAGGACTTGTTCACGATCGACGGCCCTGCGGACGTCACGGTCAGCGCCAGCACCTCGACCGACGGCAGCTTCAGCCACCTCTTCGAAGGCCTCACCAACGGCGTCAACTACTACGTCGCCGTACGTGCCGTGAACGCCGCCGGTACCTCCGACGTCGGCCGGTCAGCGGCTGCCACGCCGTATGGTGTCCCCACGGTCACCGTGGCACCGACCGCGGTGCCCGGTGACGGGTGGGCGATCGTGAACATGGGCCCCACCGACGCATCCCAGGGGGCGGCGATCATCGAGTGGGTCGTGAGTGGCTACGACAACGCGGGCAACAACGTGACGAACCTGGTGGCGCCGGCGCGTGCCGACGGTGGCTTCTCGCTGAAGGTCACGCTGGTCGGGCCCAACGTGTGGGGCCGTACCTGGCAGTTCATGGCGGTCCCGCGCGTACGGTCGGCAAGCGGACAGATCAAGGAGGGCGGGCAGAGCCCGGTCTCCGATCCCGTACAGCCCAAGGGGGTACCGGGGATCCCGGACGTACAGGTCGTCACCCAGCAAGGCGTCACGACCAGCACCGTCACGCTCCTGTTCGGCATCACGCCGGGTGACGGGAACGGGAACCCACCGACCCCCATGACGCTCACCTACAGCTCCCCGTGGGGCGACGGTACGGCGAACGCCGCCAACCAGTTCGGGCTCACCCTCCCGATGACCGCCACGGGCACCGTCACGGTGAGGCAGACGGCTGCCGACGGGTCGTACTCGACGGGCACGGTGGTCGTCCAGCCCACGATCGGCGTCGACGCTGCGACTTCGGTCGTGACGGTCCGGTACGTGCCGGAGAAGCATCTGACCTGCCAGGTGCTGAGCGAGGCCACGGTCCTCTCCTCGGGCAAGGCCACCGAGATCGCGGACGCTTCGACCAGCTACTACGGCTACGAGTACTCGTACGCGGACGTCACTGCCGGCACGGCCATCACGATCCAATGCGGTGGCGACGCCGCCGCACCGACCACCTACCAGATCAGCACCACCAGGTAAGCCTCTCCCCGGAAGGACAAGTTCTCACATGGCGATGACGCCCGACCAGGCTCGCTGGTTCTCGGACACGTTCGCGTCGATCGTGCGCAACATCGAGCGCGCGATCCTCGGCAAGACCGAAGCGATCAGGCTCTCCGTGACCTGCATGC
>JBBQBP010000008.1:0-99872 GCA_038317635.1 Propionibacteriales bacterium
ATCGAGAGACGGACACGAGGATCGATGGATTCGCTGGCAACCATCCGCCCACCCTCAGGGCAGAAGTGTCACCCCCAAGACCACCAGAACCGTCACCGATCTCCTGATGCAGAACTGTCACCGATGTCCTGGGAGATGACACTCTTCCGTGCCATCTCCGTGCCATCCGAGATGACACGCATGTCCATATTTGTCCATTCACCACTTGCATACGGTCCTGCATCTTCCCTAGTCAAGTGCCACTGACAAGGGCATCTACCTGTGGCCGATGACCACCTTGGGACAGTTTGAAATCCTGTCCCCGCTACTAACGCTGAAAGGGCTCCTGACTAGGGAACACACTAGTAAGGAGCCCTTTGTGTTGCATGGGCACATGCGATCTCCGGCCAATCCGCGAAGCGAGCCTCACAAGATGAGCTCCGATGACCATCGCCACAATCTCGCAGTCCCTCGAGCTGGGCGGCTATCGACGTCGCCAAGTCCAGTCCGGACAGACTGCTGTGGTTCGTCGTCCAGACCGCCAGGAGACCAGCCTGCCGGGGTCGGGCGACGACGAACGCCATGGGCAACGGTTCGCTGGTTCCGGGTGCGTCTGTAACCAGGAAGTTCATCCGAAGGGGTCCTGGCAGGCCGTGCCGGGACCCTGTGTCGTCTCCCGTCCCTCGGTGTCGTCTCCCGTCCCTCGGTGTCGTCACCCGTCCCTCGTCGTCAGAGGTCGCCGATCCCGACGCTCCCATCGGCCAGTCGTTCGCTCTCGATCTGGCGGCCGATGAGGGCGCACAGGGTGTCGTTGACGTCCCAGATGTTGACGTTCATCGCAGCAGTGACCAGGCCGTTGCGCTGCCAGAAGGCGATGAACTCCCCTGACTGCTCGCTGCCCCGGAGGACGACAACGTCGGCAGGACCGCTGCGGCCCACGTACTCCATGCCGAGGTCGAACTGGTCGGTGTAGAAGTACGGCTGCCAGTCGTACGTGGCGTCCTCGCCCAGGATCTGGCGGCCCGCGAGGTTGCCTTGGCGGATCGCGTTGTCCCAGTGCTCGACCCGTACCCGCATACCCAGCGCGACGTTGCTCGCGTTCGCGACGTCGCCGATCGCGTACACGTGCTCGCGGGCCCGCAGGTGCTCGTCCACCACGATGCCGTTGTCGACCGTGAGCCCGGCCTTCTGAGCGAGCTCGGTGTTGGGCACGGCGCCCACGCCCACCACGACGAGGTCAGCGGGGAAGATCTCGCCACCTGCCCGAACGCCGGTGACCGCGTCTCCCCCCTCGATTCCGGAGACCGTGATGCCCGTGCGGAGGTCGACGCCGTGGTTGCGGTGCAGCTGGGCGAAGTACGTCCCCAGCCGGTCGCCCAGTGCGGCCCGGAGCGGTACGTCGGCGGACTCGAGCACGGTCACGCGCATACCGGCCTCTGTAGCAGCCGCTGCGACCTCGAGGCCGATCCAGCCGGCGCCGATGACGACGAGTCTGCGAGCTTCGCCGAAGGCCTCACGCAGGGCCAGTGAGTCTGGGATCCGTCGCAGAGTGCGCACACCAGGGAGGCCGGCGCCGGGGAGGTCGATGGTTCGGGGACGGGCGCCGGTCGCGATCACCAGGTCCGCGTACTCGACGGACTCTCCCGAGGCGAGCGTGACCTTCCGCTCCGCCAGGTCGATGGCGACTGCGGGGTCGTCGAAGCGGGTCGTGATGTCGTTCTGCTCGTACCAGCCGGTGTCGTGGACGTACACGGAGCCGGGCTCGTCCTTGCCTTGAAGGACGCCCTTGGACAGGCCGGGCCGCTCGTACGGTCGTCGGCCCTCGTCGCCGATGATCGTCACCGGTCGTTGGTCCGCGGCGTCGCGGATCGTCGACGCCACGTGCGCGGCAGCCAAACCGGCTCCAACGATCACCACTCCAGGCTCACTCATGCCGATCTCCTCTCGTCCACGGTCCGAGGCGTCCGTCAGACGCTCGGCCAGCCCTGACTCGACGAGCCGGTTGACCTGCGCGGTAGTACCGGGCTGACTGCTGCGATCGGCCGCGGCCGAAGCTGTGATCCTGGCAGGCTCGTATTGCTCGACAGCCGCTGATAGCGAGGTCTGCTCGCCGTTCTGGACAGTATTGCTCGGCCACCGGACGACCGAGGGTGGCCACGTAGTCGCGGCAGGACGACGAGCAGCGGGCAGTCAATCACCGGAATGCTGATGCCGCGCTTACGCTCACACCGGGCCAGCAGGGACTCGGGCCGGTGACGCATTCCCGGCACCGATGGGCCGTAGGCGGACTTGGCGTCGTAGGTGCCGGTCTCCACCGGCCAGTCGGGGTCACCGACCGCGGCCAGCACCCGGTTGGCGTAGTCGGACATGGTGGCGTGGGCCACGTCGAGCCCCTCCTGGAGATCGGGGACGCGTACGTCGTCGCCGGGCCACCCGACGGCCCCGTCGAACACCCAAGGGCCGGACGTGGCGCCATGCACCAGCACGACCCGACGACCGGCGGATGCTGGTGGCCCGGTGGTCTCGCTCACCGTCCGAGACTACGCGCGGACCCTCCACTGAAACCGACCCCGGTTCGAGTGCGGCCATCGTGCCCCCACCCTCGCTGTGCCCGGTCAGAGCCGAAGTCGGGGTCAGCTTCACAGGGCCCGGGCTATGGTCGCCAAGAGACACTCGTCGGAAGGGGACGCCCATGCCCACCATCGCGATCATCGGGGCCGGACCGGGCCTCGGAGCCGCAGTCGCACGCAGGTTCAGCGCCGAGGGCTTCTCGGTCGCGCTGATCTCTCGGGATCAGGCGAAACTGGACCTGCTGGCGGCCCAGCTCCAGGACGGCGGCGCGACCGCGCGCGGCTACGCGGCGGATGTACGGGACCCCGCCTCCCTCGAGGCCGCCCTCGAGCGCGCCGTGGCCGAGCTGGGCCCCATCTCCGTGCTGCAGTACAGCCCTCTGCCCTCTCGGGACTACCTCAAGCCCGTGCTCGAGATGACGCCCGAGCTCGCGCTTGAGGCGCTGCGGTTCTCGGCCCTGGGGCTCATCCACGCGGTTCGCTCGGTGCTGCCCGCGATGCAGACGGCGGGCGAAGGCAGCATCATCCTGGTCAACGGCGGCACGTCCGTAAAGGCCCGCAGCGACTTCGCGGGCACGTCGATCGCATTCCCGGCCGAGAGCGCGTACGGCGAGATGCTCCATGACGCACTGGACGACGAAGGCGTTCGCGTCGTCCAGCTCGTGATTCCGGGAGGCATCCCGAAGCTTCAGCTCGAGAACGGTATCGACGACGTGGCCGAGCGCATCTGGGGGCTTCACGGCTCCCCAGGACCGTTCCGCACGATGCTCATCCCGCTGGAGGCGGGCCGAGAGTAGGACGCCGACTCTCCGAGGCCCACCGCGAACGACTGCCCGGACGAGACTCCCCCGCCCGGAGGAAAGTTCAGGTAACTTAACTCTTGTGGAAAGTGGTCTAGCGGCTCCCGCTGAGGCCGCGGCCGGCGCACCGGGGCCGCGGGGTGGGCAGAAGACACGCAAGTTGTCATGGCTGTGGGGTCCTGCCTTCGTCGCGGCGATCGCCTATGTGGACCCAGGCAACGTGGCGGCGAACCTGACCGCAGGCGCCCAGTACGGCTATCTGCTGGTGTGGGTCCTCGTACTCGCCAACGGCATGGCAGTCCTGGTCCAGTACCTGTCAGCGAAAGCGGGCCTCGTCACCGGATACAGCCTGCCCGAGCTGCTGGGCGATCGGATGCGGCGAGGCCCCCGGCTGGCCTACTGGGCACAGGCAGAGCTGGTCGCGGCCGCCACGGACCTGGCAGAAGTGCTCGGCGGAGCAATCGCCCTGGAGATCCTGTTCGGGGTGCCGCTCCTGCTGGGTGGGCTGATCGTGGGCGTGGTGTCGATGCTTCTGTTGAGCATCCAGACCCGTCGAGGGCAGCGCCCCTTCGAGTTCGTGATCATGGGGCTGCTGCTTGTGCTCACGTCGGGTTTCATGGCCGGGTTGTTCGTGAGCCACGTCTCATGGCCGGCCGCCGTGAACGGACTGGTACCCAGGTTCCAAGGCACGCATTCGGTGCTGCTCGCAGCGAGCATGCTGGGAGCCACGGTCATGCCGCACGCGATCTATGTCCATTCCGCGCTGGCCCGCGATCGGCATGGCGCGCATTCGACTGAGCTGCCTCGACTCTTGCGTGCCACCCGCTGGGACGTGGTGGCCTCGATGCTGGTTGCCGGCGCGGTGAACATCGGCATGCTGTTGCTCGCCGCAGCCAGCCTGCCTGGGGTCGCTGGGACGGACTCCATCCAAGGGGCGAATGCCGCCATCGGAAATGCTCTCGGCCCGGCGGTCGCGGTGTTGTTCGCCGTGGGGTTGCTGGCCTCCGGACTGGCATCCACCTCAGTGGGCTGCTACGCCGGTGCGGCGGTCATGTCAGGCTTGCTGAAGGTTCACTTCCCGATGCTCGCCCGACGCGCCCTCACACTGATCCCGGCGCTCGTCGTGATCGGCATTGGAGTGAATCCCACCTGGGCGCTCGTGCTCAGCCAGGTCCTGCTGAGCATCGGCATCCCGTTCGCCCTCATCCCGCTGGTCCTGCTCACCAGCGAGCACGCGTTGATGGGCAAGCACGTGAACTCCGGCCTCATGAGGATCGTTGCTTGGGTAGTCGTAGGGCTCATCGTTCTGCTCAACGTTGCGCTGATCATCCTCACGGTGATCGGAGCCAGCTGATGGGTCACGTGGACGACCTGACCCCGATCGCCCAGGACTACTTGAAGGTGATCTGGTCAGCGATCGAATGGGGTGATCCGCCGATCAGCACCAAGGGCCTCGCAGCGAGGTTCGCAACCACCCAGGCCAACGTGTCCGAGACCATGCGCCGGCTCGACGGCCAGGGTCTGGTCACCTACCAGCCGTACAAGCCGGTCACGCTGACCCCGCTCGGCGAGAGCCTTGCGGTCGCTATGGTCCGGAGGCACCGACTGCTCGAAACGTACCTGGCCCAAGAGCTGAACTACGGATGGGAGGAAGTGCACGAAGAGGCCGAGCGCCTGGAGCACGCGGTCTCCGACGAGTTCCTCGACCGCATCGACCATCTCCTGGGCCACCCGCGCATGGACCCCCACGGCGACCCCATCCCAGGTCCCAACGGGGACTGGACAACTCAGGCAGACGCCATCAAGCTCTCCAAGGCCGAGCCGGGCCAGTACCGGGTCGTACGGGTCGCAGACACCGACCCCGAACAGCTCTCCCGCCTTCGGCGTGTACACCTGGGGCCGGGGACGACCGTTCAGGTACGCGCCGGGCTGCCCCCCACCATTCTCGGTGCCCCGTCACCGGCCGACATCGAAGTCGCAGACCTCGATGCCGTGCGGGTACGCCCCGCCTGAACCCCACCGACGCGGGTCGTCGAGCCTTGAGGGTGTCTCCGGCGTGGTCTGGACAGCTCGACTGAACGGCGGATCTCAGGTCCCATTCCACACGCGCAAGAGTGGCCGGGGTCATACTGCAGTGGTGATCGGCGAGGACTTCCCCTCGGTGCTGGCGAGCGCCCAAGAGGGTGACGAACTCGCTTTCGCGCGCCTGTGGCGCGATCTGAACCCGGCGTTGTTGCGCTACCTGGGCCTGAGCGGTGGGGCCGCCGAGGACGTGGCGTCCGACACGTGGGCGACAGTCGTCAAGGGCCTGCGACGGTTCACCGGCGATGAGAACGCGTGGCGGGGCTGGGTCTTCGTCACGGCCCGCCGTCGCGCCGTCGACGCCGGACGACGCCGGGCCCGGGAGTCGAAGCTGAACCACACCTGGAAGTCGCTCCCCCCCGAGAACCTCCCGATCGACCCGGCGGATGTCGTGGCGGAGAGTCTGGACACCGACGCCGCGCTGCGGCTTGTCGCGCAGTTGAGCCCGCTTCAGGCCGAGGTGATCGTGCTGCGTGTGCTGACGGGACTGTCTACGGAGGAGGTGGCCAAGATCGTGGGCCGCAGTCCTGGGGCGGTACGGGTCGCGGCCCATCGCGGTCTGCGACGCCTCGAGGAAATTCTCGCCACGCAGGGTGTAACACCTGCTCGCTCTCGAACGCTTTAAGGGGTGATATGAGGTTTGTACTGCGGAGCCTGTTCCGAGGTGAGCGTCCTCGCACGGAGGATGTCCACCCGGACACTTTGATGTCCATCGACAGCCCGCCGCCAGCAGTGGAGCCGCTGCTGCGGGCCATCGCCGCCGATCCGCGGCAGCACGAGCTGGCCGGATTCCAGGAGCCGTTGAGCCATTACCGCGCTGCATTCCCCACGTCACGCCCATCCGTCCGCAAGACTTGGAGAACCGTGATGCTCTCACCCATTGGCGCCGTAGTCGCCGGGTTCGCCCTCACTCTCGGCGGCACCGCTGCCGCCGCGTACACAGGGTCACTGCCCACGCCAGCCCAGAACTTCGCCCACAACGTCATCGGCGCGCCAGCCGCCCACCCGACCGGCACCCCGACCCAGGACCGAAGCCAGGACCGAGACGCTATGGCCACCCGCACCCAGGACCGAGACGCCACGGCCACCCGCACCCAGGACCGAGACGCCACAGGCACCCCGGTCGGCCCCAACGCCACCGGCACCGACGCCGCCGGGCTGTGCACCGCATGGACCCTGCACCAGGCCACCGGCGCCAGCACCACCGCCGACGAGTCGATCGCGTTCAAGAACCTCGCCACCGCCGCCGGCGGAACCGACAAGATCGCCACCTACTGCGTCACGATCATGCACCAGGGCGACACCAAGCAGCCCACTGCCCAGCCGACTCAGGCGCCAACCAGCCACCCGACCGACAAGGCCGGCACGCAGCCGACCTCGAACTCGACTCGGCACGGCGGCTGACCCCGCGAAATAGGCACCAGGCGAGCGGGACGCGGTCGATGCGGCCCGCTCGTCTGGTTCCACAGGTGATCGTGGTCGGGCGAGCGCCGTTTCGGCTGCCCACACTCCAGTCCGGCCCGGCATTCGAGCGATCCGCTCACCTCGGCAGCGAAAATGGCGACTCCCTGGCCGAGCCATGCAGCGACTGAGCGAGCCTCGGCTGGCGCGTGACGGCGGCACCTCGACGGTCCAGATCGCACAACATCGCGGCGTCGGTCAGCCTGCTCGACGCCCCATCTCCTCCCTGATCCATCGCGCGGTGTCCCGGGTGCACGCTCCTGGCTCGCTGAAGCTGACTGCGAAGACGCCGGTGATCTCGGTCAGTCTCGGGACGCCCTTCAGTGCCAGGATCGCGTCTGCTTCTACCGCGTACGTGTCCCGAGGAGCACCACCGGCGATGAGCCCGACTGGATCCGCTTCGGCCAAGATCCCCATGAGTTCTTCCCGTGTGATAGCCATGACCAAGAGCCTAGGAGACGTGGACGCTCTTCACGCTCGCCACTGTCAGCCAGCGCACGGTGGACCTTCAGAACTCGGCAAGGCCGACCGCGCAGGGCGGCAGATCCGAACACACGTGTGTTGGGCACGCGTCGCTCGCTAGCTGGACAGCGGTTGATGGACCGCGACTCGGATAGGTAACCCGACGGGCAGGAGTGCCGACCGCAGCCAAGCGGTGGTGCGCCTTCCGGAGGCTGACCTGCAGGATCTTGTCGGTCCCTTGTCTACCCCGAGATCGGCACCACGCAGAAGTTACGGTACCGTAGGTTCATGAGTGCACCGTACGGCAGAGGGTCGCGGTGACCCGGCCCGTCATCATTCAAGGCGGCATGGGCATTGCCGTGTCCGGCTGGCAGCTCGCCCGCGAGGTTGCCAGATCCGGCCAGCTCGGCGTCGTGTCCGGGACAGCTCTCGACAGCGTCGTCGCCAGGCGCCTTCAGGACGGCGACAAGGGTGACCACATCCGACGCGCTCTTCGTCACTTTCCGTCCCCCTCGATGGTCTCGCGCGTGCTCAAGCGGTACTTCCGCGACGGAGGCCGCGGTGGCGCGCCCTACCGTCCCCAGCCCCCGCTCGGCGTTGACCCGAGCCCGGCAGCCATCGAGCTGGCACTGGTCGGCAACTTCGCCGAGGTGTGGCTCGCCAAGGACGGCCATCAAGGGGTCGTCGGCATCAACGTGCTCGAGAAGATCCAGACGGCCACCCTGTCAGCGGTTCTGGGGGCGATGCTCGCCGGGGTCGACTACGTCCTGATGGGCGCAGGCATCCCCCGCGAGATCCCGAAGCTGCTGAACGACTTCGCCGCCGGGCGCGCCGGTGAGCTCACGATCGATGTCGCGAACGCCAGCCGGGGCTACACCGCTGTCCTCGACCCTGTCGAGCTGCTCGGCGACGAACTGCCGTTGCTACGCCGCCCGCAGTTTCTGGCCATCGTGTCCCTGCACGTGCTTGCCGCGTTCCTCAACCGCAGTGAGCAGATCCGGCCAGATGGCTTCGTGGTAGAGGGTCCGGTGGCCGGCGGCCACAGCGCGCCGCCCCGCGGCAAGATGACCTGGGACGGCGACGGGCAGCCGGTCTATGGCGTGAAGGACGAGGCTGACCTTGCGGCCATGGTTGCCATCGGCCTGCCCTTCTGGCTGGCTGGCGCCTATGGCACCCCTGAGCGGGTGGCGGAGGCAGTCGCGGCCGGGGCCGTAGGAGTGCAGGTAGGTACTCTGTTCGCCTTCGCGGAGGAGTCGGGGTTGCGTCCCGATCTGAGGCTGGGACTGCTCCGGGCGCTCACCGATGGCTCCCTCGCGGTCCGAAACGACCCCCGCGCCTCGCCTACCAGCTTCCCGTTCAAGATCGCGGGCATCCCGGGCACCCTCTCGGAGCCTGCGACGTACGCTGCGCGCGAGCGCGTCTGCGACCTCGGCTTCCTGCGTACACCGGTAGAGCGAGAGGATGGAAGGCTGGCGTATCGGTGCCCCTCCGAGCCCGCCCACATGTACGTGAGGAAGGGTGGCGATGCCGGCGAGACCGTCGGACGCATGTGTCTGTGCAACGCGCTGCTGGCCGACGTCGGTCTGGGCAAGGTGCGCAAGAACGGCTACGTCGAGCGACCAGCCGTCACCCTGGGCCAGGATCTGTCGGGTCCCGAGCAACTGGCCGAGACCCACCCGGAGGGTTGGACCGCGGGTGAGGCTGTCCGCTGGCTCACGAGTCGCCTGCCTGATCTGATTCCATCGTCCTGATGGGGCCTGGCAGGAAGACTTCTTGCCGCATGAGATCCAGCGAGCAGGCGCCGACACACCCACGAACCCCGTGTGTACCGGCAAGATGATCAGTCGTGCCCGACGACTCTCTGCTCCTTGCCCTCTCGACGCTCAAGAGCGCCCGCTGGATCGACCTCACGCACGCGTTCACGGCCGGGATCCCGCACTATGCAGCGTTCCCGGACGAGCATCGACAGGTCGTCACCACCATCGAGGATGATGGCTTCCTCGTCCATCGCCACACCCTCGTGGGCCAGTGGGGAACTCACGTCGACCCGCCGTCGCACTTCATCGCCGGAGGGCGCACCCTCGACGAGGTACGGGTCGAGGACATGCTTCTGACGCTCGTCGTTCTCGACGCGCGCGATCGTGTCGCGGCCGATGCCGACTACGTCGTCGACCTCGCCCTCATCGAGGACCATGAACGCCGGTACGGACCCATCCCCGAAGGCGCGTTCATCGCGTTCGCATCCGGCTGGTCGACGCGCTGGCCGTCCAGCGAGGCGATGCAGAACCGCGATGGCGAGGGTGTCGAGCACTACCCGGGGTGGAGTGTCGAGGCGCTGAGGTTCCTCGTCGAGCAGCGCAGCATCCGCGCGGTCGGTCACGAGCAGACCGACACCGATCCCGGCACCTCGCTGTCCCAGGGTCGTGTGGACGCGGAACGGTATCTCCTCGGGGCGGACCGCTGGCAGATCGAGATGCTCGCGCACCTCGACGAGGTCCCGCCGACCGGCGCGCTCATCCTGGCGAGCTGGCCGAAGCCGTTCGCGGGCTCCGGATTTCCCGCTCGGTGCGTCGCCATCGTGCCCCGCTGAGGGTTGGGGCTCACGACGATCGACGGAGCCATCAGTCGACGAGGCGGCGCATCCTAGGCGTGGTGGTCTGCGGCCCCTCCTGGCTGAACAGACCAGTCGGCGGGTTCGTCGTCGGTGTCGGCATCGGCGATCGCCTTGGTCTGTTGCACCTTGCCCGGCTTGTGGTGCTGAGGCGCGTAGACGGTATAGACCTGCATCGGCTCGTCGCCGATGTTGGTGACGTTGTGCCAGCTACCGGCCGGAACGATGACGCACCAGCCGTCGGACACCTCTTGGTCGAAGGTCAGCTCATCCTTGTTGGGTCCCATCTGGGCTCGACCCCGGCCACGGTCGAGTCGAATGAACTGGTCGGTGTCGGGGTGCTGCTCCAGTCCGATGTCGCCGTTGACCGGAATCGACATGAGGGTGACCTGCAGGTACTTGCCGCTCCAGGCGACAGTGCGGTAGTTCGGGTTCGCGATCGTCTCGCTCTCCAGGTCGAACGACTGGGGACGGGGACCGATGTCTGCGATGCTCATGATTTGACACTACCCCTGCCCTTTTGACGTCTCAGCCGGTTGACGCGGACATCTGTTCACGCTTGCCTGGCGCGTCGGCGTCCTCGTCGTCGCGTACGACCTCGCGCTGCCCCCGTGAGGCCGCCCTAGGCGTGGGTGTCGTTCTCGTGTCCGGAGTGGCCCGTCGGCTCGAGCTGGAAGGTTGAGTGCTCCACGCTGACCTGGAAGTGCGCACGGACGCAGGTCTGGAGCTGGTCGAGGAGCTCGTGCGTATGTCCGTCACGGAAGCAGCTGTCTTCGAGCACGACGTGGGCGGTGAGCACCGGCAGGCCGGTGCCGATGAGCGAGGCGTGCAGGTCGTGGACATCGGTGACGTGGGACAGCCCGAGCAGATGGTTTCGGACCTGGCCGAGGTCCAGCCCGTTGGGCACCGTCTCCAGCAGCACGTTCCCGGCCTGCCGCAGGATCGCCAGCGCTCGGGGGACGATCAACACCGAGATCAGCATGCCGGCGAGTGCATCCGCCCGGGTCCAGCCGGTGGACGAGATGACCAGGGCACTGATGATCACCGCGATCGAGCCGAAGGCGTCGTTGACCCCTTCCAGGAAGGCTGCCCTCATGTTCAGGTTGTGGCCACGTCCTGCCGACAGGACCATGACGGAGGCCACGTTTGCTGTCAGTCCGAGGATGCCCAGAAGGAGCAGTCCGCCGGCGGCGACCTCGGGGGGTGCCATGAGGCGCAGCACGCCTTCGACGAACGCATAGATGCCCACGCACAGCAGAATCGTGGCCTGGGCGCCGGCAGCGAGGATCTCGATACGGGCCCAGCCCCACGTCCGGCGATCTGTGGGTTGCCTGGTCATCGCTGTGGCAGCGAGCAGTGCCATCGACAACCCACCCACGTCAGTGAGCATGTGCCCGGCATCGACCAGAAGCGCGAGGCTTCCGGTGAGCCAGGCGCCCACCACCTCGGCGACCAGGACACACGCCGTGATCGCGAAGGCGATGCCCAGCCGGACCCGGTTCGACCCGGCTACCTGATCGTCGTGACCTGCACCCATCAGTTCCTCCGTCCGGTCGGCTCCACGACTCCGTCAGTCATCGTCGCCCTCGATCTCGACGAGCTCGCCTCGCCACGCCTCGACGCCCTCGCGCACCGCGAAGCCCGCGATCACGAATCCAGCGACCGGGTCAAGCCAGGCAGCTCCGGTCAGCTGGTACAGCACCAGACCGGCGAGGGTCGAGACGGAGAGCAAGACGCACAACCGGGTCTCGGCCGCATCGGCCAGGATCAACGGATCGCCGCCCAAGGCCACCCCGACCCGACGCTTCGCCGCTGCCAGCAGCGGCATCACCACGAGGGACGCGACCAGCACGACGATGCCCAGTACCGAGGTGTCCGGCACCTCGCCAACCAGCAGGCTCCGGATCCCTTCGACCAGCACGTAGCCCGCCAGCAGGAAGAACGTCACCGCGACGAGGCGGAGTGCCCGGTGCTCCCTCGCCTGGTCCACCGTCCCGTGCCGTAGCCGGGCCAACAAACGCATGGCCACCAGCACCGCCGACATCGACTCGATCCCGGAGTCGATGCCGAACCCGACGAGCGACACCAACCCGGCCAGTGCGCCCGCGGTGACCGCGACGGCACCCTCGGCAACGTTGTAGCCGATCGTGAACCACGCCAGTCCAAGTCCGCGTCGAGTGAGGTGCACCTCGTCGGCCGTCACACCGGACACGGCGCTCACCGGCCCGTCGCCTTCGAGCCGTACACGGGGCACAGCTCCACCGCATATCCGGTGACCTCCAGCAACCGTTCCGCTGCAGCCAACACCTGCAGCAAGTCGTCGGGCACGGCCAGCGAGAAGACAGACGCCCGGCCCTGCGGCCGAGACACGACCAGACCGCAGTCCTTCAAGCACGCCAGGTGGGCGCTGACCGTCGACTGCGCCAGACCCAGGTGCTCGGTCAGATCCCTCACGCGATGCTCTCCAAGCTGTAGGTGCCGCAGGATCGACAGCCGGGTCGGGTCGGACAAGCTGCGGAACAGTGACGCTGCGGCGCTCAGATCAGTATCAGCCGATGGTTGATCACCCGCCGTCAGCATCGCCATTCGACGATGATAGCCCTCGTCGTCGTTGCTTGGAACATTCGACAGCTCTCCGCTGCTGGATCCATGCAGCCCGCTGGGGCTCGCCGATCAATCCCGGAAGAGGTTCCAGGGCGCCCGAACTAGTGTCGAGCGCATGGATACGTACTCGTTGGGCTCGCTGACCGTGCATCGGATCGGATTCGGGGCCATGCAGCTCCCCGGCAGCGGCGTCATGGGTCCGCCCCGTGACCATGCGGAGGCGATCGCGGTGTTGCGGCGCGCGGTCGAGCTGGGCGTCGACCACATCGACACGGCTCAGTTCTATGGGCCCGATGTCTCCAACGAGGTCATCCGTCAAGCGCTGCACCCCTATCCCGAAGGCCTCGTGCTGGTCTCCAAGGTCGGCGCGTTCCGCGACGACAAGGGCGGCTGGCTACCCGGGCAGCGCCCGGATCAGCTGCGCTCCGCGGTGGAGGACAACCTGCGAAGCCTTGGCGTCGAACGGCTGGGCGCGGTCAACCTCCGCCTCACGGATCATCCCGAGGCCGGACCCGACCAGCAGGTCCAGCTGGAGGATCAGCTGGGCGAGATGGTCTCGCTGCGCGAGGAGGGCAAGATCGCCGGCGTCGGGATCTCGACCGCGAACGCGGTCCAGGTCCAGCAGGCCATCGACCAGGCGGACATCGTCTGCGTACAGAACCCGTTCAGCCTCCTCGACCAGAAGGACGCGGACGTGCTCGACCTGTGTCACGAGAACGGCATCGCGTACGTCCCGTACTTCCCGCTCGGATCCGCGTTCCCCCACATGCCGAAGGTCACCGACAACGCCGCGGTACGAGCTGTCGCCGAGCGGCTCGGTGCCTTCCCGGCCCAAGTCGGCCTGGCATGGCTCCTGGCGCTCCGGGACAACATCCTGCTGATCCCGGGTACCTCTCGCCTCGCGCACCTCGAGCAGAACCTGGCGGTCGCCGACCTGATCCTGTCCGACGACGACATCTCGGAGCTCGAGGCCCGCGACTCGACCTGAGCTCCTCGGGAACGGTCGAAGGGCTGCGCACGCGCCGGCGGACCCCCTCTCGCCAGCCATCTCTCCCCGGCTGAGCGGTCCGATCTGGCGGGGATAATGTGGACGAGGAGGTCGCAAGAAGTCAACGACCGAATACGCAGAATCGAGGCAGCGCCATGGGGGGCGCGACAGATCAGATCACACGACAATCAGCGGACTTGAGCAAGGTTCCGATGACGGAGCTTGCCCGCATCCTCGAGTCAGGCCCACAAGGGCTGACATCGCAGGAGGCCGCACGAAGACTCACCGAGAACGGCCCCAACGCAATAGCAGAGGAGCATCAGAACTCGATTCTGGTCTTCCTGAGCTACTTCTGGGCACCCATCCCGTGGTTGATCGAGATCGCGCTCGTCCTGTCACTGATCTTGCAGCACTGGCCCGATGTGATCATCATTGCGCTCCTGCTGTTGCTGAACGGTCTGGTGGGCTTCTACGAAGAGCACCAGGCAGCGGACACGATCGCTGCCCTGAAGCAGTCGCTGGCGGTGAGGGCCAGAGCCCTCCGTGACGGCGGCTGGGAGGACGTGCCGGTGGCGGACCTGGTGGTCGGCGATGTGGTGCATGTGGCGCTGGGCGACATCGTGCCCGCCGACATCAGGATCCTGAAGGGCGCCGACCTCTTGGTGGACCAGTCTGCGCTCACCGGTGAGTCGCTCCCGATCTCCGGGGAGACTGGCGGCGAGCTGTACTCGGGTTCCGTGCTCGTGCACGGGCACGCTGACGCGATGGTGGTCGCGGTGGGGGTTGACAGCCTCTTCGGCCGAACGACCGCTCTGGTGCAGAGCGCCGGAACCGTGAGCCACTTCCAGCGGGCGGTGCTACGCATCGGTCGCATACTGATCTACGCGGCCCTGATCCTGGTCTTCCTGACCACAGTGGTCTCGTTGCTACGAGGCAGCAGTTGGCTGACCGCTGTCGAGTTCGGACTGGTGGTGATCATCGCGTCGGTCCCCGTCGCGATGCCCGCTGTGCTTTCGGTGACCATGGCTGTGGGAGCACGCAAGCTCGCCAAGGAACGGGCCGTCGTGAGCCACCTGCCTGCCGTCGAGGAGCTGGGCGGTATCGACGTGCTCTGCTCGGACAAGACGGGAACACTCACTCAGAACCGCATCAGCGTGGGGACACCTTGGCTCGCGCCAGGAGTCTCCCTGAACGACATCATGCGCGCCACGGCGTTGGCCACCGAGCCTGGCAGCTCCGACCCGATCGACCGGGCCGCGCTGGCCGCTCTACCGGACGCGCACCTGCTGGATGGCACGACCGTGACAGCCTTCACCCCCTTCGATCCGGTGAGCAAGCGAACCGAGGCCGTCGTGGAGATGGGCGGACGAACGCTGCGAGTGACCAAGGGCGCGCCCCAGGCTGTGGCCGCGCTCTGCACCGCCGCTGATGACGAGACCAGCCGGGCGTTCGACGGTGCGGTGGACGGCTTCGCCGCGCGCGGTGACCGGGCTCTCGGTGTCGCGTCGGCCGATGGGAAGGGCGGCTGGACCTTGCTTGGGGTCCTGCCGCTGAGCGACCCGCCGCGGGAGGACTCGGCGGAGACCATCGCGGCGGCGAAAGCGCTCGGCGTGCAGGTGAAGATGATCACTGGGGACGCCTTGGCGATCGGGCGCGAGGTAGCCCGAGAGGTCGGGATCGAGGGCGCGATCGTGGACGCCAACGAGTTCGCCACACACTCCGGGGACGCTACCGGTAGCAGCGACCCGTCGCCGGAGACGGTGGAGCAGGTCGAGGGTGCCGGAGGTTTCGCCCAGGTGTTCCCCGAGCACAAGTACCTGATCGTTCGGACGTTGCAGTCCCGCGGACACATCGTCGGAATGACCGGCGACGGGGTGAACGACGCCCCAGCGCTGAAGCAGGCCGATGCGGGGATCGCGGTCTCCGGCGCCACCGATGCTGCGCGCGCCGCAGCGGACGTGGTGCTGCTGTCCCCTGGCCTGTCGGTGATCATCACCGCGATCCGGTTGGCCCGTGAGATGTTCAAGCGGATGACCAGCTACACCATCTATCGGATCGCGGAGACGATCCGGGTGCTGCTTCTGGTGTCGGTGTGCGTGCTCGCATTCGGCTTCCGCCCCGTGACGGCGATCATGATCGTGATCCTCGCCCTGCTGAACGACGGCGCTCTGCTATCCATCGCCTACGACCGCGCGGAAGGCGACCCGCGGCCCGCCGCGTGGGACATGCGCCGCGTACTGGTGATCGCCTCCAGCCTCGGGGTGCTCGGGGTGCTGGAGACCCTGGGTCTCGTACTGCTCGGAACCACGGTGTTCGGGCTCACCGGCGGCGCGGGGTTGCTCGTCCTACAGACGATGGTGTTCCTGAAGCTCTCCGTTTCCGGGCACCTGACCGTGTTCGTCGCACGCACGACCGGACGGTTCTGGACACGCCCCGCACCATCCTGGTTGCTGCTCGCGGCAGTGGTCACAGCACAGATCGTGGCGACGATCATCGCTGTGACGGGATTCCTGATGGCGCCGCTCTCGTGGGCGCTGGTCGGTGTGGTCTGGGGCTGGTCGGTCGTGTGGTTCCTTGTCGAAGACGAAGTCAAGATCGCCGCCTACGCATGGCTCGAGCGGCATCCGGTGACCGAGGCACACCGAGGGGTTGCGCAGCAGTCTCCGCCAGCGTGACAGCGTACGAGCTCGGGGCATCACGCACCCTCCCGTGGGTATGCGAGGCTGAGGCGTGACTGCTGCGAAGCACGGGTCCGGACCACCGAGCATCGGCCTGTGGAGCGCCGTGGCCATCGGTGTCGGTGGGATGGTCGGCGGTGGGATCTTCGCCGTCCTCGGGCTGTCCGTACAGATCGCTCGCGGCGGAGCACCGATCGCGTTCCTCGTCGCGGGACTCGTGGCACTGCTGACCGCACGGTCGTACGCGCTCCTCTCGACGTCGTACCCGAGCCGCGGGGGCACTGTGACGTTCGTCAACCGCGGGTTCGGCCCCGGGTTGTTCGCGGGTGGGATCAACGTGCTGCTGTGGCTCAGCTACATCGTGATGCTCGCGCTCTACTCGCAGGCGTTCGGCAGCTACGCGGCGAGCTTCCTGCCTGCGGCGCAGTACGACCTCGGCAAGCACCTGTTCCTCACCGCGGCCGTCGTCCTCATCGCGGTTCTCAATGTCGCGGGGGCCTCGGCGGTGGCGCGGGCTGAACGCTACGTGGTGGCCATCAAGGTCGCGATCCTGCTGCTGTTCGTCGTGGTGGGTGCGTTCGGGGTATCCGCGGCCCGGCTCAGCCCCGGGCAGTGGAGCCCGCCCCTGTCGCTGGTAGCCGGCGGCATGATCGTCTTCCTGGCGTACGAAGGCTTCGAGCTGATCGCCAACACGGCCGAGGACGTCGTCGACCCGGGACGGACCCTGACGCGGGCGTACTACATCTCCGTGCTGTTCGTCATCGTGCTGTACGTGCTCGTGGCCATCGTGGCAGTCGGGTCCGTCCCGGTCGCTCAGCTGGTGGATGCGAAGGACTACGCGCTCGCGGTCGCCGCGCGCCCGATGCTGGGATCAGCCGGGTTCATCCTGATCGCCATCGCGGCGATGCTCTCGACGGCATCCGCGATCAATGCGACCCTGTACGGCTCCGCGCGCATGACGTACATGATCGCCAAGGCCCGCGAGCTTCCGGCCCAGCTGGAGCGACCGATCTGGAACCAGCCGCTCGAGGGGCTGATCATCACCGCCGCCGCGACTCTCGTGCTCGCGAACGTCCTGAACCTCGAGAGCATCTCCACGATGGGCAGCGCCGGGTTCCTGATCATCTTCGCGACGGTCAACGTCGCCGAGGCCCGCACCTCGAAGCGTCGTGGAGCCAAGCGGCCCTGGATCTCGGTCGTCGCCGCCGTGGCGTGCGTTGGGTCGCTCGCCGCGTTGCTCGTCAACACCAGCCTGGGCTCCGCGGCGGTGCTGGCTGCAATGGTCGCGGCGTCGTTCGCGATCGAAGGAGTGTTCAGGGGGCTCACCGGACGTGGGTTGCGCGCCTAGCGAGGTGGTCCCTCGCGGACAACCTTGGAAGACGCCTGTCGTGTATGGCAAGGTTTTCCTAAGTACCCCCTTTGCCCACCCGCGGGCTCCCAACCCATCACCCCAGGAGTGCCAGATGGAAAGCGCAGAACACGCATGGCTTGGTGACCAGGTCACCCTGTCCTTCGACTCCGGGGCGGTGCCCGCGAGGGGCCTTCCCCTGTCGTTGCCCCTCAGCGGTGCGTCGGGTGGTTCGAACCGTCTCACCTACGGACAGCTGGTCGCGCTCGGCGGCGACTTCTACGGGGTGGTGGGCGCCCCCATCAGCACGTCCCCAGACCCGAGGGCAGCATTCCTGGCCGCCTTCAACAGCCTGAGTGCCGACTGGTCCCAGATGCGCGAGATCCTCGGCGTCATGGCCGAGGAGATCGCGGCGGTGGACGCTGCCCTCGCCGCCCACCAGGACCCGTCGAAGGCGTACGCCGTCCTGGGCGACTCGCTGTCGATGAGGTGGAACGTGATCACCGGCGGCGCGAACGTCGGCGATCTGCCAGTGGCGTTGGGACGCTACCTGCAGCTGGCCGCCGAGAACTGGGACCACTTCGCGGGCTACGCGGTGACGGCCTACCGGGCCGGGCACGCGCTCGCGATGGAGCATGCCTCGGCCATCGCCTCATCGGGACTGGCTGCTGAGGACAAGCGGATCCGGCTGCAGGAGGCGTACGCCCTGAATGCGTTCGCGGACCACTTCCTCACCGACCTGTTCTCAGCCGGCCACGTCCGCGTCCCACGCAAGGAGCTGTACGAGCAGGTCTCGACGCCGGTCCCGGGCATGCTCGGCACCATGGGCAGCCTCCTCTCCCGGTCGATGCACGACGAGGACTGCCGCGTCGGCCTGACGGTGCACAACGCCGCGGGCAGCACGTGGGTGGCCTACGGTGACAAGCGCCTTCTGGACGCCGCGACCGGCGCCAACCGCGAGATGGCCAAGAATGCGACCCAGGTCTCGGCCGACGACGTCTGGAACGCCTACCAGGGCGGCCCTCAGCAGTACAGCGCGCTCGCGCTGATCCCGGACCTGGCCAAGGTGGTCGACGTGTCCACTCGGGAGAACTTCTCGCCCCTCTTCCTCCTGCAGAACGGCAGCGCCGACCGACGTAACGACGTGACCAACCGGAACGACTACAGCTGGACGTCCGACTGGTGGGGCTGGAGCACCTGGGCCGCGATCCAGGCGGCCGGATCGCGCGACTACGTCCACGTGCCGTGCTACCGCCTGTCCGACGGGACCTTCGTCGGATGGTTGGGGGTGGGCTCCAACAACTACACAGTGCTCGTCACCGACGAGAAGGACGCCCACGGGTGTGTCTGGTACGCCGACGGGCAGGATCTCTACCTGCGCAAGGACACCTCGGGAGGTGACAGGTACCTCGGCGTGGGGTACGACAGTTATGCGGACTGGGGGTTGTGGGGCGGAAACTTCAAGAGTCCCGTCCTGTACAACACCGACCAGACCATCTCGCTCAAGGACGCCCCCACCCGCAAGCTCTACCTCTACGAGGACAACCAGCTGCGCTGGTCCAACGGTGAGGACAACCTCGACCTCCTACGGGTCGACCTGCCGTTCATCGATCCGTTCGAGACCTCCTGACGGGGACGTCAGCCGAGATTCACCATCAGACTGGTCCGGACCTCATCCGCGGTAGCGCGTGGCGTCCAGGACGGAAAGCCCGAATATTGCCCTCGAAAGGAACTGTTCATGGACTTCTACCTCTCCCAGGTCGTCCTGTTCGCCTGCACGTTCGTGCCCAGGGGATGGATGGCCTGCAACGGTCAGCTGCTGCCCATCTCAGCGAACGAAGCCCTGTTCACCCTGCTCGGCACACAGTACGGGGGCGACGGAACCACCACGTTCGGGTTGCCCAAGCTGTCCTCGCCCGCCGGCGATGGCAAGAATCCCGCCTACCTGATCTGCGTCGATGGCATCTATCCCCGCCAGGACTGACGCGTACCCCCGCAAAGGTCGCGGCGTCGTACCTGATCGAAGCAGCCTCCAGGCCGCTCGCCCGAGGCGGTCTCGCACCTAGCCGAGGGTGTGCCCGACCAGGCGTCCGATCCAGTAGGTGACGCCCATCGCGACCAGACCGCCGGCGACGTTGCGAATGATCGAGCGGCTGTAGCCGATGCCGCCGGCTCTCGCGCTGAGGTAACCGGTGAGGATGAGGGCGGCGACCACAGCCACGACCGTGATGGCCACCTTGAGGCTGATGGGCGCCAGCATGATGGCCGCCAGCGGGAGGACCGACCCGACCGTGAACGAGAGGGCCGAGGACACGGCGGCCACCCAGGGACTGGTGAGATTGTCCGGGTCGATGCCCAGCTCGGTCTCGGCATGGGCCGCGAGAGCGTCGTGGGCGTGCAGCTGAGTGGCGACCTGATGCGCGAGCGCAGGTTCCAGGCCCTTGGCTTCGTACAGTCCGGCCAGCTCTGCGAGCTCTTCCTCGGGCATCTCGGCAAGCTCGCGGCGTTCCTTGTCCAGCAGCGCCTTCTCCGTGTCGCGCTGGGCGCTCACCGACACGTACTCGCCGACCGCCATCGAGAGCGCGCCGGCGCTCAGCCCGGCGATGCCCGCGGTGAGGATCGCGAAGGGTACGAGGGTGGCTCCAGCGACCCCGATCACGATGCCGGCGGTCGAGACGATGCCGTCGTTGGCGCCCAGCACCGCGGCCCGAAGGCTGTTCAGCCTGCCTGCGTGCGAGCCACGCTGAGCTTCCGCGGCCTGATAGCCGACGGGGTCGCCACCGGCGAGATCATCGTTCCTTGCCACTGCATGCTCCCTAGCTTCGGACGCGAACACCTGCACCCGGGCGGGTGCGGCAACAGCCTAGAGGCCGAGGCGAACGGCGATCGCCAGGGTTCGTTCTGCGGCGGATCCAGCGCGATACCAGCCCGGCAGATCCGGGAACGGATAGGATCCTGATCAGGCGGTGGGGCTCGCCTTGTCACAACCGTCGCCCTCGCGACCAACAGTCCCTACCGCGTGCGCAGCGTGGCTGCGGTCAGGGAGTTGGACGCTCTCCCTCCCCTCCCGCCAGCCCCGGTCGCGCATTGCTTCCGAGGTCCACAGTGGACCCGGTGATGCGAAAGGGGCCGATGATGGCATTCGAGATCCAAGGTGTACAGGCGATCGAGATTCTGGACTCGCGCGGCCGACCCACCCTCATGGTGACGACGACGCTGGCGGACGGGACCGTTGCTGAGGCGGGTGTCCCCTCTGGTGCCTCAACCGGAACCCGGGAAGCGGTCGAGCTTCGTGACGGCGACCCTGCTCGGTTCGGCGGAGCCGGAGTCTCCCAGGCGGTCGGACACGTGAACGCCGAGATCAACGAGGGCCTCGCAGGGAAGACCTGGACCGATCTGGCCGAGGTCGACCAAGCCATGCGGGACCTCGACGGCACGCCCAACAAGGCCCGGCTCGGCGCGAACGCGATCATCGGGACGTCGATGGCACTGGCGCGGGCGTTGTCCGTCTCGACCGGCAAGCCGCTGTACGAGTGGCTACCGGGAATCGGCCAGACCCCGCGGCTGCCCGTGCCCTGCTTCAACGTGCTCAACGGTGGCGCCCACGCACCGAACCCGCTCGACTTCCAGGAGTTCATGGTCTGCCCGATCGGTGCGTCCTCGATGAAGGAAGCGGTCCGGGCCGGCGCCGAGGTGTACCAGGCACTGCGGAAGCGGCTCGTCGCCGGTGGCCATGCGACCGGACTCGGTGACGAGGGCGGCTTCGCGCCGAACCTCGCCGAACCGGAAGAGGTGCTTGCGCTGATCGTCGAGGCGATCGGTGATGCCGGCTACCCGACCGGCCGATCTGGCGTTGCGATCGCCCTGGACCCGGCTGCGTCGGAGTTCCACAAGAACGGCTCGTACGTGGTCAGCGGCGTGAGCCTGTCGAGTGCCGACATGATCGCTCGCTACTCGGAGATGATCGACCGGTTCCCGATCTGGAGCATCGAGGACGGCCTCGGCGAGTCCGACACCGAGGGCTGGAAGAAGCTCACCGCGGCTATCGGCGACCGGATCCAGCTGGTCGGGGACGACAACTTCTGCACGAACCCCGCGATCATCACCGCCGCCATCGCCGACGGGATCGCGAACGCCGCACTGATCAAGGTCAACCAGATCGGTACCGTCACCGAGACGCTCGAGGCGATGCGCATCTGCCATGACGCTGGGTACGGCCAGATGGTGTCCCACCGCTCCGGTGAGACCCCCGACACGTTCATCGCGGACCTCGCGGTCGCCACCGGATGCGGTCAGATCAAGACAGGTGCCCCCGCGCGCGGCGAACGCGTAGCCAAGTACAACCGGCTCATCCAGATCGAGGCGCAGCGTCCGGACCTCGCGTACGGCCTCGGGAGCTGAGACCAGACAGGCTCGCTGGCTAGTCTGCTCGTGGCCCATCGCTCCTTCGCCCTTAGGCTTCTGCCTGCACCCGCGAAGGAGATCCATGAGCTACGAGCAGACACTGGCGCGCATCGGCGTACGACTCGCTGACATACTGCTCCCCCGCCCGGGCATCGACCTGCGGCGGTGGGCGGTGGTGGCGTGCGACCAGTACACGGCGCAGCCCGACTACTGGGCCGCGGTCGAAGAGATCGTCGGCGACTCGCCCTCCACGCTGCGGCTGACCTACCCCGAGGTCTTCCTCGGGGAGCCGGAGCCCCAGGTCCGCATCGACGCCATCAACGCGGCGATGCGCGACTACCTCGAGCGAGGGCTGCTCGATACGTACGCTGGCACGTTGCTCCTCGTCCGGCGCGAGACCGCCACCGGCGTCGTCCGCTGGGGTGTGATGGTCGCGCTCGACCTCGAGCGGTACAGCTGGAGCGCCGACGACCGCACACTCATCCGCGCCACCGAGGGTACGATCCTCGACCGGATCCCGCCGCGCAAGCAGGTCCGCAAGGACGCCCCGCTCGAGCTCCCCCACATCATGGTGCTCATCTCCGACGCCGCCAGGTCCGTCATCGAACCCCTGGCGGCGCTGAGCGACGACGCGACCCCCCTCTACGACACCACCCTGATGGCGCACGGCGGCCGGGTCGCCGGCTGGGCTGTACCGGACGCGGCGATCCCCGCGTTCGCCGACGCCCTCGCCGCGCTCCACGACGGTCTCGATCCCACCGACCCGCTCCTGTTCGCCATGGGCGACGGCAACCACAGCTTCGCGACCGCCAAGAGCTGCTGGGAGGACCTCAAGCCGACGCTGAGCGAGGCCGATCGCGAGACCCACCCGGCCCGTTGGGCGCTCGTGGAGATCGAGAACATCTTCGACCCCGGCCTCGAGTTCGCGCCCATCCACCGCATCCTCTTCAACACTCCTCGGGAGGTGTTCGAGGCCGAGCTCGCCCGCCACTGCGTCTCGTACTCGGTCATGCCCGCGGTGACCACGGCCGAGGTGACGCAACGGGTCGACAATGCTACGGAACAGACGTTCGGCTACTGCGACCACGACGGGTACGCCACGTACACGCTCACCCTCCCTGACGCCGGCATTCCTGCGGGCACGCTGCAGGCCGTGATCGATGCGCTGGTGGCCGCGGGCTACGAGGTCGACTACATCCATGGGACACACACGACGAGCGAGATCGGTCGGCGCGACTCCAATCTCGGCCTTTTTCTGCCCGCTGTACCGAAGGAATCGTTCTTCGCATCCACCGTCGCCGACGGGGCCCTGCCACGGAAGACGTTTTCCCTGGGAGAGGCCGATGAGAAGCGCTTCTACCTGGAGGCACGGCGTATTCAGTCGGGCTAAGGTGGCCGCATCATGGACCCCCGAATGATTACCTACCCCCTTTTCGAGAAGCGTCTGGACAACGGTCTTCGCGTCGTCGTCAACCCCGATCACAACGTGCCCGTGGTCGCGGTGAACCTCTGGTACGACGTGGGCTCCGCCGATGAGGCGCCCGACAGGACCGGCCTCGCGCACCTGTTCGAGCACCTCATGTTCCAGGGCTCCGCGCACGTGAGGTCCGGCGACCACATCGGCCTCGCCCAAGCCGCCGGCGGCTCAGTGAACGGCACGACGTCGTACGACCGCACGAACTTCTTCGAGGCCGTCCCGACGTCCGCTGTACGGATGATGCTGTGGCTGGAGGCCGACCGCCTCGAGACGCTGCTCGAGACCGTCGACCAGGCCAGCCTCGACAACCAGCGCGAGGTGGTCAAGGAGGAGAAGCGACAGCGGTACGACAACGTCCCGTACGGCGACGCCTGGCACCGCATCCTCGCGCTGACCTTCCCGGAGGACCATCCGTACGCTCACCCTCCGATCGGCTCGATGGAACACCTCGACGCGGCCACGCTGGCCGACATGCAGGCGTTCTTCCGTGCCAACTATCGGGCGAGCCGCGCCGTCCTCACCCTGTCCGGCGACATGGACCCCGACCACGGCTTCCGGCTGGCGGAGCAGTACTTCGGCGGCCTTCCCCGCCTCCAGGGACGCCGTCGGCCGCACGTCGCGACCCTGCCTCCCCATGAGGGAATCCCTCGCAGCAAGGTCACCTCGCCGGTGCCGCGGGATGCCGTGTATGCCGCGTGGCGGCTCCCCAAGGCCGGCGACCCC
The DNA here is from genome assembly GCA_038317635.1 of Propionibacteriales bacterium. Taxonomy (GTDB): domain Bacteria; phylum Actinomycetota; class Actinomycetes; order Propionibacteriales; family Propionibacteriaceae; genus Fen-668. The sequence goes on from JBBQBP010000008.1 coordinate 24,188, forward strand.
GACCTTGAGGCGCTCGGTCTGGCGACCTCGGTGCTCGGTGACGGGATCACGTCACGGCTCCATCAGGCGCTCGTCCGAACAGAGCTCGCCGAGGGCACCGGGGCCTTCACGATGTCGCTCGCTCGTGGCAACTCCCTCGGGGTCGCGTCCGCCCGGTGCTGGGACGGTGTCGAACCCGAGGCGCTGGAGACCGCGATGCTCAACGCGTGGAAACAGTTCGTCGACGAAGGCCCGACCTCTGAGGAGCACGAACGGGCCCAGGCCCAGTTCGCCCGGGAGTGGCTCACCGAGCTCTCCGCACTCGACCAGCGTGCGGACCGGTTCGGCCAGGCCGCGACCCTGCACGGGTCGCCGGAATGGGTCAACCAGAGACTCCGTACTGTCCTCTCCGTGACGAAAGACGATGTCCTCCGCGCCACACGGCAATGGCTCGACCCGGACAACCGGGCGGTCCTCGTCTACGCCAGGCAGGAGGCGTGATGAGCTCTCCTCGACGTCCCCGCCTCGGCCAGCAGCCCGCCTGGTCGTTCCCTCCCGCCACAGAGCACAGGCTGGACAACGGCCTGACGGTCTGGGTGTTCGACCTGCCCGGTCAGTACGTGATCAGCGCCACCATGGCGCTCGACCTGCCCCTCACGGCCGAGCCGGTCGCCAGAGAAGGCATCGCGAACATCACCGCGCACACCCTCGACGAGGGCACGCGGTCCCATCAAGGTGCGCTCTACACCGAGACCCTCGAGAACACGGGCGCGGCCATCGGAGCCGGCGTCACGCAGCTCGCGACCCACATCAGCATCGACGTCCCCGTGACCGGTGTGGCAGATGCCTTCCCGCTGTTCGCCGAGGCGATCCGCACCCCTGCTCTGGCCGATGAGGATGTCCTCCGTCACATCGGACTGCGCCGAGCCGAGCTCCAGCAGGTGATGGCCAACTCCGCACAGCTTGCGGCCACTCTCGTGCCGGGGGCGGTCTTCAGCGACGCGTTCCGTTCGAGCAGAGCGACAGGAGGTTCGACTGCCTCTCTGGCGACGTTCGGGCCTGACGACGTCCGCGCGTTCCAGGCCACCCACTACAGCCCGGCGGGATCGACACTCGTCGTGGCGGGTGACTTCGCAGGGCTCGACCCCCTCGCTCTTGCGGAGAGCGCGTTCGGCGACTGGGCGGACACCGGCAGCGCACACCACCATGAGGATCCGGACGAGGCCGCGCCGCGTCGACGCCTCATCAGCCGGCCCGGTGCCGTACAGGCCGACATCCGGATCGCCGCTCCCACGATCGACCGCGCCGACCCGCGCTGGCCGGCGTTCCAGGTCGCCTGCTCGGTGCTCGGCGGTACGTTCCAGAGCCGCCTCAACACGGAGCTGCGCGAGCGACGCGGCTACACCTACGGCGTGTACGTGTCGAGCACGCAGCTGCGCCACGGAGGGTACTCGACTGTCGGAGGCTCCTTCCGGACCGACGTGGTCCCCGAGGCGGTCACCGAGGCGCTGCGCCTTCTCGACGTCGCCGCGAAGCCGTTCACGTCCGCCGAGGTGAGAAGGGCCGTGAACTACCTGACCCGCACGGCACCGCTGCGGTACGCCACCGCTAACGGGGTCTCGCAGCAGGCGGTCATCCTCGCCTCGATGGGCCTCGACTGGCGCCACGTGGACTCCTCGACGGCACAGTTCGCCGACGTGACCGCCGACGACGCGACCGCCGTGTTCACCGAGATCTGGCCCAGCGACCCCGCCGTACTCGTCGTCGGTGACCCCGCACTGGCTGACCGGCTCGGCGTCGAGGCCGAGCCCACACCCGAGCTCTAGCCGTCGCGGGCCCTCAGCCGCCCATCGCCTTGACCGCCCTGGCCACTGCGGCCGCAGCAGTCTCGTTCGCCTTCTGGTACCCGGCGAGATCGCCAGCGGCCAGTGCGTTGTCGGCATCCGTGAACGCCCGCTGGGCCTCGGCCAAGGCAGCCGTGACCTCCTGCTGGTTCGTGCTGGTCGTGGGAGTCGTCGTGGGCGTGGTCGTTGGAGTCGTCGTGGGCGTGGTCGTAGGAGTCGTCGTGGGTGTCGTGGGCGTCGTCGTCGGTGGAGCGTTCTCGTTCGTCGTCGCCCCGGCGTCGCCCGCGAACACCTGGTCCAGCGCCCCCTGCAACGTGTCGGAGATGCCGACGTGGTCACCGAAGCGAACGACCACGAAGGTCAGCACCGGGAAGGCGCCGCTCTGTGCCTCGTTGCGCTGGGTATAGATCGGTTCCACGTACAGGATTCCGCCGCCCACCGGGACGGTGAGCAGGTTCCCGTACATGGCCTTGGCACTGCCCTGATTGAGGTACGGGCGTAGAGCCGAAGCCACCTTCTCGTCGCGAAGAATGTTGTTGTGGGCCTGTCCCGCGCCCTCCACCTGTTGAGTGTCCGACATTCGAAGCACTCTGATCCTGCCGTAGTCCTTGCTGGCCGCGTCGGCGACCACCGTCATGTACGCGGCGAGGTTCTGTCTGTTGTTCGGGCTGTAGACGGTCGTCTGACTGAACTGCGGCGCCGTCTCGCCTGGGACCGTCTTCCCGTCCTGCATGGAGGTCGGCCACCGCACTGACATGTAGTAGGTCGGCTCGCGGAGGTTCGCCGACTGATCGACCGTCGGGTCGCTCGGGATGGCCCACATGTCCGAGGTCGAGTACCACTGGTCGGGGTTGGTCATGTGGTAGCGGGCCAGCACCTCGCGCTGCGCGCGGTACAGGTCCGTCGGGTAACGCAGGTGAGCGAGCAGTTCGGGTGAGATGGCCGACTTCGGCTGCACGGTACCCGGGTAGACCTTCATCCAGGTCCGGAGCAAAGGGTCCGTCTCGTCCCACGCGTACAGGGTGACGGTGCCGTCGTACGCGTCGACCGTGGCCTTCACGGAGTTGCGGACGTAGTTGATCTCGTCGCTCGCCTGCAGCGCAGAGGTCGGCACGTTCTGGTTGGAGGCGGCGTTGCTCAGCGACATCTTGTGGCTGTTCGGGTAGTTGTCGGTCGTGGTGTACGCGTCGACGATCCAGACGATGCGGCCGTTGACGATGGCCGGGTAGATGTCGGAGTCGGTCGTCAACCACGGGGCGACGTCCTGCACCCGCTGCGCGGGGGTGCGGTCGTACAGGATCTTCGAGTTGCTGTTGACCCGATCGGACAGGAGCAGGTTGACGTCGGCGAACCGCGTCGCGTACAGCGCCTTCGTGAACGGATTCCCGATGCCGACGCCGCCAACGCCCTCATACGTCTTGAACTGCTCCCCCGTGGCGTCCCCGCCGCCCGGCGTGTCGAACTCGATCGCCGACTGGCCGTCCTGACGACCCACGACGACGTAGTCCGTCGTCAGTTCGCCGTAGTAGATCCGCGGCTGTTGTGCCGCGAGCGGCCCGACGGTCGGGATGTCCTTGGCCAGCCACTCGGGCTCGCCTCCCGCCTGACGGCGGTTGCCGTATGCCGCCACGAGCCCGTACCCGTGCGTGTAGACCGTGTGAAGGTTGTTCCACTGCTTGTTCTGGAGCCCGGACTGGTCCATCTCACGAGCGGCGATGACCACGTCGGTCATCGTGCCGTTGATCTTGTAGCGGTCGACGTCCAGCACTGGCGCGAACGAGTAGTAGCCGCGCACCTGCTGCAGCTGCTCGTACGTCTCGCGGACCATCGACGGATCGATCAGACGGATCCCCGGCAGCGTGGCAGCGTCGGCGGAGAGCTGGCCGGCGTCGGCGCTGGTCGTTGCCGCGTAGTCGTAGATCTGAGTGTTCGCCACGCCGAACGCCGCCCGTGTCGCCGTGATGTGGTTCTGGATGTACGGGCGCTCCTTGTCCGGCTCATCCGGCTTCACCGAGAACGACTGGACCACGGAGGGGTAGACGACACCGACGATGATCGACGAGACGACCATGAGGATCGCCGCTGTGATGGGAACACGCCACCCAGGACGTCGCGCGTAGACGAAGAACATGATCGCCGTGAGCAGCGCGATGACCGCGACGACCGTGTGGGCGGTGATCTGCGCATGGTCTCCGGTGTACGTCAGCCCGTCGAGCAGCGTGGACGACTGGAGCTCTTCGCCGAAACGGTCGAGGTACGCGCTGACGCTGAACGAGACGAGCGTGAGGCCCGCAAGCACCGAGATCTGCGCGTGGGCTCGACGGGTGCCGAGGGCCGGCCGGCTCTGTGAGCTGAGAACACCCATGGCGAAGTTGACCACGACGGCGATCGCCAGGCAGAGAAGCAGCACTCCCAGGGCGAAGGAGTTGAGGTAGCGGTACCAGGGGTACTCGAAGACGAAGAACGAGATGTCCAACCCGAACCTGGGGTCCTTGGTGCCGAACGAGGTGCGGTTCATGTACGCGAGGAACAAAGACTTCGCCGAGGTGCCGGTGAGGCCGGCCATCAGCCCGAAGAAGACCGAGGGCACGATGACGGTCAGCGCGACGCGACGACCGAGCAGCTCTCGGTAGCGGTTGAGCAACGTACTGCTCGTACGGGCCGAACCTCGGATCTCCCGGGTCGACGCCACCATCGTCGCGGCGACAGCGGCGGCCATGACGATGCCGAAGCCGAAGAACAAGCCCACGGAAGTCCACAGCTGCGTCGAGAAGACGATGCCGTAGCCGAGCTGCCCGAACCAGAGCTTGTCGGTCCAGATTTGGGCGAACGTGGCGAACAGCCATCCAAGGACGACCACGATCACGATCGTCGGGACGAGCGCGCCGCGTCGTTTGCGACCGAGCGAAGGGCTGGACACAGCGGGGCTCCTTGCGTGAGGTTCAGTCGTTCAGAGTAGCGATCAGGGCTGTGGACAGCCCGGGTGCGAGGTTTTCCCCGCCGAGAAGCTGGGACGGGTCGTTCCGGACCCGTGCGACGGCATGGCGTTCGCCGGTACGGAGAACGCCCGTCACGAGCCTGAGCTCCTGGCGCTGCGGGTGGTTCGACACCGCGTCGCTGGCCTGCTCGGGGTCATCGGGCAACTCCGATTCGTACTGCGAGGGCAGGAAAGCCCTCTCGACGCAGAGGACGCAGCCCGTCACCGTTGGGGGCCATGCCAGGTGGGCCAGCGCCTCGAAGAGCGGGAGGCCGTTGTGGAAGTCCTCCTGCTCGATGCTCGAGAAGTGGCCTTCCGGGTGCTCAGCTCCGAGCTGGCCAGCGAGCTCAGGCGCTGCCTCGAGGAGCTCGGCCGTCGGCACGAGCGCGAAGAGCCGGGACGGCTGGTCCCACCCGGATCGCCCCACGTGGCGCTCGACGTCGAGGACCGCCGCCGCCAGAGCATCGTTCAGCATGCGGGAGGACGCTGTCCTGAGCTGGGATCGAGCGCGAGGGGAAGAGCCGCGATCGCGTCCTTGAGCGTGCTGACCTTGACGAGGGTCATGGACGAGGTGACGCCGACCGTGTCCTGGCAGTTGTCGGCGGGGACGAAGAAGACCGTGGCACCCGCGGCCTCGGCCCCGGCGATCTTCTCCTGGATGCCGCCGATGGCGCCTACGGTGCCCGTGGCGGTGATCGTTCCCGTACCGGCGATGACACGGCCGCCGAGCAGGTCACCCGGTGTGATCTTGTCGTAGATCGCGAGGGCCATCATGAGGCCGCCCGACCCGCCACCGACGCTCGGGTCGATGTTGAGCTTGATGCTCGGTGCGTAGGAGTAGCCGGTGCCGACGCTGACACCGATGGTCGCGACGCGACCATCACTGCTGGACCCGACTGTGTCGATCGTGACGGACAACCGTGCGTTCTGGCGCTGTACCTGGAGGACGACCTTCTGGCCGACACCCTTGTCCTTGATGCGCGCGACCACGTCGTCGCTGCTCGTCACCTCGACGTTGTCGACCATGAGGATCAGGTCACCAGGTTGGAGCTTGTCGTTCGAAGGACCCGAGACGCGCACCGCTGTGACCATGGGCAGCTCCTGTACGGGCTGGCCCGCTGCGCGGAGCGCGGCAACGATCGCATCGAACTGCGCGGTCGACATCATGGTCTTCTCGTCGACCGCCACCTGGCTCGCGGACTTGCCCGGGGCGTAGACGAGATCGCGCGGTAGGACGTCGCGTTGCGGCATGACGTAGTCGAACAGCGCTTCGGGCAGGCTCAACGCGGCGTCGGCCCGAGTCTGGTTCACGGTTGTCATGCGGATCTCGCCGGTCGTGTCGTACGTGGGGATGCCGTCGATCTGGATGACCGGCGTGCCATCCCTTGTGCCGAGCACGTCGTACGTGGAACCTGCCGTCCAGGCGACGAACGGTATGGGCGTGAACGCGATAGCCGCAGCCAGCGCGATGAAGACGACAGAGGACACGACTGCTGTCCAGGTCTGACGGGTCACCGGCACACCTCGCCGCAAGGGAACAGGCTGCGCCGATCAACGAAGGTTCGGTGACTGCGCGACATGCCATGCAATGTACCCGAGAGAGATCTCGACCGGAGCACTGCGCTGCGGGGAAGGGGCTCGGGCCTGGCTCACCCGGGTAGGCTGCTAGGTGCTTGAGGTGAAGGAGCCGCCCATGGTCAGCAGTCCCGACGACGACGAGGGCGGCGCGGTGCCCGAGGACCCGTTCGGCGGTCAGAACCTGCCGTTCGAGCAGATCTTCGCCTCGCTCGGCATCCCGATGCCGCAAGAGGGCCAGCCGATCGACGTACCAGCCCTGCTCGCCTCACTTCAGAACGTCATGGCGCGGTCGGGGCAGTCGATGTCCACCGATGGCGGCGGCGTGAACTGGGTGTTCGCCAAGGACATGGCGCGCAAGGTCGTGGCATCGCTGGGTCCTGACCCGACGCCATCGAGCAGGCAACGTCACGAGATCGCCGACTCCGTCCACCTCGCCGAGCTGTGGCTCAACGACGCCACGGTCTTCCCGACCGTCACCGCTCTGCCCGCCGCGTGGAGCCGCGCAGAATGGGTCGAGAACACCATGTCGACCTGGCAGACGATGGTCGAGCCGATCGTCTCCACGATCGCGTCCTCGCTGGGCGAGGTCATGACGAAACGCATGAGTGACGAGCCTGAGCTCGCCGGCATGCAGCAGATGTTCCAGCCGATGCTGCAGCAGTCAGCATCGAGCATGTTCGGGGTCCAGTTCGGGCAGGCACTCGGCAAGCTGGCCACGGAGGTCGTCTCGGCAACCGAAGTGTCGATGCCCCTCCTGCCCCGGCCCCAGGTAGCACTCCTGCCGACAAACCTCGCCGCGTTCGGCGAGGGTCTGGACCTCTCCGAACGCGACGTGATGCTCTATCTCAGCCTCCGCGAGGCTGCCAGGCAGCGTCTGTTCGCCGACGTCGGCTGGCTGGGTCCCCAGCTCGTGGCGTTCGTCCAGCACTATGCCCGTGAGATCACGGTCGATCTCAGTGCTCTCGAGGAGTCGTTCGACGGCATGGACGAGGATCCGATGTCGATCAACGCTCTGGCCGAGCTCGGCACCGAGATGAGCAAGAGTCTGTTCTCACCGCAACGCACACCGGAGCAGGCTGAGGTTCTCGGGCGTCTGGAGACGCTGCTGGCGCTGGTCGAGGGGTGGGTGGACGACGTCGTCGCGCAGGCGACGATCCGCTTCATGCCAACGGCAGCGCCGCTGGCCGAGACCGTCCGACGCCGGCGTGCCGCCGGTGGGCCGGCCGAGCAGGTCTTCTCATCGCTCGTCGGCCTTGAGCTGCGCCCTCGTCGCACGAGGGATGCTGCCAACCTCTGGGCCGCTCTGCGCGCAGAACGCGGGGTGGAGGGACGAGACGCGGTCTGGCGTCACCCCGACACCATGCCGTCGGCGCACGATCTCGACGACCCGCTCGGCTTCGTCAGCGGCGACACCCATCACGGCAACGACGACCTCGACGCGGAGCTCGAGAAGCTGCTCGACGAGGAGCGCGGGGACTAGTCTCCGACGCCTCCGGAGTACTCCTCCGGATCGTCGACGTCCGACGGCCACGGCTCGTCGGGTCTGGCGAGAGCGTGCGCGACGCCGTGGAGGAACCCGACCGCTCGATCGTGGGCCGGGTAACGCCGTACCAGCTCGTGGAATCGGCGCGAGTGGTTGGCTTCCACAAGGTGGATCAGCTCGTGGAACAGCACGTAGTCGATCACCCAGTCGGGCATGGACTGCAGTCGGCTGCTCAGGCGGATCTCGCCCGTCGTCGTCGTGCAGGACCCCCAGCGGCGGTTCTGCCGTGTCGACCAGGTCACGCTCGCAAGCCTGGGCATGAGGTTCAGGTCGGCGCCCAGCTCGGTGGCGAGGCGTGCTGCTGCCTGCTCGAGAGACGCATCGCTTCGCCGCCTGCCGCCGGCCTCGCGAGCCCGTACCCGCTCGATGAGCTTCGGGACGAGCCGCTCGTAGTCCTGCGCCGGGAGCGCCGCGGGCACGAGGACGACGATCTTGTCACCGTCCCTACGGGCCTGCAGAGTGCGCCGCCGCCGCGCGCTGCGACGGATCACCACGTCCTCGGGCAAGTCCATGTCGCGCGTCCCTCCGTCGAGGACAGCATGGCAGCAACCACAGACACTCGACCTTGACCGAGGCTCCGCGCGATCGATACCCTGTGCAACGACAGGGTTCTCTGGTCGTCCGTTCGCAGGGGAAGGCAAACGGTTCGATCGGGAACCCTGTTTCATGTCCTGGGACGTCGCGCTCAGCGAGCCCGAGCGGGAAATGTGGCGCGTCCACGTGCTTTCACGCCAAACCCCCCGTAGAGTACGCAGCCAGGAAACACGACGGCGGTCACCCCAGATCGGCGTCGCGGACAAGGAGGAATTGTGGCCGACACGACCTACACGGGTGAGTTCTACTGCGTGAAGTGCAAGGCTAAGCGCGAGGCGACCGGCAATATCGTCGTCAGCGAGAACGGCACCCGCATGGCCAAGGGCAAGTGCCCGGTCTGTGGCACCAACCTCAACCGGATCCTCGGCAAGGCCTGATCCGGGCTTAGAGCGTCAGGGGGCGAGATCGGCTGGTCTCGTCCCCTTCGCACTTTCTGGGTGTTGTCCGTTACGGGCTGGGTGTTGGCGCTCGTGTGACACGCCTTCCATCGGCGATATCGCCGCGTCAGCATGAGGCATGTCTCTCCCCCATAGCTCGCCCACAGCCCGCAGAACGCGTGGGGACATGGTCCTCGTGTGGCGCGATCGCTCCACACTGCAGGTCGGCATCGACGACGACGTGCTCGTGCTGGAACCCGTTCCGCGCCTGGCCGACGAGCTGCTCGGTTCGCTCACCCACCCCGATCACGGCACCTCGCACCCAGAGCCCTCCGACGTCGCATGGCGCGAGTGGTTCATCGAGCGGCTCGACGAGCACGGGCGCCTCGCGGAACCGGCCACCGAAACATCGATTCGCATCCTCGGCAGCGGGAGGGTCGCCGGGCGCATTGCTTCGGCGCTGCTCGATCTCGGCCACACGATCCACGTGAGGGAACCGTCGTATGTCTCAAGGACCAGACCGAGTGGCGCCGAGCGTCTCGTGCGTCATCTGCGTCGCGCCCCGGGTCGGCAGGGGCGCCGAGCGATGCTCGACACCGGCGACGTGGTGGCGCTCACGGTGGTGTGCACCGGTACGTGCGAGCCGGATCGCAGCCTGACGGACGCCCTGGCGCGCAACGGCGAGCCGTACCTCGTGCTGAGGACAAGACCGGGCACGGCAGTGGCCGGGCCACTTGTCGTACCGCCGGACACGTCATGCCTGCGCTGTGCGGACCTGTGGCGTGCGGAGGCCGACCCGGTCTGGCCCCGTCTGGCAGCGCAGCTCGCTCATCGTCCGGCACCGGACGACCCTGTGCTCGACGCGTGGGTCACCGCTCTCGGCCTCGCCCAGATCGTGGCGTTCCTGTACGGAGAGGCGGGTGAGCTGCGCTCCCGAACCCTCACCCTCGCCAGCGACATGGGCCGTACGACGTTGCGCGTGTGGCCTCAGCACCCGCGCTGTTCGTGTCACGCCCCGGGGCGCTTCTTGGGCGGGTTGTCGTCGGCGGACAGAATGGGGGCATGAGCCGCGAAGAACCCGACAGCGAGTCTGTGGAGCACGATCGCGTCCCGACCTCCACCTTCGGGCGGGGCGCCAGGATGCTCGGCCTCCCTCTCGGCTACGCCGGGCGCGCCACCGTGGGCTTCGGACGTCGGCTGATCGGGCACAACGCCGAGACCGTCCAGAACGACATGCGTCAGCAGGCGGCAGCGCAGATGTTCCGCGTCCTCGGTGAGCTCAAGGGTGGCGCCATGAAGTTCGGCCAGGCGCTCAGCATGTTCGAGGCGGTGCTACCCGACGACGTCGCAGGCCCGTACCGGGAACAGCTTCGACGACTTCAGGACTCTGCCCCGCCGATGCCGGTGTCGCGCCTCGAGGCGGTGCTCGAGAAGGAGCTGGGCTCGAACTGGCGCGCGCTCTTCAGCGATTTCGGGCGTCGTCCCGCCGCGGCGGCGTCGATCGGACAGGTGCATCGCGCAACCTGGGCCGCCACGGGCGAACCGGTGGCCGTGAAGATCCAGTATCCGGGCGCCGACGCAGCACTGGAGAGCGATCTCGCGCAGATCGGCCGGCTTGCGTCGGTGATGGCGCCCCTGACGGGCAGCATCGACATGAAGGCGCTGACTGCCGAGATCGCCGAACGGATCCGCGAGGAGGTCGACTACCTCTTGGAGGCCGAGCACCAGACGGTCGCGGCGAGCGCGTTCGCCGGGGATTCCGAGTTCATCGTCCCCCAGGTCATGACTGCCACCCCCCGGGTACTCGTGAGCCAGTGGCTCGACGGGTCGAAGCTCAACGCCGTGGCCGAGTGGGACGAGGAGCGGCGGAACGCGGTCGGGCTGTCGTACGTGCGGTTCCTGTTCTCCGCGCCGCACCGCGCGGGTGTGCTGCATGCGGATCCGCACCCTGGGAACTTCCTCGTGCTGGCTGACGGTCGTCTCGGGGTCGTCGACTGGGGCCTCGTGGCCAAGCTGCCCGACGGTCTGCCCGAGCCGATGGGCCGCCTCATCCGGACCGCGCTGCACGGCAACGCCGAGGACGTGGCCGCTGGGCTGCGCGCGGAGGGGCTGGTCGTGGGAGACGTGAACCCCCATGACCTGCTCGCCTACCTCGCACCGTTCGTCGAGCCGGCCCGGGCCGAAGAGTTCCACTTCACGCGGGACTGGATGCGGAGTCAGTACGAGCGGCTCATGTCCGAGAGCCACACCAACGACGCGGTGATGACCAAGCTCAACGTGCCGCCGGTGTACGCGCTGATCCACCGGGTCTGGATGGGCGGCATCGCCGTGCTCTCGCAGCTCGATGTGCGAGCGCGGTTCGCGGACGTGCTCACCGAGTACCTTCCTGGCTTCGCGGCAGACTGAGCTCCTGGAACGCACAAAGACCCGGACCAGTTCGTACTGGTCCGGGTCTTTCGTGCGGGCTCACGCAGCAGCTTCACGGGTCGGCAGCTCGATCGCCGGTTCTGGCTCGACGACCTTGCGAGGACGCCCTCGCGGCCTCTTCCGGGCTACGACCTCGCCCGCGATGAACAGCTGGCCGCCCCACACGCCGTGCGGTTCGCGCCGTTCCAGCGCGCCGGTCAGGCACTCCTGCTTCAGGGGGCAGGGGCCGCAGACCAGCTTCGCGAGCTCGATGTCAGAGGGAGATTCGGCGAAGAACAGCTCCGGGTCCTCGTCTGTACAGGGCATGGTGGCTTGAGCTTCGAAGGGAGCCATCAGTTCGAGAAGAAGAGTCATGATCGGTACTTCCTGGGTGGCGGTTGGTTGAGATCTGGTCCCGGGAAGCACGAAGGCCGTGAATCCCGGTGATCTGGGTTTCACGGCCTGGTTGCGCCTGATGGTCATGCCATCACAGGGCGCCTCCAGGAGCCAGATCAGGTCCGGTGCCGTAACCGGCGTGACGCTTGAAGCCGGTCGTCGCGTTGACGCGCGACGTGGCCGGATTCGTATCGATCTCGGAGAGCGCGAAGAACGGGCGCGACGGCGTCATCGCCAGCGAGGACATCAAGGTCAACATCGCGTTCTCCTTCCCACACGATCAGGGGCCGCCACCCGATGGCGACCTCCAGTGAGCCTAGAGACGACTTCCGCCGGAATGCAACTGAATTAAGCGACCAATTCGGCGGACTCTTTTCGAGCCCAGAAGAGGATGGCCAGATTGAGGCTGTCCACCGTCTGCATCGAGGATCGCCAACTGCGCTCTCCCTCTCCATGCCACGGCGTGTCGTGACCCCTCGACGTGGTGGGGCTCCCAGGTAGCAGACCGACCGCCTACCTCAGCGCGTCAGGCCCCTGGGTAGCTGCCGTGACGAGAGTCAGGACGTCGGGGCCGTACTTGCGGATCTTCGCAGGGCCGACGCCGGAGATCTCGGCGAGCTCGTCGGCGTCGCGGGGACAGGCCTCGGCGATCGCGACCAGTGCGGACTCGGTGAAGATGCAGAACTCGGGCAGGCTCGCGCTCTCGGCAGCGCGCGTACGCCACGTGTGCAGGGCGGCGAGCAGGTCCTCGTCGTACTGCGACGGGCAGCCCTCATGGCGCCCGAGGACTCGGTCGGAGGATGCCGTAAGCCCCCGCCCGCAGACGCGGCACGTCATCGCGACAGTCTCCTTGGCGACCTTTCGGCGACGCGGGCGCACCGGCTGTGGCGAGCTGGGCAGGACCGCCCTCAGGAACCGCGACGGGCGCCGGTCGCGGCCGCGACCGCCGGACCACGAGATCCGGAGGTGCTCACGAGCTCGGGTGATCCCCACGTACAGCAACCGACGTTCCTCGGCGATCTCCGCTTCTGTCTCCGCGAGGACGAACGGGACGCCACCCTCGTGGACACCCACGAGCGCGACCGCATCCCATTCCAGACCTTTGGCGCCGTGGAACGTCGTCAAGGTCACACCCGGTCCAGAGGGCGCATGCTGCACCGCCGCGCGGCGCTGCAGCTCCGCCACGAGGTCTGCCAACGTGGCCCCATCCCTCGCGAGACCGGCTGCCAGATCGACGAGCGCGTTCTGCGACTCCCAACGTTCCCGTACCTGACCACCGGTCGTCGGTGGCTTCTCCTTCCAGCCGAGAGCGCCAAGGACCACCAGAACCTGGTCGATACCGGGCTCGCCACCTTTCGTACGCGCCGTGGCCGCCAGCGCACCCAGGGCCTGCTTCACCTCGGGCCGGTCGTAGAAGCGCTCCGCGTTGCGCACCTGGTACGGGATCCCCGCGTCGGCGAATGCCGCCTCGTAGGCAGGTGAGTGCGCGTTGATCCGGTACAGCACGGCCATCTCGCGCCAGTCGACGCCGTCGGCCCGCAGGTTCTTGAGCCACCGGGCGACTGCTGCCGCTTCGGCCGCCTCGTCCGTCGCCGACTCGAAGACGGGCGACGGCCCTCCCGGCCGCTGGGCACGGAGCGTCACGTGCCGCTGGCCCGAGCCCGCCAGCACGCCGTTCGCGACGTTGACGACCTGCGGGGTCGAGCGATAGTCGCGGACCAGCTCGAGGCGCCGAGCCCCGGGGTGGTGCTCCGCGAAGCCGAGCAGGTACTGCGCCCGCGCACCGGCGAAGGAGTGGATCGTCTGCGCCGGGTCACCCACCACGCACACGTCGTTGCTCGGTCCGAGCCACAGGTCGACGAGCCGTTGCTGGACCGGGCTCACGTCCTGGTACTCGTCCACGACGAGGTGACGGTACGTCCGTCGCACCTGCATCGCCACCTCCTCGTGGTCGGCCAGCAGCGCCACCGTGCAGAGCAGGATGTCGTCGAAGTCGATCCGGCCGCGCTCGCGGTTGAGGTTGTCGTACGTGACGAGCAGGCGGCCCACCGCCTCCGGCTCGATCCCTGCGACAGAGCGGCCGGACGCCGATGCGAGCGCCGCGTACGACTCCGGCTCGACGTTGCTCACCTTCGCCCACGACACCTCGCCGGAGACATCGCGGATCACGGAGGTGTCCGTCGGGAGCCCCAACCGTCGCGCGGCCTCGGCGAGGGCCGAGAAGCGTCCTTCAGTGACCTGGGGCAACGCCGTCCCGTACGCCTTGGGCCAGAAGAACTTGGCCTGCCGGAGGGCTGCGGAGTGGAACGTGCGCGCCTGGACGCCGCTCACGCCGAGCGTCGCGAGCCGCCCGCGCAGCTCGCCCGCGGCCCGTGTGGTGAACGTCACGGCCAGCGTCGCGCTGGCATCGAGGGCACCCGTCAGCGCGCCGTAGGCGATGCGATGCGTGATCGCTCGGGTCTTGCCCGTACCGGCTCCCGCGATGACGACCACGGGCTCCCCCAGACTCGTCGCGACCTCCCGCTGCTCGGGGTCGAGACCGCGAAGGATCTCGTCGGGATGCGGAGCGGCCATGCCGGACACTGTGCCACGCAGCGCCGACGCTGCGGAACGCCGGCCGCCACGAACGATCGGAATAGCGACGCGGCCCGGACTGTTTGCCGAAACATGGCGCTGACGATGTTCACGACGAATTGGTGCGGGTACTGCCGCAGGCTCAAGTCCCAGCTCGACCGCACCGGCATCGAGTACACGGAGGTGGACATCGAGACCGAACCGGAGGCCGCCGAACTCGTTGAGCACGTGAACTCGGGCAGCCAGACTGTGCCCACGCTCCTGTTCGACGACGGCTCCACGCTCACGAACCCGAGCGTCCGCGACATCGAGCGGCACCTGGCCGCCCTGGCCGGCTGACCGCCGACCTTTCTGCCTGACCGCTAGAGAGCCATGCCCGGGACCAGGTCGGGCAGCTCGTCGAACGGCTTCAGCTCGACCAGGTAGAGGTTCGCGTAGCCGGTGGCGTCACTCGTGTAGAGGACGTGCGACCCGTCAGGTGTGAAGCGGGGGTGGCAGTGAACCAGCTGCCCGTTGAACGTGTCCCAGTGCGCCGCGACGATCTTGGGACCGACGTAGTCCGAACCGTCCCATCGGAAGAGCTGGATGAACGGCTCCTTGGGCGTCTGCAGCGCCGCCGACCCGTCGCCCACGATCAGCTGGTGGTCGTTGCTGGCGAAGTGCCACGAATGGAACGGGAAGCGCGTCTCGACGACGTCGCTGTTGTCCCACCGGCGGTAGCCGAACACATGGTCGCCCTGACCGTCCCGCGGCCTGCCGTGGTAGCCGATGTGCTCGCCGTCGGCGAACCAGTACTCGTGGCCGATCACGAACCGGCCGTCGTCCTGCGGCCGGATCTTCCACACCTCCCCGGTGCGGATGTTCAGCCCCCAGATGCGCTGGTCGACCTTCTGCCAATGCCCCTCATGACAGAACGTGAGGAGATCGGGGTTCGTCGGGGAGGGGTTCACATGCGTCATGAACCGGCGGTCCTCGTGGAGGACCTCCATCGCGCCCGTGGCCACATCCACCCGGATGACCTGGGTCAGCGGGCGCGCCTCGAGAAGGGCCCCGAAGTAGGAGTACGGGTACTCCAGCGACGGCTCGGTCGGGTCGATGCGATCGCGCAGCATGGTGCACACGTACCGCCCGTCGGCCGTCGTGGTCCCATGGATGCCCACCACCTTGTCCGGCGGGGCCTGCCACACGAGCCGCTCGTCGAACGTGTGGACGTCGAGCTCGTACAGCGCGTTCTGCCACCAGTAGTAGTGCTTCTGGTTGACGGTGCTGAACGCGCCGGCCGGACGGTTGTCGAAGACCCGCTCGTTCTCGATGCTCGTGCCCGTCAGGTCCGTGAGCTGGGTGGCGGCACCGGTGTCGAGGTCGTAACGGAACAGGTTGCTGTGGTTGCCGCGGTCCGAGGTGAAGACGAACGACCGTCCTCCGTCGATCCAGCAAGGGTCGGTGAAGTACAAGTGGCTGGAATGACCCAGGTAGTTCGTGAGACGGCGCACCCTGCACCCGCTGAACCTGTCGACGTAGGAGAACGGCTCGTCCTCGAACACGGATCCCTTCGGCATGCCTGGCCCTTCCATCGACCGCGTGCGGTCGTGACCTCGACCGACCTTGGCCCTTCGACCGTACACGCGGCGCCGCGCCAGTCAAGCGCTTTCCCACCCTTGGCGAGGGGCGATACGCGCCCATCGGCGATCTGTCCGAGCCGCCCTCTAGGGTGAGGCGCATGAGTGGTCTGCTGCTGAGGGTCGGTGACCAGCCCGACATGCTCGTGGCCGCTCTCGCCGCGGATCTCGCAGCCCCCCGCGACGACCCCTTCGAGCGTGACCTCGTCGCGGTGCCTATGCAGGGACAAGGGCGGTGGCTGCTGCAACGCCTCGGCGGGGTCCTCGGCGTCAGGCCCGGCCGTACGGATGGGGTCGCCGCCCGCATCGAGCTCCCCACGCCGACGAGGTTGATGCGTGACCTGGAGCAGGAAGTGCTCGGCCTCGGCCCTGACGAGGACCCCTGGGCGACGGACCGCCTCGCGTGGACGATGCTCCGAGCTTTCGAGATCGCGGCGAACGAGCCGTGGTTCCGCGACGTGGCGGTTCACCTCTCCGACAGCGAACGACCCGGGAGGCGGTACGGAGCGGCGCGACGCTTCTGCGACCTCTTCGGCCGGTACGCGCGGTGGCGACCCGAGCTGCTCACGACCCCTGCTCCGGGGAGCGACTCGTGGCAGCAGCACCTGTGGGCCCTGCTCGTCGACCTCGTCGACAGGCCCACCCCGTGGCAGCGCACCGCACAGGCCGCCGACCGTCTGCGCCAGGACCCGGCCTCGACCGCCCTGCCGAGCCGGGTGTCGCTGTGGGCGCCGGAGAGGCTCTCACCCGGCGAGCGCGCTCTGCTGTCGGCTCTGGCCGAGTCCCGCGACGTCACCGTGTGGTGGCCGGTGGCGTCGGTCACCGGCGGGCACCTGCTCACACGCCGGCTCGGCGTGGCGGGCGACGCGGCGCTCGCGGCGCTGACCCGGAGCCACGCACCGGAGCTGGTCACCTTCCCGGCGCCCCAGCCCCGAACGCTCCTGGCACAGCTCCAGCAGCAGATCCGGACGGGGAAGGTGGAGCCGAGTGCCCCCCACGACGACCCCTCGATCCAGATCCACCTGAGCCATGGGCTCGATCGTCAGATCGAGGTGCTGCGAGACGTGCTCTGCGACCTCTTCGAAGCCCACAAGGACCTCGAGCCACGCGACGTGGTCGTGTGCACACCCCAGCTCCAGGACGTGGCCCCGCTCGTTCGGGCGCTGTGCATGCTCGACGCAGAGGCCCTCGGCTCGAACGCCCACCCGGTCAGCACGCTCCGGGTCCGCGTCACCGACCCCTCCACCGCCCGTACCAACCCCGTCCTGGATGTCCTGTGGCGCCTCCTCGACCTGGCCACGTCGCGTGCCGAGCTCGGCGACCTGCTCGCCCTGTGCAGCAGCCCTCCGGTCGCTCGTAGGTTCCGGTTGGACGACGAACGGCTCGAGACCCTCGGCGAGCTGCTGGAGCGCGCGGGCGTCCGCTGGGGCATCGACGCGGGGTCCCGGGCCGCGTTCGGGCTCGCGGGCATCAACCAGAACACGTGGCTCGCGGGACTCAACCGGCTGGTGCTCGGTGTGGCGGTGTCGGAACGCGATCTCGCGTACGTGTCGTCCGTGCTCCCGCTGGACATGGTCGACTCCGGCGACCTGGATCTCGTGGGGGCGATCGCCGAGATCAACTCCGTGGTGAAGCAGGCGGTGACCGCCTTCGCCGAACCGGCCACTCCTGTCGACTGGGTCGCGCGGTTCAGGGACCTGCTGACCCGGCTCGTCGACGTGTCGTCCGAGGACGCCTGGCAGCTGGGCCACGCCCAGGTCCTCCTGAGCGAGCTCGCGACCGCCTCGGGTCCGGGCGCTCCGATGATCGGTCTGGGCGACATGCGGCACCTCGTCATGGACTGGCTGGGTGCCCATCCGCCCCGCTCGACGCTCCTCACGGGCAATCTCACGGTCACGACGCTCGAGGCGCTGCGCCACGTGCCCCACCGCGTCGTGTGCCTCGTCGGTCTCGATGAGGCCTCGTTCCCTCGCGCCTCGCACCGCTCCGGCGACGATCTGCTCGAGCTGGTTGCCAACCCCGAGGATCCCCGCTCGTCCCTCGACGACCGACAGCTCTTCCTTGACGCCCTGATGGCAGCGCAGGACGCGTTCGTCATCGTGGGTGCCGGTCGGGACCAGCGAACCAACGAACGGCTCCCGCTCGCGGCCCCGATCATCGACGTGCTGGATGCCGTACAGGACCTCGGGGTGAGCAGCGAGTCGGTCGTCGTCGAGCACGCCCTGCAGCCGTACGAGGTCGGCGCCGAGCCGACATACGACACGTGCGCCGTCGAAGCGCGGCGCGCCCTGCTGACAGTCCCTCGGCCGGTCGCCCGCGACCGGTTCGACACCAAGGAGATCGGCCCCGCCGACCGGCCCGGCGTCGTCACGCTCGCCGATCTGACGGCCTTCCTCAGGCACCCGGCGCGGGAGTTCCTCAAGCGCCGGGTCGGGTCCTGGTACGGGATCACGCGGAGCGAGGTCGACGCGGACGCCGCGGAGGGTCGCCGGGCCGCTCCGACCGAGATTCCGGTCCAGCTCGACACTCTCGACTCGTGGGGGCTCGAGAACCGTCTGCTTCAGCTCGCCGTCGCCGGTCACTCTCCGGACACGATCGTGGCGGCCGAGCGCCGCCGGGGCCAGCTGCCTCCGAACGCCCGGGGCGAGGAGGTCCTCGACAGGGCCACCACGCGGGTCGGGGAGGTGCTCGACAACCTTCGTCCGTACTTGTCCAGCCCAGTCGAGCACCTCGACCTCGGCCTGGATCTGCCGAGCGGGATACGGATCACTGGCCGCGTCCCCGTCCGTGGCGGCACCGTCGTCGAGGCGACGACGTCCAAGCCTTCCGACAAGCGCCTCCTGGAACCGTGGCTCAGGTTGCTGATGCTGGCCGCGTCGAAGGAGGGCGACTGGCGCTCGGTGGTGTGCTCGACGCGGCGGGTGGCGAACCTGGCTCCCATGTCTCCCGATGCTGCCGCTGGTCAGCTCGACCAGCTGGTCGCGCTGATGTTCGACGGCTGGGACCAGCCGTTGCCGCTTCCGCCACGGGTCGGTTACGAGCTCGCCGACCCACGTGGGTTCGTCGACGACGAGCGGCTCCGGAAGGTGTGGGGCTACGACGTCGACGCCACGTGGCTGCTGTTCTTCGACGATCTGGCGTCCGTGGAGGACGCGGCTACGCCGCGTGGTGGGCTGCGCCGACTGGCGCAGGAGACGTACGGACCGTTGCTCGAGGCGCTGCGATGACCGTCTTCGATCTCGGCGGGCCGCTCCCTCTCGGGGAGACGGTCGTGTTGCAGGCCAGCGCCGGCACCGGCAAGACCCACGCGGTGGCGACCCTCGCCGCGCGAGCCATCGCCGAGGGCGTCGTCAGCCTCGACCAGCTCATGGTCATCACGTTCTCCAGCGCGTCGACACGGGAGCTGCGGTCGAGGGTCCGGCAGCGACTTGTCCAGCTGGCCGAAGCGCTCGACCGCGCGGAGACTGGCGTGCCCCTTGACGACCAGGCGTGGCAGGCGGTTGTTGCCAACACCCCGGTCGACGCTGCGAAGAGCAGGATCGCCTCCGCACTGGTGGGCTTCGACGCGGCGATGATCTGTACGACTCACCAGTTCTGCGACCGCATGCTCGCGGAGCTCGGGGTCCTGGCCGACCACGACCCGGAAGCCATCGCTGTCGAGAACGTCGACGACCTCGTCGAGCAGGCAGTCAACGACGAGTACCTCGCCCGCTACGCACGGACCGACGGCGTCCCGTTCGACCACCCCACAGCCCTGCGGCTCGGCAAGTCCGCCGTCGACAACCCGTACCTCCCGCTGGTCCCTGTGACGGGGGCCACGTCGCGCGGGGAGGAAAGGCGGTCGTTCGCCGCAGCGGTCAGGGACAGGGTCGAGCGCAGGAAGCGCCAGGTGGGCCTGTACACGTTCGACGACATGCAGACCCGGCTGCTCGACGCGCTCCGGCACCCGGTCGTGGGCGCCGCCGCCCGCGAGCGTGTCCGCCATCGGTTCCCGCTGGTTCTCGTGGACGAGTTCCAGGACACCGACCCGGTGCAGTGGGAGATCCTGCGCGGGTCGTTCGTGAGCGACGAGACATCCCGGTCAACCACCGTCGTGCTCATCGGCGACCCGAAGCAGTCGATCTACGGGTTCCGGGGTGCTGGAGTCCACGCCTATCTCGACGCCGTACGGGACCACGTCACTCAAGACCTCGGCGTGAACCGCCGGACCACACCGGAGCTCGTCGCGGCTGTACAGACCGTGTTCTCCGCCGCGCAGCTCGGCGCGCCAGAGATCACCGTGAGCCCGGTCGAGAGCCTGGTGGACGCCGACCGCCTCGACGTGGACGGACCCTGGCGTCACGCGATGCGGCTGAGGGTTCAGCCGGGTACGGGCATCCGGGCCTTCAACCACTCGCGGGCGGTCGACGCCGACCTCACCGAGGACATCGGAAGGCTGCTGGCCTCGGGGGCGCAGCTCGTGGGGCGGGGCGGGAGCCGGCCGCTGCGTGCCGACGACGTCGCGGTCATCGTGACCAGCAACCGGCGTGGACGCACCATTCACGCGCAGCTCGCGAGAGCTGAGATCCCGGCGGTGTTCACAGGCGTTCTCAGCGTGCTCACGTCCCCTGCGGCCGAGGACTGGCGCAAGCTCCTGCTCGCCATCGACCGTCCGAGACAAGCGGCTGTACGCGTCGCCGCGCTGACCGACCTCGTGGGCTGGGCGCTTCAGGACCTCATCGCCGCCGACGAAGACGCCCTGGCAGAGCTCACGGGCGAGATCCGGCGCTGGGGTCGGCTGCTGCGAAGCGACGGGGTCGCAGGATTGATGCAGGTGCTGCTCGCCGAGGGCCTGGCGGCCCGGGTGGTACAGCTGCCCGACGGTGACCGGCGGCTCACCGATCTGCGTCACGTGGCCGAGCTGCTTCAGTCCGAGCAGCTGCGATCCGGTCTCACCCCGCCTGGTCTGGCCGCCTGGTTGGAGCTCGAGTCGCATGGATCGGCCGCCCGGAGCGACGACAGGTCGCGACGGCTCGAGACCGACGATGCGGCGGTACGGATCCTCACCGTCCATCAGGCCAAGGGCCTCGAGTTCGCCGTCGTTTACCTGCCGGAGCTGGCGACCCGCTACGTGCCGAGCATCGGCGACAAGCCGATCCAGCTCCACGAGCAGCGCGAGGGCAGGTCCGTACGTGTGCTGGACATCGGAGGGCTGGCCGAGCCCGGGCGTACCGAGCGCGAGCGCGCTCACCGTGCGGAGGAGGACGGTGAGGGGTTGAGGGCCCTGTACGTGGCTCTCACCCGGGCGAAGTGCCACGTGACCGCGTGGTGGGCCCGCACGGATCGTTCGGCCGAGGCCGCGCTCCAACGCGTCCTGTTCCGCACGCCGGGGCCATCCGTGCCCGCTCGGGTCGAGGTCCGGAGCAACCTCGATCCAGCCGCCAGACTGGCCGGTGCGGACATCCTCGTCGAGGAGCTCGGCACGCGGGGCCGCGCCGGCACCGTCCGTACGCCCCGGACGGTCGGCCCCATCGAGCCGCTGAGGCTCACCCGTGTGGTGGACACAGGGTGGCGCCGTACGTCCTACTCGGCGATCACAGCCTCCGCGCACGGCATCTTCAGCGCTGAGAGCCCGCTGCTGGTCGACGAGCCGCCGACACCGGCAGACCTGTCGCCGCAGGACTCCGACGGCGCACCGGTGCCGGTTCTGAGGGACGGCCCCGACGACCCTGCCCTTGACGCGCCGTCGCCCATGGCCGAGCTGCCCGGCGGAGTCGCGTTCGGCAGCCTCGTCCACATCGTCTTCGAGACGTTCGACCCGCACTCTCCGACGCCCGCCGACGACCTGGCGAGAATCGTCGCCAAGGAGGCCGCGCGACTGCCCGTACCGGGCGTGACGGAGAGCGAGCTGGTGACCGCTCTGATGCCTGTTCTGGCCACTCCCCTCGGTCCGCTGGCGGACGGGCTCACGCTGAGCGACATCCCCTCGAAGGACCGGATCGCCGAGCTCGACTTCGAGCTGCCGCTGGGCAACGACAGCGGAGGCGGAGACGTACAGCTCATCGCGGACACGCTCGACGCGTGGCTGCCCGATGACGATCTGTTGCGCGACTACGGCGAACGCCTGAGGCGGGCGCCTGTCGACCAGTCCACGCTCCGCGGCTACCTCACGGGCAGCATCGACGTCGCCCTGCGTGTCGGCGGCCGGTTCCTCATCATCGACTACAAGACGAACCGCCTCGGCCCGCCCGGCAGCCCGATCGTCCTGCGCAGCTACACACCCGCGGCCATGGCGGAGGCGATGATGGAGGCCCACTACCCCCTGCAGGCACTGCTGTACGCCGTTGCACTGCACCGGTTCCTGCGCTGGCGGCAACCCTCCTACGACCCGGACGTGCACCTGGGCGGAATGCTCTACCTGTTCGTACGAGGCATGGCTGGGCCGGAGACGCCCGTTGTCGACGGCCTGCCGTGTGGCGTGTTCTCGTGGCGGCCGCCGACCGGCTTGGTGCTCGCACTGTCCGATGTGCTGGCGGGTGCGCGATGACAGTCGGCCCGTACGTGTCGATCGCCGCTACCGGACTGCTGGCTCCGTTCGCCCAGGCAGGGGTGCTCGACGTGGCCGACGTGCAGGTGGCCCGACGGGTGGCCTTCCTGTACGGCGAGGTGTCGCAGGTGGCCACGCTCGCCCTGGCGCTCGCGGTGCGCGCGTTGAGACTCGGCGCCGTGTGCGTGGTCGTCGAGTCGCTCGCCGAGGACGTGCTGGCCACGCTCGAGGAGCCACCCACCGACCCGCTCCCCTGGCCGACTCCGGCCGAGTGGCCCGCGGTGCTGTCCACGAGCCCGCTCGTCACGGTGGGTGCCGACGGGACGGGAACCCGCCCCCTGCGCTGGGTGGGCGGACGGCTGTACCTCGAGCGGTACTGGGCCGATCAGGAGCTGGTCCGTACGGAGCTTCTCCGCCGGGGCACCATGCCGCCGCCGGTTGTCGACGACGCGCGCATCGAGCGACTCGCTGACGAGCTCTCGTCCGGCGACGCACTGCCGCCGGGTGAGCCGAACCTGCAGCGGCTCGCCGCAGTGACGGTCGCGAAGTCGTGGCTCACGGTGCTGGCCGGAGGCCCCGGGACGGGCAAGACGACCACCGTCGCGCGGGCATTGGCGCTTGTCGCAGCTGAGTTGGGCAGGCCTCCGGTAGTGGCGCTGGCGGCGCCGTCGGGTCGCGCCGCTGCGCGGCTGCAGGAGTCGGTACGACACGTGGTGGCGCAGCTCCCGGTGAGCGACGTGGACCGCGCCGCGATCATGGGGGCACGAGCCTCGACGCTGCACAGGCTCCTCGGCTGGCAACCGGGACGCCGCTACCTCCACACCGCAGAGAATCCCCTGCCGGCCGACGTGGTGGTCGTCGACGAGCTGTCGATGGTGCCGCTGTCGATGATGGCGCGGCTCCTCCCGGCTGTACGGAGCGACGCGCGTCTGGTGCTCGTCGGAGACCCCGAGCAGCTGGCACCCGTCGAGGCGGGGGCCGTGCTCGCGGACATCGCCGCGGCCGTCGAAGATCCCCCGTTCGCGGCCGCTCCCCCGCCGCTGCCGTTGGTCCGGCTGACACATACCTGGCGGTACGAGGGCGCCATCGAGCAGCTCGCGCAGGCGATCCGCGACGGAGACTCGGATGCGGCCATGGCCGTACTCCAGGGACCCGACCCGGCGGTACGGATGGTGGTCCTCGACGACGCCGGCCACGTCGCCGCTCCCCAGCTCGCACGGACACGGGGGGCGGCCGTCGACGCCGGGCTACGGGCCGTCGCCGCGGCTCAAGCCGGCGACATCGACGGTGCTCTGGCCGCGCTGTCGGGCCACCGCCTGCTCTGTGCGCACCGCACCGGTCCGTACGGTGCCGCGGCCTGGGGCCGTCAGGTCGGGCAGTGGCTGGGCCAGGCGATCCCCGGCTACGGGGCGGGCGGCGAGTGGTACGTGGGACGCCCGCTCCTCGTCACGCGCAACGACCCTGACATCGGCGTCTCCAACGGTGACGCCGGCATCATCGTCGACACCCCCCACGGGCCACGGGCCGCGTTCAGTACGATCCCGCCGCTGCTGCTCGCCCCCGCTCAGCTCGAGGATGTGTCGACGCTGCACGCGATGACGGTCCACAAGGCGCAGGGCAGCCAGTTCGAGGCCGTGACGATCGTTCTCCCGATGCTGCCCTCGCCCTTGCTCACACGAGAGCTGCTCTACACCGCCGTGACCAGGGCGAGCGAGCGGGTCACGCTCATCGCCCACCCTGACGCCGTGCGCCAGGCGATCACCACCCGCGCCCTGCGAGCCTCGGGCCTTCGTTCCCGCCTGTACGAGGCCTGAGGCCCGTCAGCGCTCGGGATTGTCCAGCCAGCTCCGGATCAGGCGGAACGCGATGGAAGCCTCTCCGGGGAGGATGACCGTACCGGCGGCGACCTCGGCGAGCAGCTCGTCGCGGGAGTACCAGCCGCCCGCCACGATCTCCTCGCCATCGACGTGGATCTCGGTCGTCACCGCGCGGGCACGGAAGCCCAGCATGATCGACCGCGGGAAGGGCCACGGCTGACTGCCGAAGTAGGTCACCTCGCTGACGCGCAGGCCCGACTCCTCGAAGACCTCGCGATGTACGGTCTGCTCGAGCGACTCGCCCGCCTCGACGAAGCCGGCGAGCACGGAATGGCGGCCGGTCGCCCACACCCCTTGCCGTGCCAGCAGGAGTCGGTCCTCGGGGTCGGTGATCGCCACGATGATGGCCGGATCAGTGCGGGGGAAGCGATCCTTCTCGCACGAGGGACACCACCGTGCCCTCCCCGCAGCGCCCACCCTGGTCGGCGTTCCGCACGTCGGGCAGTACCCCTCCGCGCGATGCCAGGCCGCCAGTGCGGCTGCCATCGCCACCAGCTCTGCCTCTGCGACCGGTAGCAGTGGTCCTGCCTCACGCAACGTGAAGCCGTTCGCGATGTCGGCCGAGGGCGTCGCGAACACCACGCGGTCACCGTCTCGTCCGAGCAGCCAGTGGCGTTCGGGGTCGTACTCCCCGTGCGCCTCGGTCGGGAGGAGCCGCGCCGTCGGTTCCGAGTCCGCCGAGCTCGGGCGTCGCCCCAGCACGACGTCCGTGGAGAGACCCCACGGATCTGGGACGTCGACCCCGCTCATGGCCATGCGACCCTTGTCGTCGATGCCCAGGACTGCGGCACCGGGCCACAGCCCGGCGACCGCGGCGGCATCGCGCCGGATCCCATCGAGCCGGTCGATCACACTCTCGTCAGTCCAGAAGGCCACACCGGAGTGCCTACACCGCTGCGGGAGGTCTCGGCAACCAGAGGTCAGCGGCCGAGACCGGCCACCAGCGCCTCGATGCCTGTGCGGTCCGGAAGATCCTCGACGAGATCGAGGCGGTCGTCGCGGACGTGGTAGAAGCCAGCGGCCACGCGCGACGGGTCCAGGTCGTGAAGCTCGGCCCACGCCAGCCGGTACAGCGCCAGCTGCAACGGGTCCGGGGGCGACGAGCCGGTCTTCCAGTCGACGACCAACGCGTCGTAGCCGGGAGGCGTCACCGGGCTCGGCCCGTACGCCGCGTCGATCCGGCCGCGGACGACCTCCGCGCCCACGAGGAGCGAGAACGGGAACTCACACACGGCCGGCAGGACCTCGCCGAAACTACCATCGGCGAAAGCCCGGCACATCTCGCGGAGCTCCGCGTCCGGGGTGTCGTCCTCCACCTCGCGCAGCTCGTCGGGGTCGATGAGCGTCGCCGAGGCGAAGTGCCGCAGCACCCATTCGTGGAACCGCGTGCCGAACATCCCCGACCGCGACGGGGGCCTCGGCATCGGCCGAGCCAACTGCGCCGCCAGGTCGTCCGGGTCCGCGACGCCCCGCATGACCTGCGACGCGGTCAACGACTCAGGTAGCTGCACGTCGACGACCCTGATGCGCTGACGTCGAGACTCGTCGAGCAGCGCCATCACGTCCGTGTCCCACGCGGCCAGCCTGGTCGCCACCTCGTCGGGGGCAGCGGCGACGAGGGCCGAGACCTCCTCTCGTGCAGCCTCAGCCTCATCGGACCTGTGCCGCAGCCGGTCAACCATCGCCGCCGCTGCGCGCCGTCTCGTCGCGTGATCAGGATCGGCGGGCGCCGGCCAGGGCACGGCCCGCGTCGCGATGCTGAGCGGGTTCGTGTCGTGCTCGAACGCGGGAGCGGGATCGCCGCCGAGGGTGAGGAAGTACGGGCTGGGCGCACGGCGCCGTACGTCCCCCGCCCGCCATGCGTGCGTCGACGCGACGAGCAGGCGGCGCGCACGGGTGACCGCCACGTAGGCGAGGCGGTCCTCGGAGCGCCGGTTCTCCGCGCGCAGTGCCTCGTCATACGCCTTGAACCCCGCGTCGCTCGCCTCGTCGAGCTGAGCGATCGACGCGGCGTCGCCGCGCAGCTCGGCGGGAAGCGCGTGTGCGGCCCGTACCCAGTTGTCAGTGACACGTTCCGACGGGAACGTCTTGTCGCACAGCGCCGGCAGCAGAACCATGTCCCACTCGAGACCCTTCGCCCTGTGGATGGTCAGCAGCTTCACCGAGTCGGCCCGGCTCGGCAGTGCCTGGTCGAGCCCCGTGCCATGCTCCAGCTCGGCATCGAGGTAGGCGAGCAGTCCGCGGACGGTCGCGTCCGAATCCACCGCCGTGAAGTCCGCCACCGCGTCCAGGAACGCACCCAGCTGCGCGGTCGCCCCAGAACCACGCGCGGCCACAAGCTCGACCTCGACGCCGAGCGTCGACACCACCCGCCGTACGAGGTCGCCCACCGGCTCCGTCGCGTGCCTCCGTAGCAGGGCCAGCTCGGCACCCAGCGCCGCGAACCGTTCCCGCGCCTCCGGCGAGACCGGCGTCTCGCCGAGATCTGTCAACGCCTCTGCCAGCGAGACCGACTCGCTGGGGTCTGTTGTATCTGCCAGGGCCGCCGCGAGGTCCGCCTCGAGGCTGCCGTCACCGGCGGCCCACGGTGACTGGGCACGCGCCAGCTCCTTGGCCCGGCGACCCAGCAGCTCCAGATCCCCCACTCCGATGGCCCAACGAGGCCCGGTGAGGATCCGAACGAGGTCGGGGTTGGCCGCCACGTCGTCGACGAGCCGCAGGGTGGACACGACGTCGGCGACCTCGGGGAGCGTGAGGAGCCCGCCGAGCCCTACGATCTCCGCCGGCACGTCGCGGTCGAGCAGGCCTGCGTAGATCGCGCCGATGTCCGCGTTGCGCCGCGCGAGCACGGCCATCTGGTTCCAGGCCGGCACCTCGCCCTCGTGCGCGGCGACGATCCGGTCGACGACCCAGGCGACCTCGTCGGGCCACGTCGAGAAGGCCAGCGTCTCCACCTGGCCGGGCGCCGTGCCCTCCGGAGCCCGTAGGAGGCGCTGGCCGAGGTCGTACGCGATCGTCTCGTCGGCTCGCAGCGGGGCCGCCAGCTCGTTCGCGACGTCGAGGATCCGCGGTCCGCTGCGCCGGTTGATCGTCAGCGGCAGCACCGTGGCCGGGCGACCGTCGGGGAGTGGGAAGTCCGTCGGGAACGCGAGGATGTTGCTCGCGGCCGCGCCGCGCCAGCCGTAGATCGCCTGGAACGGGTCGCCGACCGCGGTGACCGGGTGGCCCTGGCCGAGCTCGGGCACAGGACCGGAGAACAGGCCCTTGAGCAGCAGCGCCTGCGCGGCGGACGTGTCCTGGTACTCATCGAGGAGCACCACCTGGTACTGGTCGCGCAGCTGCTCCGCCACCTGCGGCACACGGGTGGCGATCCTCGCCGCGGCCGCCATCTGGTCCGAGAACTCGACGTAGCCGAGGCGTCGCTTGAGCTCGGAGTACGACCGGACGAGCGACGCCAGCTCGAGCCGCTCCCTCGCGGCCGCCTCGGCGCGCTTCACCGACTGGTACACGTTGCCGCGCCACGTGGGCGCACTGGCCAGCTCGAGCACGAAAGCCCGTGCCTGCTCGTCGAGCGCCGCATCGTCGACGAGATGCGACTGCAGCTGGGAGTCGAGCGCCAGTACGCGTTCCGTCACCGACTCCGGCCGGAGCCGCGAGAGCTCCTCGAACGGACCCGCAGCCGACGCCACCACGCGTGACGCCAGACGGTAGCGGGCGGCGCCCGTGATCATCGTCGGGTCGGTCTCGTACCCGAGCCAGAGCCCGTGCTCGGACACCAGCCGCGACGCGAACGAGTCGTACGTGAGGATGACCTGCTCGCCCTCGTCGTCGACGCCATCCGGGCTGAGCACGCCTGACGAGACCAGCGCGGCGCGGATGCGCTGCGCCAGCTCGGCCGCGGCCTTGCGGGTGAACGTGAGGCCGAGCACCTGGCCGGGCCGGACCTGGCCGGTGCCCACCAGCCACACGACCCGTGCGGCCATGACCGTCGTCTTGCCGGAGCCGGCACCGGCGATCACGACGGTCGGCTCGAGCGGCGCGGTGATGGCTGCGAGCTGCTCGTCGCTGAACGGCACGCCGATCGCGTCGACGAGGTCGGCGGGCGTGCTGATCGGTGCGTCGTGCCGGTACGTACGCCACGCGGCCAGGGAGGTGACGGTGCCGTTCACTCGACCACCTGCCGTCCCTCGCCACGCCCAGGGCAGCTCGACTGGAACGGGCAGTAGCGGCATGACGAGCCGACGGTCGCGACGTACCTGTCGGACGCCAGGACGCGTGCAGCGGTCTCGAGGCGGTGGTGCACCCAGGTCGGGTGGTCGGTCTGGCGACCCACGGCACGGCGGCCGTCGTCGTCGAGAACCGCGACGGACGGCTCCTCCTTGAGGTACGGCACGTCGGCGATCGACGGCTGCTGCAGCACCTTCGGGTACGGCTGCTGGCCATCCTGCTTGCGCAGGTAGACGAGCTCCGCCGCGCCCACCCCGGCGTCGCCAGCCAGGTCGGAGAAGGCGCCGAGCTGTGCAGCCAGCTGGTACGCGCCCAGCTGCTCCAGCGCATCCGCTTCTCCTTGCGTCGGCACATGCCGGCCCGTCTTGAAGTCCACGATCACGAGTCGTCCGTCGCCGGCGAGGTCGAGCCGGTCGACGACGCCGGTCAGCGTCAGGGGCTGCCCGGCCGTGGGCACCTGCACGGAGAACGGCACCTCGACGCCGAGCACCGTGCGGCCCTGGCGAGCGTCGATCCAGCCTGCGAGACGCTCGAGCGACTCGTCCGCCTCGGCCCGCTCGGAGGCCGACAACCAGACGGCGTCGAACGGGATCTGGTCCCAGATCCGTTCGAGGTGGGCACCGAGCTCGGTCGGGCTGATTCCTTCCGCTACAGCATGTTCCGCGAGGACGTGTACGACCGATCCGAAGCCTGCCGCGGAGGTCCGTTGTCGATCAGCGCCCGCGCGGCGCTGGAGGAACCACTGCCGTGGACAGCCGAGAAGGGTGCCGAGCTGGCTGCCCGACAGCGTCACCGGTTCGCCCTCGCGCCTGACCAGGCGTCCGGTGGACCGCTCCGCGAGACCCCACCAGCGGGCAGGGTCGGCGGCGGGCACGACCTGTCGACCGGCGGGGTCGACCTCGTCGGCCAGCGTGGCGAGATGCTGCGCCGCGGCGGCCCTGATGGCCGGGTGCTCGGCGGGATCGGCCACGGCCCGGCGGAGCTCCCCCACCAGCCCGACCAGCGTGAGAGGGCGGCGAGGACGGCCGGCCACCGCTCGTACAGGCACTCCCAGCTCCTCGAGGAACCGTGACGGCTGGTCACCCTCACCGTCGGTGCCCGCCACGGCCGTGACGACCAGCCGACGGGTGGCCCGCGTGCACGCCACGTAGAACAGGCGACGCTCGCCCGCGAGTCGCACGCTGGGTGGGGGCGGCTCGACGAGGCCGTCGTCGCCGAGCAGGTCCGTCTCGAGCATGCTGTCGCGTCGCCGGGGGTCAGGCCAGATCCCCTCCTGGACACCGGCCACGACGACCAGCGGCCACTCGAGGCCCTTGGCCCGGTGCGCGGTGAGGACACGTACGCCGCGGCGCCGAGCGGTCGACTCGCGTGCCGTGTCCGCAGGGATCTCCTGCGCCGCGACCTCGGCGAGGAACCCGGCCACACCGCGGCCGCCCGTGAGCTCGTCAGAACGCTCCGCGAGGTCGAACAAGGCGCACACCGCGTCGAGATCTCGATGAGCACGTGCCGAGGAGTCGCCGCCTGTCGCGAGCTGGGCCTGCAACCGCTGCGGCCAGTCCGTGCCGGACCACAAGCACCACAGGGCCTGATGAGCCGTCGCTCCCCCGTCCACCAGCTCCCGGCACTCCACCAGCAGCGCAGCAAGGCGAGTGACTGCCTGGGTCGCATCGGTCGACGGCACCGACGCCAGTAGGTCGGGGTCGATGAGCACCTGCCGTACGAGCTCGCTCGAGGATGCGGCCGTGGCCGACGCGCCGAACTCGGCCCGGTCGAGCTCGCGCAGGGCTCGTCCCAGTCGCCGCAGGTCGATCGAGTCGAGACCGGCGAACGGACTCTGGAGCAAGCGCGCCGCGGAGTCCCCATCCAGCAGACGCGGGTCGGCCACGACGGACAGTGCGAGCAGCAAGGGAGAGACGGCCTCGGCCGAGGCCAGTGCGATCTCGTCGCCGGCGACCGCGACGGGGACCCCGGCTCCGACGAGGGCACGGGTGAGCCGTGGGATGTCCCGGCGGCCGGATCGTACGAGGACGGCCATGTCGTCCCAGTCGACCCCGTCACGCAGGTGCGCGTGCCGCAAGACGTCAGCGACGTACTCCGCCTCGGCCCCCGAGTCGTCGAACGTGAGGACGTCGAGCTCGCCCTGGGGCGTACCCGGGTGGATCTCGGGCTCGCGGAAGGCCTCTCGCAGGGCCTCAGGGATCGGTCGCGGTAGAGGCAGCCGGGCCGAGACCCTTCGTGTCGCGTCCGCGAGGACCTCGCCGAAGCGGTGGGTACGGGAGAGGGCGACGACAGGTGCCGGTAGGCCGGTTGCGTCCGGGAACAGCTCGGGGAAGTCGAGGATGCCCCGCGGCCGGGCGCCGCGGAACTCGTAGATGGACTGGTCGGGGTCGCCGACCACGACGATGTCACCGCCGAGAGGTACGAGCTGTCGCAACAGGCCGACCTGCGAGGGATCGGTGTCCTGGTACTCGTCGACGAAGACCACCTCCGCCGAGCGTCGTACCTGAGCCAGGATCTCCGGGTCGGTGAGCAACACCCGTGTGCGATGGACGAGCTCCGCGTAGTCGAGGACCTGCTCGTGCTCGAGGACGTCGAGGTACTCGTCGAAGAAGTCGCCGAGCGCCGCCCACTGCGGTCGATCAGCGACGGACCCGTACATCCGCAGGACGTCCCCGTCTAGACCGAGCTGCCGCGCGGCAGCGAGCGCGCCGCGCACCTCCTCGGCGAAACCCCGCGTGCCGTAGGCCGGGGCGTACTCCGGTGGCCAGTCGGTCGCCGACCGGCCTCCGAGCACCTCCCGGACACGGAACTCCTGCTCCGGCGCCGTCAGCAGTCGCGGGGCCGCCCCGTACAGCTCGGGGTCTGACCAGCGCCTCACGACGGAGTAGCAGAACGCGTGGAACGTCATGGCCCGAGGCGTCACCACAGACCGTCCGAGGCGCTCGGCGATCCGGCGCCTCAGGTCGACCGCCGCTCGCCGGGAGAACGTGAGCACCAGGACGCCGTCGGCCGGTACGCCGTCGTCGATGTGCCCGGCGACAGCCTCGACGATGGTGGTCGTCTTGCCGGTACCCGGACCGGCCAGGACGAGCAGGGGGCCCCCACGGTGTCTCGCGACCACCTCCTGCTCGCGGGTGAGCACGGGTCGTTCGAGGACTTGGCGCGCCGACGGCCGCAGTCTGTAGCTGGGTCGGCTCGCGGAGGTCACGGGTCCATGCAAACAGATGCCACTGACGTGCGCGACCCGCAGCGGATCTTGACACCGTTCTCTGGAGCAGGAAACGGCGCTGTTGCCGCGACGCCGACGCTGCCTGGCGCCTGCCCGACACGTCGTGGATCACTTTCGCGCCAGGCTGTCCACTGAGCCGGAAATATGTCAAGGTATAACCGCTGCTCCAGCCCGGGCTGTGCTTGGGAAGGTCCGGACCGTGTCCAGCAGCCTGAGATCTCAAGGTGCGATCTCAGCGAGCAAGTCGGGAGAAGTTGCATGGCTCAGGGAACCGTCAAGTGGTTCAACGCCGAGAAGGGCTACGGCTTCATTGCTGTAGAAGGTGGCGATCAGGACGTGTTCGTCCACTACACCGCGATCGACACCACCGGCTTCCGTACCCTCGAAGAGGGTCAGAAGGTCGAGTTCGAGATCACGCAGGGCCCCAAGGGTCCGCAGGCTGATCGCGTCCACGCTCTGTAGTCGCACTCACGAAGGGCCCCCGCAGCTGCGGGGGTCCTTTGTCTTTCCCGGCCCTGCCCGTCTGGACGTACGACCTAGAGTGACCGCATGCCGGGTGAGAGCATCGTCACGACCGTCGGTGAACGGACGCTCACGTTGACGAACCTGGACAAGGTCCTTTACCCCGCGTGCCACGTCACGAAGGCCGAGATCGTCTCGTACTACCTGGCGATCGCCGACACGATGCTCCCCCACCTCGCCGGTCGCTGCCTGACCCGCGTCCGGTTCCCGAACGGGGTCGACGCGCAGCCGTTCTTCGAGAAGAACATGCCGGCCGGCGCACCGGACTGGGTCTCCGTACAACCCGTCCTGGGTACCGAGGGCCGCATCGACTATCTCGTCGCCACCGAGCCGGCGACGCTCGTCTACCTCGCCAACCTCGCGGCCCTTGAGCTCCACGCCCCGCAGTGGACCACTGCGCACACGACATGCGAGGACGGCGCCGTGCTCCTCGACACCGACCACGAACCGCGCGCCACGACCTGCGTCGTCGATCTCGACCCCGGACCTGGCTTGACCATGGTGGACGTCGCCAAGGGGGCCTTGATCATCGCTCATCGCCTCGCCGCCGACGGGATCATCGCCTCGGTGAAGACCTCCGGCTCCAAGGGGCTCCAGCTGTCCGCACCGATCGCGCCGACGCCGTCGGAGGATGTCGTACGGTACGTGGCCCGGCTCGCCGCGGAGCTGAGCCGCCGGCACCCCGACCTCTTCGTCGCGACGATGGCCAAGTCCGCCCGCTCGGAGCGCATCTACATCGACTACCTGCAGAACAAGGCGGCGCGCAACACCATCTGCGCCTATTCGCTGCGCGGCAAGGAGCAGCCCTGGGTGGCGACGCCTGTGACGTGGGACGAGGTCGCCGCCGCCGACTCCCCCGACGCGCTCCGGTTCCGCCCCGAGGAGGTACTGGCACGCGTCGCGGACTCCGGAGACCTCTTCGCAGACGTGCTGGACGAGGACGGGCCGCCGGTTCCGGTCGAATCCGGGAGTTGATGCGGGAGGGACGAGCCTCAGCGCTCCACCTGACCGGTACATTGGTTCGGAACCTGTCGCACGCCGCGTGCCCCCGTTTGAAAGGTGCCCCATGTCCGAGTCCGGCCAGGCCGCTTACGCCCCGCTGACGCCACCACCACCGGCGGCTACGGCGACGCTCACGCTCGAGGCTCCACCCGCAGTCGCTGTTGTCCCCTCGACCCAGGCGCCCAAGATGGCTCCTCAGGTCGACGCCGCCCAGGTGCCGGTGCTCGACCAGAAGGTCGACTCCTTCATGCAGGCGATCACCAAGGCCCAGACCGGCTCGCCGGACTTCGCGGCTCAGGCGGACGCCGTACGGTCCATGGGAGACGCCGACATCCGGAAGGCGGCCGAGACGTCGAACCGCCTGCTCAACACGCCGGTGAGGGCCCTCAAGGAGGGCAACCTGACTCAGGGCTCGAAGGTGGGCCAGACCTTGGTCGACCTGCGCCGTACCGTCGAGGACCTCGATCCGGGCCGCGACAGCGAGAAGAAGTTCCTGGGCATCTTCCCGGTCGGGAAGAAGATGCAGGACTACTTCCGCAAGTACCAGACGTCGCAGTCCCACCTCAACGCCATCCTCCATGCGCTGCGCTCCGGCCAGGACGAGCTGACCCGCGACAACGTGGCGCTCAACATGGAGAAGCAGAACCTCTGGCAGACGATGGGACGCCTGAACCAGTACGTCTACATCGCCGAGCAGCTCGACACCCAGCTCACCGCGAGCATCGCCGAGATCGAGATGTCGGACCCCGAGCGCGCCAAGCAGCTCAACCAGGACGTCCTGTTCTATGTACGGCAGAAGCACCAGGACCTGCTGACGCAGCTCGCGGTGTCCATCCAGAGCTACCTCGCGATCGACATCATCATCAAGAACAACATCGAGCTCATCAAGGGCGTCGACCGTGCCGCGACGACGACCGTGTCCGCTCTCCGGACAGCCGTGATCGTTGCTCAGGCACTCGGAAACCAGCAGCTGGTCCTGGACCAGATCACGGCGCTCAACACGACGACGTCGAACATGATCCAGAAGACGTCGGAGATGCTGAAGGAGAACTCGGCACGGATCCAGGAGCAGGCCGCGTCCTCGACGATCGGCATCGAGCAGCTCAAGTCCGCGTTCGCCAACATCTACGCGACCATGGACTCGATCGACGAGTTCAAGCTGCGCGCGCTCGACAACATGGCCCAGACCATCGGCGTCCTCGAGAACGAGGTCTCGAAGTCTCGCGACTATCTGGAGCGCGCTCAGCGCAGCCAGCCCGTGATCCCGGGTTCCGAGCTCAACGTCGACACCGCGCACTGAACGAGGAACACGATCTTCGATGGGTCTGTTCGACTGGCTGAAGGGCGACCAGCAGGAGCCTGCGACCCAGCAGGCTGCGCTCGACGCCCCTCCGACGCCCGAGGAGATCGCCGACTCGCTCGCGAAGGTCGACCAGCTGGCGGCGGACGGCCACGTACCGCCCGCTGTGCTCAGCCGTGTGCATCGCGTGACCCGGAAGCTCCGCGAGACACTGCCGCGCATGCGCAATGCCGGCTTGGACTCCGCCGAGCAGTACTCGTTGATGGCGACCGCGACCGACTACCTGCCCGAAGCGCTCAGCGCGTACCTGAGGCTCCCCCGCGACTGGGCCGACAGCCGGCCGATAGAGGGCGCCAAGACGTCGCTGCTGGTCCTGGTGGACCAGCTGGACCTGTTGGGCTCGACCGTCGACAAGATGTACGACGCCGTGCTCCAGGCCGACGCGCAGGCGCTCATCGCCCATGGGCGCTTCTTGCAGGAGAAGTTCGGCCACGCCCCCACCGAACCACCCAAGGCACCTGCCGGTCCGCGTCAGAGCATCGGCCCGGCCAACCCGCTCGATCTGGAGGTCTGACCACGTGACCACGCTTCGCTCCGCCCTCGACCAGCTCGTCGCCGCTGCACGGGCGGCAGGCCTCGATGAGCGCGCCGCCCGCACCGAAGGGCTACAGCTGGCTGCATCCGTGGCCGAGCCTGCGCGCGGTGCGTTCAAGACGTGGGGCGAGGAGACGGGCGAACCCGGCGGTGCCAAGGCGTTCTTCGAAGCCGCCTCGAAAGGTCGCCGCTACCGGTCGGCTCCGACGGTCCTCATGTCCGCCCTCGGCACGGACGATCCCCAGAATGCCGCCGCGTACGCCGATGCCCTGGCTGCCGTCGCGGCCTCTGCCTGCATGCTCGGGGAGCCCCATCCGCAGGTCGCGGGCTCCGCAGCGGCTGCCGCCGCGGCGCAGCGCTCGGCAATGTACCCGAAGGCCAACAACCCCTTCTCCGTCCCGACGGGGTCCTCTCCCGGTGCCTTCGACGGGCTGCCCGGAGGAGTGCCGAGGAGTACGCCACCGACGCCAACCGCCCCCGTGCAAACACCACCTGTCGGCCCCACCGCAGAGGCACCAGGCGAGACGTTCCTCGAGCAGATGACAGGTCGCAGCCGTCAGGCGGCCGATCAGATGGGTGACTTCGCGAAGCGGGCGCCCGGGGTCCTCTCGGGCGTGTTCGACCAGCTCCGGCACTCGCAGGAGCGGATGCGGCAGGCGGGCATGCAGCCGCAGGGCGACCTGAGCCCGTTGAGCACGAACCCCTTCGACCTCACAGGGGTCGACCCGCACGCGCCCGGCGCCTTCCCCGATCTCCAGGCTTACGGCTCCGTGCCGACGACGTCTGCGCCTCCGGCGACGTCGGTCACGCCCGGCTCGCCAGCGGCTCCCAGCGACCCGGCAGCGGCTTCGGCGCCCACCGAGACGCAGGAGGATCCGACCGCCCCGGCGAAGGAACCCGAACCGGAAGTCCCCGCGAAGTCCCTCGAGGAGCTCCTCGCCGAGCTGGACGGCCTGGTCGGGCTGCAACGGGTCAAGGACGAGATCCACAAGCAGTCGGCGATCCTGCGCGTGCAGGGGCTCCGTGCGAAGGCCGGGCTCATCGACCCGACGATCACCCGTCATCTGATCTTCGTGGGCAACCCGGGAACGGGGAAGACAACCGTGGCGCGGCTGGTCGCGGGCATCTACCGTGCGCTCGGCCTGCTGTCCAAGGGCCAGCTCGTCGAGGTCGACCGCTCGGAGCTGGTGGCGGGCTACCTCGGCCAGACCGCGATCAAGACCACCGAGGTGTGCGCGAAGGCCAAGGGCGGCGTCCTGTTCATCGACGAGGCCTACTCCCTGGCCGGCGACCAGTACGGCGAGGAGTCCATCAACACCCTCGTGAAGGAGATGGAGGACAACCGCCAGGACCTCGTCGTCATCGTTGCCGGCTACCCACGTCCGATGGCGAAGTTCATCGACGAGAACCCGGGCCTCAACAGCCGGTTCCGTACGACCATCGAGTTCGACGACTACACCGACGACGAGCTGGTCGGCATCTTCAACGGGATGGCGAGCAAAGCCGAC
This sequence comes from Propionibacteriales bacterium, assembly GCA_038317635.1. Classification (GTDB taxonomy): domain Bacteria; phylum Actinomycetota; class Actinomycetes; order Propionibacteriales; family Propionibacteriaceae; genus Fen-668. The sequence continues at coordinate 60,860 of JBBQBP010000008.1, forward strand.
TACGACGTGGGCGACGACGTGATCACGGCATTCAAGGTGCAGCTCGCCCAGCAGCTACGTGACGAGACGTTCGGCAACGGCCGGTTCGCGCGCAACGTGTTCGAGGCCGCCATCGGGCATCAGGCCTGGCGTCTCCGCGACATTGACGAGCCAACGCTCGAGCAGCTGCGCAAGCTCCAGCCCGAGGACCTCTCGGTGCCCCAGGACCAGGCTCCCGTCGACTGGCCGGGCGCGGCGGAGCCCGGGGACGACGCGCCGACGCCACCTGCCCAGGAGAGCGTGTGAGCACCACGCCCACCGGGACGAGCACGGCGCAGCAGGCGGCGGCTCCGACCCAGACGAGCACGACAGTGGCCACAGGCCGTACCGGCTCGACCGCTCCCCTGCCCGTGCCGGTGCACCCCACCACAACGCCACGGCTCATTCGCGGGCTGCGCAACGCTCTCATCGTCATCCTGCTTCTCTTCTCCGGCCTCACAGTCGTCGCGACCGTGGCCCCGGAGATGGCCCTGGGCTCCTCGGCCGCTGACATCTCTCTTGGTCAACAGCTACGAGGCGCTCGCGCCACTCTCGCCGAGGCGGACCGGAAGGCCTCCGTGGCGTTCCTCGCGCCTGCGACGGCCGCTGCGAACGGTGAGTGGACCGACTACCAGTCGACGATCGACCAGGTCTCGGCGATGCTGCTTCGCGCGGCAGCGGACCAACCTGGCGACGCGGGCCAGCTGGCGACGATCCAGACCCAGATCAGCGACTACCGTCGGACGGTCGACGCCGCCTGGACAGTGGCTGGTACCGGGTCCAGCGCGGGTGGCTCGCAGTTCGTCGCCGCAGGGACCAAGCTCGACGCGCCGCTGGCGACGCTCGCGACCCTCGCCCAGCACAGCGATGCCCGCGTGGGCGACGGCCCCAGCTGGGCCATCGGACCGTGGGCGGTCGCGGCGGGATGGATCGCCGTCGCCAGCCTCGTGCTGAGCGCGATCCTGGTCGCCCGCCGCTCACACCGCGTCATCAACATCGGTCTCAGCGCCGGCTTGCTTCTCGTCCTGGGCGCGGCGGCCCTCGCCGGCCAGGCCAACGGCGTCGTCCAGCAGTCGCTGACGGACGTCACGACGACCTCGCTGGCCGCTGCGCGAATCAACGTGGACTCGAGGACCACTGCTGAACAGGCCAAGGCCGCCGAGGACCGCACGTTGTTGCAGCCCTCTCTCGGCGATACCGGCTGGACGCAGCTCAGCGCCTCGATGACCAAGCTGCTCGCGACGCTTCCGGACCAGTCTGAGCAGACCCGCCAGACGACCTTGTGGACCGCGTACACGACGGCTCATGCGTCCCTGGCTCCCTCGGGTGCCAACGCCAAGGCCCAGAGTCGTACGACGACGCTCACCCCGCTCGTGGCGTTCTCGGACGGGGCCAAGGCACTGGCCGACCAGGATGCCTCGGTGGCCACCTCGACGCTGACCAACGCCCAGCGCACGCAGCTGCCTCTCGGTATCGGTGCCTCCGGCGCCGCGGTACTGGCTCTCTTCTCCACGGTCTGGGGCCTCAACCGCCGCCTGGCCGAGTACGTCTGAAAGACGCGCATGGACACTGCACCCAAGGCGCCCGGAAGGATCGGCGCACCCGTCGAGGTCCAGGACGCCATGACGTACCTGGGCCTGCTTGGCGCATGGATCACGCAGCGGCGCACCGAGCTCGACGAGCTCGACAGCACGATTCTCGCGTCGCCCGACCGTGCTCAGCTGACGAACGACATGATGCTGTCGCTGTCGGTCTGGCAGGCGATCAAGAACCGCTACGACCTGTTGCTGGCCACCTGGGACTCAGGACGCGTCGGTGCGACCGAGCAGCTGCGGCTCTCCGCGCTCATCTGGGGCCGACTCGACGACACCCTTCCCGACTCGGGGTCGCCCACGCCTGGTTCGGCCGCCATCAGCGGGCTGTCCGTGTCGCTGCCCGAGGCCTGCCGGCTCAGCGACGCCCTCGCAGGACAGCTGCGCAGTCGGCTCAACCGCAGCCCGCAGTCCGACCAGCTGGCCGGACGACTGCGCGACCTGCGGGCGCAGGTGGAGCGACTCCGTGACCAGGCGAGGCTGGAACCACCGGCGACACAGCCGGCCGTCCTGGCACAGATCGAGGACATGTCGGCGCGGACGGAGGATCTGGCCGGGAAGTCTGATCGTGGTGGGGACATCGGTGGGCTGCTCGGCCCGCTCGAGATCCGTGCCGCGACCATGGAGCGAGACCTCATCGTCGGGAACACGAAGCGCCGCCAGGCACAGGACAAGCTCGCCCGTGCGCGTGAGCTGCGTGAGGCGCTCGAGGTTCGCGAGACGGCACTGAACGACCTCGTCGCACAGACGGTCGCGACCGTGACACCGGCGCCGAAGTACGCCGTACCGAACGTGGATGCGCTCGGTCCCGTACCGAGCAGTGCCTCTCAGCTCGACGGGTATCTTGGGAGGCTCGGGTCTGTGAGCAGGGCGATGCAGGTGGTCCAGGACGCGTACTCCAAGGCGCTGGACGACCGCACGGCTCTCGCGAACCGGCTCACCCAAGAGGTCAGCACCGCCCAGCGGACGGGCGTCGCGGGTGATGCGGACGTCGCCGCGCTGGCGCAGGTCGTCGAGTCGTTCCTCGCGCGACGGCCCACACCGACGCAGGTGGTCGCGTCGCTGCTCGACGCCTACGCCGCGGCGTCGAGGTTGCTCGCTGCGCGAGACCAAGGAGGTCAGTCGTGAGATGTCTTCAGCCGGGATGTACCGGCTCGATCGCCGACGGCTACTGCGACGTGTGCGGCATGCCCTCTCCCGGTGGCGCTCACTCGGCGGCCGCCGCATCCGTGACGCCACAGGCGATCCCGCTGGGCCCGGGCCCTTCGTCCCAGCCCGTGTCCCCACCCCCCGTATCCAGCAGCGGCATCCCCCAGGCACCGCCGGCGAAGGTGCCGACGGGGCGCTGTCGGATGCCCGGCTGCACGGGCAGCATCATCGACGGCTACTGCGACGTGTGTGGGTCACCGGCCGGTGCCACCGAGGCGTCGAGCGCGCCCCGCTCCCCGAGCACCGGACACACGTCGGTCACGCGGGCCTCGAGCCTGCTCAGCTCGACCGCGCTCGGCTCTGCCCGAGCCGGTTCCGCAGCGAGTCGCTCCACGAAGCGCATCCGCGACACCGCGAAGAGGCTCCGTGCGGCTCGACTGGGTGCAGGGCTCACCTACGTACCGCCCGCTCCGTACGTCGATCCCGACACCGCGGTCATGAAGAACCCCACGATCCCCGAGGACAAGCGCATCTGCCCCCATTGCGGCTCGCCGGTCGGCCGGTCTCACGACCAGGATGGCGGGCGCCTCGAGGGCTTCTGCCCCAAGTGCCAGAAGCCGTACTCGTTCACGCCCAAGCTCACCAAAGGCGATCTCGTCGCCGGGCAGTACGAGGTCCAGGGCGCCCTCGCCCACGGCGGCATGGGCTGGATCTACCTCGCGCGCGACAAGAACGTGTCGGACCGCTGGGTCGTGCTCAAGGGCCTCCTCAACGTGGGCGACGCCGACGCGTTGGCCTCGGCGATCGCCGAGCAGCAGTTCCTCGCGCAGGTCGAGAACCCGCTGATCGTCGAGATCTACAACTTCGTCACCCACGACGGAGCCGGCTACATCGTCATGGAGTACGTGGGTGGCCGGTCCCTGAAGGAGCTTCTCAAGCAGCGCCTGTCGGCGAACGGCGGCATGTACGACGCCTTGCCGGTGGACTGGGCGCTCGCGTACATCCACGAGACCCTGCCGGCCTTCAGCTACCTCCACGATCAGCACCTGCTCTACTGCGACTTCAAGCCCGACAACGTGCTCCAGATCGACGACTCGATCAAGCTCATCGACCTCGGTGGCGTACGACGCATGGACGACGACGACTCGTCCATCTTCGGCACCTCGGGCTATCAGGCCCCCGAGGTCGCGACCGTCGGCCCGTCGGTGGCGAGCGACATCTACACGATCGGCCGCACGCTGCTCGTGCTCTGCGCGGAGTTCCGCGGCTACCAGTCCACGTACGAGTTCACGTTGCCGCCCGTCGAGGAGATGCCGCTCTTCGCCGAGTACGACTCGTTGTTCCGGCTTCTCCTCAAGTGCTGCGCCGCGGATCCCGCCGACCGCTTCGTCTCCTCCGACGAGCTGCGCGTGCAGCTGCTCGGCGTGCTGCGTGAGGTCGTCGGATCCATGCACTCGGGCATCGCCCAGACGTCGGCCACGTCGCTGCTCTTCGAGCCGCCGTCGGTGACGGGTGACACGTTCGACTGGACGCAGCTGCCGAAGCTGAAGCCCGACACGACCGACCCCCAGTACGCGTGGCTGAGCGCGATCAACTACACCGATCCCGGCCAGCGGATGACCGCCCTCGAGTCGGCGCCGCAGGCGACCGCCGAGGTGCTGCTCGCGAAGGCCGAGGCGGCGCTGGAGATGGACAACCAGCGTCTCGTACGGCAGTACGTCAACGAGCTGCTCGCTGCCGACCCGTGGGAGTGGCGCGCGGTCTGGGTCTCAGGCGTCCTCGCGATGAAGCTCGGTGACTGGCACAACGCGCAGTCGGCGTTCAACGCCGTGTACGGGCAGGTGCCGGGCGAGCTGGCGCCGAAGATCGCGCTCGCGGTCGCGTGCGAGGAGGGCGGGGAGCCTGTGATCGCCGAGAACCTGTACCTCATCTGCGCCTCTACGGACGCGAACTACGTCACGCCGGCGGCATTCGGGCTGGCCAGGCTGCGTGCCAAGCGTCAGGACCTGCAGGGCACGCTCGACGCCCTCGACATGGTCCCGTCGACGAGCCGTGGCTACCTCGAGTCCCGCCGTCTCGAGGCTGAGCACCTGCTCGGGTTCGGCTCCGGTCTCCCCGACCTGCAGCGCGCGATGACCGCGACCCACAACGCGAGGTTGGACGCGCTCACGCAGGCGCGGATAGACGTGGACATCTACGAGCGTGCACTCGATGTCGTGACGACCAAGGGTGCGCAGACGACGACCAGCATCGGCGCCGTACCAGCCACACCTCCGGCGCTGCGTGACCGGCTCGAGATCGCGTACAGGCGACTGGCTGTGCTCGAACCCGAGTCGTCGGTACGGGTGCAGCTCGTCGAGAAGGCGAACGTTACGAGGAAGTGGAGCCTGCTGTGAACGACGCCGAGAAGGGCTGGCAGAACCTGCTCCCCGACGGACTCGAACGGTGGCTGCGCGGCAAGAAGCCGGACGACGCCGCTGGGCCGGGTGTCGAGTGGCGGCCGAACTTCGACGCCCCGGCACCGGGAGTGTCGTCGCCGGATCCGTCGCTCCACCAGCCTCCCGGCGTCGAGTGGTCGCCGTTGGCCGCCGAGAAGTGCCCAGCGTGCGGTGCGGACTTTCCCGACCCGTACACGCCCGGTACGAGCCAGTTCTGCGTGCAGTGCGGCGCCGCTCGGCCCGCATCGGCGCAGGCGGGAGACATCCCGCGCAGTCTCGACCCGGATGCGGTCATGGCTCCGCCACGCCCGTGCGTCCAGTGCGAGGGCGCCGTCGACTCGGACGGCTACTGCACGGTGTGCGGCTTCAAGGCGGCGAGCGAGCGGGACCACTACCGCGAGGAGCCGGCACCCTGGGTTGCGGGCGTCTGCGACCGCGGCATGAAGCACAGCCGCAACGAGGACGCCATTGCACTGGCCGCGGGTCAGGAACCGGGAGAGCGGGCTGTCCTCGTCGTCTGCGACGGCGTCTCCAGCTCGATCGACTCCGACGTCGCCTCGTTGGCGGCCGCCGAGGCTGCGCGCGACCTGCTGTGGGCTGACCAGCCGCAGGGACTGGCCGTCGAGGAGTCACACGTACCGGCCGTGGAGTCGGCGTTGGCCGCTGCCGCGGCCGCGGCGAACGAGGCGGTGGTACGGACCACCGACCCGGCCAGCGAGAACGCTGCCTCCGCAACGTTCGTCGTGGCCGTGGTCTCGAAGGGCCGCCTCTCCTACGCCAACCTCGGCGACTCCAGGGCGTACTGGCTGCCCGACGGCGGCGACCCCGTGCTGCTCACCCGTGACGATTCCATGGCCGAGGCCAGGATCGAGATGGGCGTGCCGCGCGAGGAGGCCGAGAACGGACCCGGGGCCCACGCGATCACGAAGTGGCTCGGTCGCGACGCGCCCGACATCGTGCCTCGGTCGGGCAACCTGGAAGTCGGCGACGGCTGGGTCCTCGTCTGCTCCGACGGCCTGTGGAACTACGCGTCCAGCCCGGCGGAGATCCGTACGGTGCTCGACGCGGGCCTCGCCGCCTCCCCGACCAACCTCGTCGATCTCTGCGAGCTCATGGTCTCCTGGGCCAACGAGCAGGGCGGCAAGGACAACATCTCCGTGGCGCTCGCGCGCCTCGGCGCTCTACCGGCCTCCGCCATTGCGCCGGCCGTCGCAGCCCCCGAGTCGGAGTCGAAGGGCCAGGAAACGCCGACGGAAGCCTGACTTCCGGGCAGCTGCTGGCCCCTCGATCCCCCGTGAGCTAGACCGGACGTACCTTCGGCGAGTTGGCCTTCGTCATGGCCGGGTCGCGGACGACGACGTCGCCGAGTGCCTCGTCGATCTTCGCCATGGCTTCCGCCGGGATGACGACGCCGGAGGCGGCAACGTTCTCCGCCACCTGCTCCGGACGTGAGGCGCCGATGATCGCGCAGGCGAGGTTCTCGTTCTGAAGCACCCAGGCGACAGCCAGCTGAGCCATCGACAGACCGAGCTCGTCGGCGACCGGTTTGAGGTTCTGGACCCGTCCGAGAACGGTGTCGTTCATGAACCGGGAGATCATCTGCGCGCCGCCCTTGTCGTCGGTCGCGCGCGAGCCCTCGGGCAGAGCCGCACCGGGCACGTACTTGCCGGTGAGCACGCCCTGGGCGACCGGGGACCAGACAATCTGCGAGATGCCCAGCTCCTGGCTCGTCGGCACGACTTCGGCCTCGATGACGCGCCACAGCATCGAGTACTGCGGCTGGTTCGAGATCAGCTGGAAGCCGAGCTGCTTGGCGAGCGCATGACCGGCACGGAGCTGGTCGGCGCTCCACTCACTGACGCCGATGTACAGCGCCTTGCCCGCACGGACGACATCGGCGAACGCCTGCATCGTCTCCTCGAGCGGCGTCTCGGTGTCGTACCGGTGAGCCTGGTACAGGTCGACGTAGTCGGTGCCGAGCCGCTTCAGCGAGCCGTTGATCGACTCCATGATGTGCTTGCGCGACAGCCCGCAGTCGTTCGGCCCCTTCGGGCCCGTCGGCCAGTACACCTTGGTGAAGATCTCGAGGGACTCGCGCCGCTCGGACGCCAACGCCTCACCGAGTACGGACTCGGCGACGGTGTTCGCGTACGCGTCGGCCGTGTCGAACGTCGTGACCCCCGCGTCCAGCGCGGCTCGAACGCACAGCGTCGCCGTGTCGTTCTCCACCTGCGACCCGTGGGTCAGCCAGTTGCCGTAGCAGATCTCGGACACCTTCAGCCCGGAGTCACCCAGGTAGCGGAACTTCATGCGTGCGCCTTCTCCTCGTTCTCGTCGTCGACTTCGGCGTCCTCGGCCTCGTCGTCCTCATACTCCTCGTCGTCCTCGTCCTCGTCGTACTCGTCGTCGTCCTCGTACTCGTCCTCGTCGCCCTCTTCAGGAGCCTCGACGGCGTCCGTCGGGTCAGCAGCCTCGGTGCCGGCGAACGCGGCCACAGCCTCAGGCTCGGGCTCGCTGAACGGGTTACCGATCGAGTTGCCACCGAGGGTGGCGAGCATCTGACGAACGTTCGTGAGCTGCGCGGTGATCGCGTCGCGACGCGACGTGGCTGCCTGGAGCTCACGCTCGGTCTCGCGACGCACCTTCTCCGCCGCCGCCTTGGCACTGGTGATGTGCTGGGCAGCCTCTTCGTGCGCAGCCTTGAGGTGCGCCTCGGCCTGGGCACGAGCATCGGCCAGCGTGCGGTCGGCCTCCGCCTCGCTGGCCGACTGGCGCTCCTGCACCACGTTGAGTGCGTTCTGATGCGCCTGCATCGCAGCGCTGAACTCCGCCGCGGACTTGTCGCGGCGATCAGCGAGGGTCTTCTCGAAGTCAGCGGCGGCAGCCGCGGCACGGGCGCGCTGGTGCTCGTAGACGCCCTCGGCCTCTTCGCGACGGGTCGTTGCCTCGCGGTCGGCGGTGTCGAGGATCTCGTCGGCCTGCTGGCGCGCGGCCTCGACGACCTTGGCGGCGTCCGCGTCGGCCTTGCTGCGCGTCTCGGCGGCGTAGCGGTCGGCAGCGGTCCGGGCCTGCTCGGCGGCGGTCGTCGACTCCTTGGTCAGGGCATCGGCGTCGGCCTTCGCCTTGTTCACGAGGTCCTTGGCCTCGTCACCGGCGAGCGACAGGATCTTGCCGACGCGGGTGCCGAAGTCGGCGAACGACGGCTCGGCCTTCTGCGCCTGCTCCGCGGCGAGCAACGCGGACCGCTGCTTCTCGGAGTTCAGCCCCTCCTCGAGCGCCGCGACCTGGGTCTGGAGCTTCGTCACGTTGACGCCGTGAGTGGCGGCCTCCGACCGGGCCTGCTCGAGAGCCTTGCGCAGGTCTCCGAGCGCCTTGTCGACCTCATTCGGCTCGTAGCCGCGCATGACCGTACGGAAAGCGGGGTTCACCTGGGACATCATTCCTCTTCCATTGAGTGCTGGCTGGCTGTCGTGGTGCCGGTTCCGGGTTCGTCAGGGACTGCGAGCGCCTCGATGACGCCGGAAAGATGGCCTAGTTGTGAGTTGATGTCGTCGCGACGACGTGCAAGCGTGGCGACCTCGGCGCGCGCCTTGTCGAGCTGTGCTCGCGCCTCCGTACGTGCCTGGTCGGCGTCCGTCCTCGCCTTGGCGAGCATCGCGATCGCCTCTTCCCGCGTGGCGCGCACGGACTCGTACGTCTCCCGCTGGAGCGCCTCGAGGTCCGAGGCGGCACGTTCACGGATGAGCTTGGCGCCCGATTCGGCGTCAGCCAGCCGGCGCTTCGCCCGCTCCTCCTGGGCCTGTGCCTCCGTGCGGGCGGTCTCGAGCAGCCGCTGCGCCTGCTCCTCGGCGCGCTGGCGAGTCTGGACGGCATCCTTCTCGGCGGCGTCGAGCAGAGCGCGAGCACGAGCCTGCAGGTCCTCAGCGGTCGCCTGGGCCTCGGACACCACGGTCTGTCCACGATGGTCGGCGGACGTCAGCAGCACCTGTGTCCGCTCCCGCACCGTCCGTACGTGGTCGGTGAGCTCCTGGTGATGCTGCCTGCGTACGGCCGCGGTCTCAGCCTCGGCGGTCGCCTTGAGCTCGGCCATCGCCTGCTGGGTCCACTCCATGTGCGCGGCGGCCGACGCCAGCTGCTCATCGGCCGTGCTCTGCGCCGTGGAGATGAGTTCGTCGTGCTCGGCCTGTGCGGCGGACTGGAGCTTGACCAGCTCCTCGTCCCACCGCTTCCGCTCGTCGGAGAGCTCCAACAGGGTGGTGGCGACGTCGCTGTCGTGGTCGCTCTTGCGCTGCGCCAGCTGCGCGTCTGCCTGGGCGTGGGTCCTGACGATGTGCTCGTCGAGGTCACGGCGTCGCTGTGCTTCCTCGGTCTCCCACGCCTCCTTCTTCGCCTTGAGCTCCGCGTCGACTCCTTCGGCGTACGCGGCGAGGCGACCCCGGACCTCCTCGACTGCGCGCGCCGAGGTCTCGTTCAGGGTGTCGGACGCGCTCTTGGCGTCGGTGAGGATGCGCTCGGCCTCGGCCCGTGCCAGGGCGACAACCTCGGCCGCGGTCCGCTCGGCCGTACGGGTGATGAGCCCCGCCTGCGCCGACGCGTCCTCGAGAAGGGTGACGGCGTCGCGCCTCGCCTCGTCCAGACGGGCTGTCGCGGCCGTTGCTGCAGCCTCCGCCTGAGACTGCTTTTCGGCCGCCGTACGCACCAGGTCGTCGTTGAGCTGCCGGTTTTGGGCAAGCTCAGCACGCATCGCTCCAGCATCGGCTTGGGCCTCGGCCCGCAACTGATCGGCGAGATTCTGAGCCTGAGTCAGGATTTCGGTCGCCTGCCGCGTGACCTCGATCCCAGCCGGCTGGACAACTTCCCGCGCGGCATGGTCGAGCACTCGTACATGATCCTTCCCCCACTAGCGGCATCGCAAGCCGGAGGCTCTCTATCCCATGCACTGATCGAGACTTTGAACCCCGATTCACCCGGAGACACCGGGTGACCGCCAGAGCGATCCTTCGAACCGGTACCGTCTGTTGTGCACGAGCCTCGTTGCTCGGTCTTTGTGCCCTGCGAGAGAATCGAGACCATGGCCCAGTTCACGTCGACCGTCTACCAGAACGAGTTCCTTCCCGACGGCGGCACCGATGTCAACGCGATCGTCACGATCGACTGCGTCGGTGCGGGCGCGGCGGGGCAGACCGGGTCCGGTGCCGCCGCCGAGGTCATCATCGTCGACACGTCCGGGTCGATGGGCGAGACCAACATGCGCGCGGCGAAGCAGGCCGCCATGGTCGCCGTCGACGCGATCCTCGACGGCACGTTCTTCGCGATCATCGCGGGCAACCACAAGGCGTACCTCGCCTACCCCATGGTCCAGACCGGTCCCGGTCTGGTGCAGATGAACCCGCAGACCCGTCGCCAGGCCAAGGACGCGATCAGCTTCTTCCGGTCCGACGGCGGTACGGCGATCGGTGCCTGGCTCAACCTCGCACGTGCGCTGTTCGACTCGGTCGGGCCGCTGTCACAGAAGCACGCCATCCTCCTGACCGACGGCGAGAACCACAACGAGACCCCGCAGCAGCTCGACGCGGCGATCCGCAACTGCCTCGGCCAGTTCCAGGCCGACTGCCGCGGTGTCGGTGTCGACTGGAAGGTCGAGGAGATCCGCAAGATCGCCCAGGCGCTGCTCGGGTCGGTCGACATCATCCCGTCCGGCATGGACATGCCGGCGGTGTTCGCTGACCTCATGCACAAGGCGATGGGCCGCGGAGTGGCTGATGCCCAGCTGCGTGTGTGGGTGCCCCAGGGAGCACAGGTCCTGTTCGTACGGCAGGTGTCGCCCACCGTCGAGGACCTGACGGGCCGTGGGGCGCCGATCAACCCCCTGACCCAGTCGTACCCCACCGGATCCTGGGGCGACGAGTCCCGCGACTACCACCTGTCGGTACGGCTTCCGGCCAAGGCGATCGGGCAGGAGCAGCTCGCTGCGCGTGTCCAGCTGAGTGTCGGGCCGACCGTCGTCGCGCAGGGCCTCGTGAAGGCCCGCTGGTCGAACGACCCATCCCTGACGACGAGGATCAGCCCGGAGGTCGCCCACTACACCGGGCAGACCGAGCTCGCAGCGGCGATCCAGGAAGGCCTGGCCGCGAAAGCTGCTGGCGACGACCGGACCGCGACGACGAAGCTCGGACGCGCGATCCAGCTGGCAGCAGAGACGGGCAACGAGGAAGCCACCTCGAAGCTGCGCAAGGTGGTCGACGTCCAGGACGCCGGCACCGGCACGGTCCGGCTCAAACGGCAGGTCGAGAAGGCCGATGAGATGGCGCTCGACACCGCCTCCACCAAGACGACGAGGATCCGCGGCTGATGGCCGGCATCTGCGACAACGGGCACCGCTCGGCAACCGACGACTACTGCGATACCTGTGGTGCGCCAGTCCATCCCTCACCGTCCGTCGGCCCGTTGCCTCAGTCGGTCCCGTCGACGATCCAGAAGTGCCCCAACTGTGGTGCGAGCAACCCCGCGGACGCGCTGTTCTGCGAGGCGTGCGGCTACGACTACACGACCGGTACGCTCCCGCGCTCGGATGCCGCCGGGATGCTGGGCCTGCGTCGCGATCCCGCTCCGGCGAGGGCGGTGTCCGTGAGCACGCCCGTGGGAGCTCCCGTCGTGCCGGCGACGCCTTCGTATCCTGGTGTCCCCTCGGCCGCACCGGTAGCCGACGCGAGCACGCTCGACATCAACGAGCACTCCCCCGCGCCGGTCGTCGCCGTGAGTGAGTCCGCCGCGAGCGTGGGCGAGGCACTGGTCAAGGCCCCCGCGGCGCCAGTAGTCACGACACCGCCGGACGTCGAGGAGCCCACGCGCGGCCGGCCGGCGCCGCGCCGGGAGTCGTACGTGGCCGAGATCTGGATCGACCCCGACTGGTACGAGGTGCAGGAGACCGACGAGCCCATGCCGTCTGTCGCACTCCCCGCGACCGTCGTGCTGGGCGTCGACAACCTCATCGGCCGCGCATCGGCGAGCCGGAACATCCACCCGGAGGTGGACTGCGGCGTCGACTCCGGCGTGAGCCGCCGCCAGGCGCGGCTGTCGACCGACGGCACCCGCTGGTACGTGGAGGACCTCGGCTCCGCCAACGGCACCTTCGTCGGCCCCGCCGCGGGTCCGCTGCCCACGGCGCCCGTGCAAGGGCGGTACGAGCTCGGGCCGGACGACCGCATCTACGTCGGCGCCTGGACCCGCATCGTCGTCCGCAAGGCGTCCAAGGACGAGGTCGAGTCGCTCAGCTGAGACCGGTTCGCCTCGGCCCTTCGGCCTGTGGCGAACAGAGGCGAGTCCTGGGTGACGGATATGGCAGTCTGGCAGCCGGGGCAAGGCAGGCTGCCGCCCGACGAGGAGGACAGCAGTGGAGATCAAGGTCGGGATTACGCACGTGAACCGCGAGGTCATGGTCGAGTCCGAGAGCACCCCGGAAGACATCCAAGCGGCGCTCACCGAGGCGATCGCCACCGGCGGGTTCCTCACCCTGGTCGATGACAAGGGCCGAAAGGTGCTCATCCCCGCCTCCGGCATCGCGTACGTCGATCTCGGCGCCGAGCACGTCCGCCCCGTGGGCTTCGGCGCGATCTAGCCCCCCATCTGCCACCCGACGCGTCGAGTGCGTGGGGTCAGGGGACTGCGTCGGGTAGACTGACCACCGGCGCCGGAACCGGCGCTCGTCGCTGAACACCCCGGTCACCTGACCGGCGCGGTGCAGCGAGGCCCGTTTCCGGCCTGTGAGGGCCGGCCATCCGTGAGGCACCACACTGACCATCGAGACTGGCTCGAACATGAGCCCAAGCAGCGCACCAGAGAACTTCGTCCACGAACCCATCGCTGAGGCTGACCCCCGCGTCACCTTCGAGGACCTCGGCGTCATGCCCGACATCGTCGAGGCGCTTGCCGAGATCGGCATCACTCACCCGTTCCCCATTCAGGCCTTGTCGATCCCCATCGCGATCCAGGGCACCGACATGATCGGCCAGGCCCGTACGGGCACCGGCAAGACGTTGGCGTTCGGTATCTCGCTCCTGCAGCGGATCGCGGTACCGAGCCAGCCGGAGTACGAGGAGCTGGAGGCTCCCGGCAAGCCGCAGGCCCTGGTCATGTGCCCCACCCGTGAGTTGGCGCTCCAGGTGACCCGCGACATCGCGATCGCGTCGACCAAGCGCAAGGCCCGCGTCATGACCGTGTACGGGGGTGTCGGCTACGACCCGCAGCTCGACCAGCTCACCGCTGGCGTCGACGTTGTCGTCGGCACACCGGGTCGCCTCAAGGACCTCGCCGACCGTCGCTCACTCGACCTGTCCCACGTGAAGGTGCTCGTGCTCGACGAGGCCGACGAGATGCTCGACCTCGGTTTCCTGCCGGATGTCGAGCGGCTGATCGCGAGGACCCCGTCCACCCGCCAGACCATGCTCTTCTCCGCGACGATGCCCTCGGCGATCGCGGCACTGGCCCGCACGCACCTCTCGCACCCGGTCAACATCCGCGCCGAGGCCCATGACGCGCAGGCGACCGTGCCGGACACGACGCAGTTCATCTACCAGACCCACAACCTCGACAAGCCCGAGATCGTCGCGAAGCTGCTCCAGGTTCCGGATGCCGACCGCATCATGGTCTTCAGCAAGACCAAGCGCGGCGTGCAGCGCCTCACCGACGATCTCATCGACCGAGGCTTCGAGGCGACCTGTATCCACGGCGACCTCACCCAGGTCTCGCGCGAGAAGGCGCTCAAGCGCTTCCGCGACGGCAAGGCGCAGGTCATCGTCGCCACCGACGTCGCCGCACGCGGCATCGACGTGGCGAACGTCACCCACGTCGTGAACTTCGAGTGCCCCGAAGACGAGAAGACGTACGTGCATCGCATCGGCCGTACGGGACGCGCCGGCAAGAAGGGCATCGCCGTGACCCTGGTCGACTGGGCCGACGTCACCCGCTGGAAAGTCATCAACCGGATGCTCGACCTGCCGTTCAGCGAGATCGCAGAGTCGTACTCGACCTCTCCCGAGCTGATGGCCGACCTGGGCATCCCCGAGGGCACCAAGGGCAGGATCGTCCCGACAAAGCCCCGCTCAGAGCGCGAGGATCGCGGCGAGCTGCTCGAGCAGCATGGTGGCCATGGCTCGCGTGACCGCGACGGCGGCCATGGTGGTCGGGATCGCGATGGTGGCCGTGGCGGCCGCGACGGTGGCCGTGGCGGCCGCGATCGCGACGGTGGCCACGAGCGGTCCCGCCCGAAGGACTCCGAGTCCGGCGAGGCCAAGCCCCGTCGCGACCGGGTGCGCCGCCGCAACGGCGAGCCGGTCATGACCGATGGTTCGGCACCCGTGGCCGGCACCTTGGCGACGACCGAGGACGGAGCGACCAAGTCGCGCCGGCGTCGTCGTCGCCACAGTGGTGGCGACGCGTCAGGCGCACCGGCCGTCGAGGCAGTCTCCGCCGCAGAGTGACATCGAACGGGTGACCCGCCAAGGGTCACCCGTTTCGCGTTGGTGCGTCCTCGTCCAGGTCCTGGAAACAAGGGAACATCCACGCATGACGATCCTCATCTTCCTCGCCGCGGGGAGGCAACAGCGAGGAAGACCGGAAGTGCGCCGGGCATGCGGGCCTCACGCTGAGGTACAGCGGAGGAACAGTGGACAAGAAGTCCGGAGCTGAGGGCGAGGCTAGGATCTTCCATCTCTCACGTTCACGCTAGTCAAAGCCCATCCGGGGGCATCACATGAAGAAATACAAGGTAATCGCCGAGCGCGGCGGCTGGTTCAAAGAGACAGTTTCCCGAAACCTAGAATCGACGCTGAACAAGCATGCGGCTGAAGGCTGGCGGGTCGTGAATTCCATGTCGCTCACGGGTAGTAGTTCCATCGTTACCGTCCTGGAGCGAGATTCCGACTGAAGCGCAAACCTCCGAACGAACGAGGGGCCCAGATGGGCTCTTCGCAAACGGCGCTGTCGACTGGGCCGACGTCACCCGCTGGAAGGTCATCAACCGGATACTCGACCTGCCTTTCGGCGAGATCGGTCACCCGTTTCATGTTGGTGGCGTCCTCGTCGAAGTCCTGGAAGCCCGAGAACCCCCTGCCGAGCAGAAGGTCCTCCGATGTAGCCCCGGCGGGATTCGAACCCGAGTCGGGTCGACCCTTGGTGTGCGCATCTGGCGCACGCAGCGTCTAGCCGACTGGGGCGGGGTCACTGCCTTGAAGACCATCCGGTTGTCCCCCGGGGGCGGCAGTGAGGTCACGATGTTGTGCGCCCTACTGTGGTCGCATGAGAACAGTGCCGACCCGATCAGTCCTAGCCGGGGTCATTTCGCTGCTCGTTGTCCTCGCCAGTATCGCGGGGCTGGTTGACCCACGGGTCTATGGACAGGAGACGGTGAACTGGGCCACTCAGGCCAAGGGCCAGGACCTGGGCAACCTGCTCGCAGTGGTCGTTCTTGTCGTGGCCGCCCTCCTCTACGCGAGGGGATCGCAGCGCGCCGGACTGGTCTGGCTCGGCACCTTGCTGTATCTGGTCTATGCGTTCATCGTGTACGCGGTGGCCGTCCACCTCAACTACCTGTTCCTGGTCTACGTCGCGGTGCTGGGTCTGAGCGCCTGGGCCGTCATCTTCACCATGAATCGCGTGCGTGGCGAGGGTATTCAATTCCCCCGGGGACGCTCGCGGACGGTTGCGGCGTGGGTGATGATCACTACTGGGGTCTTGTTCGCCGGCTTGTGGCTCAGCGAGCTGGTGCCGGCTCTGCTGATGGGCAAGGTGCCGGCGAGCCTCACCGAAGCTGGGTTGTGGGTGAACCCGATCCATGTGATTGACCTGTCGATGGTGCTGCCGGGTTTCATCGTCAGTGGCATCGCGGCCCTGAAGGGCCGGGAACACGGTCTGTTCTGGTTGGCGCCGTGGCTGGTGTTCTCGGGGCTGATGGGGTCCAGCATCATCGCGGCGATGGTGCTGATGATGGGGGCGGGGGCCGCCAACACCGTGCCGGCGACGGTGATGGTCTCCGTTGTGGTCGTGGCCAGCCTCGTCGGGCTCCTGGGGTACCTCAGGCTGCCGGCACCCGTGCTGAGTGATGGTTCGTGATCACCCCGGACCACAGTTGAGGCTCTCGCGCGACGTCACGTCATGCAGCTGCCGCGGGTCATATGCTCCGGGCGAGAACCCAGGTCGGGCGCTGGTCAAGCGCGCCCCTGGCGAGGTAGCTCCCCGACGCCGGACCGAGGCGGCAGAGCGAGGCATCAGGCCCGCAGCCTGTATCCATGATTGGCCGGGCCTCGTGCTCCCACGTCACATCAGCCCAGGCGAGGAGCACCCACGTCCGGCTCCACCGGGCCCGCGAGCTGCAGCAAGCGCCGCCAGACCAGGACGGCGAACACCGAGAACGGCACCAACGACGCGAACCCGAACACCATGCCGACCAGACCGAAGTTGGTGGGGACGGTCATGAGAACGGCACTCACCAGACCCCACACCGCCGTGGCCCGGCTGAAGATCGAGGATCGCAGCATCAGAATGGCCAGGACCGCCAAGGTCACCAAAGTGAAGAAGTAGTAGACGTCGTAGCCGGTGCCCTTCCACGTCGCGAGCATGCCGTCTCCGGCGGCCAGCAAGGCGGTGCGGGTCGCAGCGTCGGCGTCAGCGTACGCCTGGGCGAGAGTCAACATCTCGACCGAGCGCGGGGAACTCATGAATGCCGCTATCCCGACGACGCAGAACGCAAGCGCGATCACGACGGCCGACCGGCTGACCCGCCACAGCACGACGGCCAGCGCGAGATAGATCACGTACATCAGGGCGTTCGACACGATGAACAGCAGGTCCAGCGAGACCAGACCCCGCACCGGGTTGTCCAGCAGCAGCTCGAAGAACGCCGCCGCCGAGTCAGGCGGTGGCCAGACGGCATAGATGGGGATCTGGACGACGATCATCGCAACACTCGCAAAGGCGCACCACGCCCCTGTGACGACCAGGCCTCGCCACTGCCGCACGTCGCTCCGCACAGTCGCCACGTCGACGTGGGCCATGGTGGGTCTCCCATCCGCTGCCGGGCGATCGCCCTGAACCGGAGTCGGGCCACGATCGTCGCCTGTCCCCGACGCTAGCGCACCCACTCGCACCGGTCAGGTCCTTGTTGTGTACCCGGGCCGTCATCGGCGGGCTGAGAAAACACGAAAACCCCCTGCTGAGCAGGAGGTTCTCCGATGTAGCCCCGACGGGATTCGAACCCGCGCTACCGCCTTGAGAGGGCGGCGTGCTAGGCCGCTACACAACGGGGCCCTAGCTTTTCTCGCCGTGTCCGGCGACTTCGTCACGCTACCAAACCGAGAGGTTCCCAGCGAATCGCGCTGGGGTACTAGGACTCGAACCTAGACGTGCTGAACCAGAATCAGCTGGGCTGCCAATTACCCCATACCCCACCGGTGCTTCCGCACCGAACCAGAACTCTACCGGAGCGGGCGGGTGAGGCTCAAACCGGTACCGACCGTGGCCGGCACTCGCATCTTCCCGGCGATCCACCACGCGATCAGGGTGAACACCGCGAAGGCGGCGATCTCTTCCCCCGCGCCGACCCACGTGAGCACCTGGATCGCCCGGGCCTGCGCGACCGAGGTCGTGAGGGCTGCCCAGATGAACGCTCCGAGGTTGTTGGCGATGTGCGCACCGATCGACGCCTCGAGACCTCCCGTACGCCACACCAGCGCGCCCATGAGGAGCCCGAAGAAGAACCGGTGGAAGAACAGCGGCAGGTTCTGCGTGCCGTGGAACAGGGCGAACAGCAGTGCCGACCCGACCACAGCGAACCACTCCCGGCGCCAGACCAGACCCAGCGCCTGCATGAGATAGCCCCGGAACAGGACCTCCTCCGCGGCCGCCTGGATCGGCGAGGTGACGAGGATCGCCACGACGAACGCCACGACGTCCGGCTGGGGCTTCAAGGCAGGGACGCCCGAGATCAGGAACTGAAGCCCCACGAGGACGACCACACCGATGAGGAAGCACGCCAGCAGGAAGCGCCAGCGTACGCCCGGCGACACCGACCAGATCCAGGTCGCCCTCCGCCGGTGCAACAGACGCAGGAGACCCATCGCGACGAGGATCGCCGAGCCGATCGCCAGGTTGGCGGCGATGAGGCCCGCGACGGTCTCGAAGGCGCTGCTTCGCGTCGTGTACTCGGCCAACGTGCCCGGCCTGCCAGCGAACAGCCAGCCCAGCCACTCGACGAAGAGGTTCACCGACGTCGAGGCGATGCCGTAGCCGGCGATCCCGGTGGCGAGCGCGAGGATGCCGAAGAACCGTACGGACGTCTGCTCGGGCTCGATCCCGCGACCCAGCAGGGCCAGTGGGTAGCGGCTCCCCGCCTCGGGAAGCGTCCAGCGCGCGTCAGCTGTCGGCACCGGCGTCCTCGACGACGACGTTGTCCAGGGTGCCGATCTCTGCGATCTCCACCTCGATGTGCTGCCCGGGCGTCATCGGACCCACGCCCGCTGGCGTCCCTGTGAGGATCACGTCGCCGGGGAGAAGTGTGACGAACGACGACACGTACGAGACGAGCGTGGCCACGTCCCGTACCAGCAGCTTGGTCGTGGCGTCCTGGACCACTACCCCGTCGAGCCGCGTCTGGATCGCCAGGTCGCCGACCTCGTCGAGGCTCAGGTGGGTGACGATCCACGGACCGAGCGGGCAGAACGAGTCGTAGCCCTTGGCCCTGGTCCACTGCCCGTCGGTGTTCTGGAGGTCGCGTGCGGTGACGTCGTTGGCGACGGTGTAGCCGAAGATCACGTCGGCCACGCGCTCTGTGGGAACGTCGCGGCAGATGCGCCCGATGACGACTGCCAGCTCACCCTCGTAGTGGAGGTTGTTCGTCGTCGTGGGACGTACGATCGCCTCTCCCGGGCCGATGACCGACGTGTTCGGCTTGAGGAACACCAGTGGCTCATCCGGGACCTCGTTGCCGAGCTCCGCGGCGTGCGCCGCGTAGTTCCGGCCGATGCCGACGACCTTGGAGCGCGGGATGACGGGGGCCAGGAGCCGTACGTCGCTCAGCGGGTGCCGCTCCCCCGTGTAGTTGACCGGACCGGCGAGTGGATCAGAGGTGAGGTTGGCGACGGTGTCGGGATGCTCCCCGCCGTCGGAGGCCAGCTCGACCACGCCGAACTGGATCTGGTCACCGATGACGTACCGGGCGATGCGCATACCAAAGACTCCTTCACGAGGGTTGCACAGCGCAGCCTAGGAGATGCCGTCGAACTGTGCGTCCGCCAGGCTCAACGCAAGATCTCGCGCGGCCGGTTCCCGGGTCCGCGGTCGCCGCGACCCCAGCGCTCGTAGAACCGTTCGCGCCGCGCGACCAAGGTGCCCAGCCCCACCGTCCCCGTGACGACGACGAGGGGATATCCCGCGACACCGAGCGGCCCGATCCGGTTGCGGATCGTCCCCATTCCCTTGCGGAGACGGTCCGTGTCGATTCCCCAGCCTTCCGGAACGATCAACGTCACACTGCCCGCCACCCCTTCTACGGAGAGACGAATGGTCTCGGACTCCGGCACCGCGTCCCGCAGGTCCAGGGTGATGTTGCTCATGTTGGGAGCGGCCGTGATGAATGGCGGAACCATCCACCGCCCGCGCCGGCTCTCGTTGGACCAGGTCGCGCTCAGACGCAGCGGGTCAGCCGGATCGTAGCCGGGCGCCTGCCTGCGTACGGGCTGCGGCCTCGGACCGATCGGAGTCCCGTCCGGCTGCCCCGACTGCCTCGGCAGCAGCGGCCATTGCTCAGCACCGTTGACCATGCGCACAGGCTACTCGCGGACGCGTCACACCCGCACGGGAGCAAGAACGGCGATCCCGTACAGGTACGCGTCGGCCAGCGCCTCGTACGACGCCTCGATGACGTTGCTGCCCACCCCCACGGTCGTCCAGCTACGGCCGTCCATGCGGGTGTCGATGAGGACACGCACGATCGCGTCGGTGCCGTGGCCGGTGTCGAGGATACGGACCCGGTAGTCGACCAGCTCGAACCTCGCAGCGATCGGGAATGCCGGTTCCAGCGCTGTCCGAAGCGCCATGTCCAGGGCGTTCACTGGGCCGTTCCCATCGCCCGCAAACAGTCTCGACGGCTCGCCCTTCGTCGAGACGCGCAGGATCGCCTCGCTGAGATCGGTCTGGTCGCAGAAGACTCGCCACTGCACGACGTCGAACGGTCGCTCCAGCTGGCCCAGCTCGTCACGGAGCAGGAGGTCGAAGGAGGCGTCAGCGGCCTCGTACGAGTAGCCCTGCGCTTCGCGGTCCTTGATCCGGTCGGTCACGCGTGCAGCAGTCTCGCGGTCGGAGAGGTCGTGGCCGAGCTGCTCACCCTTGATCTGGATGTTCGCGCGCCCCGCCATGTCAGAGATCAGCATGCGCATGTTGTTGCCTACCTCGGCCGGGTCGGCGTGCTGGTACAGCATCTCGTCGACCTTCATCGCGGAGGCGTGGAGGCCGGCCTTGTGCGCGAAGGCGGAGGTGCCGGTGTACGGCTGACGGGCCTGCGGCGACTGGTTCGCGATCTCAGCGATGGCGTGAGAGATCCGGGTGAGCTCGTGCAGCGCCTCGGGCCGGATCAGGGGCCAGCCGAACTTGATCTGCAGGTTTCCGATGAGTGTCACGAGGTCGGCGTTGCCAGTGCGTTCGCCGTAGCCGTTCATCGTGCCCTGGACGTGCATGGCGCCGGCCTCGACGGCGGCGATGGTGTTGGCCACGGCGCAGCCGGTGTCGTTGTGGCAGTGGATGCCCAGGTCGACGCCGATCGCCGCCGCGGCGCTCACGACGTCGCCCATCCAGCTCGGCAGCATGCCGCCGTTGGTGTCGCAGAGAATGACCACCTCGGCGCCGGCCTCGGCTGCCGTACGGATCACGTCGAGCGCGTACTCGGGGTTGCTGCGGTAACCATCGAAGAAGTGCTCGGCATCGACGAAGACGCGCTTGCCCTGCGCCTTGAGGTACGTGACGGTGTCGCGCACCATGCGGAGGTTCTCCTCCAGCGTGGTACGGAGGGCGGCGGTGACGTGGCGGTCGTGAGACTTGGCGACGATGCAGATGACGGGCGTCTGCGCGTCGACGAGCGCCTGTACGAGCGGGTCCTCGGACGCGTTCATGCCCACGCGGGTCGTCATTCCGAACGCGACGAGCGTCGAGTGCTTGAGCGTGAGGCTCTTCGCGGCCTCGGCGAAGAACGCGGTGTCGTTCGGGTTCGCTCCCGGCCAGCCGCCCTCGATGAAGGTCACACCGAGCTCATCGAGCAACGAGGCGATCCGGAGCTTGTCAGACACAGAGAGCCGCAGGCCCTCCTGCTGCGCGCCGTCGCGCAGGGTCGTGTCGAAGACCTGGAAGTTCTCGGGGACGGTGTGCACCGGGCTCATCTCAACCTTCGTTCCTTTTCAGAGGCGCGGCGGTGCGAGGCTGCGCCCCGCTGCATTGGTCCTCAAATTCTCAACCGAAAGGCCCCGACCATGGGCGGCATCCCGAAGCGTGGGACACCGTCTCACGTTGTACGTTGGCTTCGCGGCACACCGGAGGCGCCGGTGCGCCAGCGGAAAGGCTTGCCATGAAGGTGTTCACCGAGGCGGTCACGGATTCCGCCAGGCTGACGGCGTACATCCAGGATCGCAGCGTGGATCTGTCGAACGCGACCATACGGCCCGCTGTGCTCGTACTGCCCGGCGGCGGCTACTCGTTCTGCTCAGACCGGGAGGCGGAGCCGATCGCGCTGGCGTATCTCGCGGAGGGGTTCAACGCGTTCGTCCTGCGGTACGCGGTCGGCCCGGATGCCCCGTGGGAGCAGTCGTTCGCCGACGGCAGGGCCGGGCTGGCATGGGTCCGGGCTCACGCTGCTGAGCTCGACATCGACCCGACGCAGGTCGCCGTCGTGGGCTTCTCGGCCGGAGGGCACCTCGCCACGAGCCTCGGCACCGCGCCAGACGATCGGCCCAACGCACTCGTCCTCGGCTATCCGGTGACGCTGGCGGAGTTCGGCCCGGTCATGGGCAAGTCGATCCCCGAGACCCCGGCGGCGGTCACCGAGGACACTCCCCCGACGTTCCTGTTCAGCACGTACGCGGATGCGTTGGTCCCGATCCGGAACAGCCTCGCCTTCCTCACCTCGCTCGCCGAGCACGAGGTGCCGTTCGAGTCGCACATCTACGCGCTCGGCGCCCACGGCCTCAGCCTCGCGAAGCCCCTCACGGCCAACGGGCAGGGAGCCATGACCGACGAGGTCGTGGCCCAGTGGCTGCCGGACTCCGTGCGCTTCCTGCACCGCATCTTCGGAGACTTCGCCGTCGACGGCCCGTCAGCGACATTCCAGGACCTCACCGCGCGCCGTCAGCCAGGCTTGGACATGCCGTTGAAGATCCTTCTGAACGACGAGCGTGCCGTGGCGGTCATGGAAGCGCGGATTCCAGGCGTGACGTCGGGTCTGCGTCAGAACCGGATCGCGCTCGGCTTCTCGCTGCGCGAGGTGGCCAAGCACGCACCCGAGTTCGCCGATCCAGAGACGCTGGCCGCGCTCGAGTCGGACCTGGTCGCGCTCCGTTGACCGATCCTCTCCGCCCCCTGAGCCATGGGTGACCAGTAGAACGCGCTGACCGGCCGACACTTACCGCCAAACACCTGTTTGCAAATTATCCTTTGCAAAGGTATCTTTGCCGTCATGGTTCGCGACTCGATCACGCCGACCCCGCAGCAGCTGCGGGCGCTCACGCATCCTGCCCGCCTGAGGATGCTGGGCATCCTCAGGGTCGACGGCCCGGCAACGGCGACGACACTCGCTCAGACGCTCGGCCTCAACACCGGCGCGACGTCGTACCACCTACGGCAGCTGGCAACGCACGGCTTCATCGAGGAGGACACAGAGCGCGGCAACGGGCGCGACCGGTGGTGGCGCGCCTCGTCTGCGAGCACCCACACCGACGCGCCACCACCGGAAGATGCCGAGGCAAACGACGCGAACGACGCGTACCTCCAGACTGTCGCCACGATCTACGCGGAGCTGCTCCAGCGCAGCGTCGAGGAGCTCCCCCTGATCCCCCGTGCCTGGCGTGAGGCGACGACCTACAGCGACTGGAACTGCCGCCTCAGCCCGGCCAGCGCGAAGCGGCTCCTCGACCAGCTGCGGGGCATCATCGAGGCCACCCCCGACGAAGAGGGCGACGAGGTCGCCACGTTCGTCGTCAACGTCAACGGCTACGCCCGTCCAGGCCAGCTGGGAGACGACAGGTGACCACGACCACACCCACCAGGCCGCCCGCCCTCACGACCCCCCGTCGCCCCCTGGCTGGCTGGATCGCCGCCGACATCGTCTCGGTCACCGGCACAAGGGTGTCGATGATCGCCCTCCCGCTGTTCGTCCTGATGTCCACGGGCAGCGCCACCCAGACCGGGCTCGTCGCCCTGGCCGAGATGATCCCGCTCGTCGCTCTCAAGGCTCTGTCCGGACCAGTCATCGACCAGGTGGGCGCCCGCACGGTCGCCGTCGCCTGCGACCTCGGCTCCACCCTGGTGGTCGGCTCGATCCCGCTGCTCCACCACGCGCACCGCCTCCCCTTCGGCGCCCTCCTCGCCCTCGTTGCGGTGGCCGGCGCACTCCGCGGGCCGGGCGATGCCGCGAAGAACGCACTCGCGCCGCAGGTCGCCGCGACGGCTGGCCTCCCGATGGAGCGCGTGACCGGGTTGGCCGCCACCGCGGAGCGGACGGCGTCGATGGCGGGTGCCGCCCTTGCGGGTGTCCTGGTCGCAGCCGTCGGGCCTGTCAATGCGCTCTTCGTCGACGCCGCGAGCTTCGTCGTCTCGGCTCTCGTGCTGCTCTGGTCCACGATCGGACTACACGCGGCCATCTCGACGGTGGAGCACGACACCGACCACCTCCGCTACGTCGGCCAGCTGAAGGCCGGCTGGGACTTCCTGCGCAGGGACCGCCTGCTGCTCGGCATCGCCCTCATGGTGGCCCTGACCAACCTCCTGGACCAGGCATGGGTCACGGTGCTGATGCCGGTGTGGGCCATCGACAGCGGCCGGGGAGCCGCCGTCCTCGGGCTGCTGTTCGCTCTCTTCAGCGGCGCGTCGGCTCTCGGCGCCCTCTGTGCGGCCATCTGGGGACCCCGCCTCCCGCGGTATGCGATCTACCTCGGCGCCTTCCTGCTCACCGGTCTCCCACGATTCCTCATCCTGGCCTTCGACTCGCCCTTCTGGGCCGTGCTCAGCCTGTTCGCGGTGGGAGGCTTCGCCGCTGGGTTCATCAACCCCATCCTCAGCGCCATCCAGTTCGAGCGGATCCCGCCGCACCTGGTCGGCCGGGTCTCCTCACTCGTCACCTCGATGGCCTGGGGGCTCATGCCCCTGGGCAGCCTCCTCGGAGGCCTGCTCGTGGACGGCTGGGGCCTGACGACCGCTCTGGTGGTCTGCGGGGTGGGCTACTTCGTCGTGACGATGACCCCGGCTCTCAACCGCAGCTGGCGCGAGATGGACCGACGCCCGCCAAGCACGTCGCTGACAGCACCAGCCTGACGCGGGACGCGGCGCTCGGTGCGTGACTCAGCAGACCTTGTGGCGCCACGAGTACGGATCGTCTCCGCGCCCGTACTGGATGTCGAGCAGCCGGTTGCGGATCGCCATCGTAGAGGTGCCCTGCTGTTGCGTGACGAACAGTGGGTCGATCCCCTCGAGATGGAACCGGCCGATCGGCGTGACGACCGCGGCCGTCCCGCACGCGAACGCCTCGACGATCTTCCCGGACTTCAGCCCGTCGGCCAGCTCGTCGAGCGCGATCGGGCGGACCTCCGCGCCGAGTCCGAGCTCGGGCGCCAGCGTGAGGATCGAGTCACGGGTGATCCCGTCGAGGATCGTGCCGGACGTGGGCGGCGTGAGCAGCCGGCCGTCGTCGGTCACCAGGAAGATGTTCATACCGCCCAGCTCCTCGAGCCAGGTGTGCGTGGTGGAGTCGGTGAACAGCACCTGGCTGCAGCCGTGCTCGTACGCCTCCTTCTGGGCGATGAGGCTCGACGCGTAGTTGCCGCCGCACTTCGCGGCGCCCGTGCCGCCGGCGCCGGCCCGGCTGTACGTGGTGGTGACCCAGATGTCGACCGGCTTCACCCCGCCGTCGAAGTACGGTCCGACCGGGCTCGCGATGACCGCGTACCTCACGGTCTCAGCCGCCCGTACTCCCAGGTAGTTCTCGTCCGCGAACATGAACGGTCGGAGGTACAGGCTCATCTCGCCCTCGCCGTTCGGCACCCAGCGCTCGTCGGAGACGACCACGTTCCGGACCGAGGTCAGGAAGTCCTCCTCCGGCAGCTGCGGCAGCCCGAGCCGCTCTGCGCTGCGGATGAGACGGCGTGCGTTCATCTCGGGGCGGAACAGCCAGACGGAGCCATCGGCGTGCCGGTACGCCTTGAGACCCTCGAAGACCTCCTGCGCGTAGTGCAGGACGGCGCCCGCCGGATCGATGGCGAACGACGTGTAGGGTCCGGTCGCGTCCTCGCCCCAGCCGCTGTCCTTGCGCCATGTGGCGACGGCCATGTGGTCGGTGAAGTAGCGGCCGAAGCCGGGGTTGGCGAGGCGTGATTCGATGACGGCACCGAGGCTCGGTGACGGGTGGGTGCTGACGGGGAACGCGAGGGCCATGGAGCGGAAACTACCAGTGTCGGCGGACTCCTGAGACTGCCGGTCACCAGGGCCGACCCAGTCGCTAGGCTCGCGGATCGTGACGACACAGACGATCGCGGTGATTGGCGGAGACGGCATCGGCCCGGAGGTGGTTGCCGAGGGCCTCAAGGTGCTCAAGGCGGTCGCCGGCGAGGACACGTTCAGCTTCGACGTGTACGACCTCGGGGCCGAGCGTTGGCAGCGAACGGGTGAGGTTCTCACCGACGACGACCTCGCGAAGCTGGCACGGGCCGACGCCATCCTCCTCGGCGCCGTCGGTGCCGCGCCGGGATCGAAGACCGTACCATCCGGGCTCCTCGAGCGTGGCTTGCTGCTCAAGCTGAGGTTCGCCTTCGACCACGCCGTGAACCTGAGGCCGTCGAAGCTCTACCCCGGCGTCCCGACGCCGCTCGCCCCGAGCATCGTCGACGGCAAGCTCATCGACTTCGTCGTCGTCCGCGAGGGCACCGAAGGGCTCTACTGCGGCAACGGCGGCGTCGTCCGCCAGGGCACCCCGAACGAGATCGCGACCGAGGTCAGCGTCAACACCGCGATGGGCGTCGAGCGGGTCGTGAGGGACGCGTTCGTACGGGCCGCCGCAAGGCGTCAGAAACTGACGCTGGTCCACAAGCACAACGTGCTGGTCAACGCCGGCGGGCTGTGGAACCGGATCTTCCAGGCGGTCGCGACCGAGTTCCCGAGCGTCACCACCGACTACCTCCACGTCGACGCGGCGACGATCGCTCTCTGCACGAACCCCGACCGCTTCGACGTCATCGTCACCGACAACCTCTTCGGCGACATCCTCACCGACGAGGCCGCGGCGATCACCGGCGGGATCGGGCTGGCGGCGAGCGCGAACATCAACGTGGACGGTACGTATCCCTCGATGTTCGAGCCGGTCCACGGCTCGGCGCCCGATATCGCCGGCCAGGGCATCGCCGATCCGCGGGCTGCGATCCTGTCGGTCGCGATGATGCTCGAGCACCTGGGCCGGACGGATCAGGCCCGCGCCATCGAGACCGCTGTCGAGGCCGATATCGCCGCGACGGGTGGCGTGAAGCGGTCGACCACCGAAGTGGGCGACGCCATCGTGGCGGCGCTCGGGTGACGATCCCTCTCCGACCGTCGTCGGGCCGGAGCGGCGTGGGGCCCGAGGCGCCGAGCGCGTACGACCGGATGGGCGGGCACGACACGTTCGTACGGCTGGTGGCCGCGTTCTACGCTGGCGTCGCGGCCGATGAGCCGCTGCGTGCGCTGTACCCGGAGGCGGACCTCGGCCCGGCCGAGGAGCGCCTGAGACTGTTCCTCGAGCAGTACTTCGGCGGCCCGAACACGTACTCCGAGCAGCGCGGCCACCCGAGGCTGCGCATGCGCCACGCCGCGTTCGCGGTCACGCCCACCCAGCGCGACCGCTGGCTGAGGCACATGCTGGCTGCCTGCGACGCGATCGCCCTTCCGGAGGCCGAGGACTCCGAGCTTCGCTCGTACCTCACCTCTGCCGCGAACTTCATGCTCAACGCGGAGGACTGAGGGCGTTCCGGAGTCACTCAGCGGCGATCCGACGGCCTCACGCCACGCGGTCGACGGCCAGCTGGGCCAGCGACTCGAGGGCCGTGCGGGCCCGGTCGTCCAGCTCCGTGCCCGCGAGCGCGGTCATGGCCGAGTCCAGCTCCGTGGCGATGGTCTTCTCGACCTTCGCCACCGCGCCGCAGGACGCGATGATCTCGAGCGCCTCGTCGATCCCGGCGGGATCGAGGGTGGCATCGCCGAGCAGTGTGTCCAGCCGGTCCGCGGCCGCACGGCTGGCGAGCGCCATCGCGTGCGCCACGAGCACCGTCCGCTTGCCCTCACGCAGGTCGTCGCCGGCGGGCTTGCCGGTGAGCGACTCGTCCCCGTACAACCCGAGGATGTCGTCGCGCAGCTGGAACGCGCGTCCGAGCGGTGACCCGTACCGGCCGAGCCCGTCGATCAGCTCCGGCGAGCCACCGCCGAGTGCGGCGCCGAGCTGCGCAGGGCGGGTGACGGTGTAGCGCGCCGACTTGTACTCGAGGACCCGTCCGGCACGGTCCAAGGCGCTGCTCGGGTCGGTGGCAGCGGCCTGGGCCACGATGTCTAGGTACTGACCGACCGTCACCTCCGTACGTACGAGGTCGAGGTACGGCCTGGCGCGTTCCAGCGCCTCGGCGCCGAGCCCGCACGCACCCCACATCTCCGCCGACCACATCAGGAGCAGGTCGCCGAGCAGGATCGCGCCCGCACGTCCGAAGACCTCCGAGTCACCGCGCCAGCCGGCGCCCGAGTGCGCTCCAGCGAAGACCACGTGGGACGCCGGTCCCCCGCGCCTGGTGGCCGAGCCGTCCATCACGTCGTCGTGCGCCAGCGCCGACACGTGCAGAAGGTCGAGGCTGCCGGCGGCACGCAGCACAGCCGCTTCGTCAGCGGGTTCACCCGCCGCGGCCACGTACCCCCAGTAGCAGAACGCCGGCCGGAACCTCTTCCCACCGGCCGTGAAGTGGATCGCCTGGTCCAGCAACGGCCGTACCTCGCGGCCGATCGCGTCGAGACGCTTCCTCTGGCCGGTGAGGAAGTCCGAGACGGCCACCCCCACGGCCTCACGGAAGTCGGAGGCCAGCGGCTGCAACGGATCGAAGGTCATGGACGAAGCCTAGGACGACGGCGAACCCGGCAGGCGAACGAGCGCAAATGGCACGTCTCGTACGGACGCGGCCCGCTCGGCGAGCAGCTCGAGCATCGCCAGCCCGTAGCGACCCGGCTCGGTCGGCAGGTGGACGAGGAGCGCTGTGGGCCGTTCCAGATCGCCGAGGCAGTCGTTGAGCGCATCGAGGTTCTTCCCGTAGTAGTCGGGGAAGCCGAGCTCGTCGCCGATCACCGAGACCGCCTGGCGGGGATCGGTCAGGTCGACGGCCCCGACGTGCCAGCCGGCACGACGCAGCCGGTCGGCCAGCGACGCGTCATCGGCCACGTCGTACACACCGCTCCGCAACGGGGTGGTCAGCAGTCCCTTGCTCATCGCCGGATCCTTGAGAAAGACGCGTAGTGGTCGTCGGTCCAGAAGTACCACTGGCCCTGGCCGCCCATGATGATCCTTACCGGGCCGCGGTCGCTCGAGGTCGGCAGCTTCACCGTGTACTCGGTGTAGAACCCCCTCGCCTTGAGCGGCAGCAGCTTCTCGGCGTTGTTGAAGGTGCCGCCATCTTGGCTGTACGGGTAAGGGCCACCCCTGTCGATGAGGGCGAGCACAGCTCGTCCCTGGGACGGCAGGACCGACACCGCGATCCAGCGCAGCCCGGTTTCCGAATCGACGCTCGGGTCTGCAGCGGTGCCGTTCACGGTCGCCGATGTCGCCTGAGCTCCGGACGTGGCGCTCGTGCTCGACGACTGCGTCCAGGTCCAGACGAGGTAGCCGACGATGACGGCTGCACCCAGCACCACGCCCAGCAGGGCGCGGGACTTCCGGCGCTTCACCACGAAGCGGAGCCCGAGAGCTTCCGGGAGCCCGCCGCCTGCGAGCCGTCGGAGAGCGCCCGGAAGGCGAAGTCCTGCAGCGAGGCGTCGCCGGCCCAGGCCTGGCGCAGCGCCGACGACACGCGGCCCACGTCATCCAGGTCGGCGTCCCCCGTCACGACCACTCCCGCACGACGTGCACCCGCGCCGATCACGTCTCCCAGCCGCTCAGGGGTGATCCCACCGACCGCGAACCACGGGGTGCCCTTCGCATCGGCCACGGGCATCGTCTCGGCAGCGACCCTGACGAGGTCAAGACCGGGCGCCGTCGCGGGGCTTCCTGACGGGAGATGTACGGGACCGACCAGGGCGAACTCGACCGCTTCGCTTTCAGCGACGCGGCGGCAGTCGTCGGCGGTGAACGCCGGTGCTCCGACCAGCGCGTACTCGTGGAGCCGCGCATGGGCGAGCCCTGGATCGAGGTCAGGTCCGCCCACGAGCACGTCCGCCATCAGCTGCCTTGCCGCCGCGAGGTCTCCGGTCACGGCAACGAGCTTGTTCATGGGCATCGCGATCCGCTGCGCGGTCTCCACGACATTCCGGATCGTCTCCAGCGACGCTGCGGGGTCGCGGACCTGGATGATGTCGGCGCCCGCGGCGAACAGCGCCGCCACGAATGCCGCGGGGTCGTCGTGGCGCGTGTCGATGATCACGAGCGTTCGGGCGAGCCGGAGTCTGGCTTCGAGCCCCATGAGTGCCGTCACGGCGCCATCGTAGAGCCGCTGCGGGCCGTCCGGGCAGATCGGATTCACTGCTCCCCCGGCGCGTTGCTGGCCCGAGGGTGGAACAGCGCTCCTACACTCGGTCACAGCCATTACACGGCTTTAACTTCCCCAACCGTGTCTGGAGCGCATGTGAGCACCGTCACGCCCGTCAGCGACCCGTTGGTCGGGCATGTTTTCGGCGACCGGTACCGGCTCGTCGAGAAACTGGCGCGCGGCGGAATGGCGACGGTGTACCGGGCGGTCGACACCCGTCTCGACCGCATCGTCGCGGTGAAGGTCATGCATGAGGGTCTGGGCGACGACATCGATTTCGCCCGCAAGTTCGACCGTGAAGCGCGCGCGGCGGCACGGCTGTCGCACCCCAACATCGTGGCCGTCTTCGATCAGGGCGAGGATCGTGGCCGTCCCTACATCGTCATGGAGTACGTCGAAGGACTCACCCTGCGCCAGGTCATCGCGACCCAGGCGCCGCTCTCGCCGGAGAAGGCCCTCTCCTACATCGAGCCCGTGGTCAAGGCACTCGCCGCTGCCCACGAGGTCGGTCTCGTCCACTGCGACGTCAAGCCCGAGAACGTGCTCATCTCTGACCGCGGCGTGGTCAAGGTCGCCGACTTCGGCCTCGCGAAAGCCGTCACGGGCCAGACTGTGACCGCGACGCAGGGTCTCCTCATCGGCACCGTGTCGTACATCCCCCCGGAGCTCGTGACGTCAGGCCGCGCCACGTCCCGCTCCGACGTGTACTCAGCGGGTGTCGTCCTGTTCGAGCTGCTCACGGGTCGCAAGCCGCACACCGGCGAGACGCCGATCCAGGTCGCGTACGCCCACGTCCACTCCGACGTCCCCTCGCCCTCCTCCCTCGGCCGCCACAAGGTCGCGATCCCGGACTACCTCGACGCCCTCGTCGCCGCGTGCACCCGGCGGAACCCGGCCGAGCGTCCCCTCGACGGGCACGCCATGCACCTCCGCGTCGCCCGCGCCCGCAAGGCACTCCAGCGCGGCAACGACGACGACCCCCTGCTCACCGAGCGGCTGGGCGCCGGCCCCGCAGCCGACATCGCCGATCCTGCGCCGGCATCGCCCGTCAGCCCCGTACGTCCCGATGCCCGGACGGTGCTGATCCGGACGAGAACGCCGACAGAGCCCTCCTCGTGGCGCTTCGTGCCGCGGCCGGAAGCGAGCGGGCGGCGGCTGCAGGCCGGGACCCCCACGTCTCCCGTGGACCTCGACACCGCGCCCGACGGCATCCCCTACGACCCG
Organism: Propionibacteriales bacterium; assembly: GCA_038317635.1. Taxonomy (GTDB): domain Bacteria; phylum Actinomycetota; class Actinomycetes; order Propionibacteriales; family Propionibacteriaceae; genus Fen-668. Next base: position 92,267 of record JBBQBP010000008.1, read on the forward strand.
GCGTTGCGGAACACGTCGGTACGACCTCTCGTCCGGGTGTCCCAGGCCAAGGTGCACCGACGGCGGCGCGGGATGGTGGCGCTGATCCTGCTGCTGCTCGTCGGACTGGCCGGTGGTGGCGGCACCTACTACTACTTCGCCGAGGCGCGTTGGACGACGACGCCCAGCCTCGACGCCATGACCGAGCAGGACGCTCGAGCCGTGCTCGAGTCGGCCCTGCTCGGGGTCACGGTCACCCGGGAGTACTCCGAGACGGTCTCAGCGAGCCACGTGATTCGTACGGATCCGATCGGCGGCGCCCGTATCCTCCGCGACGGCACGGTCACACTGGTCGTCTCGCAGGGCCCGGAGCGGTTCGATGCCCCGAAGATCGTCGGCCTTCCCCGTGCCGAGGCGGTCACGGCACTGGCCAACGTCAACCTCACCGTCGGCACCGTCACCGAGGCGTACGACGAGACCGTGCCGAGCGGCACTGTCGTCTCGTCGTCCGTCGAACCCGGCACCCAGCTCAAGCGCGGCACGCCTGTGGACTTCGTGGTCTCCCAGGGTCCGAAGCCGATCGACATCGCCTCCTACGAGGGGAAGCCCGCAGACCAGGCGACCACCGAGATCCAGGCGGCGGGCTTCGTCGTCACGTCCACCCAGGAGAACTCGAAGACGGTCGCCGCTGGACTCGTGATCTCGCAGACGCCGAACTCCGGCCAGGGCAAGAAGGGCGACACGATCGCGCTCGTGGTCTCCAAGGGACCGGTCATGGTCGCCGTACCGACGGTCCGCGGCAAGTCGCAGTCGGCTGCGACGTCGATCCTCCAAGCCGCGGGCTTCCAGGTGGCGACCAAGTCCATCGTCTCGAGCGGGATCGCGTTCGGCCTGGCCTACGGGACCGACCCTGCGGCGGGCCAGATGGCGGCGGAGGGGTCGACGGTCACGTTGCTCGTCGGGTGACCAGCCGGTCCGGCATGGCCCTGTCGCCGCTACCGTGACACCCATGACGCAGTGGCAGACGCCCTCGCCGCTCGACGGGTTGCACTGCCCACCGCTCGGTCTGGGGTTCCAGCGCCGGGTCGGCGGCCACCTCACGGGCACGACATCGGGCGGCTTCCCGTACCAGGGCTTCGACTACGCCTCGACGGCGTACGACGAGTACGGGGGCGTGGCCACGTTGCGGCTCGGACTCTGCCTGCCGGCCTTCTTCGTATCCTTGCCGGAGAACCCACGCGTGGGGATCGCCGGTGTCCAGGTCCCCAACCAGGCCGGCCTGCTCGTCGTCGCCGAGAGTCTCGCGTTCGGCCGGGCCGTGCTCGACGGGTCACTCGTGACGATCCGCGAGTTCGCTCGCCGTCGTGCCCTCGACCTCGCGATCGACGGCGACTCGCTGACCGCCATCCAAGTGCCTCTCGGCGCGGAGGCTCTCAGGGAGTACTGCGAGGACATGGCCCTCGTGGCGCGGTCGATCAGCGTCGACCCGGAGCTGCGCCGGTTCGCGGTCCCGCGCAAGGCCGGTCAGGGCTTCTACGGCTTCCCGGGCTCCACCTATGTCCATCGCGACGACAGGCTGCTGGCGGACGTGCCGACCACCCACCGTGGAAGCGACAACCAGGCCCTGGACATCGTCGCGATGCCTGCTCAGCGTGGAGTCCAGGGGGTCGGCTTCCGTCACCATTACCAGACCACGTCCTACAACGGCACGACGACGAGCACGACCACCCACGCCTCGTACTTCGTCCGGGTGCTCCTGCCGTTCCGGTTCGGTCGGTTCGGGTTCGACTGGCGGGGTTTCGCCGACCCGCTCATGCTGTTCGTGCCGTCGTTCGAGAGGAACCACCAGATCTCAGCCGACGACAACACGTTCGCCGCGGAGGTGGCGCGCCCCATGCTCGACTGGCTCGCGACCGTGGGCCCGCCGAGCTTCGTGATCCAGGAGCAGACCATGTGGTTCTCGCTCAAGGTCCAACCGTCACCCAGTGCGGTGGAGTGGTGCGCCTCGTTCGCGTTCGAGTTCTTCGACCGCGTCTCCGACCGGGTCTGGCAGCGTCTCGGTCGCTCTGGGAACCCTCTCGCGCTCGACCTCCGCTGACCAGGCGGGCCGGACCCGTGGGTACGGATCCGGCCCGGTGGCTGGGGACGCTTCTCACTCGCCCGGCTGACGCACTCCGATCGTGAGCAGGAGGTTCGCGTACAGCCTCTGGTCGCCCGTGGCGACGACGCAGAACACGTCGTCTGTCTTCGCCAGGGCGTAGAAGTCGAACCTCGGCACCTCGTCGAACGGGATGTCCGGCAGGGCCGCGTGGTAGCCGTCATGGGCGGGGATGTGCGTCGGCGCGTCCGGTCCCGGCACAGGGACCATGATCGCCGCCGACTCGATCGGTACGGTCTGCTTCAGCACACCGAGCACGTCGTCGACGGTGAGCATCCCCGGCGCGAGGTTGAGGGCGATCCGCTCGGCCCGCGGCGCGACCCACACGGAGTGCGGGTAGTTGCCGTCGGCGAGGAGGATCTTCGCGCCGTGGCCGGCAGCGGCCACCACCCGGAGCAGCTCCGGGTGGGTCATCGGGCCGTACAGCACGTCACAGACCCGTCAGCACGTCGCCGCACAGGTGAACCTGCAGGCCCATGGCCTCGAACATCGCAGCCTTCACGACGAGAGCCTTGTCTGCGGTCTCCGCATCGGGCGCGTACACGACATTGAGGTGGTTGGCCTTGTGGCGAGCCATCAGCTGGTCACGGGAGACGCCGTGAAGGATCGCGTTCATGATCGGCCACTCCGGGTTCGTCGCGTTGAGTCGACGCGCCACCTCGTCGTCCGGCATCTCGATGCAGGTGCCGCGACCGAGGTCGACGTGCACCGCGCCATCCATCTGGAACACACGGCTCCACACGATCTCACCCGGCTTCGAGACACCGGCCAGCGTGCCGCCGCCCAGTGGGAAGAAGTAGTACGACTGACGGTAGCTGTGCGCGTTCTGGTAGCCGCCGAGGTGAGACGCGGGGACGGACCCGGAGATCTCGAGGACCCACACGAAGTCGCCGTCCCAGTCGTCGCCCCAGCGGACGTCGTGCAGCGTCGTCGCCGGGTCGAGTCCCATCGCGGTCCACACCCGGTTGGTGACCAGCGCGTCGATGGCGACGCCCTCGTCGACCTCGTTGAAGTGAGGAATCGCCACACCCGGGTACAGCTCATCCCGGCTCTCACGTGCGTACACCGGCGGCCGGTCGACGTTGTTGAGCAGGCCCTCGGCCAGGTCGGATGCCGGCACCAGGTCCTTGAGGCCCTGCTGGTACTGGATGCCGACGACGTCCGCACCGAAGTCGTTCGCGATCCGTACGGCGGCGATGTACATCTTGAACTGGCTCGCCAGCTGGGAGTCGGTGAGGCACTCCTTCCAGTCACCGTCGTTGTCGACGTGGAACGTCATGCCGCGCGCATCGAGCCAGCGGCGTACGGCGTCGGCCTCCTCGTCGGTGACCTTGCCCATCTCAGCGACGAGCGCCGACTGGCTGAGGCGCTCCTTGTAGATGCCGTAGGGGTTGATGAGCTCGTCGTCGAAGATCGCGTTGTACATGCCCATGCAGCCTTCGTCGAAGACCGCGAGGATCGCCTTGTTCTGCTGCAGCTCGTCAGCGAGCGCGACCCCGAGCGCCTTCTCGTCCGAGTCCGGCAGCGCAGGCAGGTCGCGTACGTGCGACTGGTCATGGACGATCTCGCCCGTGGCAAGCCACGTCTTGAGCTGCTCGATGGCCCACTCGTCGGTGAAGTCCTTGCTCCACAGCGACGAGTGCTTGATACCGGCCTTCGTCATCGAGCCGGTGAGGTTGAGCAGGCCGACGAGCCCCGGGAAGTCGCCGGCGAAGTTCGCGACGACGAGGATCGGACCGGTGTGGTCGCGCAGGCCGGACAGCACGTGGTGGCTGTACTGCCAGACGGCTTCGACAACCACGAGCGGTGCATCGAGCGGGATCGACGCGAAGATGTCCATCCCGCGCCGCTGGTTGTCGATGAAGCCGTGACCTGTCTGGGGGTCCACACCATGGGCACGCTTCACCTGCCAGCCGAGGTCGTTGACGGCCTGGGCGAACTCAGCCTCGACCTGCTGCTGCATCGCCCAGGTCTTGAGGTTCGTCGCCAGACGCAGGTCACCGCTGGCCACTGTGTAGACGGTCTTCGGCTCCGCCTTGGGCCTAGTCGCCAGGGAAGGAAATGCGTACGTCATCGGGAATGCTCCTTGTCATCGTTCTTTCTTCAGTTTTGTGGCGCCGGGCTGCTACCAGCTCGACGCCAGAGTCTTCGAGGGGCTGGCCGCGGAGACGATCACCGTCCGGGGCGGTTCCTTCGACCCTCTGATCCGCTCGAGCAGCAGCTGTGCCGCGCGGGTGCCGAGCTCTCGCGCGGGTTGGGGCAGAACCACCAGGTTTGGCGGCTCGAACAGGATCAGCGGAAGCTCTGCGAGCGACGCCACCCCGAAGTGCGTGAGGTCTTGGCCGATGCTCAGCAGGTGCCGGATGGTCCCGACGGCGATGCGGTTGTTCGCCGCCAGGATCGCGTCGGGCGGCTCCGGGAGCTGCAGGAGGGACTCCGTGGCGACGCGACCGCCATCGATGCTGTACGGGACTCGCAGACACAGCTCCTCCGGTGGCGGCGACCCGTGCTGGTCCTCCCAACCCACTGCCCAGCCCTCGGCACGGCGGTCGGCTGTCATCACGTGCGCCGGTCCCGAGATGCACGCGATCCGGCGGAACCCCAGCTCTCTCAGACGCTTCATGGCCTCTCGCGCCCCGCTGACGTTATCCGCGATGACCACGTCGATGTTGCTCCGCGGCGCGTCACGGTCGACCGCGACCACGGGCACGCCGCGCGTCAGCGGGAGCGCGTATTCGGCCGAGTCGGTCGTGGGTGCCACGATGATGCCTGCCACCGAGTCGCTCACCGCCGCCGCCACGAGCTCTGCCTCGAGCTCGGCGCTCTCGTCGGTGTTGCCGAGCATGACCGAGTAGCCGGCCGCGCGGGCGATGTCGGTGACTCCGCGGGTCAGGGCCGTGAAGAAGGGGTTCTCGATGTCGGGGATCAGGACGGCGATGATCTGGGAGCTGCCCATCCGGAGTCGTCGCGCGTTGCCGTTGGGTACGAAACCGAGGAAGACGGCCGCGTCGCGCACCGCTGCGGCCTTCGCGGCGGAGACCTTCGTGCCGTTGAACACGCGGGACACCGTCGCCGGGCTGACACCGGCGCGTTCGGCCACGTCATAGATGGTTGTCATGCGTTCGCCTGCTCGAACCAGGGCGCGGCGGCCAGGTATGCAGACACAAAGCGTTCCTTGTGATCCTGGTACTCGTCAAGGCGAGACGACGGCGACACTTCGCGCTCGACCGTGGACAGGCTCGGCGCCATCGAGAAGTCCACGTGGCCCAGGCCGACGAGACCGGTGATCGCGACACCGAGGCTGGTTGCGCCGGCGGTGACGGAGCGGCGCCGTACTGGACGGGCCCAGATGTCTGCGAACAGCTGGAGCCAGCCGTCGCTGGCCGCTCCCCCGCCCACGACATCGACGGGCTCGTCGGGCATCACGAGAGGCTCCATGCACAGCGCAAGTCCGAAGGCCACGCCCTCGAGCGTCGCACGGACCATCTCCGCGCGGCCGTGATGGCGGCGCAGCCCGGCCATGACACCGGTGGCGAGCGGGTTCCACCACGGGGTCCTCTCACCCGTGAGGTACGGCAGGAAGAACAGGCCCGTCGACGCGGCCTCCGCGGAGAGGCCCTCGGCCACGAGATCGGCCACGGACGTGCCGGGCGCGATCGCGTCGCGCAACCACTCGAGTGTTCCAGCGCCCGCCTGGGTCGTCGCGGTCGGGACGAACGCGCCGGGAACCACATGAGCCAGGGTGAACGAGCGGCGGAGCGGATCGAGGACGGGCCGTACGGTCGTCCGCGAGTACCAGGCCGACGTGCCCAGGCAGACATAGCCCGGCGTGTCGGGGATGACGCAGCCCGCGCCCGCGGCGGCCATCGGCCCGTCGCCACCACCCGTGACGACCAGGGTCGCGGTCGTGAGACCGAGCTCCTCTGCTGCGCCGCGGGTGAGCGGACCGAGCACCCGCGTGCTCTCGACGACCAGCGGCATGAGCCGCGACTCGACGCCGCTCGCGGTGATCACCTCGTCGGACCAGCTGCCTGCTGCGAGGTCGTACGCCGCCGTCGACGACGCGTCAGTGGTGTCCGTGGCGATGATGCCCGTGAGCCGGGCGTTGACGTAGTCCTTGTGGCCGATCGCGCGGTACGCGCGGGCCACGACATCGGGTTCGTGGCGCTGGAGCCACATGAGCTTGGGGACGTTGTACGTGGCGGCGAGGCGGTTGCCGGTGATCCGGTACGCCTCCTCGTCACCGAACGCGGCGCTGAGCTCGTCGGCTTCAGCGGCAGCACGTTGGTCGGCCCAGATCATCGCCGGGCGCAGTGGTTGGCCGGTGTAGTCCACCAGGACGACGCACATCATCGTGCCGCCGACGCAGACGCCGGTGACGGCAGACGGGGACGTCCCGGTCTTCTCCAGGAGGTGGCGAGTGGCCTCGCAGACGGCCCGCCACCAGTCCTCAGGATTCTGCTCAGCCTCGGCCCTCGTGCCGTACGCGGTGGCGTACGACACGGTGGTCGAGCCGAGCACTGTTCCGTCGAGCGCGTGCAGCGATGCCTTATCACCTGAGGTTCCCAGGTCATGTGCAATCAGCACGTCAGCCTCCAGGTCCGTGGTGGGGTGAGCTCAGCGAGCCCACCCCACCAAATAGTCGATCAGTCGTACAGGACGGCTGCGATCTTGGGATCGTCCATATTGGTCTTGTCGAACCAGAAGTAGCCACTCGGGATGGTCTTGGCGACCGACTCCCCCTTGATGGCCTGGACGGCAGCCTTCACGGTGCCGGCTCCCATGCCGATCGGGTCCTGGGTGACAGCGCCAGCCATGATGCCCGAGGTGATGGCATCCTTCTGAGCCTTCCCGGAGTCGAAGCCGATGACAACCAGACCGGTCTTGTTGAGCTCCTGGACAGCCTTGACGACACCGACGGCCGAGCCTTCGTTGGCGCCGAAGAAGCCCTTGATGTCCGGGTTGGCCTGGATGATCGACTTCGCGATGTCAGCGGACTTGGCCTGGTCGCCAGCGCCATACTGCACCGGCAGCACAGTCGCGTCCGGGCAGTACTGCTTCATGCCCGCGAGGAAGCCATCGCGACGGTCCTGCCCGGTACGGGAGGTCTGGTCATGGACGATGACGCCGACCTTACCCGTATTGCCGATGAGCTCGCACATGTGCTTGGCGGCCTCGCCGGCCGCGGCGACGTTGTCCGTGGCCACGGTGGTCAGGGGGATGTCGGAGTCGACACCGGAGTCGAACGCGATGAGCGGGATCTTCTGGGACTTGATCTTGTCGAGCGCGCCGGAAGCGGCCTTCGTATCAAGAGCGGCGAACGCGATGGCGTCGGGCTTCTTGGCGATGGCGTTCTCCAGCATGGTGAGCTGAGCCTCGACCTCGGACTCGCTGGCGGGGCCCTCGAACGTGACCTTGACGCCTTCCTTGGCGGCCTCGTCCTCGGCACCCTTCTTCACGGCCTGCCAG
>JBBQBP010000009.1:0-97475 GCA_038317635.1 Propionibacteriales bacterium
CAAGACGGACCTTGAGGTGGATCCCGTCGACCCACACATACACGTAGTCGGTCCCGGCCAGCGACCGCCGGTTGAACCCAGCGGCGTCGTCTTGCCACTGCGCCGTGAGCCGGGTCACCGTGGCCGGCGACAGGCCCGCCGCCGAGCCCAGGAACTGCTCCAACGCGGGCACGAAGTCCCCACTGGACAAGCCATGCAGATACAACAACGGCAACACCTCAGCGACCTGCGGCGACTTCCGCGCCCACGCCGGCAGGATCGCCGACGAGAACCGCTGCCGATCACCGGTCTGCTCGTCGACACGCCGGTCGTTGACCCGCGGCGCCTGCACCGGCACCGCACCCGCCGCCGTGGCAACCTCCCGCGGCTGGTGGTTGCCGTTACGGACCACCAGCCGACGACCATCCTCATCGACCTGATCGGCATGGGCAGCGACATAGGCGGCGACCTCGGCCTGCAACGCTGCCGCGAGCATCGCCCGCGCCCCGTCACGGACCAACTCGTCCAACAACGACCCACCCACCCCGGCCTGGCCATGCTCGCGGGCCGGGAACTCCTCGTGGACTACCTTGAGCATGGGCGTACCTTCCCGAACCAGCGCGTCAACGCCGGTCCTGATCAGACCTCTTGGATTTCAGATCATCCTCGGGAAGGTACGCCCCTTCACCTCACCAGGCCGAAGACCATCCACAGGTTCTGATCATTGCTCGGCCTTCTAATCCGCGGGTCGGAGGTTCGAGTCCTCCCGGGGGCGCGGTGCGTGGGCCGACAGAACGAGCGATTCAGGGGCCGCCCTGTGCTGGATCGCAGCCTCTAGGTCGACTCGCGGATGATCAGCTCGGGTTGGAACACGAGATGTGGTGTGTCGGCTGGGGGGTTCAGGAGGATGTCGGCCGCTGCCCAGCCCATCTGTCGGTTCGGCTGGCGTACTGAGCTGAGGGGAACCGTGAGCTCGGCCGCGAAGTAGACATCGTCGTAGCCCAGGACCGCGATGTCGTCTGGAACGGCCAGTCCCGCCTTGCGGATCGCGCGCATGGCTCCCAGCGCGGTGATGTCGTTGTAGCAGAAGGCTGCCGTGATGCGTGGCTGCTGGCTCATGAGCTTTTCCATGGCCCTCTGGCCGCCCGCGGATCCGTGCTCTTCGATGAAGACCTCAATGAGCTGGACCTGGTCTTCACTGGCGGCTGCGCCCGCGAGTGCCCCCCGCGATCGAGCGGCGCAGTGGGGAAGGTCGTGAGAGTCGTTGATGAAACCGATGACTCGGTGGCCGCGCTCGATCAGATGTGCCAGTGCCAATCTCCCGCCCGCCACATCGTCGAGTCCGACGGTGGGGAGATCCAGTCCGAGCTGGTCGCTCGCCATGACGACCACAGGGAGACCCAAGCGCCGTAGGTGCTTCACCTGTACGGTGCTGCCGCGCGCAGGCGTGATCACGATGCCCCGTACGCCCTGTTCGGCGAGCAGGTCCAGCAGGGCTGACTCGCGGTCAACATCCTCGTCGGAGCTCGTCAGTATCAAGGTGCCGTTGTCCTGGTTCATGCGGTCCTCGATGCCTCTGGCGAGTTCCGTGAAGTACGGGTTGCCCATGTCCAGCACGATGGCGCCGACGGTGTTGCTGCGGCCCAGCTTGAGCTGGCGGGCCGTCCCATTGCGTACGTAGCCCAGCTCCGTCATTGCCTGGGTGACCTTGAGCTTGGTCTCCGGAAGCACGGGCCGCGAACCGTTGACCACGTGCGAAACGGTCGCGACGGACACCCCTGCATGGTGGGCGACCTCCACCATCCCGACCCGTTTGGTACCACTCATCGTCTCTCCTGGTCGGGTGTGGTGGTGTCCCGGTCGAAGGTCTCAGCCATGGCTTGGCCATCGATGGTCCGCCCCAAAGCGTCCCCCATCTTGGCCCACCTCCCGTGTCATGTCGCGAGTTGAATGCGACCGTAACCGCTGATCCTGTGTCTTGACCGGATCGTTACACATGCTTTCTTGACGGACTGGACCGCCGAGCCGTAGCGTTTCAAACGCATCCACGTAAACGTTTAACTTCGAACTATGGTAGTCGAAGGTTGCAGATTTGGCAGGTGACGTAAACGTTTACGTGAACTTGCAAGCACATCTTCGAGGGGGAAACGTGCAGAGCAGCTCGGTCGTTCCACAGGAACTTGGTGACGTCCGCGCGAAGTTGGGCGAGTCGCCGTGGTGGGACGGAGCGCGGCTGTCCTGGATCGACATCCTCGGTCAAGCCATTCACGTCCTGGACCTCGAGACGGGCCGTTCCGTCACCTACCAGACCCCGGGGATCCCAGGCTTCGCCATCCCGACCGAGTCGGGCGACTGGGCCGTCGGCCTGGGCGATGGGCTGCACACGTTCACGCCCGACGGGCAGCGGTGGCGCCAGACCTGGAAGGCCCCGCACGACCCCGCAACGCATCGGATGAACGACGCGAAGACGGACTCGCGTGGACGGCTGTGGATGGGGTCGATGACGCATGAGGAGCGGGAGCCGGTCTCGGCCTTGTACCGCAGCTCTGCTGGAGACGTCGACCAGATCCTCCCCGGCGTCATCACGAGCAATGGCCTCGGATGGTCGCCCGACGACCGCACCTTCTACTTCACCGACTCGATCGCGCGTGTGATCTGGGCCTTCGACTTCGATCCCGACTCCGGTGCCGTCACCAACCAGCGGGTCTTCGCTGAGGACCCGCCCGGCTACGTACCGGACGGTCTGGCGGTCGACGACGAGGGGTGTGTGTGGTCGTGCAAGTGGGACGGCGCCAAGATCGTGCGTTACAGCCCGGACGGCCAGACCCTTGCGGAGCTCGCGATGCCGGTCGCCCGACCCACGAGCTGTGCCTTCGTCGGCGCCGATCGGTCGACCCTCGCGGTCACGACGGCGCTTCCGGCGAACGCCCCCAGAGGCAAGCAGGACGGCGCGCTGCTGGTCTTCAACCCGGGCGTCACGGGGCCGCAGCTGCGGCCAGTGGCATCCGGCACACCTGATTTCCCACGCACCAACAACTTACCAAGGAGTGACACATGAGAAAGTTTGGATTCCCGACCGACCAACATCCACTACAGGCCAGGCTCGACGACGTGATGCAGACAGGGCTCTTCGGACGTCGGCAAGCGCTCGCGATGGGGGCCGGTGCGGCACTGGTGCTCGCGGGTTGTACGTCCGCGGGCTCGACGGGCGGTGCCTCGACCACGGGTGGCACCGAGGCGGCCTCCACATACATGGTGGCCAAGAAGACGGGCCAGCTCCTGGTCGGGTTCTCGAACTCGTTCGCGGGCAACGCCTACCGCGCCCAGATGATTCTGGAGATGCAGGAACAGGCCAAGAAGCAGTCGAGTGACATCAAGGATGTCATCGTCACCGACGCCAACGGCTCGGTCGACAAGCAGCTGTCCGACATCAACGACCTGGTGACCAAGGGCGTCGACATCCTGATGATCGACGCTGCCTCGTCGACGGCACTCAACACGGCCGTCGAACGGGCTCAGAAGGCCGGCATCCTCGTCGTGTCCTTCGACAACACCATCACCTCGACCGCCGGTATCGCTGTGAACGTCGATCAGAAGAAGTTCGGCCAGATCGGCGGGGAGTGGCTCGCGAAGAAGCTGAAGTCGGGCGACTCGATCTTCACGCTGGACGGCGCGTCCGGAAGCCCCGTGAACGACGATCGGCTCTCCGGTGCGGCAACCGTGCTGAAGGCTGCCGGGATCACCATCGTGGCCGGGGCACCGACCGACTGGGATCAGGCGAAGGGACAGTCCGCGACCAGCGACCTGCTGGCAGCTCACCCGGACGTGGCCGGCATCTACTCCCAGGGTGGCGGCCCGAGCCTCGGAGCGATCAACGCGATCGAGGCCCGTAACGGCAAGCTCGTCCCCATCACGGGGGAGGGCTACAACGGCTTCCTGAAGAAGTGGAAGGAGCTCAAGGACTCTTCTGGTTGGGAGTCCATTGCTCCGAGCAACCCGCCGTCCCTGGCCGCTGACGCACTCAAGATCGCGGTCAAGGCAGTCCGTGGCGAGGATCCGGGCCAGGTCGTGATGCTGGACCTGCCCGTCATCACCCAGGACACCCTCGAGCAGTACGTTCGCACGGATCTTCCCGACGCGTTCTTCCTGCCGACGAGCCTGTCAGAAGAGACAATCGCCGCCAACTACAAGAAGTAGTCTGAAAGTCAGAATGAACCAGGTAGGTACTTTCGGGTCCCCCCTCATTGAGTTGAGGGGGGTCCAGAAACACTTCGGTGGAGTGCAGGCCGTTCGTGGCGTGGACTTCGTCGTTCCGCCGGGGACGATCACGGGTCTGGCCGGCGAGAACGGTGCCGGCAAGTCGACCCTCCTCAAGATCCTCGCCGGACTGCACCAGCCCGATGCCGGCGAGGTCTGGTACTACGGGGAGTTGCAGTCCGGCCTGACGCCCTCATCGGCGAAGAAGGCCGGTGTGGCCTACGTCGCCCAGGAGCTGTCTCTGTTCGAGGATCTCCCGGTCTCCGAGAACATCCTGATCGGCCAGGAACCGATGTGGGGACCGCTGGTCAACCGCCGCAGGCTCTACGACGCGGCGAAACGCGCCTTGGACATCGTCGGCTCAGAGGTCGATCCCGACACGATGGTGCGAGACCTTGCCTTCGCGGACCGCCAGCTCGTCGAGATCGCGAAGGCGATGGTCAGCTCTCCGAGGGTCCTGGTCCTCGACGAGCCGACTTCTGGACTGAGGCAGGCCGAGGTCGAGCGGCTCATCGAGCTCATGAAGGACCTGAAGAAGACCGGTTGCAGCGTCGTCTTCATCACCCATCGGATGGGTGAGTTCTTCGAGGCGTGCGATCGCATGACGGTCCTTCGGGATGGCTCGCACATCGCAACCCTCGCGATCGGGGAGGTCACTCCCACCCAGGTCGTGGACCTGATGATCGGGCGGCAGCTTGCCGAGGTCTTCCCGCCCAAGCAGGTGACCGAGCCTGGCGCCCCTACCGGCGACGCGTTGTCCATGAAGGACTTCTCTGTGCACGGCACGCGGGTGCGATCGGTCACAGTCAGCCTGCAACGAGGGGAGGTCCTCGGGATCGCTGGTCTCGCCGGGAACGGACAGACGGAGCTGCTCGAGGGCATGGCGGGTGTCCGAAAGGCGACCGGTGAGTATCGAGTGGGATCGACCATCGGACCGTTCCATTCGGTCCGGTCGGCTCTGAAGGCGGGCGTCGCCCTCGTACCTGAAGATCGGAAGCGGCACGGACTCGTGCTCGCGATGGCGGTCTACCGGAACCTGACTCTGCCGGTCCTCCGGAATCTGACCCGATGGGGGATCGTCAACGGTGCACGGGAAGGCTCCATGGTCAAGGACGTGGTCAGTGCCGTACAGATCACCCCGTCCGATCCCCAGGTCCCGGCAGAGAGCATGTCTGGCGGAAACCAGCAGAAGGTGGTCATCGGCAAGACGCTGTTGACCGAACCTGACGTGTACCTGCTCAGTGACCCCACCAGGGGCATCGACGTGAAGACGAAGTTCGAGATCTACTCGCTGATCAGAAGGCTGGCGGCGTCAGGGAAGGCTGTCGTCCTCGTGTCGACCGATCTTGCCGAGATCACGTCGCTGTGCGACCGGGTCCTGGTGATGGCTTCCGGCCGAGTGGTCGCGGAACTTGGTGGGGATCGCATCAACGAGCGGGAGATCACTCGTGCATCCTTCGAGGCGGTGGCGGTGTGAGAACAGCCCGTAACTATCTGAGACGCGAACCGTCCGTCCTCGCTGCCTGGATCGTCCTTGCGGTGATCGTGGCCATCTGGCTTGCTGGCACATCCAATCTGAACGTCCTGTCGCTCACGATCATGATCGGCCAGAAGGTGCCGCTGGTCCTCGCGTCGATCGGCGCCGCCATCGTGATCATGAGCCGCGGCATCGACCTGTCCGTCGGTGCCGTGCTGACCGTCGTGAACACCATCATCGCCGCGGGGACCGCGGCCCATGGAAACAGCGTGGTCTGGATCGGCGTAGGGCTCTCCGTCGCGCTCGTGGCCGGAGCGGTCAACGGCCTGTGCGTGGCGATGCTGCGGCTGCCGCCCCTGATCGTCACGCTGGCGGTTCAGTCGATCCTGCTCGGCGTGGCTCTGTACGTCCTGCCGACCCCTGGGGGGCAGGTGGACGGCTGGCTGAAAGAACTCCCGTTGTTGCTGGTCGGGCCGATCCCGCTGATGTTGCTGATCGTCATCGCCGCGCCACTGGTGCTGTGGTACCCGCTGCGCCGCTCACGCTTCGGGCCCGCACTGCTGAGCTCGGGTGCCGACGAGGGCGCTGCGTACGCCAGCGGAATCAACGTGAAGAAGACGGTGGTCTCCAGCTACATGCTGTCGGCCTTCTTCGCTGGCCTGGCAGGAGTCATCATGAGCATGAACACCGGGTCCGGGGATCCCACGATCGGCGTGCCGTTCACGTTGAACACCATTGCCGCGGCTGTTGTGGGTGGGGTGTCGCTCGCCGGTGGGCGCGGCACCATCGCCGGTCCGATCGCCGGAGCGCTGGTGGTCAGCTTCATCGGGAACCTGCTGTTCAGCATGGGAGTGAACTCGTACTGGCAGTACGTCGTCACGGGCGGGGTTCTGATCGTGGCGATCGCCATCCCCGTGGGCCTGCGAGCCATTCGAGCCGGAAGGCAGGCATCATGACCGCGACACCTGGGCACAACGATGTCGGCGCGGGTGTTGATGTTGCGGCGGTCGGCCTGAAGCCTCGTACCACCCGCGCTGACCGTCTGCGGCAGCTGGTGCCCGTCATCGTGCTGGTCGTCATGTACTCCGTCACCGTTGGGATAGCTCCCGGCTATCTGGAGGCTCCGCAGATCGGGAGCCTGCTGCAGCTGGCTTCGATCCTCGGCATCGCAGCGGCGGGCCAGACCCTGGTGATCCTCGTCGGAGGCATCGACCTCTCGGTCGGGGCGGTGGTCACCATGACCAACCTCGTGGCAGCCGCCATCATCGCCAACCAGGACAGCTCGCTCCCCGTGGCGCTCATGGTCGTGCTCGGGATCGGTGCTCTGGTGGGGTTCGGCAACGGCCTGTTGATCCAGTATCTGAAGGTCCCCGACCTCGTTGCGACCCTGGCGACCATGACCATCGTCGTGGGCGTGGGTCTGCTGTTCACCCACGGCTCTCCCAAGGGCCATTCCTCTCCGGCGCTCAATGCCCTGGTCACGCAGCGATTCTTGGGCGTGCTCACAGGCGGTGTCGTGATCTGGGTGATCGTCTCTGCGATCGTCATCCTCTTCCTGCGCTCGAGTGCCGGCGGCCGGTACGTGTACGCAGTGGGTCTGAATCGGGAGGCGAGCCGGTACGCGGCAGTGCCCGTCACCCGCACCGTGATCCTCCTGTACGTCGCCGCAGGCCTCACGTCAGCGCTGGCCGGCTTCCTGCTGACCGGGTACACCGGCTCCGCCTACCTGGCCTCTGGCGACACGTACCAGATGCAGACCATCGCGGCGGTGATCCTTGGTGGTACCAGCATGTTCGGGGGACGTGGGGGCTACGGAGGAACGATCATCGGCGTCCTGATCACTGTGCTGTTGGTCAGCGCCTTGCGGGTAGTCGGGATCGCTCAGGCGGGCCAGAACATCGCGTACGGCATCATCCTGCTCAGCATGCTCCTACTCTTGACCAGGATGGCCCGGCGCTCCGTTTGATCGCTCCAAGCGTCCACGCGGACGGCGTGCTGGGCAGTGCCGTCCGCACACGTGACCTGGAGGAGCCGTGACCAGCCTACGAGGCGCCCCAGTCGACCGTGGGACGCGTCCGCGGCGGGTGTCGCTGTTCGCGACCTGTCTGGCCGACTTCACTGCCCCGGGGCCCATGATGGCGACCGTTGAGGTCCTGGAAGCCATGGGTGTGCGCGTGGACCTCCCTCGGGACCAGACCTGTTGTGGTCAGCCGGCCCTGAACTCGGGATTCCCGAAGGAGGCGGGGCGTGTGATGCGCCAGACCCTCGACAGCGTCGAAGCTGCGGAGGCCGTGGTTACTCCCTCAGGGTCCTGCGCGGCGATGATCGCGCACCACGCCGTGCGTCTGCTCGGCCCCGACGCGGGAGCACGGTCGGGGGTCCGGAACCTGTGGGAGTTCACGCAGTTCGTGGAGGCGTTCGGCCAGGACCTCGATCTCGAGCTGGACGCGACCGTCACCTATCACGACGGCTGCCACATGACCCGGTTCCTGGGGGAGAGAAGCACCCCCCGTGCCCTCTTGAACCGCATTCGGGGCCTACGCCTGGTCGAGATGCCTGACTCGGACACCTGCTGCGGATTCGGGGGGACGTTCTCGGCGAAGTTTCCCGAGCTGTCTGTGGCCATGTCCGACGTGAAGCTGGACAACGCCGCCAGCACCGGCGCCCACTACGTGGTGTCGGCCGACCCGGGCTGTCTGCTGCAGCTGCAGACTCGCGCAGAGGCGATGGGTCGACCTGTGCAGACGAGGCACATCGCAGAGATCGTGCGGGACGCGCTGAGGCACTCCGCATGAACGACCAGCCGAACGCCACGACAGCTTCCGAGCCTGATGCGAGGGTTCGATCCACAGCGATGACCGATGCCGGGCGAGTGACACGCCCGCACCCGTCCTGGTCTGGGAGCGACCTCGACCCGGCGCGCCGCCCGTCCCTGCGTTCGATGACGGCGGAAGCGGTGACCCGCGAGGGCGTCGGTCGCACGCGGCTACGGCTGGAGGTTCTGGGGAAAGCACGCGCATCCGGCCACTGGAGTCCGTGGGAGACCGAGCTGCGCGACCGGGGCGCCGACATCAGACGCGAGACACTCCTCGACTTCGAGGGATACCTCTCCCGGCTCGTCTCGCAGCTTCAGTCGCACGGTGTCGTCGTCCACCGTGTATCGACAGCGGAAGAGGCGCGGGAGACGATCGGCCGCATCGCCACCGAACACGGTGTCACCCTCGTGGCCAAGTCCAAGTCGATGGCCACGGAGGAGATCCATCTGACTCCGCACCTCGTCGGTCTCGGAATCGATGTCGTGGAGACCGATCTTGGCGAGTACATCGCCCAGGTTGCCGGCGAGCGCCCCAGCCATATCGTCGGCCCTGCGCTGCACATGTCGCGTCAGGACGTCACGGACCTGTTCAGCCAGATGAAGGGGGAGCCGCTTCCGGCTGACCCGGATGTGCTCGCCGCGTACGCACGAGAGCGTCTCCGTGCGGACTTCAAGGCGGCCCAGATGGGAATCTGTGGCGTCAACTTCGCTGCCGCTGACACGGGAACCCTGGTCGTCGTCTCCAACGAGGGCAACGTCGACATGGTCACGTCCCAACCAGATCTGCTCGTCGCCGTGATGCCTGTCGAGAAGGTGATACCCCGGTTGGCGGACATCGGCACCCTCGTCCCTCTGCTGTGCAACGCGGCCAACAAGGAGTTCACCACGGCGTACCAGACCCTGCTCAACGGGCCGCGCAGACCAGGCGAGACCGACGGGCCCCGCGAGTTCCACTGCGTGATCTTCGACAACGGCCGCACCGCCCTGCTGGGAACCCCGAAGGAGGAGATTCTCGCGTGCATCCGGTGCGGCAACTGCCAGTTCAGCTGCCCGGTCTTCAGAACGCTGGGTGGTGGACATGCCTACGGGACGACGTACGGAGGTCCTATCGGGGCCGTGCTCAGCCCTCTGCTCGGCGACGCCTCGCAGGACCGGGACCTGCCCTTCCTCTGCTCTCTGTGCGGAGCCTGCGCCGACGCGTGCCCGGTCAAGATCCCCCTTCCCGATCTCCTGGTCGACGGCCGCGCAGACTACGAGGCCGAGCGGACACGAGGCCTTGAGGCACGGGGGTGGGGGCTGTGGAGCTGGCTCTGGAGCCAGCCGCTGCTCTACCGCACGACGCTTCTGGCGGCGCGAGTCGCCGGCCGCGTGCTGCCCAGGTCGTTCCTGGGCAAGCTTCCCGTCGCGAGCCTGTGGGCCACGGGCCGAACCATCCCGGACGTGAGCCACGCCGGCGATGGCCGGGCGTTGTTCCACCGTGACGGCTCACACCGGCGTCATCCTGGCGCGAGGTCGGGGGGCCGATGACCGAAGAGACGTTCATGGCGCGCGTGCAGACACTCGGCATGCAGGCGCACCGCGTCACCGACATGGCGGCCTGCCGCGCCGTCGTCGCCGAGATCGTCGGAGACGGCCCGGCCCTGATCGACGCGGTACCCGGACTCGAAGGGCTGCACGTCTCGTCCCCAGAGGACGCCTGGGACGCAGCAGTCGGGGTGAGCGAGGCGTTCTCGGCCGCTGCCGACGCGGGAGCCATGGCCCTCGTCCAGGCGGTCGGCTCACCGCGCCGTACGTCCCTCCTGCCACCCACTCATGTGGTCGTGGTCAGGGCCGCACGGATCCGTGACACCTACCAGGAGATGGTGGACGACATCGCGGCCGTCGACCCTCCGCCCACCGGCGTCCAGCTGGTCAGCGGGGCAAGCAGGTCCGGCGACATCGAAAGCGCCATGATCCACGGGATGCACGGGCCGAGGTCCGTGCTCGTGGTGATCGTCGGCTGAGTCCCTCGGTTACGGGACGAGGTGTCCGGCGGCCCGGTAGAGCTCGTACCACTCCGCCCGGGTCAGCACGATGTCAGCGCCCTTGGCCGCGGCGGTGACGCGCTCCGGGCTGGTGGTGCCGAGCACCACCTGAAGCTGCGCCGGATGCCTGGTGAGCCAGGCTGTGGCGATCGCCTCGGCCGGCACGTCGTAGGCGCCGGCAAGCCGGTCGATCACGGCGTTCACCTCGGGGTAGTCCGGGTTGCCCAGGAAGACACCGGTGAAGAAGCCGGCCTGGAACGGCGACCACGCCTGGATGGTGATGTCGTGCAGTCGGCAGTAGTCGAGGATGCCGACATCGCGGCTGATCGACTGCTCGACGGCAGCCATGTTCATCGCCATCCCCTGGGTGATGATCGGGGCGTGGGTGATCGAAAGCTGTACCTGGTTGGCAACCAGGGGTTGCCGGACGTACCGCTTGAGGAGCTCGATCTGGCTGGGGGTGTGGTTCGACACCCCGAAGTGGAGGACCTTACCGGCCGCGGAGAGCTCGTCGAAGGCGCGGGCGACCTCTTCGGGCTCCACCAGCGCGTCGGGCCGGTGCAGCAACAGGATGTCGATGTAGTCGGTGCCCAGAGCGGCCAGGGACCCGTTGACCGCCTCGATGAGATGGTCGTAGGAGAAGTCGAAGTAGGGGCCGTCCTTGACGATCCCTGCCTTGGTCTGCAGGACGATCTCCGCCCGCTGGGACGCGGAGAGCTGGAGCGCCTCCGCGAACCGGGCCTCGCAACCGTGCGCCTCCCCTGCGCCGTAGACGTCGGCATGGTCGAAGAAGTTGATCCCGGCCGCCAGCGACGCGTC
Source organism: Propionibacteriales bacterium (assembly GCA_038317635.1). Taxonomy (GTDB): domain Bacteria; phylum Actinomycetota; class Actinomycetes; order Propionibacteriales; family Propionibacteriaceae; genus Fen-668. Next base: position 11,372 of record JBBQBP010000009.1, read on the forward strand.
GTAGAGCTCCCGCACCTCCGCGTCCGTCTTCTCCTGGATCCGCATCACCCCGGTGACCACCGCGGGCACCGTCAGATCAGTTCCAGACAGGGTGAACGTCTTCACAGTTGCTCCTGAGCGTTGAAGGGGTCAGACGGCCGCAGTGAGGGCGGCGATCTCTGCTGTGGTGAGCACGAGCTCGGCTGCCTTCGCCGAGTCCTGGATGCTCGCCGGACGGGAGGCTCCGGGGATCGGGATGACGATGGGCGCAAGCGCGAGCTCCCAGGCCAGGGTGACCTGCTGCGGGCTGACGCCGTGGTCGGCGGCCACCTGGCCGAAAGCACCGTGTCGGCTACCGAGCGCGGCCGCGTTGCGGATGCCGTCCAGCGGGCTCCAGGGAAGGAACGCGATGCCGAGCGTCGCGCAGTGCTCCAGCTCGCCGAGGCTTGAGCGGTGGGCGGGTGAGAACTGGTTCTGCACCGACACCAGACGCCCGTCGAGGATCTGGTTGGCCAGGTCGATCTGTTCCACGCTGGCGTTGGAGATGCCGGCCAGCTGGATCACACCTTCATCGAGCAGGTCGCGGATCGCACCGATCGAATCGGCGTAGGGCACCTGAGGGTCGGGACGGTGGAACTGGTACAACCCGATGGCCTCGACGCCGAGCCGCTTGGCGGAGGCCTTTGCTGCGTCCTTCAGGTACTCCGGACGGCCGTCCTGGGTCCAGGTTCCGTCGCCAGGACGCAGGTGCCCGCCCTTCGTGGCTACGAGCACGTTCGAGGTGTCGCCCGGGTAGGCCTTCAAGGCACGAGCGATGAGCTCCTCGTTGTGACCCACTTCGCCGGGGAGGAGGTGGTACGCGTCGGCGGTGTCGATCAGGGTGACACCAGCGTCCAGGGCCGCGTGGATCGTGGCGATGGAGCGCGCATCGTCCGGTCGACCTTCGATCGACATCGGCATGCCGCCGAGGCCGACGGCGCTGACTGAACGGGGACCGAGATTGCGTTGGATCACTGGGGGAACCTCACTTGACGACGTGCGCGGAACCGTGTGGCGCGCGCTGGCTTCAACGATAGGGGCACGCTAATCTAGAAGTCCAACAACTGTGGGTCATTTGTTTCATGAGAAGGGGCGATCAATGGACTTGCGTCAGATGGAATACCTGGTCGCCCTCGCCGACGAGCAGCACTTCACGCGGGCCGCTGCGCTGTGCGGGGTGTCCCAGTCCGGTCTGTCGGCCGCGATCCGAGGACTCGAAACCGAGCTGGGGAGCGTGCTCTTCAGCCGTACCACGCGGCGGGTTGAACCGACCGATGCCGGTCTGGCGCTCCTTCCCTACGCACGCGAGCTGCTCAGCCAGGCAAGTGCCGGCCGTGACGCCGTGGTTCGGGTCACCCGAGAGCTCTCCGGGGAGCTGCGGGTCGGCGCCGAACAATGCCTCGGACTGGTGGATGTGCCAGGACTGCTCGAACGCTTCCATCGCCGCTATCCCCAGGTGACGATCCACTTCACCCAGGCCGGCTCCTACGACCTGCTCGACATGGTCCGCGCCGGTGAGCTGGACGCAGCCTTCGTCGCGAGCTCAGATCACCTAGGGGCCTTGGACAGGGTGGAGATCGGCAAGCGACCCATCCTCCTGCTGTGCCCACCCGACCATCCACTGGCCACCCAGTCCAAGGCGGACTGGACCGACCTCGAGGGTCTGGACTACATCGACTTCCACGACTCCTGGGCCGTGCGCTCGATCAACGACGAGGTCTGCAGGTCGCACGGCGTCCACCGCCGCGTGCGCTGCACGGTGGACGACATCCACACTCTTCTCGAGCTGGTGCATCGTGGCCTCGGGGTGGCGTTGGTGCCGCAGACGATCGCAGCCAAGCCGCAGGCAGCCGGCCTCGCCGTGCTCGAGCTTCCCTCCGACAGTCGCGCGGAGTGGGTCGTCTCGGTGGTCACCGCGCCGAAGAGCGCGGAAACCGCAGCGGCGGTGCACCTGCTCGAGCTGCTCACGCAATGACCGGGCCGATGTCCGAGACATCGAGCGGCTTCATGTCCTAGATGTTGTTGTTGGTGGCGGGGTCCGGGCCCACGCGCTTGCCAGCCTCCAGGGCATCGAGAACTGCGACCTCTGCAGCATCGAGTGCGAAGTCGAACAGGGCGAAGTTCTCGACCATGCGCGCCTTGCGGACGGTCCGAGGGATGATGATGCGGCCGTGCTCGAGGTGCCAGCGCAACGTGACCTGCGCGACGGACTTCCCGTACTTCGCTGCGATCGCGTCCACTTCCGGTGTGTTGACGAGCGCTCCGCGAGCAATCGGGCTCCACGCTTCGACGCGGATCCCCGCACGGAGAGAGCGATCCTCGGCAGCCCTCTGCTGGAGCTCGGGGTGAAGCTCGATCTGGTTGACGGCCGGGATGGTGGCGGTCTCGGCAGCGAGGCGGTCGAGATGATCCGGCAGGAAGTTCGAGACTCCGATCGACCTCGTGAGACCTGCCTCGGCGAAGCGCTCCAGCGCCCGCCAGCTCTCGACGTACAACCCTCGGGCCGGCGTCGGCCAATGGATGAGGTAGAGGTCGACGGAGGCCAACCCCAGCTTGTCCAGGCTGGACTTGATGGCGTCCTCGGAGAGACCGTCCGCTTGATCGGCGGGCCGTTGCTTGGTGGTGATGAAGAGATCCGAGCGACTGATTCCCGACTCGGCGATCGCTTCGCCGACGGCGGTCTCGTTGGCGTACCCGGCCGCCGTGTCGATGTGACGGTAGCCGACTTCGAGAGCGTCGAGCACGACGCCCTTCGTCGAGGCGGGGTCAACCTGGAAGACGCCGAATCCCAGCTGGGGAATACTGGCGCCGCTGTTCAGCTCGACTGTGGGTACAACGCTCATCTTCTCTTCTCCTCTTGGTCGACGAAGCTGTCGTCCACCAGACGTCTCTTGGTCTCAGGGGGACTCCCCACGAAGCCTGCGGGAGTCCGGGGCCCTTCTCTGTGCGTCTCGATCGCACACCATCGTCGAGCCTAGGCTCGACGTGTCCATTAGTCCAACAGGAGAGATGTCTAGCATTCAGAAGCGTGGGCCATGAATCAAGGGAGCCTGGGCATGTGGTCAGCGGGACGTGGTGGGGATTCACTCAGACGAGCGACAGCCACGACCCACGACTCCGGCGCAGAAGTCGATGTCCTCCGGTGCTGGCGATGTGCTCGACTGCCTCGCGGGCGTGGTCCGCGGCTACATGTGCGGCGGTGTCCTCGCCCACTGCACTGGAGGCTGGCACGGTGAAGCGGACGAGGATGCGCGCCGTCCCGTCGATCACCGCGATGTCGGTGGCGTCGACGTGGCGCCCGAGTGATGACAGAGCCGCCTCCATCACCTGGTTCGGGGTCTTGCCGGGGCGCAGGTCACCGATCTCAAGCTCCAGGCGGTACGACGGCACGCAGGTGAGTCTAGGTCCGTCCGCGGCCGAGGCTGCCGGGAGCGGACCGGGTCCTACTATCGTGGCCAAGACCAACCGGACCTCGAGCTAGACGACTAGACGCGGTCGGCTCCAAAGGAGAACACGGTGGCGATTCAGCTCGAAGACGTGCGCGGATTCAACTACTCAGGTTCCTGGGGGACGAGTGGACTGGATCTGTGGCAGCACCACGACAACGGGGCGATGGCTGTCGAGGTGGCCCGGGGCAAGGCGTACTTTCCCGGATGGAACGTCGCCAGGTGGTGGCTTTCTCACGAAGCCTTCCAAAGGAGTCCGGCGCGGTTCCTCGCGAACTTCGAGGCTGGGCTAGCCATTTTCGCGAACCATGGAATTCAGGTGATGCCGGTCCTCTTCAACCGCTGGCGAGATCCCGTCTGTGACTTCGGCGGGGTACCTCTCGACCACATCATTCCTGGGCTGAGCAACCACATCCACCCCGACGACTTCAGCTCACTGGATCGTCCGGGCGCGAGCCCTTCGAGCATTGACACCCTGTTCGGCGCGTACATCGGAGAAGTGGTCGGCGATCATGCCTCTGACGACAGGATCTTTGCGTGGGATCTGTGCAACGAGCCGTTGATGGGCCCTTACGTCAATGATGCTGACAGCATGATCCGTCGAGGCGAGGTGCGATGGCTCACCTGGTGCAGGGATGCAGCCAAGCGGGCCGGTGCGACGCAGCCCCTGTCGATCGGGAACTACGCGAACGCCACCGCGATCGCGCTCACCGAGCCGCTGAGCGACTTCATCTCGTTCCACCCGTACTACATGCCCAATCTGGTGACCGGAACGGCTGTCCCAGCCATCCCCGACGTCGTGTCGCGACCAGGTTTCGAGGCGCTCCTGGACCAGATCGTCCAGTTCGCCCGAGGGACGGGCAAAGGACTGCTCGCGAACGAGACGGTCTGGGGCGCCAACGCCGACGACGAGCACGTCGCCATCATCAGGGACACCCTCCAGATGTTGAGCGTGCGACGGATCGGGTTCGTGGTGCACGCGCTGCATCACAGCCTCGTCGCCGATCTGCATGCCGAAGAGTACGGTCCCGTCGGTCCTCCCGGGCGACTCGAGTTCATCAACGCCGACGGCTCGCTACGGGTGGGCCACGAAACGTTCAACGACTACGCTCCGGTCCACTGACACTCTCCCGAGGGCACGAACTCCGTCCGGTCCCCCACGGACTTTCGATGAGCGTCTTGTATCAATCGATCGGTACCGGCATCTATACGTGTATAGAGGTGATGGAGGCCAACCGATGAACGAGGATCTGCGACGGAAGTTCGAGGCACGCGACGCAGCCGGGATCGTGTCGTCGCAAGTTGATGACGGACCGCTACCCGTGATGTGCGAGTCGGCGTTCGAGGTGGCTCAGTTCGCGCTCATGCTGATCCATCAGGCGCAGTCGAGTGGTCATGGTCCGGCTGAGTCGATGCTGCGCGTGTGCGGGGTTGACGAGGTGTCGCACAGGGTTGCGTTGGAGACGCGGCTGGACGGGTTACCTGTTCAGGTCGAGGGTCTTCCGGTGTCGTGTTTCGTCCCGGGGCCAGGGGAGTCGCTGGCCCCGTTCCTGGAGCGGGCAGTGTCGGAGCTGTTGAGCGCCTACGACGGTTCGGTCGTGCGTCTCGCAGCCTAGGCTCGGCGCGGATCAGGGGGTACGTCCGGCCGGGCGAGACGCTCGATGCGTCGATCGGGGATCAGCCACATCGCCGCCACCCCGACGTACAGTGCATAGGACAACGGCGTCCAGATGAACGCCGCGCCGATGGCCAGCGCATAGAGCACCGGCGAGATCTGCCCCTTGTGGTCCCGTCCCACGGCCCGCGCGAGTGCTCCGTCAGCCCCGCTGTCGGCGATGATCATTCTGCTGAGCACGTAGTACGCGACCCCGGCCATCAGCAGAATCGTCCCGTACAGAGCGGCGGGAGCCGCGGCGCCATGGCTCTCGCCGAGCCAGCTCGTGGCGAACGGGACGAGGGAGAGCCAGAACAGCAGGTGCATGTTCGCCCACATGATCCGGCCGCTGACGTGGTCGGTCGTCGTCATCAGGTGGTGGTGGTTGTTCCAGTAGATGGCGATGAACGCGAAGCTCAGGACGTAGCTGAAGAACACCGGGACCAGCCCGGCGTCGATGAGGTCACCGAAGGTCGGGACGTGTCCTTCGCCGAGTGCCGGGGCGCGAAACTCCAGCACCATGATCGTGATGATGATGGCGAGCACACCATCGCTGAACGCCTCGAGTCGGTTCGTACGCATGGCGCAGAGTATGACCTGCGGGTACTCAGTGTGGCGACGCCTCTTCGGCATTCTGCTTCGCCGCGTTGACGGCTCGGGTGGTGAGTGCGTCATAGATCGGCTGGCTGCGCAGCATCATGGCCACCAGCATCGCGATCGCGCAGGCGCCGAGGATCGGCGGGAGCTGGTTCGTGATACCGGTGAGCTCCGTGGCGAGAACGATGCCGGTGATGGGTGCTCGTACGGTCGCGGTGAAGAACGCGGCCATCCCGATGAGAGCCAGGGCGGCGGGGTCCGGAGTGAAGGATGGCGCGAGGACCTGTCCGATCAGGCCCACGAGCAGCCCGAGGTAGCTGCCGATGACCAGCATCGGGGCGAAGATGCCGCCCGGGGTTCCGGCTGCGTACGAGATGACGCTGAGCACGAACCGCACCACCACAATGCCCGCGACCACAGCGATGGTGCCGGTGCCGAGGAGGGCGCGCTGGGTCAGTAGGTCGCCACCGCCGATGAGGCTGGGGGAGAGGAAGCCCACGAGCCCGACGGCAGCGCCGATGAGTCCGGCCCGTACCTCCCGGGGGAGACGGCTCCCGTCGACGAGCTTGAGGCTCGACATGATGGCCTTGTTGTAGAGGACGCCGACGACACCCGTCAGAAGGCCGACGAGCATCACCACGGGGATGTCGGTGAGGCGGGGGTTGCGCATCGGCGCCGTGGTGAAGATCTGGAACGACCCGCCGAGCAGGAGGTCGGCGCTCATGAAGCCTGCCGCCGAGGCGAGCAGTGTGGCGACGGCCGTCCGCGGGTGGAAGCGCTTCATGAGCTCCTCGAGGACGAACACGCCGCCCGCGATGGGTGCACTGAACGCCGTCGCGAGTCCCGCCGCCGCGCCGGCGGCCACCAGCATCCGAAGGTCGTACCGGTTCCTGCGAAGGACCCGGCTCACGATGATCGCGATGTTGCCGCCCATCTGCACGGACGGCCCCTCGCGGCCCAGGGCCAGCCCGGCGCCCATGCCCAGCAGCCCGCCCAGATACTTCACCGGCAGGATCCGGGCGCTTCCGGGCTGGGACCTTCCCTCCACGACGGCCTCGACCCGAGGGATGCCGCTGCCCTCCGCGTGCGGCTCGATACGGTGGACGAGCGCCGCTGCCCCTGCGGCTGCGGCTGCGCACACGAGGACCGCTCCCAGCAGGCCCGGGACCGGGTTGCCGTGAGCTTGGACGAGCAGCTGCTGCCGGAGCCGGGTCAGCCAGTCCAGCGCGAGCCGGAACGACCCCGCCATGAGGCCGGTGAGGATGCCGACGACGACCGCTGTGAGGACGAAGCCGAACAGCCGTCCGGGCTGCTCGGACGGGGCAGACGGCCGGTACACGGCCTCACGGATTCGGCCCATTGAGCGCGGTCTCACCTATCCTGGACCACCTGGTCCACGAACGCTAGGTTACTGCACATGCCCCGCACTGCCATGCCGCTGGATCCAGAACGCGAGATGCGTCTGATCGACGCGGCGGCCGCGGCGTTCACCGAGGTCGGGTACGAGCTCGCGTCGCTCAACCACGTCATCGGCGAAGCGGGTCTCTCGAAGAGCTCCTTCTACCACTACTTCCCCGACAAGCAGCGGCTGCACGACCACGTCGTCGACACACTTCGGGATCGTCTCGGTCGAGGCCTGCGGCTGCCCGACCTCGATCGTCTCGACGCCGACTCGTACCGGGTCGCGATGACCGCCGTGTTCTCCTCGCTGGCGAGCACGATGTCCGTCGATCCGCAGACCCAGCAACTCGTACGAATGTTCCACTTCCCTCTGGCTGCGCGCGGGCCGGGGGGTCAGCTCACGAGGCTGCGCGCCGAGGTCGCCGCGTGGGTCAGCCACGCGGTCGACGTCGGCCGCCGGCTGGGAGTTCTGCGACAGGATGTCCCCGCCAGTCTCCTCACCGATCTCGCCCTGGGCATTCTCACCGTGCTCACCACGTGGGCGCCGGCACGTCCGGCGGTGTACGAGGACTGGCCGGAGCTCGCCACTCAGCTGCTGCTCGACACTCTGTCCCAGGCGCGCGAGCCTGATCTGGAGGCCTGAGGCTCACGCAGTCAGGTCGGGAAGGGCTCCCATCCGGCGCATCGCACCGAGTTCGTCGCGGACGCCCCAGTGCTCGGCGAGGCGGTTGTCCTCGGTCCGGTAGATGTGGATCGTCGTCATCGTGTACTCACGGCCGACGGCGTCTGGGCCGTGTAACTCGGCAACTCCGACCCCGGATGCGACGGCGCGGACGACGATCCGGTCGTCGGTGGCGAACAGGTCCTTGATCTCGTACCTGATGCGAAGTACATGGTGGACGAAGGTCAGGATCTCGGTGTAGCCGTCCGGGCCGGGCGCAATCGGGATCGGCGACCCGTGGTCGACGAAGTCATCCGTGACGCAGTCGGTCAGGCATGACAGATCGCCGCTGTTGATCGCTTCGAAGACACGCACTGCCGCGAGGAGCGCAGGATTGAAGGCCTGCTACGACATCACGCTCGCCGGAGACGAAGACGCCGCGCCCATGAGTCGTCGTCCTGAGTTCCTGGCCCTGGGCCGGGCATCCTCAGCCATCGAGTACCTCGCCCGTTACGCGGTCTGGGTCTGCGTCCTGCATGAGAGAGTCGCCGGGATCATCGGTCCCATCTTGGCCCTGGACTCCACGCGCGACGCCGGCGCGGCCGAGTTCCTCACCGCCATCGAGCGAGAACGCCGCGTCGGCAGCACCCACGCCATGACGCGCCTCCTTGACCGCTTCGGGCTGCCAGACGGCGTCAGCGTCGAGAAGGCCGTCGATACCTGTTGGACCCTCAACTCACCCGAGTTGTACGTACGCCTCGTGGTGCGCTGTGGGTGGACCCAAGACGACTTCCAGACCTGGCTCGCGTGCCAGTTGCAGGCAGCGCTCCTTCCACACGACGCCTAGCTCGCAGCAGGTGTCGCGGGTGCCTCCGCCCTGTCTCAGACAGGCGAGCCCTGAGACAGGGCGCCTCAGCGGAATGCCTGATTGCCCAGGGCGGTTGAGCGGGCATGACGACAATCGGCTTCATCGGCTCCGGACACATCGGCTCGCAACTGGCTCGACTCGCAGTGGCTCATGGCTACGACGTGGTGATGAGCAACTCCCGCGGCCCGGAGACTCTGGCTGACCTGGTCGCCGAACTCGGCCCCCATGCACGAGCTGCGACCCCGGCGGGTGCGGCTGCGGCCGCTGACCTGGCGGTGGTGACGACGCCGCTCGCGGCTATCGACACCGTCCCCGTGGAGCCGCTGGAAGGCAAGCTCGTCATCGACACCAACAACTACTACCCGGTACGCGACGGGCAGATCGCCGAGCTGGACGACGAGTCCACCACCGTCTCGGAGATGCTGCAGCGACACCTGCCGACGTCGAAGGTGGTCAAGGCCTTCAACCACATCCAGGCCGCCGCACTCACCACCGAGGGTCTGGAGCCCGGGTCGCCGGGGCGCCGAGCGCTGGCAGTTGTCGGGGATGACCTCAACGCCGTGGCGACGGTCGCCACGCTCATCGACTCCTTCGGCTTCGATGCCGTCGAGCTGTCTCCTCTGTCTGAGGGGTGGCGGATCCAGCGCGACACGCCTGGCTACGTGACCCACCACACCACCGAGACCCTCCGTACCGCGATCGCTCTGGCGAAGCGCTACCGGGACATGTGAGAACTCCGGACTAGTTCGCCCGCCAGCCGGCCCCGAAGCAGGTGAAGGACGCGGCGAGCAGCGGCCCGTCGGACGTAGCCGCAGCCAGAGCCGTCGCTGCGTCCGAGCCGGTGCTGAGGCCCTCGTGGTACGCGGTCATGGTCGCCAGTGCGAGGTCGTCACCGACCACGCTCACGGGCGCGACAACGGTCGACACGCCGAAAGCGAGCAGACACGCGGTGAGGCCGAGAGCCTCGTCGCCCGCGCGTACGTTCACCCTCCCTGCACGGCACGCCGAGAGCACGACGTGGCGCGCGTTCAGCCGCAGGCCCTCGACCTCGTGGACGAACGTCGGCCCGTCAGCCAGCAGCAACGAGCTGAACAGGGGGTTGTCGGGCTCGTGCTGTCCGTGGGCCGCCACGTGCACCAGATCGGCCGTGACGAGCGCGTCCCGGAAGTCGTGGCCGGTCGACCACGAGCCGCCCGGCTGACGCCAGGTCGCCGCTACCGCCTCCTGCTCGGCGTGGGCCAAGCGGAGGTCCGGCCCGGCCACCGCCCGTACCAGCGGATCAGCAACCTCCACGTGGTGTCGCACCCAATGCGTCGCGGAGAGCGACACCGTCAGACTCCGGCCCCGCAACGACGGCAGCATGGCCCAGGGGAGGGCGGCGAGCTGAACGGGAGGTACGAGCAGGAGCGGGTCGCGACCCGCGGGAAGAGCGGGCGACAACGCGCGGTCGAGCGTCTCGAGCGTGTCCGTCAGCGAGCCCATGATGCCGGCGCGCAATGCCGAACCCTGTACCGACGAGGCCACTCGTGCCAGCGCGTCGAGGTCGGCGGAGGCTTGACGCGCCAGCTCGAGGATGCCCCGCGCACCCGCCAGCGAGACCAGCTCGTGCCGGCCCCTACGGGAGACCACAGCCACCAGCTGGTCATCCGTGATCGCCATGCTGGTCAAGGCGGTGTGTCGGTCGGACAGCGCCGCACGGATCTCGGCGGTCGAGGCCGGTACGTCGTCGGAGGTGTCACCGAGGTCCCGTGCCCAGGAGGTCTCTCGCAGCGCCCTGACCGTACGGCTGATCGCACGTCGGTTCTCGGCGATGTCGGCGCCCGGCTCGGCCTCGCGCTGGTCGGCGCGGAGCTTGCGCAGCATGGTCCACAGTGCTTGTTCCGGAGGATCGTCGCTGGGACGTACCTGGGGCATCGACCCCGTCGCCGTCCGCCACCTCTCGGTCACGGCCAGCACCCGCGCGCCCGACCCCGACCTGGCCGCCAGCGCCACATCCGTGACCGCGAGCGGCGACGCGTGGAGGGCCATGCCGGTCTTGAGGTCGAGGCTCGACACGCCGCGGCGGGCCGTCCGGAGGTCGTCGACCACGGCACGCAGCGTGCGTCGCGCGCCCGCCTCGTCCCCTCTGGCCAGCGCGAGGTCCACGGCGACCCGCCGAGCCAGGCAGCGGCGGGCGAGCTGGGTCGAACGGGCCAGCGACTGCACCGACCGGATGGGCGCCTCGCCTGCCCGACCAGCACGGACGAGGCTCTCCGCGTAAAGGACACCCGCCACGTCCGCCAGGCGCGGATCGACAGAGGCTGCGTCGCGCGCCAACGCCTCGGCGGCCTGTGGATCAGCCTCACCGTTGAACGCCAGTGCCTCGCAGCGAAGCACCCGAGCCTCGATCTCGCGGAATCGCGCGGCCCGTCCGGCGAACCTCTCGATGAGCGGTGTCACACGCGTGACGGCATCAGCGCCCCTGGCCAGCAGCACCTCGCAGCGCGCGAGGTCCAGCTCGACCTCGTCCGCCTCGGTCTCGAGCCCCGCCTCTGCCAGGCTGGTCCGGGCCGTCTGCAGCGTCTCCCACGCGTCCGTGACGAGGCCGGCCTCGATGAGTACACGCCCCCGGTCGAGGTGTGCGATGCCACGGTCGACAGGAGCCTCGAGACGGTCCGCCTCGTCCATCAGCCGTAGCGCCGCGGGGAGGTCGCCGCGCAGGAACTCGACGAACCCCCGGTTGTGCAGGGCCATGTACGCGAACCGGTCAAGGCCAGCCTCCTGTGCCAGCGCCGCAGCCTCCCCGAGGTCTGCCGATGCTGCCTCGGTCTTCAGCAGCAACGACGCTGTCGTACCCCGGTTGATGAGCAGCCGGACGCGGTCGTCGACGCTCAACAGCTGCTCGTACGGCTCGATCCGCTCCAGCGCTGTCAGCGCTCGCGCGTGCTCGCCCAACCGGGTCCACAGCACGCCCTGCTGCAGCATCGCCAGTGGGACGACGTGGGCCAGCCCGAGGCTCTGGGCTTCCGCCGCCACCCGGTCCAGCTCCGTCTGCGTCGCCTCGGGATCGCTCGCGAACGACCCCCACGTCCGCGACATGGCGACGCGCAGTCGCAGCTCCGCGGCACCCACCGAGTCGTCGTCGGCAAGTGCCGCGACCGCCTCGTCCAGCCGGGACATGGCCGTCTCGATGGCGTACGCGGCGATGTCGCCTCGCGCCTGCTCGTACAGCTCGGTCGCGCGCGCCAGCGTCCGGGAAGGTCCGGACGTCATGGGCTCCGCGCTCGTCGCCAAGGCCCCTACAGCTCGATCGCGGGGGTGATGACCGGCCGCCCTCCGGAGGTGATGGGGGAGATGAGGAAGCGGGCGAGCCCGGGCTGTACGGGGAACCAGCTCACCCGTCCATTCACGTCGCTCACCGCAGGCGTCCGATCCGCGCCCTGGATGAGCTCGACGGTGATGCCCCCGCCGGACACCCAGGCGTCGATGCGCAGCTGGCCGTCGTCGCGGCCGATGACGACCATGAGCGTCATCGTGCTGCTGGTGAACGTCACCGAGTCGGCGCTCTCTGCGGTCGGAGCGCGAACCCCCACCGGCTCGTCGGCGAAGAGCGCGAGCTCGGCGTTCATCGCCGCGAGCGAGAGGCTGAACTCGATGTCGGCGAGGAGATGAGGCGGTACCGGATCAGCCAGGGTCACTGTCTGCTGCAGTGCTTCGAGGATGGCGCGGTCGATGTCGTCCATCGGATCGTCGGGATACTCGGTCATGAAAGGCTCCAGTGGGGATCGTCGAGGAGGGCGCGGCGGAGGGCTGCGAGGCATCTGCCCCGGGTGGGTCCGATCGAGCCGATCGGTACTCCCATGGCCTCTGCGAGGTTGGCGTAGTCGGGTGCGCCCCCCATGCACACGACGCGCAGGATCTGCTGGCACTTGGGTGTCAAGGTGACGAAGTGGTGCCACAGGCGCCGGGCCTCGTCGTTCATCGCCGCCACGTGTGCGGGATCGTGCGGGGTCTGGTCGTCGGGCTCGAGGTCGGTGGTGTCGACCGGGTCGACCGTACGGGCGATGCGCTGTACCCGCCAGGCCTCACGCTTCGTCGTGGTGCACAGCCAGCCCAGTACGGCCTGTGGCGAGACGATGCTGTCGGCGTGCTCGACGAGGCGGAGCCAGGTGGTCTGTACGGTGTCCTCGGCATTCTGCGGGGACAGCCCGCACGAGCGCGCCACGTGCCACAGCACGGGGGTCACCACGTCGACGAGCGTGTGCAGCGCCTGCCGATCACCGTTGCGATACTCGGCGAATGCCACGGCTGCACGTGTCGTCAGCGAGGCCTCCACATCGGGCATGGTCATGTCGCCCTCCCGTGCACCGTCGCCACAGCACGGCGCCCGCGGGCGATGCACGCACCCCGGTCGATGGTCGCCAGGTCCGGGTCGTGGATCAGTGCCTTGGCGATCTCGCCCGCCAGCACAGGTCCTGCGAACGACGTCCCCGACCAGGTCGCGAAGCCGGAGGCGTACGCGTCGGGATCCGGCGTCGTGCGAAGGGAGCCCTGGTAGATGAGGCCGGCAGCCGGCTGGGCATCGCCGGAGAGCGTCGTCGGAACAGTGCTCACCAGCGAGGCGCCGACACGGTGCGCGGTGACCCACTTGCCGGCGTTGGAGAAGTACGCGACCGAGGACCCGTCGGCGTTGAGCGCGCCGACAGTCACCTGAGGAACCCGCCCCGGCTCGTCCGGCGCGGCGGCGAAAGCAGCCGGGTACATGGGACGCGTCGTACCGCTGTTCCCCGCGGACGCGACGACGGCCACACCCCACCGGCCGAAGTCGGCGAGCAGCGCCCCGAACGGTCCGTCGAACGCAATGTCGTCGGCGTCCTCGTGGTAGTAGCCGAGCGACAGGCTGAGCACGTCCACCAACAGGTCGGGCCGACTGTTAAGCACGCCGTCGATGTGGCGGTAGAGCAGCGCCGAGAGCGTGACCATGAGCCCCGACTCCGCGACCACGCCGTCGTCGGCCATCACGGGGATGGCGAGCATCCGTGCCGAGGGGCACACCTGGCGAACGATGCCGCAGATGAAGGTGCCGTGCCCCGCGTCGCTGGCGACGGACCCGTCGAGCGGGTTGACCGGCGCCTGATGCCATTCGGCCCCGGGCAGGTTCCCGTGCATCCCGAGCAGGTACGGGCCGTATGTGACCTTGTCCGTCGCCAGCGCCGCATCGGCGAACCACGGGTGCTTGCCGAGACCGGTGTCGAGCATGGCGACGATCGGTCGGCGCGCAGGCATGGGCGCGTGGTTCGCGGGATCGTCGAGAAGCAGTGCTACGGGTGCTCTGCCGCCGAAGCCCGGCATCCCGTACTGCTGCATCGCCGAGACACCGGCGAGGTAAGGGACGCCCGCGAGGTACGGGACACCGGCGAGATAGGGGACACCCGCGAGGTAGGGAACGCCGGCGAGGTACGGGACGCCCGCGAGGTACGGGGCCGTGGTCACGACGTGGTCGAGGCCGACCGCGTACTCGCCGAGGACTGTACGGAGCTGAGCGACCAGCGACACCAGGTCGACGCTGGGGACCGACTCGGACTCGTACGAGATCGTCACCTTCAGCAACGACGTGACCGCAGTCTCGGCAAGTGGCTTGAGGTCGGCCTGGAGGACGGGGTCCACCTGGAAGAGGACGCCAGGCCCGAGGAGCCGGGCGAGCACGGCTCGTACGGCGGCGGGGTCGGGCGCGAAGACGATGAGACTGTCCGCGACGTACGCGGTCTGCTGGTAGCCGCTGCCGCGGGGCGCGGAGGACGGGTCGAGTGCTCGGATGTCGAGGCTCGGCAACTGGTCGGGGCGGGCGACGGGCTTGATCATCGACGTCCTTTCATAGGCACTACGACTGTTATGAGGCCCAGATCACGTCTGTGATACGTCACTTTGCTGCGAAAACCTCACCTTGACTAGAGGCGGGCCGGTTGAAACCTCCACGATCGCCGCGACTACTAGGTTGAGGAACACGCCAACGCAGAGGAGAACGATGACCGAGCAGCCCGGACCTCGCTACCAGGTGACCGTCGAGAGGACCTCAGCGGGAACCTTCGTCGCCCGTAACCGCCGCGGCGGAGAGATCAGGTTCTCGACCGGTGAGGACGGCGGTTTCGCGCCCGTCGAGCTGCTGCTCGCCGCGATCGCAGGCTGTTCGTCGATCGACGTCGACACCCTGGTCACCCGACGGGCCGAGCCCACGTCGTTCGTGGCGACCGTCACAGCCGAGCGGGAGCGCGACGAAGCCGGTGCCTCCTACGTCCACGACATCGACGTCAGCTTCGACGTGACCTTCGGCGAGAGCGAGGGTGCGGACAAGGCACGCGTCGTCCTGCCCGAAGCTGTCCGTCTCTCCCACGACCGTCTCTGCACCGTCTCCAACACGGTCCAGCGAGGCGCCCCGGTCGAGATGACTGTGGCCTGACGCGGTTCTCGGACGGCAGATCCTCACTTCGATACCCCATCGTCGGGGCCGAGCGTGGATTCAGGCAGTGCGGCGCCGATCGAGTATCGAAACGAGGATTCGAGAGCAGCCGGGCCGGCGCTGAGGCGCGCGCCTCACCTACCGCGCCGCCGCTACCCTTGTCGTCATGGCTGACGCACTCCGTACCGACCTGCCTGGGATCGGTCGGTACCGGAGACTCGCGGCCGTCGACGTGCCCGACCCGAAGCTGACGACCGTGGAGAGGTTCACGCGGAGCCGGTGGCTGTGGACCAGCGTGGTCGTCCTGCTCCTGGGGGTCTTCGCGATCGTGAGGCTGCACGTCATCCTCACGGCCGACGTCAAGACCGACGCCGGCACGGTACCTGGCCTCAACAGCGATGCGCTGTGGCAGTCCGCGCAGTACGCGTTCCCAACCCTCGCCGTCTGGTCGCTCCTGTTCCTCGCGGTCGACCGATGGAAGCCCCAGCGCTGGCTGCTCTGGGCGCTGGCACTGTTCTGGGGCGGTTCGATCGCTGCGTACGGCGCGATCGTCGTCAACTCCTGGGCCTCGGAGCGCCTGTCGATCGACCAGAACGGCAACCAGCTGGCCGGTGCGCGGGCCGCGATCTACATCGCGCCGTTCGTCGAGGAGTTCTTCAAGGCGACAGTCCTGTTCGTGATCGCGTTCATCGACCGCCGCCGTCTCACGAGCAAGCTCAGCCTCGTCAGCCTGGCCGGCCTGTCAGCGATCGGCTTCGCCTTCAGCGAGAACATCGTCTACTACGCGCGGGCGATCGTGTACGGGAGCATGACCGCCAATACGGGCGATGTGGCGGCTGCCGTCGCCCAGCTCGTACAGATGCGTGGTCTGTGGACGAGCTTCGGGCATCCACTCTTCACGTCGATGACGGCGCTGGGCCTCGCGATCGGGCTGAGGAGCCGAGCCAAGGTGGTCAGGGTGCTGTCGCCGATCGCGGGCTACCTCGCCGCCGCCCTTCTGCACATGACGTTCAACACGGTCGCCAGCCTGTTCCCCGACAGCTACCAGAAGACGATCTACTTCACGATCGCGCTGCCGCTGCTGCTCGCTGTCGGGGCGTACATGGTGTTCCAGGTGGTCCGTGAGGGGCGGTTGATCCGCAACCGGCTGTCGGACTACGTGATGGCGGGCTGGGTGCCCGATACCTACCCGATCCTCTTCTCCAAGACGCTCCAGCGGGCGCGGATGCTGGCGCTCTCGCCGTGGTGGGGCAACGTCCTGGCCACCTACAGGCTGCAGCGCGCCGTCTCCGAGATCGCCTACCTGCGCGACCAGATCACCCGCGGCACCGTCGATGCCGCCGGGCTGTGGCGCGAACGCGAGCTGCTGTACGCGATCCGCGACCTTCACGCTGCCGGTGCGCTCGATGACGCCCGTGGGCTGAAGCCGTACTGGAAGAAGCCGAAGCCTGCGTACGCCCTGGCGTGGCAGCCCCCTTCCTACCCCGGACCTGCTGGCATCGGCGGCCAGTTTCCTGCCCCCGCAGCTGTTCTGGCGCCACTAGGATCGGCTCCGACCCAATCGGTCGTGGACCCGCGGTGGGGGCCACCGAAGGCCTAGGAGGGCCATGGCCAGTCCGCTGACCAGCGCGTTGACCGATCTGCGGGATGTGCTGGGGTCCGTGAGACTGCCGCTCCCACTGCCCCGTGCGGCCGAGCTGAGCGGGGTGTCGAGAGACTCCGCCAAACAGCTGGACGACTACGTCCTGCCGAGGCTGCAGCGCATCGAAGCGCCCCTGCTGGCCGTCGTCGGCGGATCGACGGGAGCGGGCAAGTCGACGCTCGTGAACTCGCTGATCGGGCGCGTCGTGACGAAGCCAGGAGTGATCAGGCCGACGACGAGGTCGCCGGTACTCGTGTACCACCCGGACGACGCGCGGTGGTTCGCCGACGACCGGATCCTGCCCGGCCTTCTCCGCAGCAGCACGTCGAGCGACGACACCCGGTCGCTGCACCTCGTACCGGAGCCGACGTTGCCGCGCGGTTTGGCCGTCCTGGATGCGCCCGACATCGACTCGGTGGTCGTCGAGAACCGCCGACTCGCGGCGCAGCTGCTGTCCGCGGCCGACCTGTGGCTGTTCGTGACGAGCGCGGCGCGGTACGCGGACGCCGTGCCGTGGGACTACCTGGCGAGCGCAGTGGACCGGAGCGCCGCGGTGGCGGTCGTCGTGGACAGGGTGCCACCGGCGGCGATGGCCGAGGTGCCACCCCACCTGGGCCAGATGATGACAGAGCGCGGGCTGGCATCCTCGCCGCTGTTCGCCGTACCAGAGACCACGACCGACGCCGACGGCTTGCTGCCCGACTCGGCGGTGGCCCCGATCCGTGGGTGGCTCGCGGCGCTGGCGGCCGATCAGAACACCCGCACCCGCGTGATCATGCAGACGCTCGACGGAGCCATCGAGTCGCTCACCGGGCAGGCACCCGACATCGCGCAGGCCGTCGACGACCAGTGCGAGGCGCTCGACCAGCTGCGCTCCGACGCGAACGCGTCGTACCAGGAGGCTGTACGGACGGTCAACGTCCAGTCGGCCGACGGCACGCTGCTGCGCGGCGAGGTGCTGGCGCGTTGGCACGACTTCGTCGGTACGGGGGAGTTCTTCCGGGCCATGGAACAGAGGATCGGCTGGTTGCGCGACCGGATCTGGGCGGCGATCAAGGGCGAACCGAAGGGTGCGTCCGACGTCGCGGTCGCTGTCGAGTCCGGGCTCGAGGCGCTGCTGCGCGAGGAGGGCGAGAAGGCCGCCGAACGTGCGGAGGCCGCCTGGCGCGCCAACCCCGCCGGACGGATGCTGCTCGATCGTGCGGGGGCCGACCTGCGGCGGGTGTCCGAGGACTACCCGTCCCGCGCGGCCCGGGCGATCAGGGCATGGCAGGGCGATGTGATGGAGCTGGTGAGCGACGAAGGGTCAGGGCGCCGGACGAAGGCACGGATTGCAGCCTTCGGCGTCAACGGTGTCGGCGTGGCCCTCATGCTCGTCGCGTTCGCCCACACCGGTGGCCTCGTCGGAGCCGAGGTGGGCGTTGCGGGCGGTACGGCAGTGCTCGCCCAGCGGGTGCTCGAGGCCGTCTTCGGAGACGACGCCGTACGCAGGCTGGCCAAGAAGGCCAAGGACGACCTCGACGCCAGGGTCGAAGGCCTGCTGGCCGGAGAGCTGTCCCGCTTCCACGCCGCGCTTGACTCCGTGGGCATCGATCCGGGGCAGGCCGAGCGGATCCGTACGGCCGCGCGCAGCGCCGACGACGGACGCGCGGCCGAGATGCACCAGCTGGGCCTGACGGCGGCCGGGGCGAGTGGCACGCCCGCGATCGGTGCTTCGCTGCCGCAGCGAGTCGACCTGCGGCAGGTGGCTGCGCCGACGGCCGAGGTGGTCGAGGGCGAGGTGCTCCCGTGAAGAAGCGCCCGGGGCTTCCCGACCGGCTGGCGGCGCTGCGTACGGCGATGGACGCCGCGCGCGGTCGGATGGACCCGGACGTCGAAGAACGCATCGACGCGATCCTCGCCCGCGTCGACCGGCGGCTCGCGTTCTCGGGGGAGGTGACGATCGTCGCGCTGGCTGGTGCGACCGGATCGGGCAAGTCGTCGCTGTTCAACGCGGTGTCCGGGACGACGCTGGCCGAACCCGGTGTGCGGCGGCCCACGACCGCCGCCGCGATGGCAGCGGTGTTCGGCGAGGAGCAGAGCGACCTGCTCGACTGGCTCGACGTGCCGCGACGACACCTCGTGACCGGTGCCGAGGAGCTGTCCGGGCTGATCCTGCTCGACCTGCCGGACCACGACTCGACACAGCAGTCGCATCGAGAGATCGTCGACCGGCTCGTCGAGCTCGTCGACCAGTTCGTGTGGGTCGTCGACCCGCAGAAGTACGCCGACGCCGCCCTTCACGACCGCTACCTCAAGCCACTGGCCGGGCACGCCGACGTCATGGTGATCGCACTGAACCAGGTCGACAGAGTGGCGGAGCCAGACCGGGCGGGCATGATCGCCGACCTGCGCCGGTTGCTGGACGCGGAGGGGCTGGCGGACGCACGGCTGGTGGCGGTGTCGACGGTGACGGGCGAAGGGTTGGCCGATCTTCGTGCAGCGCTGGTGACCCTCATCAAGGGGAAGCAGACGGCCGCCAGGCGGCTTGCCGGGGACGTGACGGGCGTCGCGGAGGCGCTGGCGCCCGAACTCGGTGACCTGGACGCCGCGGGTGTGCCGAAGAAGCGTGCGGTGCAGCTCAACCGCACGCTCGCGGTGGCGGCCGGCGTCCCGGTGGTAGTCGAAGCGGTGAAGAAGTCCTGGCGGCATCGCGGCGGCATCGCGACCGGCTGGCCGGTCGTGGCCTGGCTCGCACGGATCCGGCCGGACCCCCTGCGTGCGCTGCACCTCGATGCCATCTCGACGAAGAAGCACAAGGCGATCGAGCCGGGCCGCGTGAACCGGACGGCGGTGCCGGTTGCCCGGGGCGTGGCGAAGGCGCGCGTCGACAGTGCCGTACGGGCCCTGGCGACCGAGACCGCCGAAGGGCTGCCGCGCGGGTGGCAGGACGCTGTGCTGGCGGCGGCGCGGTCCGAGGAGATGATGCTGCCCGATCACCTCGACCGGGCGATCGCGACGACCGACCTGGCGACTGATCGCGGCAACGGGTGGTGGACCGTGGTGCGGGTCCTCCAGTGGCTGGTGCTGCTCACGACGCTCGTGGGTGCTGGGTGGCTGCTCGTGAACTTCTTCCTCGTCTCGTACTTCGCGTTGCCCGCACTCCCGGTTCCGAAGGTCGGCAACCTCGGCCTGCCGACCGTGCTGGCGCTGGGTGGCGTCGCCGCGGGGATCCTTGTCGCGCTGCTGAGCCGAGGCGGCGTCGAGGTGGGCGCCCGGAGCCGTGCGGCGCGGGCCGACCGTGAGCTGACACGGGCGATCGGGCAGGTGACGATGACGTACGTGATCGGGCCGGTCGACGCCGAGCTAGCGCGCCGGGACCGGGCTCGGGAGGCGCTGAAGCAGCTGCGCTGAGTGGGGGCGGGCTGTCCACAGCCCGAACCGTTGTCCACAGCTGGCGGATCCGATGACGGATCCGGTGACCGGCCGCACATGGTCAGGGGTGAATCGAGAAGAAGGGATTCACCATGGAGATGGCAGTGACCGTGACCGGCAACGTCGGCAGCGACGTCGAGCATCGGGTGACACGTACGGGGCTGACGACCGCGTCGTTTCGGATGGCCTGCACCCCGCGGGTGTACCGGGACGGGGAGTGGCGCGACCAGACAACCACCTGGATCGGCGTCGAGTGCTTCCGTGGGCTGGCGGACAACGTGACGTCGAGCCTGGGGAAGGGCGAGCCGATCGTCGTGCAAGGACGACTACGCACGCGATCGTGGACCGACACGAACGGGGTGCTCCACGAGCGACTCGTCATCGAAGCGACCACGGTCGGCCACGACCTCACCCGAGGCACGTCCGCGTTCCGCCGGGTGAACCGCGTGATCGCGGCCCCCGAGCCGGAGGCCGAAGAGCTGGCGTCCTGATCAGGTGGTGGGCGGAACCGGGGTCGTCGGCAGCGCGAGGTCGCGGCCGGTCTCTTGCCGGAACCACGCGACGTACGCGCTCATGGCGGTCGGCAGCGTGGCGAAGACGTAGTCCTCGCCGACCGACTCCATGAGCCCGGCGGCAGCGAGCTGGGAGCGTAGATCCTGTTTGACACGTGCCATTGCGAACACGATGCCGCGCTGGTTGAGCGTGCGACGAAGCGAGTCGAGCGCGTCCACGGCGGTGAGGTCGACCTGGACGTTGGCCTCGGCGTTGAGCAGGAACCAGCGCACCGGCTCTGCCGCGTCCTCGACTGACGCCAGGGCACGACGAACGAAGTTCTCGGCGTTGGCGAAGAACAGCGGCGAGTCGTAGCGGTAGACGATGATGCCCTCGACCTGAAGCGCTGCGGGGTAGTCGTCGACGTCGTGCATGCCGGCGAGCCCTGGCACGTAGCCGAGGATGCTGTCGTGGGGTGCAGCCAGACGCCGCAGCAGGTCGATGACGCTGAGCGCGACGGCGATCCCGATGCCGGGCAGCACACCAAGGAACAGCACGGTCAGCGCGGTCACGGAGGCGAGGACGAACTCGGCCGTACGGAACCTCGCGAGACGGCGCCACTCGCCCACATCGATGAGCCGGACGGCGGCGTAGACAATGACGGCGGCGAGGGCGGCCCGAGGGAAGAGTGCCAGCGCAGGCCCGAGGAACAGGATGGTGAGCAGGACGCAGAGCCCCGAGACCAAGGAGTAGAGCTGGGTCTTGCTCCCGAGGCTATCGCCTAGCACCGTGCGAGAGCCGCTGCTGCTGACCGGCATGCCGTGGGTGAGACCCGACCCGAGGTTCGCCAGCCCGAGCGCCAAGAACTCTTGCGTCCCGAAGATCCGCTGCCCCTGCTTCTCGGCGAAGGCCCGCCCCGTCAGCACATTGTCGGAGTACCCGACGAGGGCCATCCCGACTGCGATGTACGCCAGGGTGCCCAACGGCAGCCCAGCCAGGTCCGGCAGGTGCGGGGTCGGCAGCGTGGCGGGCACGGAGCCGACGACGTCGACGCCCAGCCGTGAGGCGCCGAGCATCGTCACGGCGACCGTCGCTGCAACGATGACGAGCAGAGGGCCTGGCCAGCGAGGCGCGAGGCGCCGGATGACGAACAGGGCCACCAGGCTGAGACCGGACACGGCGAGCGTGGGCCAGTGAACCTGGGCGAGCTGGCTGGCGGCGCTCACGAGCTGCTGATCCGTGCGCGACCCAGACACGGTGACGTGGAGGACGCGCCCCAGCTGGCCGACGATCATGAGGAGTGCCACGCCCCCCATGTAGCCGACGAGCACCGGCCGTGAGAGGAACTCGGCAAGGAACCCGAGCCGTGCCACCCACGCGACGAGACAGAAGACGCCGACCGCGAGCGCCAGGGCCGCGACCACGTCGAGGTAGCGATCAGCCCCGACGGTGGCGACGATCACGCTGGCGCCTGCTGCGGTCATGAGAGCCGTCGTCGACTCGGGCCCGACGGACAGCTGTCGCGACCCGCCGAAGACGGCGTACACGAGGATCGGCATGAGGCAGGACACGAGACCAACCGCCGGTGAGACGCCGGCTATTGCTGCGTACGCCATGACCTGGGGCACAAGGTAGGCGGCTACCGTGATGCCCGCGACCACGTCCCCGCGCAGCCACGAGCGCTGGTAGTGCAGCAGCACGTCGAGCCCGGGGAGAAAGCCGTGCCAACCCGTCGGCTGCGCCTCAGCGCGCGGGGGTTGAGCGACGGTCATGCCGGAACGCTACGCGCTCCCGCGGCCGCCAGTTCGGACCTTTGTGGAACTCCCGGGACTCGGTGACGGCATCTACGCTGAGGCAGTCCGGAGAGGAGGCGTCATGACGAGCACAGCACCGAGATGCAGGACGCGGCGGTGAACCTCGGCGTCGACGGTGTGCGACGTCCACCAGGCCGGACCGTCCTGCCACGGCGGACGCGTGGTGTGTCCGCCGTCGCCTTCTACGTGCTGATCGTTCGGCTGGCCGCATAGCCATGATGCGCCGACACCTGCTCGCGGTCCTCGCAGGGGTGGTGCTGCTGTCGGGCTGTGTCGCACCGCCTCCACTCGATGTGCGCCTTCAGTGGGTCGACGTGACGCCGGCAGGAGTTGTGCCGGCTGCCCTGGCGACAGTGGAGTCGGGCCTTGTCGTGGGCGGAACGGATTCCACAGGGGAGGCGCCGGCGGTCGCGCGGGAGGACGGTGGGACGGTTCCGCTCGTACCGTCGGAGCCGTACGCGGCGAGCGCCCGCATCGTCTCGGCCACGTCGGCCGGGGGACTCCTGTACCTCATCGGCGGACGTACAGGCGGAGCGCATGGCAACGTCCGCTGGACCGTGTGGGACGGCTCCGTCGCCGGCCCGGTCTCGAGCCGGCCGCAGGAGTTCTTCACGTTCGGCGGTCAGGACGCGGGGCCTTTGCTCGGCACCGTCATCGTCGACGGACGCCCGGTCATCGTCGGTAGCCGGGGTGGGGACAGAGGGCCGATCGCCGCGCTGTACTCGGCGAACGGGACGGTCTGGCACCAGCTGGACACGCCAACCGCTCTGAAGTCGGCCAGCGGGCTGGTGCTCGGCTTCACCGCCGTGACGGCAGTCGGCCCGACGATCGTCATCGCTGGTGACAGCGTCCAGGAGACGGCATCAGGCGTCGTCCAGACGCCGGCGCTGTTCGTCGGCACCCTCGGCGGCGACTGGCGCCGGATCGACCTCCCCGTTCCGACGGCCTCGACCGGTCTCCGGCACGCGACGGGGGTCGCCTGCGCCGGTGAGACCTGCTGGGTCGCCGGCTGGGCAAGGAACCCGATCCTGTGGCAGGTCTCACTCGCCGATGGGGCGGTGGGCCCGACGACGGCGCTCCTGGGCGACGTGGCTGGCGCCGACTACCCATCCGCTCTCCTCACGATGGTGGATGGTCGCCCCCTGGTGGTGACCAACGCGGCGACTCAGTCGGCTGCCGTCCTGTGCGGCGAGGAGTGGACACGTGTCAGTGCTCCGGTCAAGGCGACGGCCATTGCGGCGCAAGGATCCGATGCCTATCTGGTCGCCGGTGACCGCCTCTGGCGGACGGCTGTTCCAGCCTGCTGACGCCACGGACTGGTGAGCGTTGTCGGGTTGCCCCACTAGGATGGTCCGCGTTCCGAGGCTGCCATCGAGCGGCCCAATTCGTCAGCAACAGGGAGTCCGAACACAGCCATGGCCGAATACGTCTTCACCATGCACAACGTGCGCAAGACGCTCGGGGAGAAGCTCATCCTCGACAACGTGACGATGTCGTTCTTCCCCGACGCGAAGATCGGCGTCGTCGGCCCGAACGGTGCGGGCAAGTCCACGCTGCTCAAGATCATGGCCGGCCTCGAGAAGGCCAACAACGGCGACGTCATGCTGGCTAAGGACGCGACTGTGGGCATCCTCCTGCAGGAGCCTCCGCTCACCGAGGACAAGACCGTGCTGGAGAACGTCCAGGAGGCGGTCGCGGAGACCAAGGGCCTGATCGACCGGTACAACCAGATCAGCGCCGAGCTCGCCGACCCGGATGCCGACTATGACACCCTGCTCGCCGAGATGGGCGACCTGTCGACCGAGCTCGACCACCGCGAGGCCTGGGAGCTCGACTCGAAGCTCGAGCAGGCCATGGACGCGCTGCGCTGCCCCGACCCCGACATGCCCGTCAACATCCTCTCGGGCGGCGAGCGGCGGCGCGTGGCGCTGTGCAAGCTGCTGCTTCAGCAGCCCGACCTCCTGCTCCTCGACGAGCCGACCAACCACCTCGACGCGGAGAGCGTGGCCTGGCTGGAGGCCCACCTCAAGTCGTACCCGGGTGCCGTCCTCGCCGTGACCCACGACCGGTACTTCCTCGACAACGTCGCCGGCTGGATCTGCGAGATCGACCGTGGCCAGCTGCACCCGTACGAGGGCAACTACTCCACGTACCTCGAGACCAAGCGCGCCCGCCTCGCCATCGAGGGCAAGAAGGACGCCAAGCGCGCCAAGATCCTCGAGCGTGAGCTCGAGTGGGTGCGCCAGAACCCCAAGGCTCGCCAGGCGAAGAGCAAGTCGCGCCTGACGCGGTACGAGGAGCTCGCGGCCGAGGCGGAGCGGAGCCGTCCGATGGATCTCGCAGAGATCAACATCCCGGCGGGCCCCAGGCTCGGCGCGGAGGTGCTCGAGGGGATCAAGCTCACCAAGGGCTTCGGCGACCGGGTGCTCATCGACAACCTGTCGTTCACGTTGCCGCGCGCTGGAATCGTCGGCATCATCGGCCCGAACGGCGTCGGCAAGACCACGCTGTTCAAGATGGTCGTGGGCGAGGAGCAGCCGGACTCGGGTGCACTGAAGGTCGGGCAGACGGTCAATTTCTCCTACGTCGACCAGGGCCGCTCGGGTCTCGAGCCCAACAAGAACGTCTGGGAGGTCGTCTCGGACGGGCTCGACCACATCAAGGTCGCGAACTTCGAGATGCCGTCCCGTGCGTACGTGGCGTCGTTCGGCTTCAAGGGTCCCGACCAGCAGAAGCTCGCCGGCGTGCTGTCCGGCGGAGAGCGGAACCGCCTCAACCTTGCTCTGACGCTGAAGCAGGGCGGCAACGTGGTCCTCCTCGACGAGCCGACGAACGACTTGGACGTCGAGACGCTGCAGTCCCTCGAGGACGCGCTGCTCGACTTCCCCGGTTGCGCGGTGGTCATCTCCCACGATCGGTGGTTCCTCGACCGCGTCGCGACGCACATCCTCGCCTGGGAGGGCGACCATGAGGAGTCGGCGAACTGGTTCTGGTACGAAGGCAACTTCGGCGACTACGAGGAGAACAAGGTCTCCCGCATGGGCGCCGAGGCGGCCCGTCCGCACCGCGCCACGCACCGCAAGCTGACGCGCTGATCTCGCGCGCCTCAGGGCGCCTCGCTAGGGTTGGGACATCCACGAGGAGGTGGTCGCATGGGCTGGTTCGGTGATCTGCTGACGCGAGTTCGCGGTGGTGACGACGACACCCCGGTGTCCGACCGGCTGCTGAACATGGACGTCCGCGCCGCTCAGCTCAACGAGCTGCGCAGCACGCTCGAGGAGCTCGTTTCCGCGATGCAGGCGCAGACCGCCCGCATGGACAACCCGGGCTGGCGTGGCAGGGCCCGTGACTACACGTACGCGCTGGGCGGTGTCCGCGATGTCCTGGGCACCCCGACCCGGGAGGGGTTGTACGAGGTTCTCGGATCCGTACGTCCTCTGTATCGCGGGTCCGTCCCTGAGGGGTACGAGGCCCTCGCCGGTCTCAACGAGCGGCTGCTCGCCGCTCTGGCCGCGCTGCGGGAGCCCGTCGCCGGCGAGTGACCCGCACTCAGACTGCAGCGCGGCCAGAGCGGTCCTGGACGCTCCGGCAACATCAGGGAACGGCCGCGCCGAGCGCCTCCCCGATGGGTTCGTGGAGTACCAGTGTGGCCAGGCGGTCGTAGCCGGTGGGTTCCTTGTTGATCAGCACCAGGTGCTCGCCGTGGAACGCGCGCACCAGGCCGGCGGCCGGGTAGACCACGAGAGAGGTGCCGCCGACGATCAGGGTGTCGGCCGTCTCCAGCTGCTCCACGGCAGCAGTCATCAAGGCACCGTCGAGGGCTTCCTCGTAGAGCACCACGTCGGGCTTGATCACCCCGCCGCACTCGCAGGTCGGGACGCCATGGCTGGCCAGGATGGTGTCCAGGCCATACCTGCGTCCGCACCGTAGGCAGCTGTTCCGGTGCACGCTGCCGTGCAGCTCCAGCACGGTGCGCGACCCCGCGGCCTGGTGAAGCCCGTCGATGTTCTGCGTGATCACGGCCGCGAGCTTGCCGGCCCGCTCGAGCCGGGCCAGAGCCAGGTGGGCCGGGTTCGGTCTCGCATCGGGGTAGAGAAGGTGGTCACGGTAGTAGTCGTAGAACTCGGCGGTGTAGTTCACGAAGAAGCTGTGGCTGAGCACTTCTTCGGGCGAGTAGCTGGTCACGGTGTCGCGGCTGTACAGACCACCGCTGGAACGGAAGTCGGGCACGCCGCTCTCGGTGGAGACCCCTGCACCGCCGAAGAAGACGATCCGGTGGCTGTTCTCGACCACTCTGCTGAGCTCGCTCGCCACGGTCCCGACCCTAGACCGGGCGGCTGACCGCACGGGCCGATGTCAGCAGCTCGGCGAGCGTGATGGCATTGAGCTCGGTGAGATCGCTGACCTGCTTGCGGCAGCTGAAGCCGTCGGCGAGGACGATGGCGTCGGGGCCGGCCTCCCGGAGGGCCGGGAGCAGCTCGTTCTCCGCGACCGCGAGGGACATGTCGTAGTGGCCCTCTTCCACCCCGAAGTTGCCGGCGAGGCCGCAGCAGCCGCCGAGCGTGACCACGTCGGCGCCGGTCTTGGCGAGCAGCGCGGCGTCGGCTGCCCAGCCGAGCACGGACGACTGGTGGCAGTGGGGCTGGGCGACGATCGTTGCCCCGGACAGGTCGGGCGGGCTCCAGCCGGGGGTGTCCGAGAGCAGCTCCGCCAGCGTCCGTACGCCCTGTGACACCTCACGCACCCGAGGGTCGTCGGGCAGCAGCTCAGCGGCGTCGGAGCGCCACACCGCCGTACAGGACGGCTCGATCCCGACCACCGGCACGCCGGACGCCACGATGGGGTGGAGGATGTCGAGCGCGTGCCGCAGCTGGTGCCGCGCCCCGTCGAGCTGACCCGTGGTGATCCAGGTCAGCCCGCAGCACGCCTGCTGGTCGAGGAACTGCGGGTCGTAGCCGGCGTCGCGCAGCACGTCGATCAGCGCGTCGGTGGTCGAGGTCTCGAAGCCGTCGGTGAACGAGTCGACCCAGATCACGCACGGCTTGCCGCTCGGGGCCATCGTCGCGTCGACCCGATCCTGGCCGGCCAGTCGGTTCGGGCGCGACGCGAAGCGCGGCAGCGGTCGCCGCTGGTCGACGCCGGCGACCCACCGCGCGAGGTGGACGATCCCCGGCACCCCGAGCAACGCGTTCGCCAACCGTCCGAGTCCGGGGACCCGGCCGACCATCCGGGTCCAGCGGGGGAGCCAGCCGAGCGAGTAGTGGCTGCGGGGCCGGACGCGTCCCCGGTACGCCTCGTCGAGGACGTGCGACTTGTACGCGGCCATGTCCGTACCGGTCGGGCAGTCGGTCGAGCAGCCCTTGCACGCGATGCAGAGGTCGAGGACCTCCCGGACCTCCTCGGCCTGCCAGCCTCCGGTCACGAGCGACCCGTTCACCATCTCCTGGAGCACCCGGGCGCGGCCGCGCGTCGACTTCGCCTCGTCGTGGGTCGCCTGGTACGTCGGGCACATCACCCCACCCGCCGAGTCGGCCGCCACGCACTTGCCGATCCCTGTACAGCGGTGAACATCCGCCGCGAACTGCGGATCCGCGACGCTGATCGGCGACGACCGCCGCTCCCACTCGCGGATCTGCGCCTCCACCGGATCGGGGTCGACGAGCACGCCCGGGTTCATCAGGCCGCGAGGGTCGAACAGTGACTTGACCTGGCCGAAGAGCTCGATCGCGCCCGGTGAGTACATCGCGCTCAGCAGCTCGGACCGCGCCCGACCGTCTCCATGCTCGCCGGACAACGAGCCGCCGTACGAGGCCACCAGCCGGGCCGCATCCGTGACGAACTCTTTGTAGCGCTCAGGTCCGTCGCCCTCGACCAGCGGGAAGTCGATGCGGCAGTGGACGCAGCCGTCACCGAAGTGGCCGTACGGGAGACCGTGCAGATGGTACGAGTCGAGCAGGGCGTCGAAGTCGCGGAGGTAGGCGCCCAACCGCAGCGGCGGTACGGCGGCGTCCTCCCACCCGGCGTACGCCGGCTTGGCCAAGGACACACCCGCCAGACCTGCACCGTCGGCCCTGATCGTCCACAACGCGGCGGCGGCCGGCCCTTCGGGCAGCCACCCCTCGATCGCCCCTGAGGACGCGAGAAGCCGCTCCGCGCGGGACCTGACCTCGGCGAGGTCGTCCCCGGCCAGCTCCACGAACACCCAGCCGTCACCTCGGGGGAGCGGCGGTACGGCCGCGTCGCCGCGCCGTCTGCGTACGACCTCGACGATGCGCCGGTCCAGGCCCTCGACCGCCGTCGGGGCGAACGGCAGGACGACCGCCATCGCATCGGCGGCATCGGCCATCGATGGGTATCCCAGAGCCACGGTCACCCGGTGTGCGGGATCACGCACCAGCCGTACGGTCAGCTCGGTCGCGAGCCCCAGCGTTCCCTCGCTGCCGGCGAAGAACCGTGCGATGTCACCGGTGAGCAGGTGCTCGAGCGAGTAGCCGGACACCTGGCGTCCGAACCGCCCGAACTCGGCCTCGACGAGGTCACGCTCCGACTCCGCGAGTGCCAGCAGCGCCTGGCCGGTGGCCGAACCACCGGCGGCCGAGAGCCGCAGCAGCTCGCCCGTACCGGTCACGATCTCGGCGTCGAGCAGGTTGGTCGCGCTCGTCCCGTACCCCAGAGCTCGCGGTCCGCAGGCGTTGTTGCCGACCATGCCGCCGATCGTGCAGCGGGTTGCCGTCGACGGGTCGGGCCCGAAGCGCAGGCCGTACGGCTTCGCGGCCCGCTGCAGGGACTCCTGCACGAGGCCCGGCTCGACGACAGCGGTCAGGGCCTCGGGGTCGATGGACCGAACGGCGGTGAGGTGGGCGCCCATGTCGACGACGAGCCCCGCGCCGAGCGCGTTGCCGGCGCAGGAGGTGCCAGCACCACGTCCGGTGACGGGCAGCTCCACCGCGCGGGCGGCCGCGAGGACAGCCTGCAGCTCAGCGGTGTCTCGGGGCTTGGCTACAGCGAGGGGAACGATGCGGTAGATCGAGGCGTCGGTGGAGTACAGGGCCCTCGCGGTCGTGGTGCTGTCCACGCAACCAGCAGCATCGCCCAGGTGGAGGCGGAGGTCTTTGAGCTGGTCTCCGGCGAGCGCGGTCACACCCGTCACCCTATGGCGTTCGTGCGCGACGGCTCAGTCGATCTCGGCGGCGAGAACCGCCGCCATGGCGCGGCCGATCGCCTCGAAGTCCTCAGGGGCGACGGCATCGATGAAGACCTTGCGTACGGACTCCACGTGACTCGGAGCGGCCTCGACGAGCTTCGCGAAACCCGCTTCGGTGAGCGTTGCGTAGACGCCGCGTCCGTCGTCGCAGGTGCGCTCGCGCGCGACGAGCAGCTCGGCTTCGAGGCGGCTCACGGTGTGGGTCAGCCGAGAACGGGACTGGTGGACCAGCAGCGCGAGGTCGCTCATCCGCATCCGGCGCTGCTCGGATTCCGAGAGCACCACGAGGATCTCGTACTCGGCCAGGTCGAGGTTGTGCGGACGCAGAAAATCCGTGAGCACGCTGTCGATGCGAGCAACCCCCAGGAGCCAGGACCGCCAGATCCGCTGCTGTTCGGGATCAAGCCAGCGGGTCATAGCAGAACTGTATCCGTTGAGGGATGAACGACATGAGGGGGCCCTCCTTTTAGTGGAGCCCTGCTGCTGGGAGTTGTTTGTGGCTACGATCGGCGACACCACAACGACGTAGGGGAGCGGGCCGTGACGGAGCGCGAGACGATTGAGGCCAAGTGTCCGCCATCGGTGGGAGCGATGCTCCGGCGACGGGTCCAGCTGACCCCGGCACGGCCGGCATTCGAGTTCCCCGACGTCCGCAACACGTGGCAGACGTACAGCTGGAGCGACGTCGGTGAGATCTCCGCTGCCGTCGCTGCAGCCCTGCTGAGCCACGGGGTGGAGCACGAGCAGCGGGTGGCCATCGCCTCGGCCACCCGCGTCGAGTGGATCCTCGCGTGCTACGGGATCGCGCTGGCAGGCGCCGCCACGACGACGATCTACCCGAACACCACCGACGAGGACGTGGCGTACATCCTGTCCGACTCGGGCTCCGTGGTGGCCTTCGTCGAGGACGCCGAGCAGGCCGCCAAGATCACGAGCCATCCCGAGCTCGACGAGCAGGTGCGGCTAATCGTCCTGTTCACGGGTCTGGGCCAGAGCGACCGGATCGTGGCCTGGGACGCGTTCCTGGCGAGCGGCAGGGCGTACGGCAAGGAGCATCCCGACGCCGTCAAGCAGGCGACAGACGCCACCGGCCCCGAGACCTTGGCGACCCTCATCTATACATCAGGCACGACGGGTCAGCCCAAGGGCGTGGAGCTTGTCCACCAGTCGTGGACCTATCTCGCGGTCGCGGTCGACACCATGCACTTCATCGACATGGAAGACGTCCAGTTCCTGTGGCTGCCCCTGTCGCACGTCTTCGGGAACTGCCTCCTCTTCATCCAGCTCCAGATCGGCTTCTCGTCCGCCGTCGACGGCCGTCTCGACCGGATCGTGTCGAACCTCGGCGAGGTGAAGCCGACGTTCATGTGCGGTGCGCCCCGCATCTTCGAGAAGGTTCGCTCGGCGGTGCTGACCGGCGAGAACTCCGTCGGTCTCAAGGGCTCGATCGCTCGCTGGGCGTTCGCCAAGGGCCGGGCCGCGATGCCGTACCGACTCGAGGGCAAGCCGCTGCCCAAGATCCTGGCTGTGCAGTACGCAGTCGCGGACAGGCTGGTGTTCAGCAAGCTGCGCGCGCGTCTCGGCGGCCGCATGAAGTTCATGGTCTCGGGCTCGGCGAAGCTGTCCCGCCAGATCCAGTCGTGGTTCTACTCGGCCGGGCTGCTCATCGTCGAGGGATATGGGCTCACGGAGACCAGCGCCGTCGCGTTCGTCAACCACTGGAGCGAGCCCAAGTTCGGGACCGTCGGTCGCGTCACCCCCGGTATGGACGCCATGATCGCCGAGGACGGCGAGGTGCTGGTCCGTGGGCCGCTGGTGCTGCGCGGTTACCACAACAGCCCGGAAGCGACAGCCGAGGCGATCAACGACGAGGGCTGGTTCCACACCGGCGACATCGGCATCATCGACGACCAGGGCTTCCTGCGGATCACCGATCGCAAGAAGGACCTCATGAAGACCTCCGGCGGCAAGTACGTGGCGCCGCAGAAGGTCGAGGGCACCATCGTGGCCAACGTGCCGCTCGTGTCCCAGGCGATCGCGGTCGGCGACGGCCAGAAGTACATCGGCGCGCTGCTCGTACTCGAACCGGACGCGCTCCGCCGATGGTCGGAGAGGACCGGCAAGGCGGGCCTCGGCTACGCGGAGATGACTCGACTGCCAGGCGTCCGGCATTGGATCGACCACCAGATGAAGCGCGCCAACAGCAAGCTGGAGCGCTGGGAGACGGTGAAGAAGTACGCCATCCTCGACCACGAGCTCACCGTCGACTCCGGCGAGGTCACCCCCAACATGAAGGTCCGGCGGGCCACCGTGGTCAAGGACCACCAGGAGATCGTCGATGCGCTGTTCGAGACGAACGAGGATGATGACTAGGTGACGTTCACCGTCGAGGTTCCCCTGCGCTGGGGGGACATGGACGCGCAGGGCCACGTCAACAACGCCGGCTTCGTCGACTACCTGCAAGAGGCGCGCGTCGACTTCCTCCTCGCGAGCCCTGTCCCGCACCTGCTCGGTGGCGGCATCATCGTCGTCAGCCACCAGGTCGAGTACCGCGCGCCGATCTCCTTCTCGAGCTCACCGGTCGTCATCGACGTGAAGGTCGCCGCCGTGAAGGGGGCCGTGATCGAGCTCGCGTACACGCTGAGCCACGACTCGAGGATCTCCGCGGTGGCACGGACCACGCTCTGCCCGTACGACTTCGAACGAGGCGGTGTCCGACGGCTGACCCCGGAGGAGCGCGGCTACTTCGTCTCGCAGCTCGAACCGACCGAGCCGATGCGCCCGTCGCGCAGCCTGCCGGTCGACGGGCACGCGATGGAGACGGCGCTGCGGGTGCGCTGGTCGGACCTCGACTCGTACGGGCACGTCAACAACGTGAAGTTCTTCGACTACGTCCAGGAGGGCCGGATCGCGTTCTCCGAGGCGGTGAGCGCCGAGATGGCGCGAACCCGTGGACAGGGCACCGCCGACTACCTGTGGATGGTCGTGCGGCAGGACGTCGACTACGTGACGCAGCTCGAGTTCAAGATGGAGCCGTACCGCGTGGCGACCGGCGTCGCGAACATCGGTACGACGTCGATGTCGTTCTGCTCGGAGATCCGCGACGTCGCGGGTGTCGTGTACGCGAAAGCGGCGACGACGGTCGTCTGCGCTGACCAGCAGGGTCGCCCGGCGCCGATCCCGGACGCGTGGCGTGACGTGCTGGCCCCCTACATGCTGGGGGCCGTCACCGTCCAGGCGGAGTGACGCCGTGCGCATCGACCCGCGGCGCGCGTTCTACTGGCACGCGTTCTTCCTGGCGGTGACGACGAGCTTCACCGAGGTCAACACGGTGATGCCTGCTCTGGTGCTGGCCGCGGGCGGCACGGCGATCACGGTCGGGATGCTCACGGCGATCATGGTCGGCCTGCCACTGGTCGCCCAGCTGGTGTTCGCGGGGTTCTTGCACACGCGGCCGCACAAGAAGCCGTACCTGCTGCTCGGGATCGGGCTGAGAGTCCTCGCACTCGGCGGCGGAGCCGTCGCGATCGCGACTGTGGGGCACGACATCAGGATCATTCCCGCCGTCTTCGCCGCGATGGCGGTGTTCTCGCTCAGCGGTGCCTTCGCGAGCGTCTCGTACACAGAGCTCGCGGGCAGCCTCGTGTCGACCACCCAGCGCAGGCGGTTCTTCGTCCGGCGGCAGGTGGTCACGACCGTCGGCCTGGCAGTCTCCGCGATCGCGACCCGGTTCCTGCTGGGAGCCGTCTCCTTCCCCGACGGGTATGTGCTGCTGTTCGCGATGGCCTCGGGCTTCCTCCTCGTCGCATCCGGCGGTTTCTGGGCGCTGCCGGAGCCTCGCAAGACCGGTGGGACCGGGCTGGTGCCCGCAGAGGGCATGCTCGCCGCGCTGAGGCAGACGGGCACGATCCTGCGCCAGGACGCCAACCTCCGCCACCTCATCGGGACGTCGAACCTCGTGGCCCTCGGCCTCACCTCGCTGCCACTGGTGACCGCACTGGCGAACCGCACCTACCACCTCACGAGCACCACCGTCGGAACGTTCGTGCTCGTGCAGATCGGCGGCATGCTCGTCTCGACGCCGCTCTGGACACGACTCATCCGGCGCGGTGGCTACCAGCTGCTGCTCGTCATCGAGGTCGTCCTCATCGCAGTGCTGTTCCCGGCGGTGCTCCTCGTCTCCGCGTACGCGCCGCTGTGGGCCTTCGCCGCGCTGTACGTGGTGGCCGGCGCGATCCTGTCGGCCCAGCGGATCACCATCGACGGCGCGCTGGTCCAGATCTCACCGGATGGGAAGCGTGCGTTGTACGCCGGGGTCTTCGGTGCCATGAACCTCGCCTCGGCGCTGCTGCCGCTGGTGGCCGGCGTGCTCGTCGGACTGGTCGGCTACGGGATCGTCTTCGTCGCGGCGGCGGTCGTCGCGCTTCTCGCGATCATCCCGATCCGGCGCCTCGACTGCGGCGGCTGGTACCGGCAGGACTGACGTGCGTCAGCGTCGCGCTCGGCGGAAGACCGGCACCTCGGGGGTCGAGAGGCTCGGCACGTAGCGGTAGCCGGCCCCATCGAAGGTCGTGAGGTCCTCGGCCGTGCGGACGCGCTGCCGGATCAGCCATGCGGCCATCTCTCCGCGGGCACGCTTGGCGCTGAACGAGATCACCTTCCAGTCGCCGCGCGGTCCCTGGTCCTCGAAGCGCGGCGACACCACGGTGGCGTCGACCGCGTCGAGATCGACCGCGGTCACGTACTCGTGAGAGGCGAGGTTGACGAGGACCGGCTCGCCGGGAGAGGCGGCAAGGTCGTCGGCGACGAGGTTCGTGATGCGGTCGGCCCACCACTCGTACAGGTTGCGTCCACGCGTCGTCGTGAGTCGTACGCCCATCTCGAGCCGGTACGGCTGGATGAGGTCGAGGGGGCGCAGGAGACCATACAGGCCGGACAGGATCCGCAGCGTCTGCCCCGCTTCGGC
Organism: Propionibacteriales bacterium; assembly: GCA_038317635.1. Classification (GTDB taxonomy): domain Bacteria; phylum Actinomycetota; class Actinomycetes; order Propionibacteriales; family Propionibacteriaceae; genus Fen-668. Next base: position 45,985 of record JBBQBP010000009.1, read on the forward strand.
CAAGTCCTCTGCGCTGAACCGGGTGCGAGCGGCAATCCCCTGGTAGACGTCGCCGGCGAACATCAGCAGCGCCGGCCGCGCGTTGGCCAGTGTGAACGGGATCTCGAAGTCCTGGTAGCGCTGGACGTTGAGCGCTGCCAGGTCGTCGGACAGGTGCATGAGGCCGGCGACATCCGACAGCGACTTGCTCCGCATGACGTCGATCAGCTGCGCCGACTCCTCCAGGAGCCGAGGGGTCGAGTAGTCGCGGTCCGGGACCGGCGACGTCAGGTCCAGCGACTTGGCCGGCGAGATCAGCGAGAGCACGTGCCGACGTTACCCAACCGGATCGTCGCGGGCGAGGTCTCGCTCACGTCTCCTCGCGAGCGGGGTAGTGATCGAGGGTACGGAGGGCTGCGGCGCGCACTTCGTCCTGCAGCCAGGCCGGTTCGACGACCAGGAGGTCGGGAGCCTGCGCGACGGCGCTCCCCGCGTACATGGAGAAGGTCCCCGCCGAGCCCCGCGGCCCCGAGATCCCGTTCGGACCGGTCGTCGAGGTCGGCCCGGACGCGACCCCGTACGAGCGCCTCGTCGCCTGGACAGGCCGCGATCCCCGCTGGAAGGCCTGAGGTTGACCAGGCGTGCGACCACAGCGGTGGCTGACCGTTCATGCGAACCCGCGACGGCGGAAACCCCTCTAGTGTTGCCGCTATGAGCCCTGCGACAGCGACGAACCTGAACCTCGCACATTCGAAGCTCACGGTGGTCGGCGCGGGATCGGTGGGCACGTCGATCGCGTACGCGTCCCTGATCCGAGGGTCTGCGAGGCAGATCGCGCTGTACGACATCGACGCGAAGAAGGTCGAGGCCGAGGTCCACGACCTGTCGCACGGCACGCAGTTCACGACCACGTCGCGGGTCACGGGTGGGGACGACATCGCTGTGGCGGAGGACTCCTCCGTCATCATCATCACGGCGGGTGCGAGGCAGAAGCCCGGCCAGACCCGACTCGAGCTTGCCGAGGTCAACGCCGGCATTCTCACGACGCTCGTCCCACAGCTCCAGGAGCACGCGCCGAACGCCGTCTTCGTGCTGGTGACGAACCCCTGCGACGTGCTCACCGTCGTCGCCCAGAAAGTGAGCGGCCTACCGATCGGGCGGGTGTTCTCGACCGGGACGTTGCTCGACACCTCAAGGCTCAGGTGGGCGATCGCACAGCGAGCGGGCGTCTCGCTGTCCAACGTCCATGCCGCGATGGTGGGCGAGCACGGCGACACGGAGTTCCCGATCTGGTCGTCGGCATCGATCGCACAGATCCCGATCCGCGAGTGGACCGACACGGACGGCAGGCGGATCTTCAGCGAGGAGGCGCTCGAGGGCATCGCCCGAGACACCGTGAACGCGGCGTACTCGATCATCGAGGGCAAGGGCACCACCAACTTCGCCATCGGGCTTGCCGGCGCGCGCCTGGTCGAGGCGATCCTGGGCGATCAGCACAAGATCTGGCCGCTCTCCAGCGTCCTCACCGACTACCGCGGCGTCTCCGGTATCGCGCTCTCGGTGCCCAGCCTCGTGGGCCCGACGGGCATCGAGCGAGTTTTCGAGTTCCCCATGAACGACCACGAGGTCACGATGCTGGACAGCTCCGCTGCGGCGATCCGCGCGACGCTGCAGGCGATCGGCTACTGAGCCGGCTCGGGACCGGCGGGTCCGGCGGCTCAGCGGCTCAGACCAGGAGCCTCTCGAGCCCATCGAGTATGAGGCTGATCCCGAATGCGAAGTCGGCACCTTCGTCTTGCTCGGACGTGAGCGCGTAGTCGACGACCATCTCCCTGAGGTATGGGTACTCGTCCTCTGGGATCTCGTGAAGGAATGCCTCCGCCATCTCCTCCGGCGGCATGTCGCTTCCAGCGGACATGTTGAGCCGCTCTCGACCGAAGCCGTAGATGTAGCTGTCCAGGATCGAGAACGCACGGGCCGACATCTCCAGTGAGAACCCCGCGCGCCGGAGCGTTCCCACCATCCAGTCGAAGTAGCGGAGTCTTGCGGGCCCGCTGGTCTGCCGTGAGTCGATCAGACCGCTCGCCCAGGGATGACGAGCGAAGACAGCCTGGGCCGAGACCGCTCTCCGGCGCATGGCCTCCTTCCAATCGGCTGTGCCCGAGGGGATGTCGATCTCGCTCACCACGAGGTCGACCATGCCGTCAAGGATGTCGTCCTTGTTGGCCACGTGGTTGTAGAGAGACATCGCCTCGACGCCGAGCCGCTGGCCGAGCTCACGCATCGTGAGCGCCCCGAGGCCCACCTCGTCCACGAAGGAGACGGCCTCGGTGAGCACCCGTTCCCTGGTCAGTGGCGCCCGGGAACCGGGACTGGGTGCGGGGCGTGTCGGAACAGGCATCTTCCACCTCGGGGGACGGCGCAGTGGCGCGGTTCTGTCGGGATCTCCTTGACAAACTTACAACGTAAACTCATACTTACAACGTAAGTACATCGGGGTGTCGGGACGAATCGGAGTCCGACCAGAGAGGAGATCACGATGAACGCATCGGCCAGTCGAAGTGCGCAGCAGGACAAGGTCGGGGGCCTGGCCGCCCTGTACCTTGCCGCGGCCTACGTCGCGGCCATGCCCTACTTCCTGGTGTTCGTGAAGTACCCGGATGCCGTGGATCCCGTCGAGAAGGTGAACCTGCTCATCTCCAACCACGACAGCATGCGCATCATGAACCTCATCACCTACGTGGTGTTCGGCATCGTTCTGGCGGTCGTGGCCCTGACGCTGAACGCCCGCCTGCGGCGCGGAGCTTCGGCTTTGTCCCAGGCGGCAACTGTCGTTGGATGCATCTGGGCCGTCATGCTCGTAGCGAGCGGTGTGATCTTCAACGCCGGCATGGCGGCAGTTGTCGATCTCCAGTCCACCAGCCCCGCGCAGGCCGTATCGGCATGGCAGGCGATCGAGCCGGTGGCTCAGGGCCTCGGGGGTTCCGGTGGCGAGATCCTCGGCGGGCTCTGGGTCCTGCTCGTGAGCCTGGCAGCGCTGCGTGGAGCCACCCTGCCCAAGGCGCTGAACTGGTCCGGGATCGCCGTCGGCGCCGCGGGTGTTCTCTCCGTCGTACCGGCGTTGGCTGCGCTGGCCTACGTCTTCGGGTTGCTGCAGATCGTGTGGTTCGTGTGGTTGGGGATCGTCATGCTGCGCACAGCCTCGCGACGTGTTGTTCCGGCCGTCCCCGCAGATGCAGTGGACATCGTGGCCGAGCTCTCACCGAACGGCCTCTACAGCGGCAGGCGGGGCTAGACGAACAGCGTGACCGCGGCGATCGCCGTGGCGGCGAGGGTGAGTCGCTCGAACCAGATCTGGCTGACCTTCGTGAAGAGGAACCGGCCGAGCCAGGTGCCGAGCAGGACGGCGGGCAGCAGGATCAGTGTCAGCCACAAAGTCGACAGGTGGAACAACCCGAGGGCTGCCGAGAACGGCACCTTCGTGAGGTTGATGATCAGGTAGTAGTAGGCGCCGGTCCCGAGGAACCGGGTCTTGTCGACGCGGGCGGCCAGCAGGTACAGGCTCATGATCGGGCCTGCCGCGTTGGCCGTCATCGTCGTGAAGCCGGCGCCGACACCCGTACCGATTGTCGCGACGGCGGGCATCTGCTTGACCTCTTCCTCCACCTTCGTCGGTTTGCGACGGCTCCACAGCTGCAGGATGAGCATCACGACGAGGATGACGCCGATGAACCTCTTGAGTCCGAGATCAGGCACGAACCGTACGAACAGGGCACCGAGTGCGATCCCCGGCAGCACGGACGGGAGCAGCCTCTTGAGGAGGCCCCAGTCCGCGTGTCGGTGGTAGGTGAGGACGGCGACGACGTCTCCGATGATCAGGAGCAGCAGCACCGCGGCCGTCGACTCCTTCGCGGGCATCAGCTGGGCGAAGATCCCGACCGCGAGAGTTCCCATACCGCCGACCGAGGTCTTCGAGACGCCGATGACGAATGCGGCGAACACCGCGAGGACCAGCGCGAGGATGGTCGGCTCGAAGGGGAGGGTCACACAGACAACCACACCGCAGTGTCTCGGGGGATTCCCGCCGACACGTCGTCAGAGGCGAGAATGGGCCAACTGTTGTCAGGAATCGGTACCGTCGCGTCACCGTAGTTCACGATGCACCGGAATCCTGGCTGGCGGGTGAAGCTCAGCACGTTGGGCTCCGTCTCGTCCCACGTCAGGGTGCCATCGCCGAGCGCCGGGATGCGGTGCCGCTCGGCGAGCGCCGCCCGGTACAGCTCGAGGTGGCTCCCGGGCACACCGGTCTGCGCGGCGATCGTGAGGTCGGCCCAGTTCGCCGGTTGGGGCAGCCAGGGCTGACCGATGCCCGGCCCGAACCCGTACGGCGGTTCCTCCCCGGACCAGGGCAGCGGAACACGGCAGCCGTCGCGCCCGCGGATCGTGTGGCCCGAGCGTTCCCAGGTGGGGTCTTGCAGCGACTCGGTGGGAAGGTCCTCGACCTCGGGGAGGCCGAGCTCCTCGCCCTGGTAGATGTACGCGACACCGGGAAGGGCGAACTCGAGCAGCGCGGCCGCCCTCGCCCGACGTCGGCCCAGCGCCACGTCGGTGGGCAGGGGCGCGAAGTGCTCGGCGAACTTCTTGCTGTCGTCGGGATGGACCCCATCGGCGAGGAACCGCCACCCTGTCTCGGCCTTGCCATAGCGCGTCACCACGCGGGTCGTGTCGTGGTTGCCGATGACCCAGGTCGGCGGCGCGCCGACCTCGGCATGCACCCGCAGGATGGTGTCGATCATCGCCCGTTGTGAAGGGCCGGTCCACTCGCACCAGAGATGGTCGAAGTTGAACGTCGTGTGGAGACGGCCCGGTGCCACGTAGCTCACGAGCCGCTCAGCCGGGTTCATGTGCGCTTCGGAGACGAAGATGCGAGAGCCGAGGTGACTTCCGGCGTACGAGTCGGCGATCGTCCGCCAGTGTCGGTGGATCTGCTCGACGGCGGGCTGGTCCCAGTACGGAGCGCCGCCCCCCTTCTTCGTCGTCCCGTAGCCGGTCTTGGGATCGACGGGGGTGTCGGGGAAGGACTGGTCCTTCGCCATGGAGTCGGCGACATCGATCCGGATCCCGTCGATGCCACGGTCGAACCAGAACCGGATGACGCGATCAAACATGTCCGCGACCGCGGGGTTCTCCCAGTTCCAGTCAGGCTGCTCGGGAGCGAACATGTGGCAGTACCACTGTTCCGGGTTGCCGTCGATGTCGATCACGCGCTCCCAGGCGGAACCACCGAAGATGGCGCCCCAGTTGGTGGGAGGTTCGTTGCCGTCCGGACCGCGTCCGTCGCGGAAGATGAACAACTTTCTTTCGGGCGACCCTGGGCTCGCGGCGAGCGCGGCCTGGAACAGGGGATGGTCGCTGGAGGCGTGGTTCGGTACGAGGTCGATGAAGACCCGCAGCCCGAGACCATGGGCCTCGTTGACGAACAGAGCAGCGTCGTCGAGGGTGCCGTAGCGGGGGTCGATGTCGCAGTAGTCCGCGACGTCATAGCCGCCGTCGGCGAGTGGCGACGGGTACCACGGACTGACCCACACCGCGTCGACGCCGAGGGATGCCAGGTACCCGAGCGCGTGGGACATGCCGAGGAGGTCCCCGGTGCCATCGCCGCTCCCGTCCTGGAACGAGCGAGGATAGATCTGGTAGACCACCGAATGCCGCCACCAGTCGCGGTCGGCGAAGTTCGGGGATGGAACGTGCGCCATTTTGATCCTTCCAATTTCCGAAAGATCGTAGCGCGCCCACCCCGCTGTTGAGGAGAGTCTCGCCACCTCTCAATGGACGCGCCCTTCGCCGTGCCACAGTCCATGTCGCCCCTCCGAGAGGCCCCGATGTCGCACTACCCAGGACCGGGCTACGGTCAGCCATTCCCGCCCAGCGACGGAGGCGTGTCCGATGGGCCGGCGGACAGGCCCGTGGCCCTAGGGGTCATCGGTCTCGTGCTCGTCGTGATCACCATCGTCGTGGTCATCGTCATCTCCCTGCGCCCGACCGTCATGATGCCCACGGTGGGGCCGTATCCGTCCGCCTCGGACTCCATGGATCAGCTGAGCGCCAGCGGGTTCCTCTCCGGGAATCTGCTGATCCTGATGACGAGCGGAGCTATCGGTCTGGCGGGATGGATCATCGGCATCGTGGCCACGGTGACGAACCGTGGGCGGGCGTTCGGGATCGCGGCCATTGTCGTTGGTGCGATCGCCCCGATCATTGCCGCGATGATGATGTTCGGCGCACTGCTGATCAAGGCAGTGGGCTGACACCGACATTTCCTCCGCGCGGCCTCTCTACAGGCAACCTTTCACATGACACAGTTAGGTCACGCACGCTCGAGAGGCGGATCATGTCACAGAATCCAGGTCCCGGCTACGGTCAGACTCCGCCACCCGGCCAGCCGTACGGGTATCCGCCTCAGCAGGCCCCCGGCCAGCCCTACGGCGCGCCTCCACAGCAGGGGACCCAGCCGTACGGGCAGCCACCCCAGCAAGGGACCCAGCCCTACGGCGCGCCACCCCAGCAGGGGACCCAGCCGTACGGGCAGCCACCCCAGCAGGGGACTCAGGCGTACACCTACCCCACTCAGCAGGGTCCGACCCAGCCATACGGGCAGCCCATGCAAGGTTTCGCGCCCACCCCGATGGGTGCCTACGGAGCGGCGGCTGCGCCAGCGAAGAAGTCGCCGGCCCTCGGCGCCATCGCTCTTGCGCTCGTCGTCATCTGCGGCGCCATAAGCACTTTCTACCTGTGGCGGGTGGGTAGCGTGGCCGGTCAGTTTGCAGTGGACGGGTCCCTCGACACGTCGACCCAGCCAGAGCTGGTGCAGGAAGTGTTGAACCAGCTGGGCGGCGTCTTGCCCATGGTGGGGAACGCCAGCGGATTTGTCGGCTTGCTGGGATGGATCCTCGGCATCGTCGCCACGGCCACGAAGCGTGGCCGAGGTTTCGGCATCACGGCGATCATCCTGGGCGTCCTCGCTCCGATCATCGCCGTGGTCGCCTTGGTCATCGCGGTCACGCCCTACCTGCAGTAGCCCTCTCAGGAGCGGCGGGTCACTCGCGGTACCAGCCGCGGTAGCCACCATGCGGCCCATCCGGCGCCGACAAGGGCCAACGCACCGGTCGCGATGCTCGCTGTGACGACTGTCGACACGGCGACGATCACCGTCACCATGGCCGGTCCCACGAGTCCCCCGGCTCCGGACACGCTGTTCCACAGTCCCATCCACCGTGCCCGGCCCACGGCCGGAGTGACGTCGGCGGACAGGGTCTTGTTGATGCCGGCGCCAAGGCCGTTCCCGAGTGCAAGGAGGCCGCCGAAGAGGAAGAAACCTCCAACGGCCCCCGCGATCGGCGTGATCGCGAAAGCGACTCCCATGAGGCCGAGGCAAGGAACCAGCACAGCAGCGCGCCCGTACCGGTCCATGAGGGTGCCCGCTGGGAGAACGAGGACCAGCTCGGCGGCCGACGACACCGCGAAGACGAGCGAGACGAGCGAGTCGTGATAGCCGTAGTAGTGGCCCAGAAGTGGCAGCAACAGGTCACGGTTGGTGCGCGCCGCAGTGAGGACGAGGGCCGCTGCGCCCACGAGGAGGATGGGGCGCATCGCGTCACGGCGGGCCGGTGCTGTGGCGAGGGCGCCGGACCCCCTAGAGACGTCGGAGAGTGCGTGAGGCGTCACGAACCTGGTGACCAGTACGAGCCCGATGGTGGCGCCGACCAGATGGACGACGAAGGCGGCAGGCGCGCCGAAGAGCGCGATGACCGCGGCCCCGATCAGGGGACCGATGATCCGCCCGACCCGCATGGTGCCGCCGAACAGCGACATCGCACGGGCGCGGAGGTGGGCGGGGACCTCGTCGGCGAGGTAGGTCTGGCGCCCGAGGTTCCAGGTGAGGTCGCCGATGGACATCACGAGGATCGCCGCGGCGAAGAGCCACACTCGCCAGGCGCCGGTGGGGGGTGTCGAGGCGATCAGGCAGCCGATGATCGCCGCGATCGCGACCATGGCACCTGCCATGAGTGCTGCGCGTTCGCCGATCCGGTAGACGACCCGGCCGAGGGGGAGCGGACCGATCACGGCGAGCACTCCGGCCAGCGTGCCGAGCAGCGCGACCTGCGGGACGCTCATGCCGAGTCGTAGTCCCACGAGCGGTACGACGGGGACGATGGCCGCCGCACCACTCGCGTACAGGACCGTGGGCAGGTACACGGGCAGCAGCAGCCGTCTCAGCAGCGCGCGCAGCTCGGGATCCATAGGGCTCCTAGATACCTTGACATCAAGATATTACTAGGTGGTCTCACTCTCTCGCGACCGCAGCGACGATCGGTGAGACCGCCACCTGCGCGATGGCGTCGGCGTCTATCTCGATCGTTGTCGTGCTCGTCCCGCCGCCGCAGTACACCTTGCCCATGCCGACCACCGACTCGTCGACGACCACGATGATGTCAGGGTCCGCACAGATCGGGCTCACGCCGCCCGGTTCCATCCCGAGCGCGACGACCCGGTGCTCGTCGGCCTGCCGCAGGTTGGATCGTGAGACCCCGAGTGCCCGGGCGATGGCGCCGTACTGCACTCTCGCCGGCCCGCGGACAGCCACGAGCGCGAGCCGTCCGTCCGGCAGCTCGAACGCGAGGGTCTTCACCGACATCTCCCAGTCCAGCCGGGTGAGGTGAAGATCAGCCTCACCGCGGATGGGCGGATGGGTGTGCACGACGTACGGGATCCCCGCCGCATCCAGCGCTCCCGTCACGGACATGTGTTCACCTACCTTCAGTGCGCGTCGTCCTCGTTGATCTCGCTGCGGTCGCCGGACCAGAGGGTGTGGAACGTACCGTCCATGTCGACCCGCTTGTACGTGTGGGCGCCGAAGAAGTCGCGGAGGCCCTGGGTGAGCGCGGCATTGAGGCGGGGGGCCCGTACGGCGTCGTAGTAGGCGAGCGCCGAGGAGAAGCCGGGCACCGGCACGCCGCCGGCGATCGCCTGGGTGATGACCCGGCGCCACGCGTCCTGCGACTTCGCGAGCTCCTCCTTGATCGCCGGTGCCTCGAGGAGCGTGACGAGGTTGTTCGTGGCGTACTCGTTCGAAATGCGGTCGAGGAGCTTGGCCCGGATGATGCAGCCGCCGCGCCAGATGCGGGCGCACGCGGCGACGTCGATGTTCCAGCCGTACTCGGCCGCGCCGGCCTTGATGAGGTGCAGACCCTGCGCGTACGCGACGACCTTGGCCGACCAGAGCGCCTGGCGGATGTCGTCGATGAGAGCGTCCTTGTCATCGACGGAGATCCCGGAAGGGCCGCTCAGGGCGGCCTGGCCGGCGGCGCGCAGCTCAGGGCTGGACGACACCGCGCGAGCGAAGACGGCCTCGGAGATGGAGTCGGTCGGGACGCCGAGGCGCAGGGCCTCCTGGACGGTCCACGTCCCCGTACCCTTCATGCCCGCCGCGTCGACGATCACGTCCACCAGTGGCAGCTGCGTCTTCGCGTCGACCTGGCGGAGGACCTCGGAGGTGATCTCGATGAGGTACGAGTCGAGGTCGCCCGTGTTCCACTGCGCGAACACGTCGGCGGCCTCGGCGGCGGACAGTCCGATGCCCTTCAGCAGCTCGTACGCCTCGCCGATGAACTGCATGTCGGCGTACTCGATGCCGTTGTGGACCATCTTCACGAAGTGGCCCGCACCGTCCGTGCCGATGTACGTGCAGCACGGCTCGTCGCCCGCGGGGCCGACCTTGGCCGAGATGTCCTCGAGCATCTTGCCGACGTAGGCGTAGGAGTGCTCCGAGCCGCCGGGCATGATCGAGGGGCCCTCGAGGGCGCCGGTCTCGCCGCCGGAGATGCCGGCGCCGACGAAGTGGAGGTCCTTCTCGCGCAGCGCGGCCTCACGGCGACGAGTGTCCTGGAAGAACGAGTTGCCGCCGTCGATGACGATGTCACCGGGCTCCAGCAGGGGGACGATGCTGTCGATGGTCGCGTCGGTCGCGGGGCCGGCCTTGACCATGAGGATGATGCGGCGGGGCTTCTCGAGGCTCGCGACGAAGTCCTCGAGCTTCTCCGACCCGATGAAGCCCTCCTCCGGGAAGTCCTTGAGCACGTCAGCGGTCTTCGCGTACGTACGGTTGAAGATCGCGGTCTTGTACCCGTGATGGGCGAAGTTGCGCGCCAGGTTGGATCCCATGACGGCCATGCCGATGACGCCGATCTGGGCGGTCGCGGTCGTTTCGCTCATTGCACTCCTCGGTGCTTGCAGGTGACGGAATGATCCCACGCTGACGGAGCCGGGCGGTATGGCACAGGACTGGTCAGCTACTGATCTCGATCACAGTCTGTCGCGTCCGCCCAGCGACCACCCGGATGTTGCGACCAGTTTCCGCTGTGCCATCGGCCGCCGGGCTGTCACCGGTTCACCATGTTAAGTGGTCGAGTCGGTGCTTCTCATGGCCAATCGGCCATGAGAAGCAACGATCCACCTGGTTAACATGGTGAACCAACGATCTCGGCACGTCTGTTGCCGCGAGTTGCCTTGTCGTAGACTCCGAGCCGTGGCCGCGGATGACGAGAACGACTCTGGACGACCCGCGACGATCTACGAGGTGGCCGAAGCGGCGGGAGTGAGCCCCTCGACGGTGTCGCGGACGTTCTCGCGTCCAGGTCGCGTCTCCGTACGGACCGCTGACCATGTACGCGAGGTGGCGACGCAGCTCGGGTACCGCGTGGACGGTGTCTTCCGGCCGACGTCACCCCAGAACAACAAGCTCATCGCCCTCGCGACGGCTGACGTCACGAACCCCTTCTACTTCGGGATCCTGCGCGGGGCGGAGTGGGCGGCGGCACGCGCCGGGTACACGCTCCTGCTCATCGACGCCCAGGAGTCCGAGACGATCGAGCGGCAGAACCTCAGCCGGGTGCTGCCGCTGGTGTCAGGCATGGTGATCGCCTCGACCCGTACCTCCGACACCGTTCTCCGCAGCGTGTCCAAGAGCACCCCGGTCGTGGTGCTGAACCGCCAGGTCGGCGGGCTGGCGTGCGTGGTCCCCGACTCGCCGCGCGGGATGCGTCGTGCGGTCGAGCACCTTGCGACGCTGGGTCACCGCCACATCTACTACCTCCCGGGCCCCGAGGCGTCCTGGATGAACGGGATCCGCTGGCTGGCGATGCGCGAGGCCGCCGCGGAGCTGGGGCTGCGCGAGACACGGTTGACGCCGGCGATCCCCACCGTCGAGGGCGGCCACCACGCGGCGGACGAGGTCGTCTCCCGAGGCGTACGAGCCGTGGTCTGCTACAACGACGTGATGGCCATGGGCCTCATGCGCGGCCTCAGGGCCCGCGGGGTACGGGTGCCGCACGACATCAGTGTCGTCGGCTTCGACAACACGTTCGCGTCCGACCTCGTCACGCCACGGTTGACCACGGTTGCCGCGCCCTTGACGACGATCGGCGAGACCGCGATCCGCCAGGTGCTCGCGATGATCGGTGGCGCCAGGCCGCGCGGCGACGCGCCGACGCTCGTGCCCGTACGCCTGATCGTTCGCGAGTCAACGGGCGCCCCGAGAGCCTGACCGGGCTGTACGTCTTGGCCCTGCTCTGAGCGACGTCACACCGCCAATTCGACGTCGGCGGTGAGAGGCGAGGGACGGTGACCCGGCGTCAGCGCCGTCTGTACAGGACCTCTCCGGCGTTCTCGAGCACCATGATCTCGGGGTCTGCTTTCCATGCCTCGATGTCGATGCTGGCCGGGTCGAGGTAGCCCAGGTTGACCTGCTCGCACACCTCTCGCGGGATGCCGGTGGCGAGGGTGACCGTGATGCGGTTCGTCTCCACCCCGGTCGCGGGATCGTACGTCCCGGCGCCGCGCACGTGCGTCGAGTGCGCGAGAACGCCCTTCGGCACGTCCTGGAAGCGGTCCCACTGCTTGGTGAAGTAGTCGATGCAGTGGTAGCCGATGTCGTAGATCTCGTGGTGGGTCTCGGAGAGCTCGACCACGTGCGGCGCGTAGATGATGACCTCCCCGCCGTCGGCCATCGCCGGCTGCGCCTTGTAGCAGCCCTTCGCGGCGGTCCAGATGTCGTCGTACCGGGTCGGCATCATCGCGAGGAACTTCGTGTACGGCGTGTCGGTGTAGACGATGTGGCTCGCCGCGGCGATCGGCGCGGCAACAGCCCAGGCGTCCTCGGACGTGCCGAACGCGGCGGCCTCCAACAGGCCGGTGCCCGACTCGACCACCAGGCACAGCGCGAGCTTCTCGGTGGGGATCAGCTCGCACCCGGCGTTGATGATCGCGCGTACGGGCGTGACGCCGGTGACGCCGATCATCTTCTCGACCCCGATCAGCGCGCCGACCCAGTGGGACAGGTCGATGATCTCGTGGGTCGCGCAGCCCGGGATGAAGTACTTGTTACCGCCGGAGATGCCGACCACCTCGTGCGGGAACACGGGCCCGATGACGATCGCGTAGTCGCTCTCGACGATGCGGCGGTTGATGTCGACGTCGACCGCCTCTCTCATCGCCCCCTGGCTCAGCTCGTGGATCTGGTCCGCGCTCAGCTGCCCCACGGAGACGATCTCGCTGGCCCGCGCCCACTCGTGGTTGACGATCTCCAGCCCCGGGTACAGCGCCTCGAGCCCGCCGGGCTCGGCACCGAACATGCGCTCGATCTCGTGGGGTTCCATGTACGAGTGCGTGCCGAGCGCGATCACGGCCGTCAGCTTCGCCACGCGGCCGGCCAGTGCCTCGTGAACGATCCGCATGACGAGCGGCAGCGGCATGCTGCGGGTGCCGTCGGGAACCAGCAGTACGACGTCCTTGCCGTCCACAGGCAAGGGACTGAGGTTCCGGTGCACGAACTCGGCGAGCTCGGCGTCGGTGAGGTGCTGATGGGCTCCACCGATGACCTCGAGCGGAATGGGTGTCGTCACGCGTCCTCCTGTGTCACCTTCGACGGTACAACGGGCAATCTTCTGCAAGGTTGCCGCCGCCGAGTGTTGCCACGGGATGATGGGAGACATGCCCGCGCTGACGCTGCATCCCGACCGGCTCTTCCCCGCTGAGACGACCACCCGCGACGTTGCCCGCCGCCTGTACGAAACGGTGAAGGACCTACCGATCATCTCTCCGCACGGGCACGTACCGCCCCAGTGGATCGCCGACAACACCCCCTGGACCGACCCCACGAGCCTCCTGCTCAGCCCCGACCACTACATCAACCGGCTCCTGCACGCGCATGGCGTGCAGCTGTCGACCCTCGGCGTCCCGCCGGGCAAGGTCACCCTGAGCGACGCCGAGGCCCGCACGGCGTGGCGCACGTTCTGCAGCCACTGGCACGTCTTCCGCGGCACGCCGGTCCGGTACTGGATGGAGGCGGAGCTCGTCGAGATCTTCGGCGTCTCCGTACGGCCCTCCGCCGAGACCGCCGACGCCATCTACGACCAGATCGCGGCGACGCTGGCCCAGCCCGACTTCCGCCCGCGGCAGCTCCTTGACCGCTTCGACATCGCGTTCATGGCGACGACGGACGACCCGTGCGACGACCTGCACTACCACCAGCAGCTCGCGGCGGATCCCACGTTCACCCGCCGGATCGCTCCGACGTTCCGCCCCGACCGGTACCTCGAGCCTGCCCGCGACGGGTGGACGGCGCTCGTGGACAACCTGGCGGCTGTCTCCGGAATCGCCACCGACACGTACGACGGCTGGATCAAGGCGATGGAGAATCGCCGCGCCTACTTCAAGGCCAACGGGGCCGTCTCCAGCGACCACGCGCACCTCGACCTCGACACCACGCCGCTGCAGGCCAACGAGGCGAGCCGCGTGTACCGGAAGGCGCGAGCCGGGCAGATCACGTCCGACGAGGGCGACGCGCTGCGCCGCACGATGCTGTTCGAGATGGCCCGCATGGCATCAGAGGACGGCCTCGTCATGACGCTCCATCCGGCCGCCTTCCGAAACCACCACACACAGACGTTCGAGACGTACGGACCGGATGTGGGCGGCGACGTACCGATGGCGGTCGAGGCGACCCGCGCGCTGCAGCCGATGCTCAACGCCTTCGGGACGAACCCGACGTTCCGCCTTGTCGTGTTCACGATGGACGAGACCATCTACGCCCGCGAGTTGGGCCCGCTGGCCGGGTTCTACCCGTCCATGTACGTCGGGGTCCCGTGGTGGTTCATCGACGCGCCGGACGCGATCAAGCGGTTCCGCAAGGCTCTCACCGAGCCCGCAGGGTTCACGAAGACGTCCGGCTTCATCGACGACACCCGCGCGTTCCTGTCGATCCCGGCCCGCCACGACATGTCGCGCCGTATCGACAGCGTCCACCTCGCCGACCTGGTCGTCGAGCACCGGCTGGAGGAGGACGAGGCGTTCGAGATCATCCACGACCTGGTCGCGGTACAGCCCAAGTCGGTGTTCCGTCTTGGCTGACCAGATGCTGTCCCGCGCGGCGTACGGGAAGCCCTACGCGAGAGTTCGTACCGTCCATCTGGGACTCGGCAACTTCTTCCGCGCCCACAGCGCCGTCTACACCGACCACTGCTCCTCCGACTGGGGCATCGCGGCGTTCTCGGGTCGTACGAACACCCACGTTGCCGAGCTCGCGGCTCAGGACTGCCTGTACACGCTCGTCGTCCAGGGCAAGGAGGTCACCCACGAGGTGATCTCGTCGCTCTCCTCGGTACATGCGGGCCATGACCTCGCGGCCTGGCGCGGTTGCTTCGCCTCACCCGAGGTGACGGTCGTCACCCTGACGATCACCGAGGCCGGCTATGTACGGGACTCGTCGGGTGCACTCGACCTGGCCAACGAGGCGGTACAGGCCGACATCGAGGCGCTGAAGCGGTCCCCGCTTGCCGGTACGGTGAGCACAGCCCCGGGCAAGCTGGTGGCGGGCCTGTTGGCCCGCAGGGCTGCCGATGCCGGGCCGATCACGATCGTGCCGTGCGACAACCTGGTGAAGAGCGGCGCCATCACGCGTCGCGTCGTGGAGGAGCTGGGCGCCAAGGTCGACCAGTCGCTGCAGGCGTGGATCGACCAGAACGTCGGCGTCGTGACGACGATGGTCGACCGGATCACGCCGCGTCCGACCGAGGCGGACATCGCTGCGGTGGCTGAGGTCACCGGCATCTCTGATCGCGCACCGGTCGTCACCGAGCCGTTCACGGAGTGGGTCATCGAGGGCGACTTCGTCGCCGCCCGGCCGGCCTGGGAGGAGAGCGGGGCGACCTTCGTCGACGACATCGTGCCGTTCGAGCACCGCAAGCTGTGGCTGCTCAACGGCTCGCACTCGCTCATGGCGTACGCGGGTCCGATCATGGGACGCGAGACCGTGTACGAGGGGATCACGGACCCTGTCCTGCGCGGCTGGGTCGACGAGTGGTGGGACGCTGCCGTCCAGCACCTGCCACTCCCGGAGGACCAGCTCGCCGCGTATCGGCAGGCTCTTGTGGACCGCTTCGAGAACCCGTCCATCCGTCACCTGCTGAGCCAGATCGCCGCCGACGGGTCCCAGAAGATCCCGATCCGGTTCGTGCCGACACTGAAGGCCGAGCTCGCCAGGGGCATCGTCAACCCCGGTGCGACCAGGCCGGTCGCCGCCTGGATCCTGCACCTGCGCGGGTACGGACCCGTACCGGTCGACGACTTCCGTGCCGACGAGGTCACGGCACTTGTCGTGGACGACGAGGCCGACACGGTCACGAACGTCCTCGCGTGGCTGGGCATCGACGACGACGAGGTGGCCGCCACGGTGCTGCGCCAGATGCACGAGATCCTCGCCGCCTGACGGAATAGGGCTTCGGCGGGCACGGTTGCGGATCGTGAAGGCTCACCGTCGAAGGGAAAAGTTGATGGCAACCACCAGCACCGCTCGTACTCACTGGCAGGGTTCGCTCACCGAGGGGTCCGGCAAGACCGACCTGGCCACGTCGGGGGCAGCGAGCTTCGACATGACCTGGAGCGCTCGCGCCGAGGCGGGCTCCGGAACCACCAACCCCGAGGAGCTGTTGGCCGCCGCGCTGGCGACCTGCTACTCGATGGCGCTGTCCCACGCGCTCACGGGTGCCGGCAACCCGCCGACCAGCCTCGACACGACGGTCGGTGTGACGTTCCAGCCCGGCACGGGCATCACCGGCGCCACGATCAAGGTGGTCGGCTCCGTCCCAGGCATCACGGCCGACACGTTCGCCGAGTTCGCCGAGAAGACCAAGACCGAGTGCCCGGTCTCCGTGGCTCTCTCCGGCATCGAGAAGACCCTCGAGGTCAGCTTCAACGGCTGACCCTTGCGCGCAATCCTCGTTTCCGTACTCCAGCCGAGCCACACTTCCGATTTCGGCGGGTTCTCGCGCGATGAGGTGTGAGAACGAGGATCGCGTCGCTTGACCGGGGGTGCCCGTGGGTTGTTGCGGCACCCACTCGGCGGCTACCGCACTGGTCCTCGGGGCGCTGATAGTTTGTCGGCAGCCACGACTGGAGGACCTGATGACCGACGCCGCGCTCCCCACTTTCGGCCCCGGGAGACACCTGCTCTCGGTGAGTCAGCTTGACCGTGTCGGGCTGGACGCTCTCTTCACCCTCGCCGAGGCAGTGACGCCGATCGCCCAGCGGAAGAGCGTCTGTACGGTCCTGGACGGCGCGGTGCTCTGCAGCCTCTTCTTCGAGCCCAGCACCCGTACGAGACTCAGCTTCGAGTCGGCGTTCCTGCGCCTCGGCGGCGAGGTCACCACGACCACAGGGTTCACGTTCTCGTCGATGGCCAAGGGAGAGTCCATCGCCGACACGTCGCGGGTCGTCTCGGGCTACTCGGACGTCCTGGTCGTGCGTCACCCCGACGAGGGGTCTGTGGCCGAGTTCGCCGCGGCCTCCCTCGTACCGGTCCTCAATGCCGGTGACGGGGCGGGAGAGCACCCGTCGCAGGCACTGCTGGACATCTACACGATGCGGAGGGAGATCGAGGCGCGCGGCCGCACCATCGACGGCTGCACCATCGCCATCGTGGGAGACCTCCGCTTCGGCCGTACGGTCCACTCGCTCATGAAGCTGCTGGGCATCTTCTCCGGCGTCACGTTCCGTCTCTTCGCCCCGCCGAGCCTCGAGCTGCCGGACTCCATCGCCGCGTTCGTACGGGACCGCGGCCACACCGTCGTCCATTGCGACTCCGTCGTCGAGGCGGTGTCGGGAGCTGACGTCGTCTACGCCACCCGCGTCCAGCGTGAGCGGATGACCGAGGAGCTTCCCCCCTCGTTGCGCGGCAGCCTGCTTGACAAGTCGATGCTCCAAGAGGCGGGCGCGACCGACATCGTGATCATGCACCCGCTGCCGCGTGACTCGCGTCACGACTCGTACGACCTGTCGCCGAGCGTGGACGACCTGCCGGGGCTGGCCATCTTCCACCAGACCGACAACGGCATCCCCGTACGGATGGCGCTGTTCCTCACCGCTCTGGGTGTCTCGGCCGAAGCTGTACAGATGACACTGCGCCAACGCCCGTGGGACGCCCGGCTGCGGTGGGAGCCGTGACCGGGATCGACCCCTTTCAGGCTCGGCTAGCATGCTCGGCATGACGTTGCCTCTGCTCATGCCCCTGGAGTGGCCGATTCAGCACCCGTCGGTGATCTCCTACCTGTTGCTCTTGGTAGTGGGGCCCCTCGCGATCGGCGGGATCATCACGCTCATCGGGCTCGCACCGGCGTGGCGACGCAGCCTGGACAAGCCCGAGCCCGCGACCGAGGTCGCCCGTCGCGACTCCTGACACGTGATCTGACACGTGATCGGTCGTGGCAGAGTTGTGGCCATGACGACCCAAGTGGATTTCTGGTTCGACCCCCTCTGCCCGTGGGCATGGATGAGCTCACGCTGGATGCTCGAGGTTGAGAAGGTTCGCGACGTACAGACCACCTTCCACGTGATGAGCCTCGCGCAGTTGAACAGTGGGCGTGACCTGCCCGACGACTACCAGAAGATGATGGAGCTGGAGGCTTGGATCGGCGTCCGTGCGTGCATCGTGGTCGAGCAGCGGTACGGCTCGGCCGCCCTCCGTGACTTCTACACAGCGCTCGGCACCCTGTACCACCTGGGGCGGGCGCCCAAGACTCCAGAGACCGTACGGGCAGCGCTGATCCAGGTGGGCCTTGACGAGGCGATCGCCGACGAGGCGCAGACGGAGACCTACGACGAGGCGTTGCGCATCTCGCATGACGAGGGCATGGGGCCGGTGGGCATGGATGTCGGCACCCCTGTCATCCGTGTGCATGGCATGAGTCTCTTCGGGCCGGTCATCTCTCCGGCGCCCAAGGGCGAGGCAGCGGGGGACCTCTTCGACGGATTTGTCAAGATGGCAGCGTATCCAGGATTTTTCGAGCTCAAGCGCACTCGTACCGTGGGGCCGATCTTCGACTGAGGGCATACTCAGAGGCCATGTAGTCGTGACGACCCCGCCGAAATGGATTATGTTGGGGTCGTAACCAATTAGGGCTGCGCTCAATGAAGGAGTCCGGGATGCCCACTGCCACACACGACGACAAGTTCAGCTTCGGTCTGTGGACCGTCGGGTGGGAGGCGGCTGATCCCTTCGGCCCGCCCACCCGTCCGCTCCTCGATCCCGTCAAGAGCGTCTACAAGCTCGCCGAGGTCGGCGCCTACGGCGTCACCTTCCACGACGACGACCTCGTTCCGTACGGCACGAAGGCCGCCGAGCGTGACCAGATCATCGCGTCGTTCAAGAAGGCCCTCGACGACACCGGCCTCATCGTCCCGATGGTCACCACGAACACGTTCAGCAACCCTGTGTTCAAGGACGGCGCGTTCACGTCGAACCGGCGCGAGGTCCGGCGCTACGGGTTGCGCAAGGTCATCCGGCAGGTCGACCTCGCTGCTGAGCTCGGCGCCAAGACGTTCGTCATGTGGGGCGGCCGCGAGGGTGCCGAGTACGACAGCGCCAAGGACATGAACGCGATGCTGGAGCGCTACGCGGAGGGCATCGACACCGTCGCCGCGTACATCCTGGAGAAGGGCTACGACCTCAAGATCGCCATCGAGCCGAAGCCGAACGAGCCCCGAGGCGACATCCTGCTTCCGACGGTCGGTCATGCGCTCGGCTTCATCGCGAAGCTCGAGCACTCTGACATGGTCGGCCTCAACCCTGAGGTCGGTCACGAGCAGATGGCCGGCCTGAACTACACGTCCGGCATCGGCCAGGCGCTGTGGGCCGGCAAGCTCTTCCACATCGACCTCAACGGCCAGCACGGTCCCAAGTACGACCAGGACCTGGTCTTCGGCCACGGTGACCTCACTTCGGCGTTCTTCACCGTCGACCTGATCGAGAACGGGTTCCCGAACGGTGGGCCGACGTACGACGGGCCGCGCCACTTCGACTACAAGCCGTCCCGCACCGAGGACGTCAGCGGAGTCTGGGACTCGGCCGCATCGAACATCCAGATGTACCTGCTGCTCAAGGAGCGGGCGCTCGCCTTCCGGGCCGATCCCGACGTGCAGGAGGCCATGGCGGCCAGCGGCATCTTCGAGCTCGGTCAGCCGACGCTCGCCGAGGGCGAGACGGTGGCGGATCTCATCGCGTCCGGTCCGGTGGACTTCGCCGACATCGACGTCACCGACCTCGGTGAGAAGGGGTACGGTCACGTCCGCCTGAACCAGCTGGCCCTCGAGCATCTGCTCGGCGCTCGCTGATGCCTCTCGTCGCCGGGGTGGACACGTCCACCCAGTCCTGCAAGGTCGTCGTCTGCGACGCCGACACCGGTGAGGTGGTGCGGCAGGGCCGTGCCAGCCATCCGGACGGGACGGAGGTCGCCCCGGCGCACTGGTGGGAGGCGCTGCAGACCGCGATCGCGGAGGCCGGCGGCCTGGACGACGTCGCGGCGATCTCGGTCGGTGGCCAGCAGCACGGCATGGTGGCGCTCGACGAGCAGGGCCGCGTCGTCCGCGACGCCCTGCTGTGGAACGACACCCGCTCTGCTCAGGCGGCGGCTGACCTCACGGCTGAGCTCGGCGCCGAGCACTGGGCCGAGGTGACGGGATCCGTTCCGGTCGCCTCCTACACGATCACCAAGCTGCGCTGGCTCCGGGATGCGGAGCCGGACAACGCGTCCAGGGTCGCTGCTGTCGCGCTGCCACACGACTGGATCTCGTGGCGGCTGGCCGGCTACGGCCCTGAGGGGGAGTCACCGCTCGGACCGAAGCTCGACGCACTGGCCACCGATCGCTCCGACGCGTCGGGCACGGGCTACTTCGACGCGACCGCGAACACGTACGACCGGGACCTGCTGGTTCGGGCTCTCGGCCACGACGTCGTACTGCCCAGGCTCGCCGGCCCGGCGGAGGTCATCGGCACGGTGTACGGGACGTCGTGCGTGATCGGGCCGGGTGCGGGCGACAACGCCGCAGCCGCGCTGGGCCTTGGCCTCGAGGTCGGCGGCGTGTTGTTGTCCCTGGGGACCTCAGGTGTGGTCGCCGCGGTCACCGAGGTCCAGAGTCACGACGCAGCCGGCCTTGTCAGCGGCTTTGCTGACGCGACCGGTCACTTCCTGCCGTTGGCCTGCACCCTCAACGCCGCCCGAGTGCTGGACGCCGCCGCCGAGCTGCTCGACGTCGACCATGACGAGCTGGCCGAACTGGCCCTGTCGGCGCCCTCCGGTGCCGGCGGGCTGGTGCTGGTCCCGTACCTCGAGGGTGAGCGCACGCCGAACCTGCCCGACGCGACCGGCGCACTGCACGGCATCCGGCTGGAGACCGTGTCCCGCTCCTATCTGGCACGAGCGTTCGTCGAAGGACTGCTCTGCGGCCAGGCCGACGGGCTCCAGGCGCTGGTGAGCGAAGGCCTTGTCGCGAAGCGGGTGCTGCTCGTGGGTGGCGCGGCGAAGTCGCGGGCCGTACGGGAGATCGCACCGCTCGTGCTGGGCGTACCGGTCGTGGTCCCGCCGCCCGACGAGTACGTAGCGCTCGGCGCGGCGCGTCAAGCTGCCTGGGTCCTCGCCGGTGCCGCCGAGCCTCCCGCATGGGTCCGGGGGGACGAGGAACACTACGAAGGCGCCCTCGACGACGCCGTACGTGCTCGCTACGCCCAGGCGCGCGACTCGTTCCTCGCCAGACCCTGAAGGGATCACCATGCAGAAGCTGCGGATCGGCACCGGAGCCGTCACCGCTGAGATCTGGACGCTCGGTGCTGCGCTCAACGGGGTCTGGGCGCCCGATCGTAACGGCACCATCGCCCAGGTGGTCCTCGGCCACACCAGTGAGGTCGATCGGCTCGCGTCCTCCGCCTTCCTCGGCGAGATCGTGGGCCCGTTCGGGAACCGTATCCGCGACGCCCGCTTCAGCATCGACGGCATCTCCTACCAGCTCGAGCGCAGCTTCCTCGGCAAGCACTCGCTGCACTCCGGTTCCGCCGGCTTCCACCGCCAGGAGTGGACGGTCGCCGAGGTGGGCGCCGACCACGTACGGCTGACGCTCACGTGGTCCGACACCACCGGCGCTCACCCCGGGCCCGTCCATGCCGCTGTCACGTACCGGGCGGTGGGGGACACCCTGTCGTACGAGGTCGAGGCGACGACGGACGCACCGACGGTCGTCAACGTCATCTGCCACCCGTACCTCAACCTCGCAGGGGAGGGCACGATCACGGACCAGGTGCTGACGATCGCCGCGGAAACGTACCTTCCGGTCGACGACGAGCTCATCCCGACCGCCGAGGCGCCCGTACCTGTCGAGGGCAGGTTCGACCTGCGCCACGGACAGCCGCTCGGCGACGTCATCGCGGGCGGCGGCGTGGATCACTGCTTCGTGCTGGACGGTACGGGGATGCGGCCCGTCGCCTCACTCGTCGACCCCCGCAGCGGCCGCCGGCTCGACATCGAGACCGACGAACCGGGGCTCCAGATCTTCGATGGCCGGACGCTGGACCTCATCGGCTACCCGGTGTACGGAGGGGTGGCCATGGAGACCCAAGGCTTCCCCGACGCCCCGAACCGCCCCGACTTCCCGAGCGCCTTGCTGCGCCCCGGCGAGCTACGCACGTCCCATACGGTCTGGCGCTTCTCGGCGCTCTGAGCGCCAGTCAGGCCTGAGGCCCCAGCCAGGCGCGCGCGGCGGTGACCAGGGCTGTGACCCCGGCACCAAGCGTCGGAGAGATGACCGGCGCGTACAGCGACGAGTGGTTCGACGGGATCCCGGCCATGACCCGCATCATCCCCACGGCGTCGGTGACGCCGGCGAATGCGGCCGGATCGGCTCCGCCCAGCACCCAGTACACGCACGGGACGCCGGCCGCGGTGGCGAACTCGCCGACGTCCTCGCTGCCGGTCACAGGCCCGGGGTCCATCACTCCACCAGCCCCGAAGACCGCCCTCATGGCGTCAGCGGTACGCGCGGAGGCCGCCGGATCGTTCACGACGGCCGGGAACGCATCCGTGTGCTCGAAGTCGGGCTCCCGGGGCGCCCCCGAGGCCGCTGCCTCGGCACGCACGATGCGATGGATCGCGGCCAGAACGGTCTCGCGGACCACCGGGTCGTACGACCGGACGTTGATCTGCAGCTCCGCGGTGTCGGGGATGATGTTCACCTTCGTCCCCGCGCGGATCACCCCGACCGTCACGACAGCGGTGTCGCCGCCGGCGATCTCGCGCGAGACGACTCCCTGCAGCCGCATCACGGTGGCGGCGGCCATGACCACCGGGTCGACGCAGGCCTCGGGTCGTGCCCCATGGCCGCCCTTCCCGTGCAACGTCACCTTGAGCGAGTCGGTGGCCGCGTACGCAGGCCCGGGGTGGATGGCGATCAGTCCGGCCGGAATGGGTCCCACGTGTTGGCCGAGCACGATGTCAGGCTTCCCGAGCCGTTCGTACAGCCGATCGGCGAGCATCGCCTTGGCGCCGCTACCGATCTCTTCCGCCGGCTGGCCGACGATCATCAGTGTGCCCGTCCATGCCGGGTCCGCCGCCATCTGCTGCGCCGCGCCGAGGAGGCAGGTGACGTGTACGTCGTGGCCGCAGGCGTGCATCACCCCGACCTCGACTCCGTCCGCGTCCACCCCGCGCGCCGTGCTGGCATAGGGCAGCCCCGTGGCCTCTTCGACCGGTAGGCCATCCATGTCCGCGCGCAACAGGACGACCGGTCCCTCGCCTCGACGCAGGATGCCGACCACGCCCGTACGGCCGATGCCCTCGGTGACCTCGTACCCGAGCGCGGTCAGTGACTGCGCAACCAGTCCCGCGGTCGCTGTCTCCTGGAACGACAGCTCCGGGTGCTGGTGCAGGTGGCGGTACAGGTCGGCCAGTGCGCCGGCGTCCGACTGCGGCGTGATGATCTGCCCCTCCATGGGGGTTCCTTCCGACGAGATGAGCGAACGCACGGTGGCGACGTCGGTCACATTACGCGGGCTCGCCGTAGCCCGCGGGCGTCGGGCTGACGACCTACATCGCCTCCTTGACGCCCTTGCGAATCAGCAGGTTGTTCACCGGGTACGCGCTCGCGAAGCCGGCCAACATCGCCCACTGCATGCCGAACCAGAAGACGGGTGACGCGACCTCCAGCGCCGAGCCGAAGAGCGCTGGGAACACTGAGAACTGCAGCAACGCCATCGTCGCGTACATGCCCACCTGCCACGCGAGGATCGACGCGGTGTCAGCCTTCACAGCGGCGAGCAGGTTGTCGCGTACGCGCCCGCCGCGCATCGGCGCGATCGTGAAGTACTGGAACGCGATGCCGAGCAGATAGGCGAGAACGAAGTCCCAGATCCACGACGCGAACATTCGCTCGTGGTACACCGAACCCCAGCCGACGGCGACGGCGAGCGCCGGGACCGCCGCCACGACGAACTCGGCGATGAGGTCTCCGAGGCTGCAACCGGCTCCGCAGTGGGACGTACCGGTCGCCACCGAGACGCGGTGCGCGGTCCGGGACTCCTGGCTGGGCGACGCCGGACGACCGAAGCGGACGTAGAACCACGCCCCTGCCAGGCCCCCGTAGAGCATCGTCAGCGGCCACACCAGCCTCATGATCCACATCGCCGGAGGGTTCCGCCAGACGTCCCAGGCGACCACTGCAGCGACGACCACCCCGATGGCGATCGACAGCGACGCCATGACCACGAGCCAGGTCGGCACGGCCACAGCCACGGCGAGGAGGGTCATTGCGGTCCTTTACCCACGACGAAGACCGACGAATCCCGTGGAGGAGTTCTGAGTGCTTCCGCACGGTGTTCCCGCGAGGGTCGGCTTCCTGCCAGGATGCACCCATGCGCGTCCACATCGCCACCGACCATGCCGCCTTCGAGACCAAGCAGTTCCTCGTCGAGTCGCTGAGGGCCAAGGGGTACGAGATCATCGACCACGGAGCTGCGACGCTCGACCCGGACGACGACTACCCGGCGACGATCATTCCCTGCGCCCAAGCCGTACGGGACGACCCCGGCTCACTGGGCATCGTGCTGGGCGGGTCAGGGAACGGCGAGCAGATGGCCGCCAACAAGGTCGAGGGCATCCGTGCGGCTCTGGCGTACGACATCACCACCGCGCAGCTCGCCCGCGAGCACAACGACGCACAGGTCGTCGCGCTCGGCGGACGGATGCACACGCTCAACGAGGCGCTCGGCATCGTGCTCGTGTTCCTGGAGACCCCGTTCTCCGGGAACCCTCGCCATCAGCGCCGCATCGACCTGATCTCGGGCTACGAGAAGACGGGCGAGATCACCCCCGCGTGACGGACCGCTTCCTGCGGCGGACGACCTCGGCGGCGACCTTCGCGGCCGAGGCGAGCTCCTCCGGGGTCGGTCGTGAGACGTCACGGGCGCGCATGGCGCGGCTCGGGGACACCAGGCCCGAGACCCCGTCGCGACCGAGGTGCTGCTCGGACTCCTGACCTGCCATGGTCGAGAGCGTACGTGTAGTCGCTCTCGGCGCCTAGGCTGGCGCCCGGGAAGGGAGGGCTCGTGCCTGAGGGACACCACATCCACCGGCTGGCGCTCGACCTGGAGCGGGCGCACGGGGGTCGTCCCGCGCGCGTCTCCAGTCCTCAAGGCCGGTTCGCCGATGCCGCTGAGCTGCTTGACGGAACCGATGTGGAGCGGGCCTGGGCCGTGGGCAAACACCTGTTCGTGCAGTTCGCCGGTGACCGCGTCGTCCACATCCACCTCGGTTTGATCGGCAAGCTGCGGCCGTTCCCCTGGCCGGGTGGTCCGGGGCAGGTGCGGCTGCGGATCGGCACCCCCGAAGCGGGTGTCCACGACCTGTCCGGGCCGCAGACGTGCGAGCTCATCTCTCCTGAGGAGGCCGCGGCGATCGGTGCCGCCTCCGGCCCGGACCCCCTCGACCCGGCGTCCGATCGCGAGCGCGCGTGGCTCAAGCTCCACCGGTCCAGCAAGACGGTCGCGGCCCTGCTCATGGACCAGTCGATCTTCGCCGGGGTCGGCAACATCTATCGAGCCGAGGTGCTGTTCAGGGCGCGGGTCGATCCGTTCCTACCGGGCAAAGAGCTGCCTCGCGCCACGTTCGACCTCATGTGGTCGGACCTCGTCGCCCTGATGCCGCAGGGCGTCATCGACGACAGGATCGACACGGTCCGGCCCGAGCACAGCCCCGAGGCGATGGGACGCGACCCGAGGGTCGACCGTCACGGAGGGGAGGTCTACGTCTACCGCCGTCACGAACAGGGCTGCCTGGTCTGCGGTACGCCGGTGCGGCTCGAGGTCCACGCCGCCCGCAACCTGTACTGGTGCCCGCGCTGTCAGCCGTCCGGGGCGGACGGTACGAAGAAGCGCAGGGCACGTACGAGTCGCTGACTGTCCTGTTGACACACGTCAACACCTGGCCCGACCGGGATCTCAGGCAGGGGTTTTGGCTACCTTGGCGTCATGACTCTTGACGCCCCTCGTGAGGTCCGTACCGGTCGTTCGGTCGCGAAGGTGTACGACTACGGCGCCCACGTGTGGTCCTGGACGCTCGACAGCGAGCCAGTGCTGTGGACGAGCGAGCGGTCGGTGTTCGAACACGGCAAGGCACTGCGTGGTGGCGTGCCGATCTGCTGGCCGTGGTTCGGCCCCGGGCGCAGCGGCAACCTCACGCCCGCCCATGGGCTTGCGCGGATCAGCGACTGGACGCTCACCGGGCTGGACGAAAGCTCGGGCACCACGGTTCTCCGGTACACGCTGACGGCGGCCGCCTCGCCCGAGGTGCTGTCCGGTGCGGACTGGACGGTCACGTACGAGGTGAGCATCGGCGACGATCTTGAGCTTGCGCTCACCGTGGCGAACCAGGGCGAGACGGACTTCTCGTACGAGCTGGCCCTGCACGCCTATCTGACGGTTGGCGACGTCCGGCAGGTGGCGATCGGTGGTCTCGACGGCGCCACGTACCTCGACAAGGTCACCCGACAGCGCGAGTCCCAGACCGGCGACGTCACGATCACGGCGGAGACCGACCGCGTGTACGACCGCGCCGGCGAGGTTGTCGTCACGGACCCGGTGCTCGGGCGCCGGCTGCGTATCCGCACCGAAGGCGCGGCCAACACCGTCGTCTGGAACCCTTGGGTCGCCAAGGCTGGGGCCATGCCCGACTTCGGCGACGACGAGTGGCCGGGGATGCTGTGCGTCGAAGCCGGCAACGTACTGGATCAGGCGGTCACCCTGGCGCCCGGAGAGGCCGCGACGCTCCGCTACGGAGTTGCTGTCGAGCTGACGTAACCGTTTCCAGGATTTCCGTAACGATTCATGCTCAAGTCTTGGCAAGCGCTTGCAAGACGTGGTCAGTGCGGAGGAAAAACTCGTAGTATCGCCGCGAAGGGGTACCTCGAACATCACACGGAGGATCAATGACGACCCGCAGAAACTTCCTGGCAGGGGCTGCCGCTACAGCGGCGACCGCCACGCTCGGTGCGTGCAGTTCAAGCACTGCCACTAGCTCACCGACAGCCGACGACACCAGCCCCGTGACACTGCGCTTCGCGTGGTGGGGCAACGACCTCCGCAACAAGAACACCGCACAGGTGATCGCGGACTACATGAAGCTCCACCCGAACGTGACGATCAACGGCGAGCCGGGTGAGTGGGCGACCTACTGGGACAAGCTGTCGACCCAGGTCGCCGGCAACAGCGCCCCCGACATCATCCAGATGGACGAGCAGTACATCCGCGACTACTCGAAGAACGGCGTCCTGGCCGACCTGAGCAAGCTCCCGATCGACACCACGAAGTTCGCGAAGGGCCTCGTCGCCACGGGAACCATCGGCGGCAAGGTCACGGCGCTGTGCGCCGGCATGAACGCCCTGTCGATCGTCGCCAACCCGGCACTCTTCACCAAGGCCGGCATCGACCTGCCCGACGACAAGACGTGGACCTGGGACTCGTTGAAGACCCTGGCCGCCCAGTTCAACGCCAAGGACCCCAACACCTACGGCATCAACGGCGGACTGTTCGGTGACTCCGTGGCTCGGGTCTGGATGTTCCAGAAGGGCAAGGCGCTCTTCACAGAGACCGGCTTCGGCTGGGAGCCGGCCGACATGCAGTCGCTGTTGGAGCTCATGGTCAGCTACCAGGGCGCGAAGGCGATCCCGGGTGCCGCTGAGAACGCCCAGGACTTCAGCACAGCGCTCGCTCAGCAGATGTTCGGCGTCGGCAAGTCCGCCATGGTGCTGACCTGGTCGAACCAGATCGCTGCCCAGCAGGCTGCGGTGGGCCAGGACTGCAAGATCCTGATGCTCCCGTCCCAGACGGGCAACGCCAAGGACGCGGACCTCTGGTACAAGTCCGGACAGTTCCAGTCGATCACGACGAAGTCGAAGAACCAGGTCGCTGCAGCGAAGTTCCTCGACTACTACTTCAACAACATGGATGCCGGAAAGGTCATGCTCGCCGAGCGCGGTCTACCGCCGAACACGGACGTCCTCGCGGAGATCAAGCCGTTGTTGGGCAACGCCGACCAGAAGGCCGCGACCTACATGGGCGACCTCGCGCCCGTCATCCACGACGCTCCGGTGGCCCCGCCGCCAGGCGCCTCGACGTTCCAGAAGATCATGGAGCGCTACGTGGAGAACGTGCAGTTCGGTCGTCAGACCCCGGCCGACGCCGCATCGAAGATGTTCGACGAGGCGAAGGCGCAGCTCAAGTCCTGATCTGCGTCCATCTCAGCACGCGAGGGCGTGGGGCTTCGGCCCCACGCCCTTACGCTTTCCCTGTACAGGGAAGAGGCGATGACGATCACTGCTGCGCATCCGGAACCGGTCGGTGACGGGTCCGTACGCATCGGCGCCTCCGGCCCGACGATCGGGGTCGTGCTCCCGCGACACGCGATCGGGGGGGAGGGCTCCGACACCCTCGAGTGGCAGTCACGAACCACGTCGGACGCGGACGAGGTCGAGACCGAGTACGTCGCGGGGCCGCTCCGCGCGGTCGTGAAGCACGACTTCGCTGAGTCGTCTTGGCGCATGCGCGCGAGCCTCGCCAACTCCTCAGACGACCCGATCTCGGTGTCGCAGGTCCTGCTCGCGCTGGATCCCGGCAACGGGCTGGCGTGGATGTGGGCGGCCGGGGCGTCAGCGCTCGTGGTGCTCGTCACTCGCGACAGGGACCTGTGGGCGTTCTCGCTGCGGCGTGGGTCGCTGAGTCGCGAGGCCGACGATGTCGTCTGGCTTGATGCCGGTACGTCGTTGGCTCCCGGGCGCCGTGTCACGCTCGAGCTGGTCGGTCGCCGATGCCAGAGCTGGGACCAGGTCGCCTCGATGTTGCCCGCGTGGCTCCCGTCCCTCGCCGTGCGTGGCGGTGAGCCTGTCGATCTGGCACTCCCGGACGCCGGCGTCGTTGCCGCGGGCTGCTCGATCATCGAAGGGCCCGAGGGTACGGAGATCCGGGGCGCCGGCCTGCAGCAGGTGAGCGTCCGCGGCGCCTTCGGCGAGGTGAGCCTGGAGCTGGCGTTCGCCCCTACGTTGGCCGGGGCGGTCGACGGGGCGGCGCGGCAGGTCGCACGCCTCGTCAGGGAGGTCCCGGGCGCCGTGCACCAGCTGGACAACACCGGACCGGACGAACGAGCGCGTGGCCTGGACCGTACGGCCAGACGGCTCGTCCTGCTCCAGTCAGCCCGGAGCGATGAGGCGGCCGACATCGTCAGGGGGTGGCTCCTGACGGGGGTCACAGACCTTCTGCAGACCGGCGGTACGCCGGGGCCGTTCACCCTCGCGGCGCTCGCGGGGGAGGCGCAGCGGCGCGACGACCCGTTGGCGATTGAGACGCTCCTGGACGCGTTGCCGAACGCAGAGGCCGAGCCTGGGACGGTGCTCGCGCTGACCCGTGTGGGGGCCGTGCTGTGGGGGCTGGGGCAGGATGCCGAGCCCGTACGACAAGCGCTGGCGTGGGTCCTGGCGCAGCCGGCAGGTACGCGGCTCGAGGCGATCGAGCGCGCACTCGTCACGGGCGACAAGGACGCCGCCCACGAGCTTCTGGCAGCCCTCGGTGGTGGCCTGCCTGGCGCTCCTATGCCCGCCCCAGCCGCGTGGGAGGCCGCGTACGCGGTGGCGTTGGCCTCGCTGGTCGGGGACGAGGATCCAGCCGCTCCCCGCGTCGTACAGGCGGCGGAGATCGTCGCTCGTCGGCTGACCGCGCGGGACTCCAGTGACGCGGACGTACTGGCGTGGCTGTTGCTGGGCGAGCGCTGATCAGTTCCGGTGCCACATGTAGGGCACGGTGGTCGTGATCGGGATCATCCCGCACGACTCGAGGATGACACGGCTCATGACGGTGCAGTCGGCGTACAGGTAGCGCGCGCCGTACGAGCGGGCCTCGCGGGCGCGCGCCTGGGTGAGCGCCTTGTACACGCCGCGGCGCCGCCAGTCCTCACGGATCGCGCCGCCCCAGAGGCCGGCGAAGTCCGTACCCGGCACGCGATCTAGACGGCCGCTCCCGATCACCTCGCCACCAGCCTCGGCGAACCAGAGGTCAACGTAGGGGTTGTCCAGGCGCCGCAGTGTCATCTCGACCATGCGCGGGATCGGCCCGAAGACGTTGTTCTGCAGCTCGACGACGCGCTCGACATCGGCCTGGATGTCTCCACGGTCGCCGACGCGATGCAGCTCGACGCCGTCCGGAGGAGGGTCATCTCCCGCCAGTCCTTCGATGAGCCCGGCCATCACGGTCTCGCGCTCCTGGGGCAGTAGTCCGTGGCCGACGAGCAGCGTTCCGAGGTTGCGCGGCTCGTCGTGGTCGCGGGTCTTCCACTCGAACTCCGTGATCTCAGGATCCGAGGCGAAGCTCGCGACGGTACGAGCGATGAGGGCTTCGAGCTCGACCGCCGACACACCGGCCAGGTTCCGGTACGTGACGAAACCCCTGCTCGGCATCCGAGCGATCCACAGCGGGCCGTCCGTGCGGACGTCATCGAAGTCGGTCGTCTCGACCGACTCGCGCAACTGGGCGTCGTACGCCGCCAGGAGACCGTGCCGCATGGGGCGAACTCTAGCCAATTTCTCAGGAATGCCCGTGGCGGCCCCAAGTCCGAGCTCTTCTTCGATCGACGGGTCTGCGACCCAGGGCGTCAGGTACCGACAGCGCCGCCGCTGGAGCCGTCGAATCGACGCCCCAGGACCATGGTGTCCTGCTCCACGTAGCCGAGGGAGTCGTAGAAGCCGACGACGTCCGTGTTGGAGCGGCGGACCATGACGTGGACCTTGGGCATGCCGCGGGACTCGATCCAATTCTCCGCGGCAGCCATGAGAGCGCGGCCGATGCCCAGTCCACGTCTGTCTGGTGTCGAAGCCAGGTAGTAGACCCAGCCGCGGTGCCCATCCACGCCCACCATGGCAGTACCGATGAGAGCGCCGTCGTCGTCGTCGTACATCCCGAGGACCGCCGATGACTCGCCGAGGACAGCGCGCGTGAAGTCCGCGTGCGGGTCGTTCCAGGGCCTCGTGAGCCCGCACGCCTGCCAGAGGGCGACGGCGTCCTCGGCGGCGAGTCGGTCGAGCTCGAGAATGTCCACGATCCGCAGAGTAGCGACCGGATACTGGAGCGGATGACGGGAATCGAACCCGCATGATCAGCTTGGAAGGCTGAAGCTCTGCCATTGAGCTACATCCGCGTGGCCTGGTGGGGCCGCAACGATGCTACCGGACCAAGGGCGTGGGCAACCACAGCGATGATCCCTGAGCAGGTCGTTTCGATACCTGAGCGGCGTGTCGACGTCTGAGTAGGGTGCGGACATGGTGCAAGGGGACGCGTTGGTGCTCGGGGGCGGCGGGGTCACGGGAGTCGCGTGGGAGACTGGGGTCCTCGCGGGGCTCAGCGACGCCGGCCTCGATCTGTCGAACGCGGAGCTGCTCGTCGGCACGTCCGCTGGGGCGGCCGTCGCGGCACAAGTGGCGAGCGGTACGCCACTCGCCACCTTGCTGGAGCGCCAGGTCGCGGGAAGTGCCCAGGAGATCCCGGCCGCACTTGGCCCGTCCGTTCTGGCCCGATACGTCTGGGCGATGCTCACCCGGCGTGAACCGGCGGAGCTCGGCCGAGCCATGGGTCGGTTGGCTATGGGTGCCAGGACGGTCGGGGAGGCGGAACGGTTGGCGGTGATCGCGTCCCGGCTGCCCTCGCACGAGTGGCCCGAACGCGCGCTACGGGTCACGGCGGTCAACGCGCGTACGGGTGAGTTCCGGGTGTTCGACCGCGACGACAATGTGTCCCTCGTCGACGCCGTAGCCGCGAGCTGTGCGGTGCCGGGAGTCTGGCCGCCGGTGACCGTCGAGGGGCAGCGGTGGATCGACGGTGGCATGCGGTCGGCGGTCAACGCGGACCTCGCGGCGGGTCGCGCCCGGGTCGTGATCCTGGCACCGATCACGACCGGGTTCGGCGCTATGCCGTCCGTCGACCAGCAGGCGGCGGTGCTTCGAGCAGCCGGTTCGGTGGTCGTCGTGGTCAGCCCGGATCGAGAGGCCAGATCACGGATGGGTCGCAACTCCTTGGACCCCGCGCGGCGCGCTGCGGCCGCTCACGAGGGTCATCGCCAGGCCGCGCTCGAACTCGACCGGGTGGCCGCCGTCTGGCGGTGACGCATCGGTTCGCGGACCTCGCTAGGCCGGGGTCTCGTCCTCCGGCTCCTCGACGAGCAGGTCGATGTGGACCCCAAGCAGCGTGCCGTCCGCGGCGTAGCTGGCCAGGACGGGGTAGAACCCGTCACCCCATCCCGAGTGGGACAGCACGACATTCTCACCGTTGCTCGCCAGAGGCATCACGACGTTGGCGGAGCCTGGGATGAGGTGGTCACGAGAGTCCATCAGGGCGAACCAGGAATGGTCCTCGCCGCTGTCGTACACGTCCTCATACCAGTCGCCCGGAGGCATCGAGGTAGGGATGGCTGCTGCGTCGGCGAAGCCCACGGTTCCGGCATCGACGCCGACTCCGAAGTACTCACCGGCGGCCACGGCATCGAGCCACTGCTGGTCGGTGACGCCCTCGGGTCGTACGTTCTCGACAGCGACCGGATCGCCTTCGTGAATGATGACGCTGAGGTAGGACTCCCTGAGGTGGCTGCCGTCGCCCCCGTCGCTGACGTCGGCCATCGTGACTCTGACCGGGTACGTGCCCGGCGGGATCGGGAACACCAGCCCGCTACCCAGCATGACGAACGGATCGCTGGCCTCCAGCCGTCCACTCGGCACGCGAAGCAGCCCAAGATCGTGCACAGTTCGTACGTGCTTCCAGCCGGGCACACGGCCCGCCCTCAGCGCCAGGAACCCCCGAGTCTCCATAGCAAGAAGCGTAAAGGCTGGCACTGGCACCGTGCAGAGAACAGACGCCATTGCCCTAGATCTGTCGGCCCATGGGTAGGTGGGAGCGACGACCTGACCGGCAGGAGTTCTCGGGCATATGACGTCGCCAGCAGGCGAAGTCCAGCGCTTCCCCGAAGATCTCGGGCATATGGGGCCGGCTCAACGGCTCATATGCCCGAGAACCTCGAGATGGCTGCTCTGGGGCGGACGACAGCGCGTGACATGCCCGATAAGTCCGGGCCGATGCTCTGGCAGGACGTGAGGCTGCCGGACGCCTGCCGTTGCTGGCAGCCTGGACCGCTGGCGGAAGGCTCGACGGATTGGGGAAGACGATAGAAGCAAGACCCACCTCGATTCAGACGGCCGGCCGGATCGTGTTCTGCAGGTCCCAGACTTGCGCGCCGTCGGGCGCCTCGACCCGCCACGGCGGCGCCGCGAGGGGATACACGCGGGTGGTGAACGAGCGCCCGGCACTCGTGAACACCTCGATCACCGACCCGTCGACGAACACCCGTACGCCAGGACGCTCCGATCCCGGGTCGAAGGCTTCCGTGGCGAGCGCTCGGCCCCTGTGTGCGCGCTCGTCGGCTGCCACGCCGTCAGCCTAAGCGCTCCTGAGGCGACCGCATTTCCGAGTCACGTAAGGCCAGCAGCGCACTGGCCTGGTCTGTCCGATTGCCGCTGTAAGTGGCGCTGCCGCTGCAGCAGGAGTAGGGCCTAATGAGTCCGAGCCAGCAAGCCACAGCCGCGATCAGAGAAGAGGGCCGGAGACCGGCTGGCGCAATCGCTGACCGCGACCTACGAACCGGGTCTGGCCGATGGTGGCCAACCCGTGCGCCCGATACACCGCATCGCGGGGAGATCAAAGAACCTTGGGCCTAGCCGTAAATCGCCGCGACGTGACGGGGCCACATTCGGGGGACTCGCCAGGCACACCCGTTGCTGGGCCCGGGTCACTGACTTAGGCCGTCGATGACGGGGTGCCTGCGGGCGAGCCACGAGCATGGCGAAGCTGAGCAGCTCACGGGTGGGAGCGTCGAGCACCCCGGGTTCAGTGGTCCCCGAAGCAGTTCGTGGACAGCCAGCGCTGGATGTGCTGCTCGTCGGCGGGCGCCGTGTCGTACATCCGGTCGATCATGATCCTGTACCCCGAGGCTGCCTGAGCGGCGATCAGCGCGGCCAGCTGCGCCATCAGCTGGGTGCGGATGTCGAGGTTGCCATGGGCAAGGGCTTCGTCGAAGGCGAAGTCGTGGAGGT
This sequence comes from Propionibacteriales bacterium, assembly GCA_038317635.1. Taxonomy (GTDB): domain Bacteria; phylum Actinomycetota; class Actinomycetes; order Propionibacteriales; family Propionibacteriaceae; genus Fen-668. Next base: position 80,008 of record JBBQBP010000009.1, read on the forward strand.
ACTCGATCAGTACGGATCGGTGAGTCTCAGGGGCGGGCTCCGCCCAGGGAACAGCTGGTCATGGTTGTTCGGCGCCCATCGGTGATCGCCAGGGTCTCCTCACCGGTTCGCAGCGGCGGCTGCATAATCGGTGTCGGTGACGTGTTCGCCCCAGGTGGTTTCGGGAGTGTCCTCGTCCGGGCCGAGACCTTCCCACATGGCCAGGTGTGTCATGAAGTCCTCGGGTGTGGCTCCGTGCCAGTGCCACTCACCGGGTGGGGTCTGCACGGTGTCTCCGGGGCGCATCACGATCACCTGGGTGGCGCTGACGACGAGGCCGACACCGTCGGTGACGTGCAGGGTCTGGCCGCAGGCGTGGCTGTGCCAGGCCGTGCGAGAACCGGGGGTGAACCGTACGGTGTTGACCCTGATCCGGGAGGGCTCGGCGCCGCGCACGATCACGTCGTAGTAGACGTCGCCGGTGAACCAATCGGCCGGGGCCTTGGTGGTCGGGGCTTCTGGGATTCGTTCCATGTCTGTTCCTCTGGTTTGGGCTGGTTTCCGCGAGACGGCGGGTCAGAACCGCAGGAGTGCCTTGATGGCCCGGCGTTCGTCCATGGCCCGGTAGGCCTCAGCAGCGTCGTCGAAGGGCAGTTCGAGGTCGAAGACCAGTCCAGGGTTGATCTCACGCTTCAAGATCCGCTCGATGAGGTCGGGCAGGTAGTCGCGCACCGGGGCGGGGCCGCCGTGGAGGTGTACGTGGGAGAAGAAGAGCTCGAGTCCGGAAAGACTCACGTCGTGGGAGACGCCGACGTAGCCGACGTGGCCGCCAGGACGGGTGGCGCGGATGGCCTGCATCATCGACTCCTGGGTGCCTACTGCTTCGAGGGCGCTGTGGACGCCGAGGCCGCCGGTGAGCTCCTTGATCTTGGCCACGCCCTCAGCGCCACGTTCGGCGACGATGTCGGTGGCGCCGAACTCGAGGGCGAGCTTCTGGCGGGGCTCGTGGCGGCTCATCGCGATGATGCGGTCGGCGCCGAGCAGCTTCGCGGAGAGCACGGCGAGCAACCCGACGGCCCCGTCCCCGATGACGGCCACGGTCTTGCCCGGGCCGACCTCGGCGGCCTTCGCGGCGAACCAGCCGGTGCCGAGAACGTCCGAGGCGGCCATGAGACTGGGGATCAGGTCTGGGTCGGGCATGGTGGGAGTGGCGACGAGGGTGCCGTCGGCCAGGGGGACGCGCAGGTACTCGGCCTGGCAGTTCTGCGCTCCCATGGGTCGACGGTCGAGGCAGGAGCTCTGGTAGCCGGAGCGGCAGATCTCGCAGGTGTTGTCTGAGGCGAAGAAGGAGCCGACGACGAAGTCACCGGGCTTGACGTTCTTCACCGACGGCCCGACCTCCTGTACGACACCGGCGTACTCGTGGCCGACGGAGATCGGTCTGGTGATCGGGTCGATGCCGCGATAGGCCCACAGGTCGGAGCCGCAGACGCAGGCGGCAGCGAGCTTGATGATCGCGTCGCCGTCCTCGACGATCTCGGGCTTGGGCACCTCGTCGACGCGGACGTCGCCGGCGCCGTGCAACAGGACTGCTCTCATGATGATGTTCCTTTCGTTGTGATGCTCTGAGGTCAATCAACGGCCAGGGGCCGTCGTGACGTACGGGTCAGCAGCATCGCGGTCAGCGATGCTGCAGTCAGGACGAGGACGATCACGGCCATCGGGACGGCCGTCCGGTCGCCGCCGAGGCCAGCGAGGGGAGCGATCACTCCGGCCATGCACCACTGCAGGAAGCCGAGGACCGCAGACCCGGTCCCGGGGTGCTGGGGGACCTCGTTGGACGCGAGCGCGCCGGCGTTGGCCCCGACGAGTCCCTGGGCGCTCATCAACACGAGGAAGCCGACGACGGCCACCCACAGCGGCATGCCCCACCACATGGCCCCCACCAGCAGCAAGAGCCCGGCGGCCCCGGTGGTCACGAGGCCCACGGTGATCACGGTGCGGGTGCGGACCCGGCCGGCCACCTTGCCGGCCACGAGGGTGGCCAGGGCCAGCCCGACCGCGTTTCCCGCGAACAGGATGGAGTAGGTCATCGGGGACAGACCGTTCATCGACTGCAGGATGAACGCGGACGTCGCGACGTAGGCGAACGTCACTCCCATCGAGAACGCCATCACCACCAGGTAGGCGACGAACCGTGGCCGTCCCAGAACCTGCCCAGCGGCGTGGATGAGCCGCCCCAGCCCGCCCGCATGGCGACGCTCAGGCGGCAGGGTTTCGGGAACGGCGAACGCAACGGCCACGGTCATCGTCGCCGCGAAGGCGGCAAGGACAAGGAACGACACCCGCCAGTGCGACAGCAGCAGGATCAGCCCGCCGATCAGCGGTCCCACGACCGGTGCGATCCCGCCAACGCCTGCGACCACGTTCAGTGACCGCACGAGATGGATGCCCGAGGCGAGGTCGACGACCACAGCGCGGGCGATCACCATCGCCCAGCCGCCCGAAAGTCCCTGTACGAACCGGGCGGCGAGCATGATCGGGATCGACGGGCTCCAGGCGCAGGCCAGCGATGCGATCGTCAGGAGGATCAGCGCGGCCAGCAGGGGCTTGCGGCGTCCGCGCTGGTCCGAGACGGGGCCACCGACGAGCTGGCCGAGCGCCATGCCGACGAAGAAGGTCGTGAGCGAGAGCTGCACCTGCGCGGCGCTCGCGTGCAGGTCGGTGGCCACAAGGGGGAACGCCGGCACGTACATGTCCGTGGCCAGCGGCGCGATCCCACCGACGAACACGACAGTGGCCAGAATGGCGCCCGTCAGCTTGTCGGGCGAGGCGGCGGAGCCCGGGTCAGTGCTCAACGCCCTGCTCTCTGTCGCGGTGGGGTTCACCCCAGCCATACAACCAGCAGATCCAGGACCGAGGGAGTCCCGCTGGATGGGTGTACTACGAGGGAGTGCCTACCCAGGCGTCCGGCCCTTACCGTTGACGCCATGGATAACCGGGAAGAGGTTCGTGAGTTCCTCACCTCACGACGGGCCAAGTTGGCACCGCGCGATGTGGGCCTTCCCGACGTCGGACGTCGCCGTGTCCCCGGACTTCGCCGCAGCGAGGTCGCTGCCTTGGCCGGGATGAGCGTCGAGTACTACTCCCGGATCGAGCGCACCGGGTTGGCAGGGGTGAGCCCGTCCATCCTTCAGTCGCTCGCTCGGGCGCTACAGCTCGACGCCGCCGAACGCACCCACCTGCTCCACCTTGCCGAGGCCGCCGAAGGGACCAGCACTCTGTTGCGGCCTCGCCGCAGCTCCGCTCGTCCCTGGACCCCCCCGCCGGGATTGCAGTGGGTGCTGGACACGATCACGGGCGGCCCGGCGATCGTCCGCAACGGCCGGATGGACCTGCTCGCGGCCAACGCGCTGGGCCGGGCGATGCACGCTTCGCTGTACGAGAGGACGACGGCCGGTGTCCCCAACTTCGCCCGCTACACCTTCCTCGACGACGACTCCCATGGCTTCTACCCTGCATGGGACACCGCAGCTGACATCTGCGTCGCCATCCTGCGCACCGAAGCTGGACGCGCCCCGCATGACCGCCAGCTCCAAGACCTCGTCGGAGAGCTGTCCACCCTCAGCGACGAGTTCCGCCGCCGGTGGAGCGCCCACGACGTCCGACTGCATGGAGCCGGTAGCAAGCTCTTCCACCACACCGTCGTCGGCGACCTCGATCTCGCGTACGAGAGCGTGGACATGCTGTCGGAGCCCGGCTTGACGCTCACCATCTATGCCGCTGAGCCCGCGTCCCGAACTGCCGAGGCCCTTCACCTGCTCGCGTCCTGGACCTCTGCGCCCATCGCACAAGATCTTGCACACCACACACGTGATGCCAGATGAGGGCCCGGCGGCCTCCGGGGACTGGCGCCACCCATCGTGACGCCGGCGGTTTGCGACGACTCTTGGTTGCCGCCCGCCTGGCGTCCTCGCTCACGTTGGCGCTCTTGACCGCCGTGAGCTGCTCTGCCCCGGCGCCGCAGAATCGGGAGGCCTTCAAGGGAAGGAGCGTGGAGACAGTGACCAACAGTCGTGTCAGCTACCGCATTGTTGAGCAACGCCTGGTCATCGACGTTGTTTCCATCGTCCACCGGAGGGACGCCTACCACTCTTGAAGCAGGCCACCTGGGCCATCTACCAAGCCATGATCGCTGCCTACCGCTGCTCGGACCGCAGGGTGACGATGGTGCTGCCGGGGACGGACAAGGTCGTTGGGTCCACTTCGGCGTCGAGCACCTGGCCCGCCAGATCGGTGCGCCGCCATGGCCGGTCGGTGGTGACGGCGAGCGTCCGGGGCGCCGAGGCGTAGTTCACGAACCGGGCCTCGAGGCCGTCCGGCAGGCGCCGGAGCGACTCAAGGACCACGTCCCCTGACGTCTCCAGCGGGGACACCGGAATCTCCTCGGCGCCGTCTCCCGACCCGGAGACCGCGACCGGCTCGAACCGGAATACGTCGGCCGCTGCGATGAGCTCCGGCGCCTCCCGTCCCGACCATCCCGGAGCGATCGCCAGCTCTACACGGACGGGGGTCCCCAGATACTGGGCGCCGGGAATGGGAAGCTCCGACCCGGCCGGCTCGTCCCGGAGCGGGTGCGTGTTGACACTCATCAGCCCGACAGAGCGCACCAGTGTGAGGGCGATCGCGTCGGGTCCGCCCCCCTGTCCCGCGATCACCTCGAACTCGGTGAGACGTCGCAGCAGCACCGTGACCCCACCGGCGTGGACGAACCTCGTCGCCGGGAAGGTGGGCAGCGGGAACTCGCCCCAACCTCCCTCCGCGGTGCGGCCGCGTACGGTGACGGCGTACTGTCCAGCCGACGCCGAGCTGGCCACGCCGCTCTCCCGGGTGGCCACGAGGAGCCGAAGCCGGTGGTCGGCGGCCCTGTTGACCAGCTCAACGGTGACGCGGCAGAAGTCCTCGCCGGTGCGCAGTTCGTACGTGCTCACCACGAGCTGCTCCACGACCTCCACCGCCCGGCTCTTGCGGTCGTGGCCCAGGCGCGCGGGGAGACACAGCCGACGGGTGACGACGATGCGCGCCCGCAGAGGGCCGGGCTCAGCGACGGTGATCGTGACCTGCCCCTGAGCGTCGACGGTGCCGCCGGGCACCGGACCGAAGTTGTACGAATCGCCGCAGTCACCGTCGTCGACGAGCACGCACGACACCTCGCTGCGCCGCCCGGTCGCGAGGTGCACGATGTTGATCGCACCGTCGGCGCGCACTCCGACCTCGACGAGTCCGTTCGACAGGGTCTGACCGTCGACTGTGACCGGACTGTCGCCGAGCCGGCCCCGGGTGGGGTCCACGACCACGAGGCCGAGACCGGGGGCGGTCTTCTCGGCGAGGATGCGGATGCTCGGCGGGACCAGCGTGCGCACACGCCACGCGGTGGGGTCCTCGGTCGCCACGCGGGCATGCAACTCCGCGGTGAACGTCGCCAGGTCAAAGGTCCCGTCGGCCTCCTCGGCCACGACGAAGTCCAGCCCGTGGTCGTCCCAGGCATACGAGCGGATCCGGCGGCCGAACAGCTCCTGCCCATGGATCCGACGGATCACCTTCACCAGGTCTTCCGTCGCGACCATCTCGTCACCGATAGTCGTCGGGAGGTGGGCAAGCAGCTGAGTGCCGAGTGGTGCCTCCGCTCCGTCAAGCGTGAGCTCGACCTGCACGATGCGAGAACGTCCGGCCTGGTTGAACGCGAGCACCGTTCCTCGGGGGGCAAGACGAGAAAGCGCACGCATCCGTTGGTCGACCAGTCCGCGTGCGATGTGACCCGCCTCGTGGATGCGGGTCTCCACTTGCTCGGCCGTCTCGTCGACGCCGCAGCCCGTCGCGGAGTCGTGTGCTGTCGACTCGACAAGGCGGTACCACGCCCTGTCGAGGAACGCCCTCACATCGCCGCCACCGGCCACGGCGTCGAGGCGCTCGGCTGTCGTGAGACGCCGCTCCGAGTCAGCCATCGCCCCCTTGAGGTTCGTCCGTGCAGAGAGCACGCCGGGCAGCAGGTTCCCCCGCGCGTGTGACCGGAGTTCTCCCATGACCTCAGGCAGTGCGGCGAGCGCCGCGTCCGAGTGGTCACGCCGCGCAACGAGCTGACCGAGAGTCAACATCTCCCCGAGGCGATCGGTGGCGAGGCGCGTGTCCTTCACGACATCGCCGAGATCCGGTCGCGGCAGCATGTGGTCTGTGCCGTACATCCCGGCGACATCCTCACCGTCGAACCACTCTGCGTTGCGATCGAGGTAGTCCTCGATGAGCACGGCGGCCTTGGGCAAAGGCTCGAACAGCTTCAGCGCGCTGCCGTAGCCATCCCAGAGGTTCTCCGTACGGACCGAGTCGCCGTTGGGGGCGGCCCAGCGGAATGCGTGCCGGCGGATCTCGTTCGGAACCCCCCTCCACAGCGCGGCGTCGCGGATCCCGAAGCCGACCAGGAACTGGGGCATCTGGGCGGCGTGGCCGAACATGTCCGGCAGGTAGCCGACCCGCATCTCCGAGGCGACGGCGCGGCTCGACCGGATGCCCAGCTCGAGGTTGCGCACGATCGTCTCGCCGTCGCCGCAGAACTCGTCGAGGAGGATGAGGAACGGCCCGATGCCGAGCTGCCCCCGGTTGACGGCATCAGCGACCCGGCCCGCGTTCTCGGGACGTAGCGCCAGGTAGTCGTCGACGGCAGCCGCCTGTCCGTCGAGGGTGAAGCGATAGCCGGGGTCGGACTCCAAGAGCTCCAGCAGCCCGTCGACCATCGCCACGAGCCGCACGCGGAACACATCGTGAGGCTCATACCACTCACGGTCCCAGTGGGTGTGGGGAACGAGGAGAAGCCGGGAAGGTGTCACGGCAAGCCCTTTCTCACGCGCTGAGAGCCAGCATCGAACGGTCGGCGGCGACGAGGCGGAACGGACCCACCTCGCGGGCCGCTACGAACCTGTGGTGCCGCGTCGTCACAGGCTCCCGATGGCCGGCACCGTCCACGAGGAACGTGCCTTCGGCGTCCACCGCCACGAGCTCGTTCCCGATCCGCAGCAGGACCGGTCCCGATGTGACGTCTGGCGACAACAGCCGCCCGGACGGGACCCGGGCGCCGCTGACGGCGGTGCGGCCGGCGCGGACCGCGTCGAGGATCCCGTCCACACTGTTCTCCTCCGCGGCGACCCAGGTGGTCGGACAGCCCGGACGGTAGCCCTTGGACGTGTTGTGGAAGTCGCTGCCGCCGATGAGCACGGCCGAGCGGTCCCACCCCTCGAACCAAGCGAGCGGTGCGGTAGAGATGAGCTCGTCGTACCAGTCGGAGTGGAAGAGCTCGACGCACGGCGGGCGCGTCGTCGTCCGGTGCGTCCACGAGCAGTCGCCGGACACGGGGTGGTTGACGCTCAGGACGCCGCCGCGCTCGGCGACGCAGCGCACCCACTCGTCAGCGGGCCGGCGGAAGTCGACGAAACCGATGTCGCCGAAGGCGTTCGCGTGACCCTGATGGGTGGTGACCTCCTGGCCGGGGACGAGGGTGATCCCGTACCTGTCGTCGAGTGCCGGCAGCAGCCGGTGATGGCTCGTCGTGTTGTGCTCAGTCACCGCCATGAAGTCGAGCCCGGCCTCCACGCCGAGGCTGACGAGCTGCGACAGGCTCAACGAGCCGTCGGAGTGGGTGCTGTGCGAGTGGAAGTCGCCGGCGAACCACGTGAGGCCCTCGGGCGCGGGAAGGTCCCGCTCGCTACCCCGCGCGGGTCGGAACGCGGGTTCGCCGACCGGCTCGGGATCGGGACGTTCGGAGGTCGACAGCTGGACGGCCACCGTGATGTCCGTCCCTTCAGCGGGCAGCCGATGGAGCCCGAGCACCACCGACCAGCGACCGGGCTCGAGCGGGCCCGGCAGGTATCCCGGGGTGGCCGTGTCGGCAGCGATCACGTAGTCGCGCCTCGCCCCACCGGACCAACCGCGCCAGCCTGCGGGCCCCTCGCACCCAAGATCGATCCCCGAGTCGCGGCCGTCGAAGTCGATTCTCACCTCGAGGGACTCGGTTCCCGGTGGGATGTCGAAGTCGACCCGTGGGTACCGGTCGAGAGCCTGCTCGGTGAGAGTGGCGTGTAGGACGCTGACCTGGCGACTCACTCACCGCCGCCGATCCGGTCGGTCGTGTCGGCGTCGAAGAGGAGCGTCTTCTCCACCGGGCACGCGAACCACGCCTGCTGGCCGACCTCGGGCGCCGACTCCTCGCTGACGACGCACTGCAGCCGCGCGTCACCGACCTTCGCCAAGACGAGCGCCGTCGCGCCGAGATTCTCGACGATGCTGACCTCGGCGACGACGCTGTCGGGTGTCGGAGTGCCCGACCAGGTGATGAACTCCGGCCTGACGCCCCAGACGACCTCGTGGCCGTCGGGCACATCAACCGTCAGGCGCGGCCCCGGGAGCGACGCCCCGAGTACCTCGACACAGCCACCGGAGGCCCGACCGGGCAGCAGGTTCATCGGGTGAGACCCGATGAACGACGCCACGAACGTGTTGCGCGGGCTGTGGAAGACCTCGCGAGGGGTGCCGATCTGCTGGATACGTCCATCCTTCATCACCGCGATCCGGTCGGCGAGAGCCATGGCCTCGGCCTGGTCGTGGGTCACGAAGATGGTGGTCACACCGAGGTCCCGCTGCAGCTCCTTCAGGAATCCGCGCGCCTCGAGCCGGAGGCGGGCGTCGAGGTTCGACAGGGGTTCGTCGAGCAGGAGGACGTCGGGACGCGTCGCGATCGCCCTGGCCAGCGCGACACGCTGCTGTTGGCCACCGGAGAGCTGGCCGGGCCGCCGATCGAGAAGTCCCCCGAGGGACAACCCCTCGGCGGTGAGGGCCGCAGTCGCGCGGCGTTCCTCTTTGGGAACCCTACGAACTCGCAGCGGGTAGGCGATGTTGTCGGAGACATCCATGTGCGGGAACAAGGCGTAGTCCTGAAAGACCATCGCCACCCCTCGGTCTCCCGGCTCGACACGCGTCATATCCGTCACGCCGATGTGAAGCGTTCCCTCGGTGACGGACTCGAGGCCCGCGATGGACCGAAGCAGAGTGGTCTTGCCGCAGCCCGACGGCCCGAGCAGGGCGAAGAACTCACCGTCGGCCACGTCGACATCGACGCCGTCCACCCCGCGGACACCGTTGGGGTACTGCTTGACGAGCTGTCGGATCGTGATGTCAGACATCAGGACTTGATCCCTCCGTAGAAGCGGAAGCCGAACTTCCGGTTGACAAGGAAGTAGATGACGACGACTGGGAGGGTGTAGACGAGCGAGAACGCGGAGATGAGACGCAGGTCGGCCTGACCGGCCTCCGTGTAGAACGTGTACATCAGCACACCCGCCGGCTGGAGCGTGGGATCGCGTAGCAGGATGAACGGCACGAGGAAGTTGCTCCAGGCCTGGACGACGGACCAGACCGCCACGAATGCGATGCCAGGGCGGGCCACGGGGACGACGACATCGCGGAGGATCTGGAACGGCCCCGCGCCATACAGCCTGGCCGACTCCTCGTACGACTTCGGCACCGAGTCCATGAAGTCCTTGAGGATGAAGACGACCGTCGGCAGCAGGCCGCCGGACATCACGAGCACGACGCCCAGCTGGGTGTTGATCAGGCCGAGCGCACTAATGAGCTGGAACGTCGGCACCATCGCCGCGGTACCGGTGACGATCGACGACAGCAGCAGCAGTCCGTACAAGAGAGCGTCCCTGCCTGGAATCCTGACCCGCGACAGCGCGTACGCCGCGAGGGTGGCGAGGATGACGGTCAGGGCCACGACGCCGACGCTGATGATGAGCGAGTTCACGATCGAGCCGAAGGCGTACGGGCTCTCGAGGATGCGGTGGAAGTTGTTCAGCGTCCAGTCCGGCCACTTGACCGACATCGTCGGGTTCGCGTCGAACGGCGCGACGACCAGCCAGACCATGGGCAGGGCGAAGAACACCGACACCACAGTGATGAACACGACGAAGCCCAGGCGGCCGGCGAATCGGGTCGCAGTGCGGGACGTCGTCTGAGAGGTGGTACGAGTGGCCATGGTCATCACCGCTTCCTGCCGACCCGCATGTACAACAGGGCGATGGCGAGGTTGATGAGCAGCATGATCATCGAGATCGCGGCGCCGAAGCCCAGCTGCCCGCTGCCGATGGCGCTCTTGTAGATGTAGACGGAGAAGATCTCGGTCTTTCGGTTCGGACCGCCCGCGGTGAGCAGGAAGGGCGTGAACGTGTTGAACGTCCACAGCGTGATCATCAGTGTGTTGGTGAGGATGTGGCCCTTGATGGTCGGCAGCACGACGTCGATCAGCTGACGGAATTCCGACGCGCCCGCGATCTGGGCACTCTCGAGCTGCGACGGCGAGACGGCGCTGAGGGCCGACGAGAACAGCTGCATCGAGAACGCCGTCCCGACCCAGATGTTGAAGATCACGATCATGGCCATGGGGTAGCTGATCAGCCACGCGGTGCCCGGCGTGTTCAGCAACGTGTTCAGCGTCCCGTCCCGTCGGTCGAGCAGAGCGATCCACAGGAACGCGTTGACGCTCGAGGGGATGACCCAGGCGGCGAGCGCGAGCGACTCCACCAGAGTGCGCACCCACCCCTTGAGGCGTCGCAGCGACCATGCGAGCGAGAAGCCCAGCAGGCTCTGTCCGAGGACACCTGACAGGGCGACGAATACCACGGTGAGCTGCAACGCGTTCCAGAACGCCTTGTCACTGAACGCGGCGGTGAAGTTGCCGAGGCCTACGAATGACGTGTGGGCGGCCGCGAGACCGGTGAGGCGGAAATCCGTCATTCCCAGGTAGATCGTCCAGATCGCGGGGAAGAGCAGGAACATGCCGATCATGAGCAGTGCAGGGGCGACGAACACCCCCGCCCGTGCCCGGCCGAGGCCTGCGACATCATCGGCCCGGTTCCGGCGGGCACGGACGACGCCCGTGCCCGCCGCGGATCGGGTGGAAACCACGAAGGCTCCTTCTAGTTGTTGGTGATGTTGCCGGACCCGACGATGCCGCCGAGCGTGCCCGTGTACGTCTTGAGGGCGTCGGCCACGGACGTTCCCGTCACCACGTCGAGCGAGGCCTGCTGCAGGGCGGTCGAGACCTGCGTGTAGTCGGCCAGTCCCGGACGGTACGAGGTGATGGGCAGCACCTCGGTGCTCACGTAGGTGAGCATCGGGTCCTTGGCCAGCAGGGTCTTGTTGACGTCGTCACGCGGCGAGATCGACAAGGTGCCCGCAGCACGCGCGGCGAACCCTTCGGGCGAGCACATGAGTTCCAGCAGCTTCCACGCCATGTCGGCGTTCTTGCTGTTGGGGTTCAGGACGCGCCCCGAGCCACCGGACATCGAGACGAAGTTCTGGCCCTTGACGCCGCTGCCGGGCTTCATCGCCGGGATCTTGGTGTAGCCGACGACCGTGTCACGGTCGGCCATCGGTGCGGTACCGACGCCCTGGGCGGGGTTGATCACCGAGCGCCAGAAGTAGTCGCTCTCCGCAAGGATGCCGATCTGGCCGGCTGCGAACTCCTGGAAGGAGGAGTCGCGACCGTTGGCCTCCTGCTGGAGCACGGCGTCGCCGAGCTTCTCGTCGATATAGATCGTCTTGTAGAGGTCCATGACGTCTCGCAGGCCCCCGGTGTTGCCGACCCACTTGTTGTCGGCCCAGACGTACTCACCGGTGCCCACCAGCATCGGCAGGATTCCCTGCATCGTCGTCGCCTCACCCATCGCGGTGCCCGCGTCGAGCTGGAGGGGGGTGACCCCCTTGAGCTTCTTGAGAGCCCGGGCGGCGTTGAGGACGTCGTCCCACGAGGTGGGCTGCCAGTCAGTTGGCAGACCAGCCTTGGAGAACAGGGTCTTGTTGTAGAAGAAGACTCGGCCGTCGGTGCCCTGGGGAACGCCGTAGATCTTTCCCTGGAACGAGACCGCTCCCTGGACGGCGGTCGGGATCTGCTTCCAGCCGTCCCAGGCGTTGACCGCCGCCCCGGCGACGTCCTGGAGGGGCTTGATGTAGCCCGCCTGGGCGAACTCGCCGGTCCAGATGCCGTCGATCGCGATGATGTCGGCGCCCTTGCCCGACTTCAGGTCGAGGGCGATCTTCGTCTTGTAGTCCTCGTCGTTGACGCCCTGGGGCTCGAACTTCACCGTGACACCAGGGTTGGCCTTCTGGAACTGGGGGATGACCCAGTCCGCGACCCACTGGGCCTCTGCGGCGTTCTTCCCGCCCACGATCGCGTTCGCGGTAATCGTGAGCGTGACGTCCTTGGTGCCGCCCGAACCACTGTTGGTGGCGGTCTTCGAGCTGCTGCTGCACGCGCTCAGAGCTCCTGGAAGCAGCGCCAGTCCGGCGAGGGTGATGAGCTTGCGTCGTCCAATCGTGACCATCAGTGGTGCCTTCCCTTCGGTGAGGTGTCCTCGGACCGAGTGCCCGACAACTCGTGGTGATGAGCGGTGTTTCAGGTGGAAGCCGACAAGGCATGAAGGAACTGCTCGGCGACCCGCAGGTCGGCGCGCGCCTCCGAGACCGATGAGCCCGAGGTGGGGACGCCGGTGGACATGGCGAGCAGGGCGTAGAGCTCCCGCTCGAAGGCCTCGGCCTGCGGCCACGTCGTCTCCGTGACCGCATGCCCGAGCGGGTGGGCGACCGAGTCGGTGACGAGACGGGTCGGGGCGTTGAGGAGGTAGGGGGTCGGAAAGACCAACGTCGTGGTGCCGGTCTCGTGATGGACCGTGATCGTCTCCCGGTACTCGGGGTACTCCGCGATGAAGTGCCACCCGAGCTGCCACGGGACCATGCCACCGGCCGTGGTGCCGGACGCCGTGACGGACCCGGGGAAGCCGCCACCCGACCACGACGCGTGAGTGACGGTCTCCAGCGGCAGCCCAAGGTGCCTGAGCAGCGCGATGTCGTGGACTACCGAGCCGAGAAGGACCGACGAGAAGATCCGCCGCAGGTCGTCAGGGATGTCGCCGGCGGTCGCACGAGTCTCCGCGTCGAAGAGTCGCGTCAGCCGCTGCAGCTCGTCGTCTGCGATGTCGGTCTCGGGGGCCAGGAGCCTGGCGAAGTCAAGCTGGCGGCCATCGGCGGGGTGAAGCACCTCAATCGTTACGGCCCGGACGCGGCTGCCTGCGATGTGTTCGCGCGCGGCGGCCACCGCCGGGTCGTACTCCTTCATGTAGCCGATGCGGAGTCGCTGCGCGAGGTCGATCCCCAGACGTGCAGCCTCTCGCTCCAGCTCATCGAGCTCTTGGGCCGAGTACGCGAGCGGCTTCTCCGACAGCACCGCGAGACCACAGCCGAGCAACAGCGCCGCATCGGCACAGTGCAGGCCTGAGGTGGCGAGGATCGCGGCGTCCAGAGGCAACGACCCGGAACGGACGGCATCAGCGAGGGCGGTGACACGGGCGAACCGTGACCCCTCGGGAATCCCGTACCTCTCCCCCAGAACGTCGCGACGATGGGCCGACAGGTCCACGAGTGCGGCGATCTCGGCCCTGTCACGGTTGCGCTGAAGGAGTGGAAGGTGCACGGCCTGGGCGATGCCGCCGGCCCCTACGACAGCCACGCGCACCGGTGTCATGGGACCCACCTCCGCAGCGTCTCGCGGTTGGCGACCTGGTCGTCGACCGCACGACGGACGTCGGGCCCGTCGAGCAGGACGACATCCTGCTCAACCACGAGCCAACCTTCGAAGCTGCGGGCGAGCACGGCGTCCAGGAAGCTCTCGACATCGAGGTCGCCATCGCCCAGCCGCACGAAGACCCGTTTCTCCCACAGGTCGCGTACGGGGTTGTCCGAGCCCGAGGCGGCGTGAAGCAGTGCGGTGCGGACATCCTTCACATGCAGGTGGTTGATGCGCGGGCCCCAATCGGCCAAGGCGGCCATCGGGTCGCCGCCCCCGATGAGCAGGTGGCCGGTGTCGAGGGTGAGGTCGATGCTCGTGTCCGTGAGCAGTCGCTCGATCTCGCGAGGCGTCTCGACGTAGGTGCACGCGTGATGGTGGAAGGTCGCGGTGAGACCCCGGTCGGCCACCAGGTCGACGACACGCTGAACGCGACCGGCGAAGATGGCCCAGCGCTCGCGGGACAGCTCGAGGTCGATCCCACCACCCGGCCGGGCCGACCGCTCGGCCGAGCCGGAGTCGGCGATCGTGGGCTTGGGGGCCATGGTCACCTGCTGGCTCGCGCAGAGCGCGAAGTCATCGAGAACGGGAAGGATCGCCGCCTCGGCCGCCTCGTACTCCTCGTCGCTACCGGAGAACGGCAGATCGATCCACCCGCCGCACAGCGCGAGCTCGTGCGCGGCGAGGTTCTCGACGAGCTCCTGGCCAGTGCCGAAGTACCCGTGCGGGCCCAGGTCCACCCCGTCGTAGCCGGCCTCCGAGACCAGGCCGAGAAGCTCCGTCCCGCTCGGGAGCGGCACACGATCCGGCCTGGACAGTGCGAAGACCCCGTAGCTGACCGGTGCGTTGGCAGTACGGATCATGTCCTCTTCTTCCGTGAAGGGAGATCAGCTGGGGGTCACGTGCGTCATTTACTCTTCACTATGGATTTAATCCTGTCAACGGTGTGACGGATATCGAACGGAGAACAGCAGGCGACGGATCAGCGAACGCCCGCGAAGCGGGTGAGCCTAGCGATCTTCGGCTACGAGCGACCGCGCACGCGGGACATAGTGCCCGTCGAGGACACGTGCCGCTGCGCCGATCGCTCCCACGTCGTGTCCCATCGCACTGCCGGTGACGCTCACCTCGTGCTGGGCGACCCGGTGCAACCCGGTGAGGACACGGAGGCACTCGGGAAGATAGAAGGCCTCGACCAGATCCCAGTACGGGCCCCCGAAGACTGCCTCGTCGGCGTCGACGATCTCCACCGCCACAGCAGCAGCCTGCGCGACGCGGCGCCCTGCGGCCGTCAGGATCGCGGTCGTTCGGTCGTCCCCTGATGCCGCAGCGGCGCACAACCGCCGGAAACCCACGTCAATCCCGGCGAGCGTCTCACTCTCCGCCACCTCACCGGCGAGGGCGCCAGACGTGATCGCACGGCGGAGAAGCACGGCCGGGTCGTTGTCCATGCCACGTCCGGCGAAGGCATCGTCGGAGTCCGTCGCCCCCAGGCTCACGAGCAACCGTCCGATCTCCCCGCCGTTCCCGGAGACGCCATCCACGGCCTCGCCCTCGATCGAGATTCCGAGGCCTGTGCCGGTGCCGATGTAGGTGAAGACCATGCTCGAGTCGTCGGCGCGGCCCGCTCGTAGCCACGTCTCCCCCGTGACCGCCGCGACCGTGTCCTTGACGAAGGCCACGGGCATGCCCAGCCGGGCCGACATGTGTTCCCGGATCGGGAAGCGGTCCCACTCCGGCATCCACAGGGGGGTGACCATCCACCCCTCCCTCGTGTCGACGGCACCTGGAGTCGCCACGCCGGCGCCGAGGATGCGGTCCTGGCCCGGGGCGGAGCGTTCGACGAGATCGCGGACCAGGACTGCGATCTTCTCGGTGGCCTCTTCGGGCGGCGCGATGAGGACGTCCTGCGAGTGCACCCGACCCACGACGCGTCCCCCCAGATCCAGGACGACGACGGTGACCACGGACGGGTCGAGGTGGATGCCGACGGCGAACCGGGCATCGGGGACGAGCTCGAGGAGGGTGCGGGGTCGACCGCGTCCAACGTGCTTCACTCCCGCTGTGCGGATCTCTCCCTTGACCAACAGCTGGTTGACGATGACGGACACCGTCTGCGCAGCCAGACCCGTACGATCGGCGATCTCCGTCTGGCTGATGCCGCCCGAGGGCCGGATGGCGTGGAGTACGACCTTCTCGTTGTACGCGGCGATGGCGGGAAGATTCGCACCGGGTCGCACCCTCTCACCTCCCCTGTCCAGCGTCAGGATAGGGGACCTCCCCGGATCGGCACCGTCGCCCCCCGAGTTTGTATTGGAGGGCCCAGGCTTGTTCGTCGTCGGACCAGTCGAAGAACAGGCCGCGCAGCGACGGACGATTGGTCGTCACGTCGGGATCCCAGATCCCATGGGTGATCTTGCGCAGGTTCGAGTCCAGCCATGCCTCGGCCGCGCCCAGGGTGGGGAACGTCCCCACGGCACGGTGCAACTGTCCGTCAGTACCGACGTAGCGAGCGCGGTAGCGGAGCGGCTTGTCGGGGATCGTGGAGGGCCGTCTCTCGACCTATCCGAACTTGCGGCGGACCACAGGTTCTTTACCTGCCTTCCCCGATTTGGGAGCTCGGAGCAATCTCAGGTGCATTCTACGCGCGTGACGTGGACTCCGGAAACGAACAAAACCCCCTGCCAGGACCACTCCATTTGCGGTCTGACAAGGGGTTATGCTGCTGTCGGGGCGACAGGACTCGAACCGGCGGCCGCAGCCGAGTGAATATGTTGTTGACTAGTTGTGATAGTCACCTTCGAGCCTGCAAACGGCCCATTTGGGGCCAATTTGGGGCTAGCAATTTCGCGAGAAACCTGTCGCCCCAAGCCCGGACGTCTGAGCCTGTCGGCGTGCCAGTGTGACCTCGCGCGGGCACTCCGCTACCGCCGTCGCGCTGCACGACTTCATGGACGGCTACACCTTCGGCAGATACAACTTCCGTGTCGGGGACCCCGCCGCAGGGACCGCGAGGTGGCCCGGTTTGAAGGTGACGTATTTGACGGGACGACCGCCGTCGAATCCTTCAACATCGACGTCTCGGGCGACATCGTCCTCAACGCTGAGCCCGGGCCACGTCGACGTGCCTCTCGGCGACTCCGCCGTCTTGCCTCGGCGAACCGGCTCAGGGCTGGGCTGGGCTGCGGCCTAGGACAAGCAGCCGCGCCGTACCCCCGGCACAAAGCCGCCCTTCACGAATTACGCCACGGCCATCGCGGTGATGCGGGATGCCCTGACTCGAGTCATGCCCGTCGGCGACGACGCATCATTCGTCGGACCCTCCGGCAGAGTCGGGCGGGCGAGCCTCGTCGCTCCTGCGGGCAGCACCCAGCCGAGTCGTAACCAGCTCGTTGGGGGCGCCTGATGGTTGCATCCGCCGTGACTCGTGGACATGTGAACTCGCCGTCCATGCCACCCGCGCTCAAAAGGTCGGCGAGTCGGGCATTGTCTGTCTTGTCCGCGTGCTGGTAACGCTCAACCATGGCGACGTCGGGTGGAGCCGAGTGGTGTCACAGCCGGTTGCGGGTACCGACAGAACATGTCGTCGACCTCTTCCGGGTCGAGCCTGAGGATTCTTCCGCATCGGTAGACGGGCAGCACCCCGGCGGCGATTCGACGGCGAAGGGTCTTCAGGCTGATCCCTGTCCGGGCCGCGGCCGACGGCAGGGACTCGTATGTCCGGGCGGTCATGGCACTTCTCCTCTCCATCCTGAACGGACGTCGACGACAGGAGACCACCAGGTCGTAACCCCTGGCGGATCTCAATGAGCGACCTAGTCCC